>NZ_JBQENY010000008.1:0-271599 GCF_052044915.1 Sphingopyxis sp. 22461
CGGCGCGCGCCGCAGCGAGCGCGGCATATTTGGGGCTGTCGATCGCGCATTTGTCGAGCACGGCGCGGCGCAGCTTCGCGAGCAGGCCCGGCTCGGCGAGCGTCGTGGTTCCCGACAGCAGCGCGGCAGCAAGCTCGGCATCCTCGGCGCGCACCCCGGCATCGAGGTCGCGCAGCACGATGCCGAGCGCGTTCATCGCGACCACCGCCTCGAACTTGGCGTGCCCCTCAGCCTGCGGCTTGATCGATCCTTCGATCCAGTCGCGCACCGCCTGCACGATCTCGCGGTTCGTTGGCTCGCCAGCGGGTTCCGGTACGACCGGCTTCGACGGTGGCAAGTCCCGCGCCCGCTCGGCCTCGGGCGCCTCGTCTTCGAGCAGGCACACCAGATCGAGCTCCTGCTCCGCCGTGCGCCGGCCGATGACGACGCGCTCGACCGTCCGGTCGGCGCCGCTCCGCCACATCTGCCCCATCTGCAGGCAGCCGAGCGCCCACCACAAGGTGCGATAGATCAGCCAGAAGCGGAAGCGGCCCCTGTCGACCGTCACCCCGCCCGCCGCCTCATAGGCCGCAAAATACTCCTCGAGGCTGCCGACCCCGAACGCCGGTTTATCGAGCGCGCCGAAGCGCCACACCGTCATGCAGCCGAACGCGAGGTCCTCATGCGCATCGCCGCGGTGCGCCAGCTCCCAGTCGAGCACCGCCGCCAGCCCGTCCGCATCGACCATGACATTGCCCATGCGATAATCACCATGGACGAGCACCGGATCGGCGGGCGCGGGCAGATGCTCCTCGCACCATCTGATCGCCAACGCGATCACCGGGCGGTCGCCGCCGTACGACAGGAAGCGCGCGCGCAGCTCCGCCAGCGCCGTCGCCGTGTCCATCAGCGGGATCGCAGCGGGCACGCGGTCCAGCGGGATGCTGTGGATGCGCGCCAGCTCGCGGCCGAGATCCTCCAGCAGCGACGGCGGCGGACCCGCCAATATCTTCGCCGGCGACACCTCCGCCAGCACCCGCCGCATCACATAGCCCGTGCCTAGGCCGTCGGCGTCCGTAAGCACGCCCACAACCTCGGGCGCCTTCACCCCCGCATCATGTGCCGCCATCACCAGCGCCGCCTCGTCGACATGCCCGAACGGACGGTCCGCCATATAATCCGCCGACGGCGCGCGGCGCAGGACATAGGCCTCCCTCGCCCAATCGAACGCAAAGCTCTCCATGTTCGCGCCGCCCGACAAACGCGTCAGGCCCGACAAAACGCCAGCACCCGCAACGCGGGTCATCAACGCTGGGAGAAAGTCAGGAAGCGAGGTCATGCCGCGATGGTGCGGACTAAGCGGAGCGAGCGCAAGCCGACAATCGCGTCAGGATAGCCGGCGATCAAGAAAGAAAAAATGCTGCCTCAAGGAGTTCCAAATTCACAGGAATGTTACAAGGCGCCCCACGACACATAGTCTTCAACATGGACATTGGGCCGGCGAAAGCTCGTAAAACTCATGCTGGCGGAGAGATCGAGCGCTTCGATCTGATGCCACCAGCCGACGGGCAGGAAGATGGCCTCGCCCGGGCCGATGACTGTATCGAGCACCGGTGGTACGGCCGAATCGCCATGGCCGGCGGGCAGCGCCTCATTGCCCCAGTCGGAGAAGCAGTGGCGGCTGTTGCGCATCCGCGCGAACGCCCATGGCGGCGCCATCCGCACATGCTTGCGCCCGATCACCTGCACGAGCAGATTGTTGGTGAGGTCGTGATGCCAGGGGGTGAGCGTGCCCCTGGGCCCGAGCCAGAAGAAACCATCGCGCGGGCGCGTATCGTCGAGCAGCGCGATCGGCGCCAGATCGTCCCACAAGGGAGCGAGCGCGGCGGCGTTGGTGCCGCTGTTGTAGGCGGTGAGATAGACGTCATTGCTCGCCTCGTCCTTGCGGAGCCAGTCGATCAGTTCGCCGAAACGGACGAGGCGGCGATGATCGTCCTTCGCCAGTTCATAGTCGGGGTCGCGCTCGCGCTCGACCTGCGCCTCGACGACGGCATCGCCCCCGGCCGCGGCGAAATGGTCGAGCGACCAGCGCGTCAGCGCCGGCCAATGATCGACGATACCCGTCAGCTTCGCGGGCCGGTTGACCTCATAATAGTGGCGATAGAAATGCCCGGCATCGGGCGCAGCCAGCGTGTCGAGCGCGAAGCCGCCTTTAGCCTCACGCGCCAGCCGCTCCTGATTGGCGAGCAGCCAGCCCTGCTTCGCCATCCGCGCCGCCTGGCGCCGCAGCATCGCGGCCATCGGATCCTTCGCCAGCCGGTCGACCTCATATTTCGCCGCCGCCGCCGACACGCCCGCGGCGGCAAGGCGCGCGTGCAGCGCGCTATCGTCATCGCCGGCCGCAAGGCCTTCGGCGAGCAGGGTGCGTTTGTCGGGTTGAGACATCGAAGAAAACTCCTCGCGCCGCTCAAGGGCATCGCGATGACAAAAGGATGACAGCGCTAGTCGCCCGCGGGGCCCCGATAGTCCGGCCCATAGACCGCGGCGCGGAAATCGCGGTGGAGCGTGCCGTCATAGGGGATGGTCTGGACGAAGAAGACCGCGGTCAGCCTGTTCGCCGGATCGACCCAGAAGAGGGTCGATGCCATGCCGTCCCAGAAATATTCGCCCGTCGCGCCGCGGCTTTCTTCGGCAGTCAGTGGCTGGCCGTTGCGCATTGCGAAGTCGAAGCCAAAACCGACATGGCCCTTGCCGGGGAGCCACGCGCGTTCGGTGATCGCCGGGTCGAGCTGGTCGGTCGCCATCAGCTTCACGGTCGAGGGTTTGAGGATGCGCGCGCCGTCGAGTTCCCCCTCGTTCAGCAGCATGCGCGCGAAGCGTTGATAATCGTCGAGCGTCGAGGCGAGGCCGAAGCCGCCGGGGGTCAGCGCATGGTCCCTGAAATTCAGCACCTGCGCCTCGGCCGCAGCTTGCTGGACCAGCTTGCCGTCCTTCTTCACATTCATTGCGGCAAAGCGCGGCAGCCGTCCATCGGGCTGGCGCCACGCGGTCTCCCGCATCCCCAGCGGTTCGAAGATATGCGCGCGGACATAGGCGGCGAAGCGCTGGCCCGAGAGCTTCTCGACGAGCGCCGCCTGCACATCGACCGCGATGCTATATTCCCACTGAGTACCCGGCTGGTACAGCAAAGGCACGCCCGCGAGACGCTTGCTCGCCTCGGCAAGGGGGATTGTCAGTGCGAGCGGTTCGGCCGCGACATAGGCGTCATGTGCGGGCGTCGGCCCGGCGCCATAAGCGAAACCCGCGGTGTGGCGCAGGATGTCGCGGACAGTGATCGGCCGATCGGCGGCGACATAGCGCGGCTGACCCGCGGCATCCTTGCCCGCATAGACGCGCATATTCGCATATTCGGGAAGATATTTGGCGAGCGGATCGTCGAGATGGAACTTGCCCGCTTCCCACAATTGCATCAGCGCGACGCCGGTAACCGGCTTGGTCATCGAATAGATTTGCGCGATGGTGTCGCGGCGCATCGGGCGCTTCGCTTCGCGGTCGGCCATGCCGGCGCTGCCGAAATAAACCTCGCGCCCATCCTGCCAGATCAGCGCCGAGGTTCCGGCGGCGCGGCCGTCGGCGATCATCGCCTTCAGCGCCGCATCGATCCGCGCCTTGTCGATCGTCACCACTTCGCGCGGCGCCGCCTGTGCATGGAGCGGCGGAGTGCTCGCCGCCAGACCCGCACTCGCCATCATCATCGCCAACGCCAGTCGCTTGCCGCGCATATCGCCTCTCCCCTGCCCGCCGTCCGCCGGGTTCCGGCGCGCATCACATGGGATCGGGCGCGACAGGTCAACCCGAATAGGTCTGCGCAAGCCTATTCGGTCGCGGCGGCTTCCGCCACGGGCGTCTCTACTGCCGTGAGGCTGCCGTTCTGGATCAGCCATTCCGGATAGCCCGCCTGCACCGCCGCGATGATGCGGTCGACCGCGGCGGCGACCTGCTCGCCCTCGGCCTCGCGGTCGCGCTGAACGACGACGCGCCGCGCCTGCGCGTCGATCAGCACGCGTTCGCGCGCGACAAGCTCGCCGACGGTCAGGCCGGCGAGGATTTCGCGGCTGTCGTCTTCGCGTTGCTCGAGCGTCGCGATACGCTGGTTCAGCCGTTCCTCGAACTCCACCGCGGCGTTGGTCTGCTGGCGCAACTGGGCGATGCTGACGCGCACGTCGCGTTGCACCTTGGCCCGCACGGCCCGCGCCAGATTGGCGTTCAGCTGCGCGGCATATTGACCGACGAGCACGACGCCATCGACTGCAATTTCGTCATTTTCGACCCGGACGTTCAGGCTGTCGACGCGGTCGTCCTTGCCGAGCAGGCGATTGAGTTCGGTCTGTACGGTCGTGCGCGCGCCGATTTCGCGGACGATATTGTTGAGCGACAGCGCAAGCGGGATCGACAATATGCCGAGCGCCGCAACGATGCCGACGGCCTGCACCGCCGTATGCTGGCGCGTGAGCGATGGCCCGAAATGATTGAGCCGCGCGACGATCGTCGCCGCAAAGGCAATAGCAAGCGTGTTGGTCAGGAACAGGAGCGCCGCGCCGAGCGCGAAATCCATCCGCCCTGTCACCAGCCCGAAGCCGACCGTCGACAGCGGCGGCACCAGCGCCGTCGCGATCGCGACGCCGACCATGACGCCCGACAGCTTGCGCATGATCGCATAAACGCCCGCGATGCCGCCGACCACCGCGACGCCGAGGTCGAGGAGGGTCGGCTGGGTTCGCGCGCGGAGTTCGGGGGTGACATCCTTGATCGGCGACAACCAGATGATCAGCATCGCGACGAGGATCGCGACCGCCATCCCGGCGGCAAGCGTCACCAGCGAACGGCGGATCAGATTGCTTTCGATGGTCGCCAGACCAAAGCCGATCCCCATGATCGGCCCCATCAAAGGCGATACCAGCATCGCGCCGATCACGACCGCGGTCGAGCTTTGCAACAGGCCCAGCGTCGCGATCGCCGCGGAAAGGATGATCAGCAGCAGGAATTTCTTGTCGAGCCGCGCATCGCGCGCGACGCTCGCCAATATCAACGAGCGATCGAGAGCCTCTTCGCCCCCGATCGCTTCGCTGTTTTCGTCATCCGGGCGCGGCGCCGAACGCGTGGCGCGGCGCCCGCCGGCGTTGAACGGCGCGTCGCCCAGTCCGGGCACGCCGGGGTGATCGCCAGCCACGGCGGATCAGATCTTGCCGGTCAACTCGGGAACGGCGTTGAAGAGATCGGCGACGAGGCCGAAGTCGGCGACCTGGAAGATCGGGGCGTCTTCGTCCTTGTTGATCGCGACGATCGTCTTCGAATCCTTCATGCCGGCGAGATGCTGGATCGCGCCCGAGATGCCGATCGCGAAATAGACTTGCGGTGCGACGATCTTGCCGGTCTGGCCGACCTGATAATCGTTGGGGACATAGCCCGCATCGACCGCAGCGCGCGAAGCACCGAGCGCGGCGCCGAGTTTGTCGGCGAGCGGGACGATGACTTCTTCATATTTCTCGCTCGAACCGAGCGCACGGCCGCCCGACACGATGATCTTGGCCGAGGTCAGCTCGGGGCGCTCCGACTTGGCGATTTCGGCGCCGACGAAGCTCGAGATGCCGGTGTCGCCGCCGGCCGAGACGGCTTCGACCGTGCCCGAACCGCCCGAGGTCGCGGCCTTTTCAAAGGCAGTGCCGCGAACGGTGAGAACGAGCTTCGCGTCCGACGATTCGACGGTCGCGATCGCGTTGCCGGCGTAAATCGGGCGGGTGAAGGTCTTCGGACCTTCGACCGACAGGATTTCCGAAATCTGCATCACGTCGAGCAGCGCGGCGACGCGCGGCGCGATATTCTTGCCGGTGGTCGTCGCGGGCGCGACGAAGGCATCGTGCGACCCCATGAGGTCGGCGACGAGCGGCGCGACATTTTCGGGCAGGTTATGACCGAAAGCGGCGTTGTCGGCGACGTGGACCTTTTGGACGCCGGCGATCTGCGCGGCTTCCTTGGCGACGCCATCGACGCCCGAACCGGCGACGAGGAGATGGACTTCACCAAGCTTCGCGGCGGCAGTCACCGCGGCGAGCGTGGCGTCCTTGACGGCGCTGCCGTCATGTTCGACCCAAACGAGCGTTTTCATGAATGCACTCCCAGCGCTTTAAGCTTGGCAACCAGTTCATCGACATCGGCGACCTTGACGCCGGCCGAGCGGACGGGCGGTTCCGAAACCTTGAGCGTCTTGACGCGCGGCGCCGTGTCGACGCCGTAATCGGCGGGCGACTTGGTATCGAGCGGCTTCGACTTCGCCTTCATGATGTTCGGCAGCGACGCGTAGCGCGGCTCGTTCAGACGAAGGTCGGTGGTGACGATCGCGGGAAGCTTGAGCTTCACCGTTTCGAGGCCGCCGTCGACTTCGCGCGTCACATTGACGCTATCGCCCTCGACATTGACCGCGCTGGCGAAGGTGCCCTGCGCCCAGCCGGTGAGCGCAGCGAGCATCTGGCCGGTCTGGTTGTTGTCGTCGTCGATCGCCTGCTTGCCGAGGATCACGAGACCCGGCTGTTCGGCGTCGGCGATCGCCTTGAAGATTTTTGCGAGCGCGAGCGGCTCGACGGCATCGTCGGTCTGGACGAGGATCGCGCGGTCGGCGCCCATCGCGAGCGCGGTGCGCAGCGTTTCCAGCGCCTTCGCCGGGCCGACGGAAACCGCGATGATCTCGGTCGCGACGCCCTTTTCCTTCAGGCGAATCGCTTCTTCGACACCGATCTCGTCGAACGGGTTCATCGACATTTTGACATTGGCGAGGTCAACGCCGGTGCCGTCGGACTTGACCCGCGGCTTGACGTTATAATCGAGCACCCGCTTGACGGGGACGAGGATTTTCATGGCTTGCAAAGCTCCTCTCAACAAATTGTGCACTGCGCCATAATTGCGGTTTACGTAAACGTCAACCTCACCCCTCCCCCTCACGGTGGGGAGGGGTGGTCGAGGCGTCAGGCCGCGCGGACTTCTGCGACGATTTTCTTCGCCGCATCGCCCAGATCATTGGCCGCAACGATCGGCAGGCCCGAATTGGCGAGGATATCCTTACCCTGCTGGACATTGGTGCCTTCGAGACGGACGACGAGCGGAACCGAGAGGTTCACTTCCTTCGCCGCGGCGACGATGCCCTCGGCGATGATGTCGCACTTCATGATGCCGCCGAAGATGTTGACGAGGATGCCCTTTACGGCGGGATCCTTGAGGATGATCTTGAACGCCGCGGTGACCTTTTCCTTGCTCGCGCCGCCGCCGACGTCGAGGAAGTTCGCCGGGAATTCGCCGTTGAGCTTGATAATGTCCATCGTCGACATCGCGAGACCCGCGCCATTGACCATGCAGCCGATGTTGCCGTCGAGCTTGATGTAGGCGAGGTCATATTCCGACGCTTCGACCTCGGCCGGATCTTCCTCGGTCAGGTCGCGCAGCTCGGCGAGATCCTTGTGGCGGAACATCGCATTGCCGTCGAACGCCACCTTGGCGTCGAGGACGAGCAATTCGTCGCCGTTCGCGCCTTCGCAGACAGCCAGCGGGTTGATTTCGATCTGCTCGGCATCGGTGCCGAGGAAGGCGGCATAGAGGCCACCAAGCACCTTGGCCGCCTGCTTGGCGAGATCGCCCGACAGGCCGAGCGCCGCGGCGACGCTGCGGCCATGGTGCGGCTGGATTCCCGTGGCGGGATCGATCGTGATCGTGTGGATCTTTTCGGGCGTGTCGTGCGCGACGGTTTCGATGTCCATGCCGCCCTCGGTCGAGGCGACAACCGCGATGCGGCTGGTGGCGCGGTCGACGAGCAAAGCGAGGTAGAACTCCTGCTTAATGTCGGCGCCGTCGGTGATGTACAGGCGGTTGACCTGCTTGCCGGCTTCGCCGGTCTGGATCGTCACCAGCGTGTTGCCGAGCATGTCCTTGGCGTGCGCTTCGACTTCCTCGATCGTCTTGGCGAGGCGGACGCCGCCCTTTGCGTCGGGGCCGAGTTCCTTGAACTTGCCCTTGCCGCGGCCACCCGCGTGGATCTGCGATTTCACGACATAGAGCGGCCCGGGGAGCTGCTTCGCCGCGGCGACGGCTTCCTCGACGGTCATCGCGGCAATGCCCTTGGGGACGGCAACGCCAAATTTCGCGAGCAGTTCTTTTGCCTGATATTCGTGGATGTTCATGAGGTCTGCCGGGCCTTTCGACTCTGTGAAGGGAGAGGATCGGCGCCGCCTAAGCACAAGTTTGGCGCCAATTCTACCCCCGGGTAGCCCCAGATATTCTTGTGCCCGGCAAAGGCTTGCGGCGAGCCGGTCCGTCTTTCGGATGACGCCCCGGGCCCGAGTTGATAATCGGGCACGGTCGAGGGATCGGGATGAGGGACGCGAAGATGCGGATAAAGCTTCTTGTTTTGACATGGTTGACGCTCGCCGGTCCGGTCGCCGCGACGGCACAAGTGAACCAGTCGATCGATGTACAAATCGTCGAGGCGCCCAAAATCGTTCGGATCGGCGACGCCGACCAGCTCGTCTATGAACTCCACCTCACCAATTTTTCCAGCCATCCGCTCGAGCTGAACGCGCTCGCGATCAAGGCAGGCGACACGCCGATCAAGACCTATAGCCGGGACGAACTGCCCACGGCGATCGATCTCGTCGGGCCGCCCGAAGCCAATTCGCGGATCATTCCCATCGGTCGCCGCGCTGTCGTCTATATCGGCGCGCCCGTCCCCGCCGCCTATCTCCGCGGATCGATCTCGCACAGCCTGACGCTGAGCAAGATCGACACCAATGAGGGTGATTTCACAATTTCGGGCGGCACGGCAACGCCGGAGGCCGCTGCTCTGCCCCGCCTGTCGCCGCCGCTGCGCGGCGGCCCGTGGGTCGCGGTGTATGATCCCGGCATGGAGCGCGGGCATCGCCGCGTCTTCTATGCCACCGAAGGATCGGCCACCCTGCCCGGCCGTTTCGCGATCGACTATATGAAGGTCGACACGAAAGGAAAATTGTCGTCGGGCGATGCCAATATCCCGGCGAATCACCATGGCTTCGGCGCCGAGGTGCTCGCGGTCGCAGACGGTACGGTCGTCGCGGTGCGCGACGATGTCCCCGACCCGGCCACCGTATCGGGCAGGCCGAGGCCCGGGATTGCCGACGCCAGCGGCAATTTCGTGATGCTCGACATCGGCGGCGGCCGCATCGCGACCTATGAGCATATGAAACAGGGCGCGCCGGTCGCGGTCGGCGACCGCGTCAAGGCGGGGCAGGTCGTCGGCTTCCTCGGCTTCACCGGGCAGGCGAGCGCGCCGCACCTCCATTTCCACCTCGCCGACCGCGCGTCGATCCTCGGCGCCGAGGGCCAGCCCTATGTCGTCACCTCGCTTACGCGGCTGGGGCAATATGCCACGATCGAAAGCTTTTCCCGTCGCGAAGCATGGCTGCCGGCCGACCGCTCCGAAACGGTGCGGAACAGCTTTCCGCCGCCGAACCTCGTCGTGCGCTTTCCGGGCGATTGAGAATTTAGCGCAGCGCGCAGAGCGCGGCGGAGCTGGTCGACACCGTCAGTATCTCGGGATCCTTGAGCGCGCGGACCTTGCGGAAAAACTGGTCGAGCGACAGGTCGGTGACGCGTTTGTCCTTGAGACTGCCGAGCGCCGACAGGCGGCGAAGCTGGACCAGCGACAGCCGGTCGACCATGCGTTCGGCCATGCACGCCGACATCGCCTTCGACAGGCCGGCATTGTTGAGGCCGGTGCGCAGCCGCGTTTCGGGCGTCGCGCATCCGGCGAGCGCGAGCGCCAGCAGGGCCAGCGGCAGGGCAGCAAGCTTCATCGGGATTACCTTCCGTGATATTCGGCGACGGCCGATGACACCGACTGCATCAAGGCCATGCGCGCGGGAATACCCGACGAGGTGGTGCCCATCATCACGACGATCGCATAGCGGGTGCCGTCGGGCGCGGTGGCAATACCGATGTCGTTATAGCCCGCGGTCATGCCGCCAAGATTCTGTCCGGTCCCGGTCTTGTGCATGAATTGCCAGCCCGGTGGCAGCCCGGCCTTGAGCCGCCGCGGCCCGCTCCGCGTGCGGCTCATCACGCCTTGCAGATATTCGGTCGATTCGGGCGACAGCAAGGTGCCGCGCGCGAGCCGCGTCAGCGCGCTCGCGATCGCGGCGGGGCTGGCGCCGTCGACCGGATTGGCGAGATAATTGTCCATCGCGGCTTGGCGCGTCGCGGCCGACAGCGCCGCGCGCGCGCTCTCGAAATTGCGGCCGACCGAATAGCTTTGCTGCCAGGTCAACCCCGCGGTCCCCGCCTGCAACAGGCGTTCACCGGGGCCGAAGCGGATCGAGCCGAGATCCTTTTTCGCGATGAAGGCGCGCACGGCGGCAGGTCCTCCGACGGTGCGCAGCAGGCTGTCGTTCGCAAGATTGTCGCTGTGGGTGATCGCGGTTTCGATGAGGTCGCGGACACTCATCGTCACCGATCCCTCGGCGCGGACGCGCGCCGCGAGCGGCTGGTGAAAGACCACCAAATCCTCGGGACCGATGCGGACGCGCTGGTCCATCGTCATCCGGCCCTGATCGACCGCGTCGAGCACCGCCAGCGCCACCCACAGCTTCGACACGCTCTGCTGCGGGAACAGCTCGCCGCCGCGCTGCGACAGCGACCATTCGCCGTCGATGCGCTGCACCGCGATGCCGGTCTTGCCGGGGAAGGCGCGCCACAGTTCATAGATGCGCTCGTTGAGGCCCGCAGGAGCGCGGCGGAAGCCCGGATCAACGGGGCCGACGGGACGCGGCATCGCCGACCGCACCGGTTGACCGATCGGCACCGTCACCGAACCGGACGGGCCGCGCACTGCCGCTGGCGGCTGCGCGCGCGGCTGCGGAACGATCGCGGCGCTGCTGACGCAGCCCGCAAGCACCGCGGCGCTCATCGACACGGCGAGGAGCGGCTTGCCGGAAAACCTGAACTTCATTCGAACCCCGCACTTGCGACTTTTATATTATCCCGACCCCTCTCGGACTTTTCCTGCGTCACGCAGGCGCGCGGGAGGGGCCAGCGTTTTGCGGTGAATGATTCTTCTGCCGCGACCAATCGCGGAACCGGGCGTATTTCGGGCTCGGGCTTTACGCGCGCGGAATTGTCAGGGTGCTGGCTTTGCGCGCACCATATCGGGGTAAAGCCGCTTGAGCGCCGCGAGCTTGGGCGCGTCCCAGCGCAATATATAGCCGTTCTTGGGATTCAGGCGCATGAAATCCTGGTGATTCGCCTCGGCGGGATAGAAGCGCTTATACGCCTCGACCGGCACGACGATCGGCTTCGCGAAATATTTGCCGCCACCGATCTGCGACAGATAGGCGGTCGCGACCTGGCGCTGGCTGGCGTCGAGCGGCACGATCGCGGCGCGATATTGCGGGCCCGTGTCGGGACCCTGACGATTCTTGAGCGTCGGGTCGGCGATCACCGAAAAGAGGATACGCAGCAAACTGCCGTAGCTGACCTGCGACGGGTCATAGACGATGCGAACGGCCTCGGCATGGCCCGACTTTCCGTCGTGGGTCCGCTCATATTTTGCGGTCGCGGCGTTGCCGCCATGATAGCCCGATTCGACCGAAATCACGCCTTTGACGTTGGAAAAGACGCCCTCGACGCCCCAGAAACAGCCGCCCGCGAGTACCGCGGTCGCGCGTTTCGCATTGACGGCGGGATCGACGAGCGCGGCGGGCAGCTTGACGACGCTTTCGGCCTGCGCCGGGGTGCATTGCGCGACGATCGCGCCTGCGACCAGCGCCGTGACGGCGCGAAGCGAAAGGCTGCGCCGGAGCAGCGTCACACCGGGATCGGCAGTGCCGGCTGATTGAGCACGATGTAAGTCGCGCCAATCGCGAAGCCAGCGAGCATGGTCAGGAACCAGTCGGAGCGGAGCATGGAGAGCATATGGGCCTCTTTTCATATCTTGTCGATTCGCGGCTTTGACCGCTTTGGTTACACCGACGATATGGAGCGCCCCGACCAGCCGTGCAGTGATGGCAGTCACCCTAACGGGAATGACTTACTATCCGGTGAACCGGGCGGTTAACCGCCGTTCAGGTTCAAATAGTCGCCGTCTCCGCGATTACAAGACCGATCGGTACAAAATAATCGTGCGCAGATAGTTTGCGCCGGGGAGGCGTTAGCTGAGCGCCGCGCACGCCTGCTGGATGCGCACGCACGCTTCCTTGAGAACGGCTTCCGAGGTCGCGTAGGAGACGCGGAATGCCGGCGACAGGCCGAAGGCACCGCCGTGCACCGCCGCGACCTTGGCGCTGTCGAGGAAATAGTCGATCAGCGCCTCGTCGCTGTCGATCAGCTTGCCGTCGGGAGTCTTCTTGCCGATGCAGCCCGACGCGTCGGGATAGACGTAGAAGGCGCCGTCGGGGACGGGGCAGTCGAGCCCCGGCGCGTCGTTGAGCATCGCGACGACCATGTCGCGGCGCTTACGGAATGCGGCGTTGCGATCGTCGAGGAACTGCTGCGGCCCGCCGAGCGCGGCGGCGGCGGCGGCCTGCGCGATCGAGCAGGGGTTCGACGTCGACTGCGACTGCAGCTTGCCCATCGCCTTGATGATCCATGCGGGGCCGCCGGCATAGCCGATGCGCCAGCCGGTCATCGCATAGGCTTTCGAACAGCCGTTCACCGTCAGGATGCGGTCGATCAGGTCGGGGCAGCGCTGCGCAAAGGTGGTGAAGGCGAAATCGGCGTACCAGACATGCTCGTACATATCGTCGGTCATCACCATCACATGCGGGTGGCGACGGATCACTTCGCCAAGCGCGTCGAGCTCTTCGCCCGAATAGGCGGCGCCCGACGGGTTCGAGGGCGAGTTGAACATCACCCAGCGTGTCTTCGGCGTGATCGCGGCATCGAGCTGCGCCGGGGTGATCTTGTAATTCTGCGCCGCGGTGCCCTCGATGATCACCGGCGTGCCGCCCGCAAAGGCGACGATGTCGGGGTAGCTCACCCAATAGGGCGCGGGGATGATCACCTCGTCACCCTTGTCGACCGTCGCGACCAGCGCGTTGAACAAAGTGTGCTTGCCGCCAACATTGACCGAAATCTGGTCGAGCCCGAATTCGAGGCCGTTGTCGCGGCGGAACTTGCCGCGGATCGCGTCCTTCAGCGCCACGGTGCCGTCGACGAGCGTATATTTGGTCTGCCCATTGCGGATCGCCTCGATCGCCGCTTCCTTGACGAAGTCGGGCGTATCGAAATCGGGCTCGCCGGCGCTGAGGCCAATCACATCGACGCCCGCGGCTTTCAGCGCCGTCACGCGCGCGGTCATCGCGAGCGTGGCCGAGGGCTGGATGCGGTTGAGGGCGGCGGAGACATGGGGCTTCAGCGACATGACGATATCTTCCGTGGCTTGCGCGGTTCGGGCTGCAAAAGGACAGGAAATTGCGCGCGGCCGCGCCTAAAGCGTCTAACCGATATTCGCAAGCGCGCAGCTTGATAATTTACCTATGCAGCCGGCAGGTCAGCCTATCGCGGATGCCGCAGCGTCCGCCAGCCGTGCGGGGATCAGCCCGCGCAGCGAATTGCCGATAAAGAATCCACTTTCCAGATCGGCGATCCGCAGGTGCGATTCGACCGCGCGCCCCTTGTCGATCAGTTCGGCGCGCAGCACCCCGGGAAGCAGCCCGAGCGCGAGCGGCGGGGTGAGCAGCTGGCCATCGCGTTCGACGAAGATATTGCTCCAGCTGCCCTCGGTGACGAAGCCGGGCTCGTCGACGAAGACGACCTCGGCCGTGCCGCTCTCGTGCCGCGCGCCGTCATAGGCGGCACGCAGGCTCGTCTTGTGCGTCAGGCGGAAATCGTCGGCGGCCATCGGCGCGGGCCGCACCGCGACGGGCACGGGCAGTTCGGCAAGCCGTGGCAGCGGCGACACCTCGATCGCGAGCGCGCCCGACGGCGCGAGCCGCATCCGCACGCGCGCGGCGCTGCGCAGGCGGAAGGTCGCCGATTGCAGGACGTTGCGCGCGCCGTGCCGGTCGAACACGAAGCCCAGCGCCGCGGCGCTCGCCTTCATCCGCGCCAGATGCCCTTCGATCCGCTGGACGCCTTCGACCGGATCGAAGAACATCGTTTCGATGAGGTCGAAGCTTTCCCCCGCTGCGCCCACAAATTCCCCCTTGGCCAGACATTCGCGCCATTCTTCAACCGGTTCGCTGTCGGCGACGATTCCGGAGCCCAGTCCCAGCGTGGCGCAAGCAGGACCGTCCTGCAAGGCGCTTTGCGGTAACAAAAGCGTCCGGATCGCGACATTGAATGCCGCATCGCCCCCCGGCTCGATGAACCCGATCGAGCCTGTGTAAAGCCCGCGCGCCCCCGATTCCAGCTCGTCGATGATTTCCATCGCGCGCACTTTCGGCGCCCCGGTGATCGACCCGCACGGAAAAGCCGCGCGCAACACGTCGACCGCCCCGGCGCCTTCGGGCAGGCGCGCACTGACATCGGAGACGAGCTGGTGGATCGTCGGGAAGCTTTCGACACGGAACAGGTCGGGCACCGCGACCGACCCCGGCACCGCGACGCGCGACAGGTCATTGCGGATCAGGTCGACGATCATCAGATTTTCGGCGCGCTGTTTGGGATCTTCGGCAAGCTCGCGCGCCGCAGTAGCATCAGCCTCGGGATCGGCAAGCCGCGCCGCGGTTCCCTTCATCGGCCGCGCCATCACCTGCCCGCACCGCAGCGCGAAGAAGAGTTCAGGCGAATGCGAGACGATCGCCTGTTCGCCGGTCCAGATCACCCCGCCATAACCCGCGCGCGCGGTGCGGCGCAGCCGTGCATGAATGGCAAGCGGATTGCCGCGCACCGGAACGTCAGCGCGAAAGGTGAAATTCGCCTGATAGATATCGCCGGCGCGGATGAAGCCCAGCACGGCCTCGACAGCGGCCAGATAGTCGGCGCGCGCGACGCGCGGCGCGACCTTGCCGATCCACGCCGACGCCGGATCGGGAAGCAGGCCCGCCACCTTGTCGGCGTCGATCCGCCGGACCTGGTGAAACAACCCGAACCAGCCGAGCGGCGCATCGCCGGTTTCGGCATCGACCGCCCCGCGCCATGCCGGCGCGAGCGCCTTGCCCGCCTCGTACGTCAGATAGCCCGCCGAATGGAGTCCGCGCGCCTGCGCCGCGTCGAGCGCCGAAAGCAGCGCCGGAACCTCGGCCGCGGAATGGGCGGTCAACACCTCGACCGGATCGACGAACAATCGCGCCGCCGCCGCGCCCTCGGCGCGCGCGTCGTCGAGCAGGACGAAGGGCGGACAGCCCGTCCCCGGAAGCGGGATCGCGTCGCCGCCCGTCATCGCTGTATCGTCATCGCTGTGTCATGGGTGCCGGTCGCGCGCCCGCGGCGGTCAGCGGTCGCGCTTCATGCGGATCGTGCGGCCGCCGTCGATGGACGCAAAATAGCTGCCCATCGTCGCGACCTTGATCTTCACTTTCTGCCCCGCCTTCGGCTGGCGCGGCAGGCGGGTGGTGTCGATCTGCACCCACACCGCGTCATCTTCCATCACCAGCGTATATTTGCCCGACCGGTCGATGCTCGCCGAGCGGATCGTCGTTTCGATCTCCTTGACCTCATCCTCATCGCCGCCGAAAATTCCGCCGAGCTTGGGGAAGGCAAAGCCGAACAGTCCGCGCCGCGCCTTTTTGGCGGTCTCGCGGTCGGTGAAAGTGATTTCGCGCGCCTGATCGGCGGTCGACAGCTCGCCGACCTCGCGGTCGAAACAGGCGAGGCGCGCCGCCGGATCGGCGATGTCGCGGCAGGCGTAGAGCTCCTGGATCTGCGCGGGCCTTGCGGTCGGCAGCTTGTCCTTCGCGATAGCCGGAACGGCGAGCGCGCAGGCGAGAAGGACGAGCGGCGCGGCGACGCGCGATGACAGCTTCAGCATGACAAAACCCCTGGCGAAGACAATATGCGCTGCCTAGCCGTCCGGACTGCGCGCCGCAAGCGAGCCCGGTTGCAAATCACCTTACTGACCCTAGTGTAAGGAACCCCGCCTATTCGAAGAGGATATCAACCCCCGATGGACAGCCGCTTTTCCTGGTCTACCGATTATCGCCATCCCACGGCCTGGGACCAGGAGTTTGCGCCGCTGTCGCTGCCCGACATGCTCGCCGCCAGCGTCGCGCGGCGCGGCGATGCGCCGATGCTCGATTTCCTCGGCCGCCAGTTCAGCTATGCCGAGGTCGCGCGCGGCGCCGCCCGCGTCGCACGCGGATTGCAATTGCAGGGCATCGGCAAGGGCAGCCGCGTCGGCCTCTTCCTGCCCAACGTCCCACATTATGTCGCAGCCTATTATGGCGCGCTCGCCGCCGGGGCGACGGTGGTCAATTTCTCGCCGCTCTATACGGTCGCCGAGCTCGAGGCGCAGGTCGAGGATTCGGGCACCGAGACGCTGTTCACGATCAGCGCCGCGGCGCTGCTCCCCACTGCATTGAAGGTGCTCGACGGCTCAAGCCTCAAACAGCTCGTCGTGGGCTCGGTCGCGGGCGGGCTGCCCGCGGCGAAGTCGGTGCTCTATCGCCTGTTCAAGCGGACCGAGGTCGCGGCGCTCCCCGAAGACCCCCGCGTCATCCGTTTCTCGGCGCTCACCGACAATGACGGCCGGCCCGAACCCGTCGCGATCGACGCCGAAAAGGACATCGCGCTGATCCAATATACCGGCGGCACGACGGGAACACCAAAAGGCGCCAAGCTGACGCACCAGAACCTCACCGCCAATGCGCGGCAGGTCAATGCGATCGACCCCGACCATGACGCCCCGGACCGCATCCTCGGCGTTCTCCCTTTCTTCCACGTCTTCGCGAACACCTGCGTGCTCAACCGCACGGTGCTCAACGGGGGTTCGATCACGATGCTGCCGCGCTTCGATGCGAAGCAGGCGCTCGACGCGATCACGCGCACCAAAACGACCGCGCTGCCCGGCGTGCCGACGATGTATCAGGCGTTGCTCGATCACCCCGATCTCGCGAAGACCGACTTTTCTTCACTGCGCATCTGCATCTCGGGCGGCGCGCCGATGCCCGGTGAATTGCGTGAGAAATTCACCGCGGCGACGGGTGCCTCGCTCGTCGAAGGCTATGGCCTCACCGAAAGCTCGGGCGTGGTCGCGACCAATCCCTATGAAGGCCCGGTCCAGCCGGGCACGATCGGCCAGCCGCTCCCCGCGACGCACATTCGGCTTCTCGACAAGGAGGATCCGTCGAAGGACGCCCCCGACGGCGAGCCCGGCGAACTCGCGGTCAAGGGGCCGCAGATCATGCAAGGTTACTGGAACCGCGCCGACGCGGACAAGGACAGCTTCACCGACGACGGCTGGCTGCGCACCGGCGACGTCGCGGTGGTCGAGGCCAATGGCTATATCCGCATCGTCGACCGGTTGAAGGACATGATCGCGGTCGGCGGGTTCAAGGTGTACCCGAGCGTGATCGAGGCGCATCTCTACGAGCATCCCGCGGTCAAGGAAGCGATCGTACTCGGCGTTCCCGACGCCTATCGCGGCGAGGCGCCCAAGGCCTTCGTGACGCTGGAGGACGGGTTCCAGGTGAGCGGCGAGGCGCTCGCCGCCTGGCTCAACCCCCAGCTTGGTAAGCATGAGCGGGTGAAGGAGGTCGAGGTGCGGCTGAACCTGCCCAAGACGATGATCGGTAAGCTGGACCGGAAGGCGTTGCGCGCCGAAGAGGGAGCTTAAGCCCCTCCCTCGTCATTCCCGCGAAAGCGGGAACCCAGCGAGCGACCGTTGCAAATGGGTTCCCGCTTTCGCGGAAATGACGAAAATGGAAGGATCAGCTCTCCGCCCGCGCCTTCATAATCGCCTTGTTGCGCGCTTCGAGCGTGCGGAAGGCCGAAAAGACGCTCAGCCCTTCGTCGATCCGGCCCTTGTGGCCGAGCAGCCAGAGCTGCTGGTAGAACCAGTAAATGCCCGCGAAGCCGTCGATCGCCTTGACCATCTGCAAGCGCTTGAGGAAGCCCAGCCAGCCGGGAACGAGCCCGAGGCCGTCCTCATATCGCGGCAATGCCTCGTCGCCTGCCAGCAGGCGCTTGGGCGCGTCCGCCATCAGGCACATCGGCCGGCCGAGCCCGATCACGTCGGCCGCGCCACGCTCGAGCGCCTGCTCCATCGCTGCGCGGCTGCGAAAGCCGCCGGTGACCATCAACGGCACCGACACGCGCGCCTGCATCGCCAGCGCGAAATCGATAAAATAGGCCTCGCGCGCGAGCGTCGACGGCGCGACATTCTGCGGCGCGCTGTCCTCCATCCCCTCGATCCCGAGCAGCTTCGGCTGTTCATAGGTGCCGCCCGAAATCTCGATCAGGTCGACGCTGGCGGCCTCCAGCCACCCCGCGACGGTCAGGCTGTCCTCGAAAGCGAAGCCGCCCTTCTGGAAATCGGCGCTGTTGAGCTTGACCGAGATCGGGAAGGCCGGCCCCGTCGCCGCGCGGATCGCCGCGATGACATCGAGCAGCAGGCGCGCGCGGTTCTCGAGGCTGCCGCCATAATCGTCGGTGCGGCGGTTCGAAAGCGGGCTCAGGAACTGCGACATCAGATAGCCGTGCGCGGCGTGCACCTGCACCCCGGTGAAGCCCGCGTCCTGGCACGCCTTTGCCGCGACCGCCCAGCGCTGCACCAGCTCGGCGACCTCGTCGCGAGTCAGCGGTTCGGGCTGCCCGAACTGCCCGCCGGGCAACCCGAGTTTCACGTCCGATGCCGATTTCGGGTGACGGTTGACCACCGCGGGCGTCTGCCGCCCGCTATGGCTGATCTGCGCCCAGAAATGATTGCCGCCGCGCGTTGCCGCGGCAGCCCAGCGCGAGAGGCGTTCGTGCATGTCGGCGTCGGGCACCCGCTCGATCACGACATTGCCCGGGCGCTCGAGATGATCGCGGTCGATCACCAGATTGCCGCCGATGAGCAGCCCCGCGCCGCCGTCGGACCACAGGCCGTAAAGCCGGTCGAGTTCGGGGGTCGGGCGGCCGTCGGGGGTCGCCATCCCCTCGGTCATCGCCGCCTTGGCGATCCGGTTCGGCAGGATCGCGCCGCAAGGCAGCCTCAGCGGCCGGGCCAGTTCAGACATCGCGCCCCCTTCAGGTTTCGTTCCGCAACTTATGTAGCCCGATCGGCCGTGTCCGCAACCCGAAAGAATATGACAATGTAATGTTGTAACCTTTGTCATGATATGCCATATCTCGGCTCGCTATTGCACCAACGGAGAATCGGGTGACCCAAGTCGCCAGCCATGCCCCTGTCCTGACGCGTCTCGGCGCGGTGGTTCGGGCTGCGCGCGATTCGCGGCCGCTGACATCCTTGAGCGGCGACCAGCTGGCGATGGGATTGTCGGGGCTGTGCCTCGTCCACTGTCTCGCCACGACGATCTTCTTCGCCTCGATCGCGTCGGTCGGCGGGGTGTTTCTCGACAATCATCTGTTCCACGAGATCGGGCTGATCATCGCGATCGGCTTTGCGCTGATCACGCTCGTTTCGGGCGTGCTCAGCCACGGCTATATGATGCCCTTCGCGGTCGGCAGCTTCGGGCTGGGCATGATGGCGGGCGCGCTGTCGCGGCCGCACGACGGCAGCGAAGTGATCGCAACGATGATCGGCGTCGCGGTCGTCGCCCTGGGCCACGACCTCAACCGCCGCGCGCGACACTGATCCCACCGCATCGGAGATGTCCGCAACTTGCGGGCACGCCCTAAACAGCCTACATTGGGACGATAGTTAGCGCGGGATTTCCCACGCTTCGAGGAAACGCCAATGGGCAAGCATGATCATCCGCACGTCGAGGCCAGCGGCGCCTCGCTCGCCAAGGCGGCGCAGAGCGCGCTCGAAGGCGCGGGCGAAGCATGGACCGACATGCGCGCGCAGATTTTCGACGCGGTCGCCGAAATCGGCAAGCCCGCGAGCGCCTATGAAATCGCCGACATCGTCTCGCAGAAGCGCGGCAAGCGCGTCGCGCCGAACAGCGTCTATCGCATCCTCGACCTGTTCGTGGCGAACAACCTCGTCCGCCGCGTCGAAAGCGCGAACGCCTTTGTCGCGAACAGCCATCCCGGCTGCCTCCACGACTGCATCTTCCTGATCTGCGACAGCTGCGGCACCGCGGTGCATGTCGATAACGACAAGATTTCGGGCGGCGTTCGCGCCGCGGCCGAGGCGACAGGCTTCGCCGCCGAGCGCCCGGTGATCGAGGTGCGCGGCAAATGCGCCGAGTGCCAATAAGGTGAGCCGCCGCGCTCCACCGGACATCTAAACGATGGTCGGGGGGCTCCAGCATTGGATCGAAACGCAGCGGACGCGCCCGCCCGCGCCGACGCGCGCGTGGGTCTGGACGCTGGCATTCGGCATCGCGACTTTGCTCTTCGGACTCTATCTGGGTCAGGTCTTTCCGCAGACGGGGCATGACATCGCGCCCGGCTATGGCGCCCCGGTCCTCGCGTTCGAGTTCGCCGGCGGTCAAGCCGACCTCGAAGCGATCTTCGGCTTCTATACCGACCCGCAGCAGGTCACGCGCCTCGCTGCGATGCGGACCGGCAACGAGCGCGACTATCTCTATATGCTGCTCTACGCGGGCTTTCTCGCCAGCGGGTGCATCGCACTCTGGCACGAGCTTCGCCTCCGCGCGCTTCTTGCCGCCGCCGTGCTGCCGGTCGCCGCGGCGCTTTGCGACGCATGGGAGAATTACCTGCTCTTCGACATCCAGGCCGCCTTCACGCTGGGCGACTATTCGCCCGCGATGGCGAGCCTGCCCTACCCCGTTGCCGCCAAGTTCCTGCTGCTCGCCGCGACCAATGTCATGATCGGCGCCGCGGCGACGCAGCTCGGGCGCTGGTGGGCGCTGTTCGGGACGATCGCGATCCTAGCCGCGATCCCGACCGTGATGGCGATCATCACCCCCGCCGCCTTCGCCTGGGCGCTGATGCCATCGGCGGCGGGCGGCTGGCTTCTGCTTCTGGCGCTGGCCGCTACGGGCAGTTGGCGGGCGTTCGCCCACAAACGCCCGCTCGTCGATCTAGGGGCGGCGGTGCCCGAACCCGGCGAAGTACAAACCGCCACCCCGACGCGCCCTGTCTTCGGCCGCCGCCGCACCTGACCCCTTGTCCACCCCGACCGTGCGGGTCTAGGGAAGCCGCGAATCCTGCAAAAGGGCGAAGGGCTGCACATGAACACCGTGATCATCCGCGAAGACGACCTGATCGAAACGATCGCCGACGCGCTCCAGTACATCAGCTATTTCCATCCGATGGACTATATCCGCGCGCTGGGCGCCGCCTACGAACGCGAAGTCTCGCCCGCCGCGAAGGACGCGATGGCGCAGATCCTCTCGAACAGCCGCATGTGCGCCGAGGGGCACCGCCCGATCTGCCAGGACACGGGCATCGTCACCGTCTTCATCAAATGGGGCATGGACTGCCGCCTCGACTCACCCCGCAGCCTGCAGCAGGTCGTCGATGAGGGCGTGCGCAAAGCCTATCTCCACCCCGACAACAAGCTGCGCGCCTCGATCCTCGCCGACCCGGCCTTCAGCCGCGTGAACACGAAGGATAACACGCCGTCGGTGCTCAACGTCGAAATGGTCCCCGGCGCGAAGGTCGTGATCGACGTCGCCGCAAAGGGCGGCGGCAGCGAGAATAAGTCGAAGTTCAAGATGATGAACCCGTCGGATTCGATCGTCGACTGGGTGCTCGAAATGGTGCCGCAGATGGGCGCCGGCTGGTGCCCGCCGGGCATGCTCGGCATCGGCATCGGCGGCACCGCCGAAAAGGCGATGCTGCTCGCGAAGCAGTCGCTGATGGACCCGATCGACATGACCGAGCTGCTCGCACGCGGCCCGTCGAACCCGACCGAAGAGCTGCGCATCGAGCTGTATGAAAAGGTCAACGCGCTCGGCATCGGCGCGCAGGGGCTCGGCGGCCTCGCAACCGTGCTCGACATCAAGATCGCCGACTGGCCGACGCATGCCGCGTCAAAGCCCGTCGCGATGATCCCGAACTGCGCCGCCACCCGCCACGCGCACGTCACACTCGACGGCAGCGGCCCGGCGTTCCTCGAACCGCCCGTGCTCGCCGACTATCCGCAGATCGACTGGAAGCCCGATACGGCCGCGATCCGCGTCGATCTCGACAATCTCACCCCCGAAGTCGTCGCAAGCTGGAAACAGGGCGACCGCATCCTCTTGAGCGGCAAGATGCTCACCGGCCGCGACGCCGCGCACAAGCGCATCGCCGACATGCTGGCGAAGGGCGAGGAACTTCCCGTCGAATTCAAGGGCCGCGTCATCTACTACGTCGGCCCGGTCGACCCGGTCGGCGAAGAAATCGTCGGCCCCGCAGGGCCCACGACCGCGACGCGCATGGACAAGTTCATGGACATGATGCTGGACCAAGGTCTGCTCGCCTGCGTCGGCAAGGCCGAACGCGGCCCCGCCGCAACGCAGGCGATCGCCAAGCACAAGAGCGCGTACCTCATGGCGGTCGGCGGCGCGGCCTATCTGGTCGCGCGCGCGATCAAGGGGTCGAAGGTCGTCGGTTTCGCCGACCTCGGCATGGAAGCGATCTACGAGTTCGAAGTCCAGGACTTCCCCGTCACTGTCGCGGTCGACAGCGAAGGCCAGAATGTCCACGTCAACGCGCCGAAGCTGTGGCAGAAACGGATCAAGGACGAAGGGTTGCTCGAGAAGGCGTAACTCCTCCCTCGTCCTTCGTCACCCCGGCGAAGGCGGGGGTCTCGCCTAGCGGCGCGAAACCTCCGAAACGGCGAGATTCCGGCCTTCGCCGGGATGACGATCGTGGGACGACGGCCGGTCGCTACCCACGTAACGGTAAGTCCCCGACACGCGCTTGCGTTTCGCCGCCGATGCGGCACATTGCTTCGCATACGAAGCAGGCAGGGGACGCATGATGGATTTCCGTGAGCTTAACCGACTGAACCGCCGCGACATGTTGCGCGGCACCGCGATGCTGGGGGCGGGTGCCGCGTTCATGCAGCCCGTTCCGCTCTGGGCGCAGTCGGGTACGATGACGGATATCCGCAAGGCCGCCGAGGCGGGCAAGGATGCGTCGATCAAGCGCATCCGCGACTGGATCGCCCTCCCCTCGATCGCCGCCGAAAATCGCAGCATGCCCGAGGGCGCGGCCTATATGGCCGAGCTCGCGAAGGACGCGGGCTTCACCAATGTCGAGATCGTGCCGACCGACGGCCACCCCGGCGTGTTCGGCACGATCGATGTCGGCGCGAAGCGCACGCTCGGCATCTATTTCATGTACGACGTCAAACAGTATGACCCGGCCGAATGGTCGTCGCCCCCGCTCGAGGGCAAGATGGTCGAGCGCCCCGGTTTCGGGCAGGCGATCATGGGCCGCGGAGCAGTGAACCAGAAGGGGCCCGAGGCGACTTTCCTCGCCGCGCTCCACGCGATCCGCGCCGCGGGGCGCAAACTGCCGGTGAACATCGTGCTCGTGTGCGAGGGTGAGGAGGAGATCGGCTCGCCGCACTTCCGCCAGATCGCGACCAAGCCGAACATCCTCGCCGCACTCAAGAAGTGCGAAGGCATTTTCATTCCCTTTGCCTCGCAGGGCAAGACGGGCAACGTCACGGTCAACCTCGGCTCGAAGGGGATCATCGAGCTCGAACTGATCGCGAGCGGCGAAAAATGGGGCCGCGGTCCGAAAGGCGATGTCCATTCGAGCCTCAAAGCCATGGTCGATTCGCCCGCATGGCGGCTGGTGCAGGCATTGCAGACGCTCGTCACCCCCGACGGTAACAAGCCCGCGATCGAGGGCTGGTTCGAAAATGTCCGCCCGCTCACCGACCGCGAAAAGACGCTGATCCGCGAAGCCGCGAAGGCGGGCGACGAGGCGCAGCAGAAAGCGGCGCTTGGCATCACCCACTGGATCGACAATCTCTCCTACGACGACGCGCTGATCCGTCTCGCGCAGGAACCGACGGTCAATATCGAGGGGCTGGTCGCGGGCTATACCGGCCCCGGCGGCAAGACCGTGCTGCCCGGCAAGGCGGTCGCCAAGCTCGACCTGCGCCTCGTTCCCAACCAGACGCGCGCCGAGGCTGAGAAGAAGCTGCGTGCGCATCTCGACAAGCATGGCTTCACCGATGTCGAGGTCAATGTATCCGGCGGCTACGATCCGACGGAGGTCGCCGAGGACAGCCGCCTCGTCCGCTCGGAACTCGCGACGTACAAGAAGCTCGGCGTCGCGACGAGCCTCAACCCGCGGATGGCGGGCAGCTGGCCGGGATCGACCTTCACCGCGCCGCCGGTGTCGATCCCCGCGGCGCATTTCGGTATCGGCCACGGATCGGGTGCGCACGCCCCCGACGAATATTTTCTGATCGATTCGACCAATCCCAAGGTCGCCGGGCTCGTCGACGCGACGATGGGCTTCGCCGAATTCCTCTACGTGCTGGCGGCGATCAAATAGGCGGAAGATTCTCCCTGTGCCGCAGGCATGGGGAGGTGGCAGCGCGAAGCGCTGACGGAGGGGCGAAGACGCGACGTCACGGCCCCTCCACCACGCATCTGCGATGCGCGGTCCCCTCCCCATCGCTTCGCGACAGGGAGGATCAAACTTCTAGAACCCGTACACCAGCGTAAACCGCGTCTGCGTGTCGACGCTTTCGATGCCCGGCGGCGGGCTTGTGTCGATCTGCGCCGAATAGGCGATGCGCGCCGACAACGCGCCGGTCAGCTTGGCGCTGAGCGCGGTCTGCGAGCTGGTCGACCCATTGGCCTCGCCGATGATCGTCGATGCGACCTGTGTCAGCCGCAGCGTCGGCGAGATCTGCCAGCCGAAATCGAGCCCCGCGAGCGCGGTCAGTTCGGTGTCCTCTTCGCCGTTCACGAAGTCGGTCTGGCGAAACGCCGGGCCGCCCTTCAGGCTCAGCGTCATCTTCTTGCTATCGACGACCTTGTAGCCGAGCCCGCCCGACAGGTTCCAGCGCGTGTCGTACCCGAGAATCCGGTCATGTTCCCAGCGGCCGAGGCCAAAAGCAAAGGTGCGGTCGTTGATCCGATATTGCGGCTCGATCTCGCTCAGATAGCGTTCGACCGACGTCTTGCCGTTGGTGCGCTGGTAATCGGCCTGCGCGCGAAACTTGTGCGTCCAGTCGATCCCCTTTCGCGCAAGCGCGACGCCGGCGCTCAGCCCGACGGACTCGGTGTTGCCGCTGCTCTGCGACGCACCGATCTGCCCCTCGCCCTTCCAGTTCTGCCAGAATTTCGACGCGGCCAGTCGAGCGCGCTCGGCCGCCGCCGCCTCGTCCCGCAGACGCTTTCGTTCGGCGCGATAGGCGAGGAGTCGTTCCTCGATCTCCGCTGCATTCTCGGGATTGGTTTCCTTCGCGAGCTTTGCCACCGCCTCGACATCGGCATCCTTGGCGGTCGCCATCGCGGCTGCGAGCATATTGCCCACCGGGTCGGGCGGCGTCTCGGGGGGATGCTCGCTGCGATAATAAGCGAGGAGCGCGTCGATTTCGCCGATATTACGCGGGTTGGTCCGTCTGGCGACCTTGGCCACCGCTTCGACATCGTCATTGTCGCCGCTCGCGAAGGCGGCGTCGATCATCGCGCGCACCGCGTCGGGCAACACCGGGTCGGGCTCCATCAGTGCCGTGGGAATCGGATTGGCCAGTACCGGGTCGACGAGCACGGGGTTCGGCTGCGGCGGATCGACCGGTTCCTGCGACGCGTGCGCCGACGGAACGGCTAGAGCGAGCGGCAGGCAAAGCGCGGCCAGGCGGGGGAGAGTTGTCACCGAAGACGTCCTTCTCTGGGGGGCAGGAGCCGGGTTCGTTCGATCGACCGCGCGGGGCCGGTGCGCGAGCGATGCGCCCCTATAAACCGAAAGTTGCTGGCATTTCCACCCCGCGTCCCCCATTTGCAAA
The DNA here is from genome assembly GCF_052044915.1 of Sphingopyxis sp. 22461. Lineage (NCBI taxonomy): Bacteria > Pseudomonadati > Pseudomonadota > Alphaproteobacteria > Sphingomonadales > Sphingopyxidaceae > Sphingopyxis > Sphingopyxis sp. 22461. Next base: position 25,970 of record NZ_JBQENY010000008.1, read on the forward strand.
CCTATGGTTATCGCGCTCATCGCCATTTTCTGTGCCGGTGTCGGCAATTTCGCGATGCACCGCGCCTTCATGGAAAGCGACGACCCGCTGATCCAGCAGATGGTCAAACCACTTGCCGACAAGGTCGGGCCGAACATCACCTATGTCTTTGAATTCCTGCTGCTCGTCGGCGCGATGGCGATTGCGACGCGGAACTGGTTCACCGCGCTGATGCTCTATGGCCTCTATACGATCTTCAACGCGATGGCGTTCAGCTGGATCATGCAAAGACCGCGATAGGCCGTGACTACCAGGCCGGGCCGGTAATCGGCAGGCCTTGCGCCTTGAGCCGGTCGAGCACGCCGTCCTTTTCGGCCAATATGCGCAGCGGAACCACCGCCAGCGTCACGCCGGGCTGCACCGTCGCATCGCGGATCGCACCGAACCACGTCTGACGCAGCTCGGGACCGAAGCTGTCGTTCGTCCACGGCCAGCAGCGCCCGAGCGCCTCCTCGAGCGGGCTCGCCATCACCGCGGGCACGTCGAATTCGGTCCACGCGCGGCCGCGCTCGATCACCACATCGCCGCCCGCCTCGACCGCCGTCATCGCGGCTTCGAGGCAGGGGATATGCGTCTCGGGCGCCGCGGCGAACAGATTGTCGAGCATATCCTCGCCGCGTACCTCACCGACGGGCTGCGTCGGAATCTTCGACTGCCGCGCGGCCTTGCGCACGACGTCGGACGCGTCGTCGGCGCTGTCCTTGTTAAAGGACAAGCGTTTCGAGAGCAGGTCGAACGCCGTCATCAGGAAATTCGAGCGCGCATAGTCCTGATCGAAGCGCGTTTCGAGCGCATGGAGCCGCTGCATCTGGCGCACATCGAGATAGTCGGCGGCGACACGCTCCTTCGGCAATTTGGTGAGCCCGCCGCCCTTGAAGATCAGCCGCAGGATGTCGCCCGGCGACACCTTCGCCTTGGTGCCGAGGATGACGCGCTGCGCCCGGTCGGTCGCGCCTTCGAGCCGCTCGGGCCGCCACGGCGTTGCCTTCGGAACCGCCGCGATCTCGCCGACGAGGATGACGACGCCGGTCGGCGTCTGGATCGTCCACATCGGCGCACCCGAACGGCGCGCGGTGACAACAATCTCGTCATTCGCCTGATCGGCGGCCGCCGGTTCGGTCGCCCGCGCGGCAGGCGATGCCACCGTCGCGGCCGCGAGCAGTATCGCCATCGCACACCGCATCAGGCTACGCCGTGATACCACCATACGCCATCACGGTCCTCGCGCTGCACGCGCCCTTCGACCTCGAGCCGTTTGAGATGCGCGAGCGCTTCGCCCGTCGCGAGGCCCTGATTATGTTCGCCGATCGGGCGGTTGAAGAGCAGGGGGAAACTGTCGACCGCGCGCATCGGCGCCTTCGCCGCGGCTTCGGCGAGATTGTAGAGCCGCATCCGATGCTCGTCGCGCAGCGCCATCAGGCGGACATGCAGCCCCTTGAAGGGCTCGCCATGCGCGGGGCAGGTGACGACATCGGCGGGCACCGTCGCGAGCAATTTGTCGATCGACGCGAGCCATTCGCCCAGGGGATCGGCGTCGGGTTCGGTGATATTGACCGAAACGTTCGAGCTGATCCGCGGCAGCACCTGGTCGCCCGAGACGAGTACGCCCTCTTTCTCGTTCCACAGGCACGCATGTTCGGGGCTGTGCCCCGACCCGGTGACGACGCGCCACTGGTGCGCGCCCATGTCGAGGCGGTCGCCATCCTTGATCCGCACATAGGAGCGCGGCAGCGTGAAGATCATTCGCTGGAACATGTTCCAGCCGCGCGCTTTGGACGCCTCGATCGCCGCTTCATCCCAGCCCGCGGCGCGCGACTGCGTCAGCACCTCGTCGGGGGCGGTGTCGGACGAATCGGCGACGATCGCGCGCGCGGTGAGCATCTCGCCGCGCGTCATCCACAGCTTCACGTCCTGCTTCTTCGCGATCCAGCCCGCGAGGCCGATGTGGTCGGGATGGAGGTGCGTGCCGATCACGCGCGTGATGCGCTTGTCCTTCAGCGCGCCGGCAAAAAGTGCCTTCCACGCATCGGAACACATCGTCAGGCAGATGCCGGTATCGACGACGGCCACGCCGTCGCCATCATCGAGCAGCCAGCTGTTGATATGGCCGAGCGACCCCGGCATCGGGATGCGCGCCCAGCTGATGCCGTTCGCGATGCGGATCGTCTCGCCCGCGCCCGGCGCGGCTTCGCCCCATGGATAGGTGAGGCCCGCATGGCTCGTCGCGGTAAAGCTGTCGTCCTGGGTCAGCGAAGCATCCGGCGAGCCGCTGGCCGCCGGGATATTATCCTCGTCCGTCCCCGCCATGCCTCAGGCTTCGCCGTCGGCTTCGGCTTCCTCGGCGGCGCGCGCTTCGTTCGCGGCGGTGCGTTCGGCACGCAGCTCTTCGAGCAGCGCTTCGCGGTCGCCCTCGAAACGGCTGTCTTCGGGCGCCTTGATGCCGGCCTTCTTCGCCGCCTTGGCGACGAGCGCGTCGAGCTCGCGCTGCGAGCAGAGGCCGAGCGTCACCGGATCCTTGGGGACAATATTGGCGCTGTTCCAGTGGCTGCGGTCGCGGATCGCGCCGATCGTGTTGCGGGTGGTGCCGATCAGCTTGCCGATCGCGCCGTCGGACACTTCGGGATGGTTCTTCAGGATCCAGGCGATGCCGTCGGGCTTGTCCTGGCGCTTGCTGACCGGGGTATAGCGCGGGCCGCGGGTGCGGCGAATCGTGTCCTGCGCCTGCTTGCTCATCTTGAGCTTGTAGTTCGGGTCGTTCTGGCCCTTTTCGATTTCTTCCATCGACAGCTCGTGCGCGCGGACGGGGTCGCGGCCGGTATATTTGGTCGCGGCGGTCTCGTCGGCGATCGCCTGCACTTCGAGGATGTGGATGCCGCAATATTCGGCGATCTGGACAAAGGTGAGGCCGGTGTTGTCGACCAGCCAGGCGGCGGTCGCGTGCGGCATCAGCGGGGTGGCATCGGCGTTGGCCATGACGGAAACTCTCCAAGCGGAAATAATAAGGGCCGCCCCTTGCGAGGCGGCCGTTCGGCGGCTGATGTAGACCTGTTTTAGGCTGCGGGCAAGGGGTGGTCGCCCGCGGCGAAGCCCGCGACCGATTCGACGAGCCACGCGCAAACCGCGCGCACATCGGCGCAGGCCATGTTCGCGGGCGTCGCAAGCATATGGTAGCTCTCCCCTTCGATGACCGGGCCGAAGGGATGGACCAGCAGCCCGGCATCGATCTCCGGCCGGGCGAGGATCAAGCTTCCGATCATAACGCCATGCCCTGCGACCGCCGCCTGCACGGCGTGATCGTCCGAACTGAAACGCGGCCCTTCATCGACGGCCAGCCCCTCCATCCCGGCAAGCCGTGCCCACCGCCGCCAGTCGGACGCGTTGGCGGGCTGGCGCCATTCGACGTGCAGCAAAGTGGCGCGCGCGAGATCCTCCGGTCCGGTGAGGCCGAGCTTCGGGCTGCAGAGCAATCCGAAGCGTTCCGAAAAAAGCGGCCGGCCGACCAGCCCGTCAAAGGGCCCGCGACCATAACGAACCGCGACATCGGCCAGTCCCGCCGCCAGATCGACGGGCTCGTTCGAGGAATGCAGCCGCAGATCGAAATCGGGAAAGCGTTCGCGAAACGAGCCGAGCGCGGGCAGCAGCCTGCGTGCCGTAAACTGGATCGTCGCGGTTAATGTCACCGCCGCACGCCGGGACCCCGGCGCGAGATCGGCAAGCGCCCGGTCGAATGCATCGAACCCGTCGCGCAAGGTCGGATATAATCGCTCGCCCGCTTCGGTCAGCGCGACCTGCCGCACCTGGCGCGTGAACAGCGCGAGCCCCAGCACATCCTCCAGCAGACGAATCTGGTGGCTGATCGCCGTCGGCGTGACGGCCAGCTCACCGGCTGCTCGCTGGAAACTGAGATGACGTGCCGCCGCCTCAAAGGCGCGCAACGCCGCCAGCGGCGGCAATTTCCGGTTTCGTGTCATGGATGAGGAAAATCGATCCATTGGCTGAAGTATTCGCGTTCGACTGCGCCAATTATAGGGGAATATATGCGTCCAGTCATCCCATCAAATGAACTGGATTATTCCATGAACGCTCCCGAAAGATCGCCCCTTCGCATACTTCACATCGATTCCAGCGCCCGTCCGGGCGTTTCGGGCCGGGACCGGCATGGCTCGCACAGCCGGCGGCTGGGCGACCGCCTGATACGCCGCTGGTCGAGCGCGCGACCGCAGGATGAGATGGTCTATCGCGACGTCGGCCTCACTCCGCCGTCGCATGTCGACGCCGAATGGATCGCCGCCGCTTTCTCCCCGCCCGGCCGGCGCAGCGACGAACAGCGCGCGCGGCTGGCCGAAAGCGACCGGCTGGTCGCCGAACTGATGGCGGCGGATCTCGTCGTCGTCGGGGCGCCCATGTATAATTTCGGCATGCCGGCACCGCTGAAGGCGTGGCTCGACAACATCGTTCGCGTCGGCGTCACTTTCGGTTTCGACCGCGCGCGGGCGGGCGAGCCCTATTGGCCGATGCTGCCCCCCGGCAAGCGGCTGGTCATCCTCGGCGCGCGCGGCGATTATGGTTATGATCCGGGCGGGCGCCAGGCTGACGTCAATTTCGTCGAGGCCAGCTTGAAAGCGCCGCTCGCCTATATCGGGCTTCGCGATACCGATTCGATCGCGGTCGAATTTGACGAGTTCGCCGACGAACGCCTCGCCCAATCGATCGCCGCCGCGGAAAGCAGCGTCGATGCGCTGGTGGACCGGCTGGTTGCCGAACTGGGCGAACACGCTTGCCGATCTGACCGCTATCCCATCTTTACATAGCCGGGCTCGGCCTCGACCCGCGCCAGCCAGCGCTGTACCGCCGGATAGTCGGACAGCGCGAAGAGCCCTCCCTCCTCGGCGACATGCGTATAGGCATAGAGCGCGATGTCGGCGAGCGAGAGGCGCTGACCCGCGAGCCAGTCGTGCGCGGCGAGATGCTCGTCCATCAGCTTCAGCGCCGCGGCCCCCGCCGCCTGCTTCGCCGGGATCAGCATCCGCTGCGCGTCGTTCAAATTGTCGGCGCCGATCCACTTCATCCAGAAGCGCAAGGTCGCGACATTGGGTTCGTGATTATATTGTTCGAAGAACATCCAGTGCAGCATGTCGGCGCGCTCGAACCGGTCATAGGGGACGAGGTGCGTCCCGTCGGCGAGCCAGAAGCAGGCGGCATTGCTTTCGGGCAAGAATTTGTCGCCGACCTGCAGCACCGGGATGCGGCCATTGGCGTTGACGTTCGCGAGGAAGTCGGGCGTGCGCGTCTCGCCCTTCATGATGTCATATTCGCGCCGTTCGATCGGGCAATCGAGCAAAGCCGCGGTCAGCCGGATCTTGTAGCAATTGCCGCTCGCGGCATATTCGTGAAGGATCGGCCTGTCGCCCATTGCAGCCTCCATCGTGATGAAGCGCCGCCATCCCCCGACACCGCGGCGACGCCTCTATGCGGCGTGCGCGCGGTGCCCGCAAGCGGGCGTTACGGACCGCAGCGCCACAGCCCCGCGAAGACGCGCTGCGCGCCGTCGGCGCGGTCGGCGGTCAGCGTCGCCGGACGCGGCGGCGACTCGCCACCGCCCGCGGCGGGGCCGACCAGCGCGACGCGAAGCTCAAGCCCCTTGGCAAAGAATTTGGTGCCCTTCGCCATCGCGTCGAAGCCGCCGTTGGCCGACGCTGCTTCGATCGTATCGCCGACCTTCACGATGCCGCGCGACGGCTCGGTGGACGCGACGTCGCCCTGCGCGTGCAGGATCGGCTGCGCGGCTTCGTCGGCGGCGAAGCTGCACGCGAGTTCGCCCTTCAGCTTCGCGCCGCTGACATCAGCTTCGGTCAGCGCCGCCAGTTCGATCGGCGACCCGTCGCCGCCGCGCGTCGGAATGTCGGTGGGCTTGATCGTGGGCACCGGTTCGGCCGCCCTGCCCTCGGGCACGACGTCGCCGTCATAGGATGCGGTCGGCGTTTTTTCGGTTTCGGCTGACCCGGAACAGGCCGCAAGGGCAAAGGAGAGAGCGGTGGCGGGAAGCAACAAACTACGCATCTTCATTAGGAGAGATCATCCTCTTTTGATTGGCCCCCACTCGCTCAACCGCCGATCCTTATCGAATGTTCCCTCGGTTCACCCCACGCGGAGCACGATCTTCCCCACATGCTCGCCCGCCTGCATCCGCGCATGCGCCGCGGCGGCTTCGGCGAGCGGGAAGGCTTGATCCATCGCCGGCTTCCACCCGCCTTCGGCGAGCCGCTGCCAGAGCGTGCCATGGATTTCGTCCGCCAGCGCTGCCTTGAAATCGGCGCTGCGCGCGCGCAGCGTCGAGCCGGTCAGCGTCAGCCGGCGGCGCATCACATCGGCGATGTCGAATTCGACCTTCGCGCCGCGCTGGAACGCGATGGTGACATGGCGCCCATCCTCGGCGAGGCAGGCGAGGTTGCGCGGCAGATAGTCGCCGCCGACCATGTCGAGCACGACATTGACGCCCTTGCCGCCGGTGAAGCTCTTCACCGCCTCGACATAATCCTCGGCCGAATAATCGACAGCCAGATCCGCACCGAGCGCGGTCGCGGCGGCGCATTTGTCGGCGCTCCCGCACGTCACGATGATCTTGATGTCGAACAATTTGCAAAGCCCGATCGCGGTCGTCCCGATGCCGCTGGTGCCGCCGTGGACAAGCACCGTCTCGCCGTCGCGCACATAGCCGCGCTCGAACAGATTGTGCCACACGGTAAAGACGGTCTCGGGCAGCGCGGCCGCCTCTTCCATCGAAAAGCCCTTCGGCACCGGCAGGCAGCTTCCCACGGGCGCGATGCAATATTCGGCATAGCCGCCGCCCGCGACGAGCGCGCACACCGCCTGCCCCAGAAGCTCGGGATCGCCGCCGGGACCGGCCGCGACGATCGTGCCCGAAATCTCCAGCCCCGGCAGGTCCGATGCCCCCGGCGGCGGCGGGTAAAATCCCATGCGCTGGAGCACGTCGGGGCGGTTGACCCCCGCCGCGGCGACGCGGATCAGCACCTCGCCCGCTCCGGGCTGCGGCACCGGGCGCGTTGTCGGCTGCAACACCTCGGGCCCGCCCGGCGCACTGATGGCGATGGCGGTCATCTCTACTGGCACGCTGGTCACGCTGCTATTTCCCCCACTGGTCGTTTCGTCCCCTACCCCCTGCCTCGCCTTATTGACAGAGCCGCGACACGGGTCAACAGTCGCGCGCCTTTTAACCTTAGGGACCAGGAGGATGCGCCATGGACGATGACGACCTTCCCCGCCGCCGCGACGATGTGCTGACGGCGCTGATCAAGCAGCCGCTCGATCCGCTGTCGGTCGACGAATTGGGCGAACGCATCGAAATACTCGAAGCCGAAATCAAGCGCGTCAAGGCGCACCGCAGCGCCGCGACGAGCCAGAAAGCGGCCGCCGAGGCACTGTTCAGGAAGGGCTAGGGGTCAGCCCCGATATTCCGTCATTCCCGCGAAGGCGGGAATCCCGCTTTTCTCTTACGTCTTTTTGCGCCTTTGCGCCTTTGCGCGAAACCTGAAAAATCTCACACAAAGGCGCGAAGGCACGAAGAAGAAAGCGGGATTCCCGCCTTCGCGGGAATGACGAAGGGAAAGGACCCTTCTACTCCGCCTCAGTGCTCAGCCCCAACTCGGGAATGCCGATCGAGCGCCGGCCGCCGAAATCGGCGCGCACGACGATGACGCCCTGCTTTTCCATATATTCGACCAGCCGGCGGATGCGCCCCGGCGAGCGGCTGCCATAGGCGCGGCCGAGGATGTCATCGTCGGGGCAGGGTTCGCCGTCCATCGCGGCGCGGGCGATCTGGAGGAAGGGCGCGAACATGTCGTGCGGCAGCCGGTCGGCGACGGCAAGCATTTCGCGCCAGCGCGGCTCGGACGGATCGAACACGCCCCCTTTTGCCAGCGCGAAGCGGCGGCGGAAGGCGGCGAGGTCGAGCGGCACCTTCTTCAGCTTCTGCATCCGGCAGCGCACCGAAAAATCCTGGTAGAGATAGGCTTCGGGCTGGAAGGCGCTGTCGGGGTCGGACAGCATTTCCTCGAGCATCGCGATCACCACCGCGTCGCTGTGCCCCGCTTCCTCGGCCGCCTCGACGATGTCGAGCACGGGCGGCGCGTCGAGATCTTCGTGGAGCCCCTCGCTCGCCGCGATGCGCTCCAACAGCTCGCTCGCGGCGACGGGTTCGGGCTCGGGTGCAAAGACGCGTGGCGCCACCGGCGCCTCCATCTCGGTGAACAGCATCGATCGCATATCCTCGCCGCCAGCCGAGGGCAGCGGCATCAGGCTGTGCGTTCCCATCCGCGTCGCGGTCTGCGTCGCACCGATGCGCACCGAGAGCGGACGCCGCGAGATCGCCGGGCCAAGCCCGAGGAAATGGCCGCGCTCGAGGTCGCGGATCGCTTCGGCCTGCCGCCGCTCCATGCCGAGCAGGTCGGCGGCGCGCGCCATGTCGATATCGAGGAAGGTGCGCCCCATCAGGAAATTGCTCGCCTCGGCGGCGACATTCTTCGCCAGCTTCGCGAGCCGCTGCGTCGCGATCGCGCCCGCCAGCCCGCGCTTGCGCCCGCGGCACATCAGGTTCGTCATCGCCGACAGGCTCGCGCGGCGGACATTGTCGGCGACGTCGCCCGCGACGCTCGGCGCGAACATCTGCGCCTCGTCGACCACGACCAGCGCGGGAAACCAATGTTCGCGCGGCGCATCGAACAGCGCGTTGAGGAACGCCGCGGCGCAGGTCATCTGCGCCTCGATATCGAGCGATTCCAGACTGAGGATGATCGACGCGCGATGCTCGCGGATGCGCGCCCCCATCGCGGCGATCTCGCGCTCGTTATAGTCGCCGCCGTTGATCACGACATGGCTGTACGCATCGGCGAGCGTCACGAAATCGCCCTCGGGATCGATCACGATCTGCTGCACCAGCTCGGCGCTTTCCTCGAGGATGCGGCGGAGGAGGTGCGACTTGCCCGACCCCGAATTGCCCTGGACGAGCAGCCGCGTCGCCAGCAGCTCCTGGACGTTGATGTGCACGCCCTGCCCGGTGCTGTCGGTTCCGATCTCGATGCTCGTCTTCACGGACGCCGCCCTATCGGGGCGCTTGGGCAAAGACAACCGGGCGGGTCTTCGGATCGCCCGATTTTGCCGCGCCACCTTGCCAAGCGGCGCGAACGGGCCAAAAGGACAGCATGGATTTCGACGACCAGCTCCGCCGCTATTTCGGCACCGCCGACCTTACGGCGATCCACCCCGAGGCGCACGCCGCGGGCACCGAACGCATGCGCGTCGACTTCGGCTTGGAGACTAACCCCGGCCGCCGCTTCGCTTTGTGGGCGCTGATGTACATGCTCGGCGTCGCGCCGGACCTCGACGTCGCGTTCAAGCATGAGGGCGAGCGCAATACTGCGCGCGATTTCATGGATATGGTGGACAGGGCGAGCGACGGATGACGGCGACTTAGCCTTAGGAATGGGCATGGTTTTACTGTCACGAAAGTAAAACCTGCTAAACCGGGGTAAAGCTTAGTCAATTCGGGAGCTCACACCGCATGGAACTAGTCACATGGATCGCGCTTTCCATGGTAGCTGCTGGCATAGCCGTTGGCTTGCTGAAACCGGACCTCATGACTGTCCGCAAAAGGAGCGTTGGCGGGACAGGACCGACGCAGCGCCAAGTTAGGATTAGTCCATCGAAATTGTTCACTTACTACCCCGGAAAGCCGCAGGGGTATGCAGGCTTTACCGACTATGCGGCGATGAGTTGCGAACTCAACGATAGCCTGATTGCTGCGCCGCCCACCGAGCAGTTTCGATCCGTAGGCTTTGGTATCGGCTTTGTTGAAGCGGTACTGGAAAGAGCAAGCGATAAAGAAAAAACTATCCTCCATGCCGCGAGCGCATCCAGCGAAGACGCCGAAGACATTGGCTGGCTCTCTTTAATGCAAGACAAGGGGACAGATAACAGCGATCGATCAACCGCCAACCTCGCCGCAGCCTTGCATGGTTTGGCAGCCAAGATGCGGGAGGGAGGGCCTGTAAGCATCAAATATTGGGACGCGCATCGGGCCGCGAAGCAGGGTGGCAGCGAGAGTGGTCAAAATCACCGTCTCGAGGAACAAGCCGCGCTCCTCCACATCTTCGAAGAAAGCCAGAATCGCGGCAAGCTGCTGGCCGGTAGTGCGGAACTAAATACCGAACGCATGTAGGGTCGATGCTCAAGCCGGCAGTGCGGCCGCCTCCAGAACCAAAGGCGACGCAACCCTCCGACAGCCAGAATCCAAACACTCCGTTAACCACACCGCAACCCCCGTCATCGTAATTTCACAAAGCCATCCGCTTTTCCCTTGCGGTGGGGCGGCGGCATCGCCACGTTGCATTTCTAAGGGGGCCGCTCTCCCCGGCCTGGTCCCCGCAAGGAGATGAAGACCATGCCGTCCTTTTCGGAAAGCCTCGAAAAGACACTACATAACGCACTGAAGGCCGCTTCGGAGCGTCACCACGAATATGCGACGCTCGAGCATCTGCTCTACGCGCTGATCGACGACGATCATGCCGCCGAAGTGATGCGCGCGTGCGGCGTCGCGCTCGACGACCTGCAATCGGCGGTCGTCCATTATCTCGATACCGAACTCGACAGCCTGAAGGTCGAGGGGCACAGCGACCCCTCGCCGACGAGCGGATTCCAGCGCGTCGTCCAGCGCGCGATCCTGCACGTCCAGTCGTCGGGCAAGGATGAAGTGACGGGCGCCAACGTCCTCGTCGCACTCTTCTCCGAACGCGAAAGCTATGCGGTCTATTTCCTGCAGCAGCAGGACCTGACGCGGCTCGACGCGGTCTCCTACCTGAGCCACGGCGTCGGCAAGGGCGGCAAGCCCTCGCCGCAGGCCGAGCCCGAGGAAAAGGAAGAGACGAAGGACAAGGACAGCGGCGGCAAGAACAAGAAGGAAACCGCGCTCGACCAGTTCACCGTCAACCTCAACGAGAAGGCGAAAGTCGGCAAGGTCGACCCGCTGATCGGCCGCAATGCCGAGGTCGACCGCACGATCCAGATCCTCTGCCGCCGGTCGAAGAACAACCCGCTCTATGTCGGTGATCCCGGGGTCGGCAAGACCGCGATCGCCGAGGGTCTTGCGCGCAAGATCATCGAAGGCGACGTGCCCGAGGTGCTGCTGCCCGCGGTCATCTATTCGCTCGACATGGGCGCGCTGCTCGCCGGCACGCGTTACCGCGGCGATTTCGAGGAGCGGCTGAAACAGGTCGTAACCGAACTCGAAGGCCTGCCGCACGCGATCCTGTTCATCGACGAGATCCACACGGTGATCGGTGCGGGTGCTACTTCGGGTGGCGCGATGGATGCGTCGAACCTGCTGAAGCCCGCGCTGTCGGGCGGCGTGATCCGCTGCATCGGCTCGACGACGTACAAAGAGTTCCGCAACCATTTCGAAAAGGACCGCGCGCTGCTCCGCCGGTTCCAGAAAATCGACGTGGTCGAGCCGACGCTCGAGGACACCAAGAAGATCCTCGCGGGACTGCGCAGCGCGTTCGAGGCGCATCACCAGGTGCGCTACACACAGGATGCGATCAACGCCGCGGTCGACCTGTCGGCGCGTTACATCAACGACCGCAAATTGCCCGACAAGGCGATCGACGTGATCGACGAAGTCGGCGCGATGCAGATGCTCGTCGCCCCGTCGAAGCGCAAGAAGACGATCACCGCCAAGGAGATCGAGGCCGTGATCGCGACGATGGCGCGCATCCCGCCCAAATCTGTGTCGAGCGACGACAAGGCGACCCTCGCCAGCCTCGAGACCGACCTCAAGCGCGTCGTCTTTGGTCAGAACACCGCGATCGAAGTGCTGTCGTCGGCGATCAAGCTGAGCCGTGCGGGTCTGCGCGATCCCGAAAAGCCGATCGGCAACTATCTGTTCAGCGGCCCGACCGGCGTCGGCAAGACCGAGGTCGCGAAGCAGCTCGCGTCGATCATGGGCATCCCGCTCCAGCGCTTCGACATGTCCGAATATATGGAGCGCCATTCGGTCAGCCGCCTGATCGGCGCGCCCCCGGGCTATGTCGGCTACGACCAGGGCGGCTTGCTCACCGATGCGATCGACCAGAACCCGCATTGCGTGCTGCTGCTCGACGAGATCGAAAAGGCGCATCCCGACCTGTTCAACATATTGTTGCAGGTCATGGACCATGGCCGCCTGACCGATCATCACGGCAAGACGGTCGACTTCCGCAACGTCATCCTGATCATGACGACCAATGCGGGCGCGAGCGACATGGCGCGCGAGGGCATCGGCTTCGGCCAGTTCACCCGCGAGGATGTGCAGGAGGAAGCGGTGAAGAATCTCTTCACCCCCGAATTCCGCAACCGCCTCGATGCGATCGTGCCCTTCGGTTACCTGCCGCCCGAAGTGGTCGCACGCGTCGTCGACAAGTTCATCCTCGAACTCGAACTGCAGCTTGCCGACCGCAACGTCCATATCCAGCTCGACGATGCGGCGCGCGAATGGCTGACCGGCAAGGGCTATGACAAGCTCTATGGCGCGCGTCCGATGGGCCGCCTGATCCAGGAAAAGATCAAGCAACCGCTCGCCGAGGAACTGCTCTTCGGCAAGCTCGTCCATGGCGGCGAGGTCAAGGTGAAGATGAAGACCGGCGACGACGCCAAGGTCGGCAATCCGCTGGCCTTCGAAATCGTCTCGGCGCCGCCCAAGGCGAGCAAGGGCAAGCCCAAAGCCGACAAGGCGAAGAAGGCGGCCGAATAATACCTGCTCCCCTCCCGCCTAGCGGGAGGGGCAGCGAGACTTGCGGGCTTGCCCGCTAGTCGCAGCGGGGAGGGCTTGGCGACGCTACAGCCCCCTCCCCAAACCCCTCCCGCAAGCAGGAGGGGCTTACTGCCCTCGCAATTCGGCGCCACATCGCCTATATCGCTCTTATGTACGACTATGTCTCCGTAACCGCCGACGAAGCATCGGCGCCTGCCCGCGTTCGCGACGGCACGATCAAGCTGCACGACGAGGCGGGCTTTGCCGGCATGCGCAAGGCGGGGCGGCTGTCGGCCGAAATCCTCGACGCGCTCGTTCCCTTTGTCCAGCCCGGCGTGACCACCGCAGAAATCGACGACCTCGTTCGCACGATGATGCTCGACGGCGGCGGCATCCCCGCGACCTTGGGTTATCGCGGCTTCACGCACAGCTGCTGCACCAGCATCAACCATGTCGTGTGCCACGGCATCCCCGACGACAAGCCGGTGCGCGAGGGCGACATCGTCAATATCGACGTGACGACGATCATCGACGGCTGGCACGGCGACACGAGCCGCATGTATCTGGTCGGCGACGTGCCGATCAAGGCGAAGCGCCTCGTCGAGGTCACCTATGAATGCCTGATGCTCGGCATCGAGCAGGCGAAGCCCGGCAACCGCATGGGCGACGTCGCGCACGCGATCCAGACGCACGCCGAGCGCCACCGCTATTCGGTCGTCCGCGATTTCTGCGGCCACGGGCTCGGCCAGATGTTCCACGATGCGCCCGAAGTCGTCCACGCCGGGCGCCCCGGCACCGGCCCCGAACTGCGCCCCGGCATGTTCTTCACGATCGAGCCGATGATCAACACCGGCAAATATGCGGTGAAGATGCTCGCCGACGGCTGGACCGCAGTGACCCGCGACCGCTCGCTTTCGGCGCAGTTCGAACACAGCATCGGGATTACCGAGACCGGATGCGAGATTTTCACCGCGAGCCCCAAGGGCCTGAACGCGCCGCCCTGGCAATAATTCCTTCTCCCTTGATGGGAGAAGGATACGAAGCCTTGCCGCAAAGCGGCTAGGCGGAGTTGGATGAGGGTGATGGTGCTTCCATACGCCGCCATTCGGTGCGGGCCGAGACCCCACCCCCACCGCTGCGACTAGGCAGCAAGCTGCCAAGTCTCGCTGCCTCCCCCATCGAGGGGGAGGACAAGAGGTGCCCCCTCCCCCACCCCCCATTTCCCGCTTGCACCCGTGCGCCTTCGCGCGCAGTCTTGACGTTAACGTCAACGATAGGCGTCGAACGGGAGAGCAAGGGATGGCGAAACGGGTCTGGACGGCCGCGCTGCTGGGCTGCGCGGCACTGGCATTGGCTTCATGCAACGCATCGAAGAACGACAGCATCTCAGGCGGCGGATCGCTCGACGACGCCGAAAAGGCCAGCGAGACCCTGCTCAAAACCGGCGGCAACGGCGATAACTGGGGCGCGATCGGCTACAGTTATGACGAGCAGCGCTTCAGCCCACTCACCGATATCAACGACAAGAATGTGGGCGAGCTCGGCATCGCGTGGACCGCCGACCTCGAGGATGCGCGCGGACAGGAAGCAACCCCGGTCGTCGTCGACGGCGTGATGTATGTCACCCACGCCTGGTCGAAGGTATCCGCCTGGGACGCCGCGACCGGCAAGTCCTTGTGGAAATTCGATCCCAAGGTCCCCGGCGAGCGCGCGGTTTCGGCCTGCTGCGACGTCGTCAACCGCGGCGTCGCCGTGTGGGGCGACAAGGTGTTTGTCGGCGCGCTCGACGGCCGCCTGATCGCGCTCGACAAGAAGACAGGCAAGGAGCTGTGGTCGACGCAGACCTTTGACGCGTCGAAACCCTATACGATCACCGGCGCGCCGCGCGTCGTGAAGGATATGGTGCTGATCGGCAACGGCGGCGCCGAGTTCGGCGTACGCGGTTATGTCACCGCCTATGACGCCGACACCGGCAAGGAACGCTGGCGCTTCTACACCGCGCCGAATCCGACGAAGGCGAAGGATGGCGCCGCATCGGACGACATTTTCGCGAGCGAGGGCAATGCGACCTGGTCCGACAAGGGCGAGTGGCAGACCTCGGGCGGCGGCGGCACCGTGTGGGACGCGATCGTTTACGACAAGGATCTCGACCAGATCTACCTCGGCGTTGGCAACGGCAATCCTTGGAACCATGGCACGCGTTCGAATGGCGAGGGCGACAACTGGTTCCTCTCGTCGGTCGTCGCGCTTGATGCCACGACCGGCAAATATAAGTGGCACTATCAGGAAACCCCGGCCGAAACGTGGGATTATACCGCGACCCAGCCGATCATCCTCGCCGAGCAGGCGGTGAACGGCAAACCGGTCAAGGTGCTATACCATGCGCCGAAAAACGGCTTTTTCTTTACGATCGACCGCAACAACGGCAAGCTGATCGACGCCAAGCCCTTCGTCGACGGGATCAACTGGGCGACGGGCTACGACATGGCCACCGGCCGCCCGATCGAAAATCCTGAGGCGCGCTTCTACAAGACGGGTAAGCCCTTCATCGCGATCCCCGGCGCGCTCGGCGCGCATAACTGGCACCCGATGAGCTATAATCCCGCGACGGGCCTCGTCTACATCCCTGCGCAGCAGATCCCGCAGGGCTATCTCGCCGACATGACCGAACTCGACAAGCGCAAGGTCGTCGGCTTCAATATCGGTTCGTCGCTGACCGCGACGATGATGCCCGACGACAAGGCGGCGTATCGCGCCGCGGTCGCCGCCACGACCGGTCGCCTCGTCGCCTTCGACCCGCGCACCGGCAAGGTCGCGTGGGCGGTCGACCATCCCGCGGCGTGGAACGGCGGCACGATGACGACCGCGGGCAACCTCGTCTTCCAGGGCACGAGCACCGGCCGCTTCCGCGCCTATGCCGCCGACACCGGCAGGCAATTGCTCGATCTCGACATGCAGTCAGGGATCGTCAGCGCGCCCTCGACCTTCCGCGCCGGCGGCGTCCAATATGTTGCCTTCCAGACGAGCAAGGGCGGCGCCTTCCCGCTCGTCGCCGGGGTTGCGGGCGGCGTGACGCGCAAGGTCCCCAATATCCCGCGTCTCGTCGTGATGAAGATCGGCGGCACGGTGAAGCTGCCCGCGCCGCCCGCCGCGGCAGCGCTCGCGTGGAACCCGCCGCCGCAGTTCGGCACGCCCGCGCAGGTTGCGGCGGGCAAGGCGCATTTCGGGCGCTATTGCATCGTCTGTCACGGCGACAGCGCGATCGGCAACGGCTTCACCCCTGATTTGCGCGTCTCGGGCACGCTCACCAACGCCGATGCGTGGAAGTCGGTGATCATCGACGGAGCGCTCAAGGACCGCGGCATGGTGAGCTTCGCGCGGGTGCTCACGCCCGCCGACGCCGAAGCGCTACGCGCCTATGTCATCGACCGGTCGAACTGGACCAAGGCCAATCTCGCCGACGCCTCGGCCCCGATGGGACGCTGACTGCTCAAAAATTGGGCAGTCAAAGAACGCCGTTGCCCACCCCTTGGGCAGCGGCGTTCTTTCGTTTCAAATTTCTTACCAGAACCCCGCGATTCGCCAATTGGCACGGCTTTTGATTGGTGCAAGATGGCGGGACATCGCACCGACTCGACGGCAGACCGGACCAGGCACGCCTGATCCGGCTTGACGCGCAAGGAGCGGCGGCCAGCCCAAAGGGGGACGAAAAGCGTGAAGAAGATTGAGGCGATCATCAAGCCGTTCAAGCTCGACGAAGTGAAGGAAGCGCTGCACGAAGTGGGTGTCAGCGGCATCACCGTCACCGAGGCCAAGGGTTTCGGCCGGCAGAAGGGTCACACCGAGCTGTATCGCGGCGCCGAATATGTGGTCGACTTTCTGCCCAAGGTGAAGCTGGAGGTCATCGTCGAGGACTCGATGGCCGACCGTGTGGTGGAGGCGATCGCCGCCGCCGCGCAGACCGGCCGCATCGGCGACGGCAAGATCTTCGTCATTCCGGTCGAGACGGCGCTCCGCATCCGCACCGGCGAACGCAACGAGGACGCGCTTTAATCTTTCGCATTTTTCATACCCTCAACAATCCCCGGCACGCCGGACCATTTCGCAAGAAGGAAGCATAGACGATGGCTACGAAGCCCAAGGATATCATCGCGCGGATCAAGGAAAACGACATCGAGTGGGTCGACCTGCGCTTCACCGACCCCAAGGGCAAGTGGCAGCATTTGACGATGGTCGCCTCGGTCCTCGGCGAGGACGAACTCGAAGACGGCCTGATGTTCGACGGCTCGTCGATCGAAGGCTGGAAGGCGATCAACGAGTCGGACATGATCCTGAAGCCCGATCTCGACGCCGTCTATGACGATCCCTTCTCGGCCACCCCGATGCTTGTGATCTTCTGCGACATCGTCGAGCCGTCGACCGGCGAAGGCTATGCCCGCGACCCGCGCACGACCGCGAAGCGCGCCGAGGCCTATGTCGCCTCGACCGGCATCGGCGACACCGTCTATGTCGGCCCCGAAGCCGAATTCTTCATGTTCGACGACGTGCGTTTCGAAACCGGCTATAACAAGTCGGGCTTCGAGATCGACGATATCGAACTGCCGACGAACACCGGCCGCAGCTATGAGGGCGGCAACCTCGCGCACCGTCCGCGCGCCAAGGGCGGTTATTTCCCCGTCGCGCCGGTCGACAGCGCCGTCGACATCCGCGCCGAAATGGTCTCGACCATGCTCGAACTCGGCCTGCCGTGCGACAAGCATCACCATGAAGTCGCCGCGGCGCAGCACGAGCTTGGCCTGACCTTCGGCACGCTGACCGAAACCGCCGACCGCATGCAGATCTACAAATATGTCGTGCACCAGGTCGCGCATGCTTACGGCAAGACCGCGACCTTCATGCCGAAGCCGATCAAGGACGATAACGGCAGCGGCATGCACACCCACATCTCGATCTGGGAAAAGGGCAAGCCGCTCTTCGCCGGCAACGGCTATGCCGGCCTTTCGGACATGTGCCTCTATTTCATCGGCGGCGTCGTCAAGCATGCCAAGGCATTGAACGCCTTCACCAACCCGACGACGAACAGCTACAAGCGCCTCGTCCCCGGCTTCGAAGCGCCGGTGCTGCTCGCTTATTCGAGCCGCAACCGTTCGGCCTCGTGCCGCATCCCGTACGGCGCGGGCGCCAAGTCGAAGCGCGTCGAGTTCCGTTTCCCCGACGCGATGGCGAACCCCTATCTCTGCTATTCGGCGCTGCTGATGGCGGGCCTCGACGGCATCCAGAACAAGATCCACCCGGGCGACCCGATGGACAAGAATCTGTACGACCTGCCGCCCGAGGAACTGAGCGAAGTCCCGACCGTCTGCGCGTCCTTGCGCGAAGCGCTCGACAGCCTGCTCGCCGACCACGACTTCCTGCTCAAGGGCGACGTGTTCTCGAAGGATCAGATCGAAGCCTATGTCGAGCTGAAGTGGGACGAAGTCTATCGTTTCGAACAGACCCCGAGCCCGGTCGAGTTCGATATGTACTACAGCGCCTGATCCAACAGGGTCAGACCGCCTAAGGGAGGGCGTCCGGTTCGGGGGAACCGGGCGCCCTTTTTCGTATCAGCGCGTCATCATACCGCGCCGCCCGATCGCGACGAAGGCGCCAAGGAGCATCATCGCTGCGAGCGTCGAGACGACGTCGATCGGGGTCAGCGTTACGCCCCAGCCGAGAAAATCGGCGGCCGCCCACATAGTGAGCAGCGCCCAGCTGAGGCAAAACGCCCAGAAACAGCCTTCGAGCCCCAGTTGATGGTTGAGTTCGTCGAAATCGTTCCGCCAGCGCCACGATGCAATCGCGCCGCCGGAGAAGGCAATCAGCAACAAACCCATGGCGACGCCGGGCGGGACAGGTCCAGCAGCGAAACCGGGGCCGCGCGCCAGCGCCAGCAAGACGAGCACCAAGCCGATCGCCGCCATCGTCACGGTCGATCGGATCATACCCCGCCGTTCGTCGCGCAGTTCGTCGGCGTCGCCGACATTCAGCATGGCCGCGCCGGCTCGCGGTGCTGCGAGGCCGAAGCCGACGAGCGCGGCCATCAGCGCATAGACGACGCCCACGGCGCCCAGCGCGAGGCGCGAGGGCCCCATCGCATCGAGCAGGTCCGATCCTGCAGCGGCCAGCAGGGCCGCCATCGCGGCGCCGCCCATGAATGCACCACCCAGCATCCGCATCGCCGATCGTTTCCACGTTGCGGGCTGGTTCTCGGTCATGCTGTTCATCCTTCAATCTCCGGTGTCCAATGATCGATAAACAGTTCGCGCACCTCGAGCCCGAACAGGCGGGCCATGCGAAGCGCAAGCGGCAGGCTGGGGTCGTATTTGTCGGTTTCGACCGCATTGATCGTCTGACGCGACACGCCGAGCCGGCGGGCCAGTTCGCCCTGGCTCCACGCCGCCTTCTCCCGATATTCGCGAACCCGATTTTCCAACAGCCGACGCCCCTCCTGTAAAGAGTTCTTTACATAACACCAGCTGGGCTGTCAAACATTCTTTACAGCCCTCAATCCTTCGCGATTACGCTTTGGTAAGCCGTGCGTGCTAAGAGGAGGCCTGTCTTTTCCGGGGGAAATGCTCGATGTTTCGCATGATAATTCCGATTGCCGCGATGCTGCTGGCGACCGGCTGCGGCAAGATGGCCGAACTGGTGAACCAGACGCGGACCGTCGCGGCGCCGCGCGAACAGGTGTTCGCCAAGATGTTCGGCAACGACAGCGCCTTCACCGGCCTGCCGCTCGTCACCAACGGCGGGTCGACGCGCCTCTACGAACTTGTCGTGCAAAAGGGCGAGCCCGGGTTCGAACAAATGGTGCCCGACGAGCGGCCCGATGCGTATAAGGTAAAAATTGCGGTCGCGATGGAAATCCCGCGCGAAGCGCATCTGATCTACAGCGTCGACGACGGGGCGCTGACGACGGGGCTGAAATTCACGTTCGACGAAATGGCGCCCGATCGCACCAAGGTCGCCTTCACGATCGACGATCTGACGGGACATGGGTCGAAAGGACTTATGGTCAACCGCTCCGCGCTGCAGAAGATCGCCCGCGACGCGCTCGACAAGCTCGACGATTTCGAAGAGGTCAAAGAACCCGCCTGAGGCGGCAGCGTTCCAACAACATTGAAAACCGGCGGACTTGCGGTCGCCGCCGGCGAATGGCAGGTTGCATTTTGGGTGGGCTCAATCGCGAAAAGGCTATTTGCCATGCGGATGCGCGTCCTTGCTGCCCTCACCCCCTTGATCCTGGCCTCGTGCGGCGGCGGCGGAAGTGGCGGCGGCGGCACCCCGCCTGCTGCGAACGTCCCGCCGACTTTCACCTCGCTCCAGACCGCCAGCGTGACCGAAAACACCGCCGCCGCCTATCAGGCGACCGCGAGCGATCCCAACGGCGACGCGCTGACCTTTGCGATCGACGGCGGCGCTGACGCGGCGCTGTTTTCGATCACGGCCGCCGGCGCACTGCGCTTCAACAGCGCGCCCGATTACGACCTGCCCGGCGATGCCAATGGCGACAATGTCTATACGGTCCAGCTCCGCGTCAGCGACGCCAGCGCCAGTGCGACGCAAACGGTCAACATCACCGTCACCAACAGCCGCGAGGGCATCGCTGTCGCGCGCGTCGGCACCGGTTTCAGCCAGCCAACCTATGTTCTCGGCATTCCGGGCAGCAGCGACGTCTATGTGCTGGAAAAGGCCGGCAGGGTCTATCGCCTGAATCCCTCGACCGGCGTGAAGACATTGCGCTTCACGGTCGGCGATCTCTCGATCGACGGAGAGCGCGGATTGCTGAGCATGGCGCTGCTACCGAATCCGGCGAATTCCGATCGCTTCATGATCTATTGCACCAATGCCGCGGGCGATATCGAGATTCGCGAATATGGAACCCTCTCCGGAACACCGCAAATATTGGCGAGACTCACGATACCGCATCCCGGTGCGAATAATCATAATGGCGGTTCGATGGTCTTCGGTCCCGACGGTTTTCTCTATGTCGGGGTGGGCGACGGCGGCGGCGCGGGCGATCCCGGCAACAATGCCCAGAACCCCAATTCACGGCTCGGCAAGATATTGCGGATCAGGGTCGTCGAAGATCCCTATGCGGGTGCGTCGCCGACCTTTTTCACCCCGGCGCCCGGCAACCCCTATATCGGCGGGGGTGGCGATCCGTACGTCTATGCACTTGGCCTCCGCAATCCGTTCCGTACCTCCTTCTCGGGCTCGGCGCTGATCATCGGCGACGTTGGGCAAGGCGCGGTCGAAGAAATCGACCTGGTGACGACCACCGCGCCGGGGCTGAACTTCGGCTGGCGCTTCAAGGAAGGGACCCAGCCTTTCACCGGCACGGCACCCGGCGGGCTCACCGACCCGGTCGCCGAATATGGCCATGGCAGCGGTCCGCGGCAGGGCAATTCGATCACCGGCGGCTATGTCTATCGCGGCCCGGTGACGTCCTTGCAGGGTCAATATGTCTTCGCCGATTTCGTCTCGGGCAATATCTGGTCGGTGCCTTTCGCCAGCCTCGTCCCCGGCCAGACGCTCGCCTCCTCGCGCTTCGCGCGGCGGAACGAGGATTTTGCACCCGACGCCGGGACGCTGAATTCGATCGCCTCGTTCGGCGAGGACAGCGCGGGCAACCTCTTCCTCATCAGCATCGGCGGCGATATTTTCATGGTCCGCCCCGGAACCTGAGCGGGTTCCCGGCTATTTCCTTGCGGGGGGTGCCAGCCCGCAAGGAAATGACATGCCTGCTCCCCTGACTGCCGCCGCCATCAACTGCTCGCTTTCGGCCAAGGGCCGAGCCAGTTCGACCGACGCAATGATCGCGGTGCTCGCCGAACATTTCGCCGCGCTGGACGTGACGGTCGCCGACCCGATCCGGATCGCCGCGCACAACGTCAAATGGGGCGTGACCTCAAACCAGGGGCCAGACGACGACTGGCCGAAAATTCGCGAGCAGATCCTTGCCGCCGATATCTTGATCTTCGGCACCCCGATCTGGATGGGGCAGGCGTCGAGCGTCGCAAAGCTCGTGATGGAGCGCATGGACGCGTTTCTGAGCGAGACCGACGATGCGGGCCGGATGCCGAGCTATTCGAAGGTCGCGGTCGCGGCGATTGTCGGCAACGAGGATGGCGCGCACAATGTCTCGGCGCAAATCTTCCAGGCGCTGAACGATGTCGGCTGGACGATCCCCGCGGTCGCCGCCTGCTATTGGGTCGGCGAGGCGATGGGATCGACCGACTTCAAGGACCTCGAGCATCGCCCGCGCAAGGTCACCGAAACCGCGAAGATGGTCGCCGCCAACGCGGCGCATCTTGCAAGATTGCTCAAGCAGGCACCCTATCCCGGCTGAGCGCTTGCGCCCGGGTCGCAAGCGAGGCACAAACCATCCCGTCGCCCCCCGCGAAGGCGGGGGCCGCTATCGGCCTTGAGCCACGTCTCCAGCGGCCCCCGCCTTCGCGGGGGCGACGACTTGTAACGCACGGGCCGGAGTCCCCCATGAAATCACTGCCCTTTGCCGCCCTCATCGCCTTTCAACTCGCGCTCGCCCCGACGGCTCAGGCGAAGCTCGGCAAGGCCGAAAGCGCGATGGCAAAGACGGTCACAGCGGAACAGGGCCGCAACCTCGCGCTGCTCGAAAAGCTCGTCAATCAGAACAGCGGCTCGCTCAATCTCGAAGGCGTCGAGAAGGTCGGGCAAATGATGCGCGCCGAACTCGAACCGCTCGGTTTCAAGGTCGAATGGAAGCCGATGCGCGACACCGGCCGTGCGGGCCATCTGATCGCGACGCATGTCGGCAAACCCGATGCCAAGCGGCTGCTGCTGATCGCGCATCTCGACACGGTCTTCGAACCCGACTCGCCCTTCCAGAAGTTCGTCCGCAAAGGCGATATGGGCCAAGGCCCCGGCGCGGGCGACGACAAGGGCGGGATGGTCGTCATCGTCGCGGCGCTGCGCGCGATGCAGGCGGCCGGGACGCTGAAGGATGCCAATATCGAAATCCACATGACCGGCGACGAAGAAGATTCGGGCACCCCGATCGAGAAGGCGCGCGCCGACCTGATCGCCGCGGGCAAGCGCAGCGACGTCGCGCTCGATTTCGAGGGGCTCGTGCGGGATAATGGTGCCGACATGGGATCGGTCGCGCGGCGCTCGTCGGATAGCTGGACGGTGACCGCGACGGGCAAGAGCGCGCACAGCTCGG
The DNA here is from genome assembly GCF_052044915.1 of Sphingopyxis sp. 22461. NCBI lineage: Bacteria > Pseudomonadati > Pseudomonadota > Alphaproteobacteria > Sphingomonadales > Sphingopyxidaceae > Sphingopyxis > Sphingopyxis sp. 22461. The sequence continues at coordinate 49,051 of NZ_JBQENY010000008.1, forward strand.
GCATCTTCAGCGCCGCGGCAGGCGACGGCGCGATCTATGAGCTCACGCGCATCGTCCACCGTTTCCGCACCGAGCTGCCCGAGCCGAACCTGACCTTCAACGTCGGGCTGATCGCGGGCGGGCAGCAGGCCGATCTCGACGCGGGCGGCATTCGCGCGACGGTGACCGGCAAGACCAACATCATCGCACCCGTAGCGGTCGCGCGCGGCGACCTGCGTGCGCTGTCGCCCGAACAGATCGCGCGCGTGAAGGCGAAGATGACGGCGATCGTCGCCGAACATGCCCCCGGCACCGATGCCAAGATCGCCTTCGATCCGGGCGGCTATCCCTCGATGGCGCCGACCGACGGCAACCGCGCCTTGCTCGCGAAACTCAACGGCGTGAACCGCGACCTCGGGCTCGCCGAAATGGCGCCGCTCGATCCGCTGAAGCGCGGCGCGGGCGACATCAGCTTCGTCGCCGCCGATGTCGACGGGCTCGCGGGACTCGGGCCGTACAGCACCGGCGACCATGCCCCGGGCGAAGCCGTCGACATCCCCAGCATCGCGCGCCAAGCGACGCGCGCTGCCATCCTGATGTCACGCCTTTCTGCTGAAAAACGCTGACCTGCCGCAATTGGCAGTTGGCCTTTGCTTGATTCATCCGCCACAGTGATTAGGTAGCAATCCGAGACGGATTCACCGCCGATGGGAGACAGGACATGAGCACCGAAACGCACCTCAAACAGAATTACATCGGCGGCCGCTGGGTCGACAGCAAGGGCGGCAAGCCGCACGACGTCATCAACCCGGCGACTGAAGAAGCGGCCTCGACGATCGTCCTCGGCACCGCCGCCGACGTCGACGATGCCGTCGCCGCGGCGCGCGAAGCGCTGAAGAGCTGGTCGCAGACGACGCGCGAGGAACGGCTCGACCTGCTGAACCGCATCGTCGAGGAATATAAGAAGCGCGCACCCGACCTCGCCAAGTCGATGGCGAGTGAAATGGGCGCGCCGGTCAGCTTCGCGGGCACCGCGCAGGTCGGCGCGGGCATCGGCGGCTTCCTCGGCACCATCGCGGCCTTGAAGGATTTCAGCTTCACCGAGAAATATCCGGCCGGGATCCTCGCCTATGAACCGATCGGCGTCGTCGGCATGATCACGCCGTGGAACTGGCCGCTCAACCAGATCGCGTTGAAGGTCGCCCCCGCGCTTGCCGGCGGCAACACGATGGTGCTGAAACCGTCGGAAGAATGCCCCGGCAACGCGACGATCTTTGCCGAGATCCTCGACGCCGCGGGCGTGCCGCCGGGCGTCTTCAACCTCGTCCAGGGCGACGGCCCGACCGTCGGCAACGCGATCAGCGCGCACCCCGGCATCGAAATGGTGAGCTTCACCGGATCGACCCGCGCGGGCATCCTCGTCGCCAAGGCGGCGGCCGACACGGTGAAGCGCGTCCATCAGGAACTCGGCGGCAAGTCGCCGAACATCGTCCTGCCCGACGCCGATTTCGCCGCCGTGCTGCCGCCGACGGTGCAGGGCGTGCTCGTCAACACCGGTCAGAGCTGCATCGCCCCGACGCGGATCCTTGTCCAGAAGGACCGCGAGGCCGAGGCGGCCGGCTTCATCAAGGCGATGTTCGACGGCACTTCGGTCGGCGATCCGCAGGCCGAGGGTGGCCACATCGGCCCCGTCGTCAACAAGGCGCAGTTCGACAAGATCCAGGGCCTGATCCAGTCGGCGATCGACGAAGGTGCGACGCTGGAGACGGGCGGCACCGGCCTGCCGAGCAACGTCAACCGCGGCTATTACATCAAGCCGACGGTGTTCTCGGGCGTCACGCGCGACATGCGGATCGCCAACGAGGAAATCTTCGGCCCGGTCGCGACGATCATGGCCTATGGCGACCTCGACGAAGCGGTCGATATCGCCAATGACACCGAATATGGCCTGTCGGCGGTGATCTCGGGCGATCCGGCGAAGGCCGCCGGCCTGGCGCCGAAGCTGCGCGCCGGCATGGTCGCGGTCAACGCGTGGGGCCCCGGCCCGGGCGCGGCGTTCGGTGGCTACAAGGCGTCGGGCAACGGCCGCGAAGGCGGTCTGTTCGGCCTCAAGGATTTCATGGAAGTGAAGTCGATCAGCGGCATTCCGGGCTGATCTTCCCCCCTCCCGCTTGCGGGAGGGGTCGGAGGTGGGCCAGCAACGTCGCCATGCCCACCCCGCTGCGACTAATGAGCAAGCTCGCAAGTCTCACTGCCCCTCCCGTTTACGGGAGGGGTTTTGCTTTGGGCGAACTGCGATTAAGCGCGTCCCCATGACCACCCGCTCGCCGCTCGCCCCCGACTCATTCCCGGCCCTCCCCGACATCGCCGGGGTCACGCGCCGCGTCGCGCGCGCGCAGTACAAGAATTGGGACCGCTGCGACCTCACCTATGTCGAGCTAACCCCCGGCACCACCGTCGCGGGGGTGTTCACGCGCAATGTGTGCTGCTCGTCCGAAGTCGAGCTCGGCCGCGAACAGGTCAAGGGCGGCACCGGCCGCGCGCTGATCGTCAACGCGGGCAACAGCAACGCCTTCACCGGCTATCGCGGGCGCGAAGCGGTCGAGCAGATCATGGAACAGGTCGCGGGGCATATCGGTTGCGAGCCGAGCGAAGTCTTCGTCAGCTCGACCGGCGTCATCGGCGTGCCCTTGCCCAAGGACAAGGCGCGCGCCGGGGTCGAGGCCGCGCTCACCGCCGAGCCCTGCTCGTGGGAAGCCGCCGCCGACACCATCGGCACCACCGACACCTTCGCCAAGGGCTCGGGCGCGAGCGCGATCGTCGGTGGCACGTCCGTCCATGTCGCGGGCATCGTCAAGGGATCGGGCATGATCGCGCCCGACATGGCGACGATGCTCGGCTATATCTTCACCGACGCCGCGGTCGCTCCCGCGCTGTTGCAGGCGATGCTCAGCGAGGCGACCGGCGGTAGCTTCAACAGCATCACCGTCGACAGCGACACCTCGACCAGCGACACGGTGCTGCTCTTCGCGACCGGGCAAGCGGGCAACGCCGTGCTAACCACGCGCGACGATCCGGGCGCCGACGCGCTCTATGCCGCGATCCGCGAGGTCGCGCTCGACCTTGCACAACAGGTCGTGCGCGACGGCGAAGGCGCGTCGAAGTTCATCGAGATACAGGTGACCGGCGCCATCAGCGATGTCAGTGCCAAGCGCGTCGCGCTCGCGATTGCCAATTCGCCGCTGGTCAAGACCGCGATCGCGGGTGAGGACGCGAACTGGGGCCGCGTAGTGATGGCGGTGGGCAAGGCGGGCGAACCCGCCGACCGCGACCGTCTCGCAATCCGCTTCGGCGATCATTGGGTGGCGAAGGACGGGCTACCCGTCGATGGCTATGACGAAGCGCCGGTTGCGGCGCACCTCAAAGGTCAAAACATCCGCGTCGGCGCCGACCTGGGGCTCGGCGAAGGCCGCGCGACCGTTTGGACGTGCGATCTCACCCACGGATATATCAGCATCAACGCCGACTATCGGAGCTGATGATCGCCTCCAATAGTGTCCTACACGGCTCTAAGTTTGTGAATTTATCCGAGTTTGTATCCTGCCGCTGTGCGCCGCTGCCTGACCGTGCGACGCCTTCATCAGTCCCGTGAAAGCCGCATCGCGACGCCCCCGCCCGGTGCGAGCCAGAGCTTGTAGCTGTCGCCCTTCTTCACCTTGATTCTGTCATAGGCGATGCGGTGCCGCGCGTCGGTCAGATAGGTGGCGCCCTCGCCATCCTTCCAGATCGTGGCGGTATAGGTTTTCCCCGGTTCGAGGAAATCGAAGCGCAGCGTCAGCGTGCGTTCGGTTGCGTCGTTGACCCCGCCGACATACCAGTCGGCGCTGCGGCGGTCCTTGCGCGCGAAGATCGCATAATCGCCAACTTCGCCCGCGATCAGGCGGCTTTCGGACCAGTCGGCGGGGACCGCCTTGATGAACTCCAGCTCGCGCGGATGCGCTTCCAGATTCTCGACGAAATCGGCCGCCATCTGGATCGGCGAATAGATGGCGAGGTAAAGCCCGAGCTGCTTTGCCAGCGTCGAGGCGAGCGGCGCCTTGTTCGCGCCCTCGAGGCTCAGCACGCCGGGGGTGAAGTCCATTGGCCCCGACAGCATGCGCGTATAGACGAGCGTCGGTTCATGGTCCGGGCCGTTCGCGAAGGCGCCCCACGCGTTATACTCCATGCCGCGCGCCCCTTCACGGGCGACCCAATTGGGATAGGTACGACGCAGGCCCGTATCCTTGATCGGTTCGTGCGGATTGACCGCAACATGATATTTCGCCGCTGTCTCGACCACCTTGAGATGATGCTGCACCTGACGCTGGCCGTCGTGCCATTCCATCGCGGTGGCCCCGGGCGTGGCACCCGGCGCGATGATCCCGCCAGCGTCGGCGACATAACCGGTCTTCACCGTCCCGACGCCGAGCTGGCCATAGAGCTTCATCGCATCGTCGAGCTGCGCCTCATAGACCGCGATATTGCCGCCGGTTTCATGGTGGCCGATCAGCTGCACGCCCTTTTTGCGCGCATAGTCGGTCACCGCCTTCAGGTCGAAATCGGGGGTCGCCTCGGTAAAGCTGAACTCGTCGCCATGGCCGAACCAGTTGCCGTTCCAGCCCTTGTTCCACCCTTCGACCAATACGCCGCCAAAGCCGTGCTTCGCCGCGAAGTCGATATATTGCTTCGTCCGCTCGGTCGTCGCGCCATGCTTGGGCCCCTCGGCCCAGCTCCAGTCGCCGCGGATCATCCCCCACCAGATGCCGATATATTTCATCGGCTTGAACCAGCTGACATCGCCGAGCTTGTTCGGTTCGTTGAGGTTGAGTTCGAGGTCGCTTTCGACCAGCCCCGCCGCATTGTCGGCGATGCGGATCGTGCGCCACGGCGTCGCGAACGGCAGGTCGCGGATGACGCGCGCGCCCTTCGAGGATGGCGACAGCGTCGCGCGGAACTTTTGTCCCTCGGCGCGCTTGAACCACATGCCGGCATAGTCGACGAGGGCGGCTTCGTGGAACGCGAGGTGCGTGCCGTCGTCGAGGCGCATCGTGATCGGCGTGTGTGCCGTCGCGACCGCGTCTATCGGCGTTTTTTGATAGATTTGCTCGTAGCGGTTCCACTCGCCGCCGGTGATCCACCACGCGGTACCTTTGGGCGCGATGTCGAATTCGGTGATTTCGTCGACGATCTTCGCGGTCGGGAGGCCCGCCTGTTCGGGCAGTTCGTAACGGAAGCCGATGCCGTCGTCGAACAGGCGGAAGCGCACGTTCATCGCATGGCCGCCCCAGCTCTTGTCCTGGCGGAAGCGGACGAGCAGCTCATTGTGCCGGTCGCGCACGAAGCGGCGCTCGCCCCACGGCTGTTCCCAGCGCGTGTCGCCGCTCGCGCGCTCGACGCTTTCGATCGTGAAGCCGCGTTGCAGGGCGATGCGGTCGGCGAGGATGAAGCCGAGCTTCGACGGCGCGATCAACAGCTTGCCCCTCCGCGACAGCGACCAGGTCGGCCGCTGGTCATTGTCGGTCGAAACCGTCAGCACGATGGCGCCGTCGGGCGACGATGCCGTCTGCTCGGGCCGCGTGTCCTGCGCGAAGGCGGGCACCGCTGCCACGGCGAGCAGCGGGAGGGCGGCGAACAGGCTACGCATCAATTTGTTCCTTCGAGTTTCAGCCAGAGAGCGCCGCACGGCGGCAGATGCGCCGGACCGGCGCCGTTCAGTGCGACGACCGGAACGCCGCCCGCCGCATGGCCAGCGACATCGATCGTCCCGCCGCCAAGATTGAAGATGCAGCGGATATGCTCGCCGTCCGCGATCCGGTCGAACACGAGCAGGTCGCCCTCGGCAATCCAGCGCGCGTCGCGGCCGAGCCGCAGCGCCGGGTGCGCGGCGCGCAGCGCGATCAGATGGCGCGTGAGGTTGAGCAGCGAAGCGGGATCACCCTGCTGCCGGTCGACCGCGAGCGCGCCGTGCGTCGAGCCGAGCGGCAACCACGGATCGGCGCTCGAAAAGCCCGCATGATTTTCGCCCGCCGCCCACGGCAGCGGCGTGCGCGCGCCATCGCGCGACAACGTCAGCGGCCAGTTCTTGAGCGCCTCGGGATCCTTCACCAGCTCGAACGGGATCTCGACCTGATCGAGCCCCAGTTCCTCGCCATTATAGAGGATGATGTTGCCACGCAGCGCGCAGAGCAGCGCCATCTTCATCCGCGCATAGGCCGCCGGATCGACGCCTTCGGGGGTCCAGCGCGACAGTGCGCGCGGCGCGTCGTGATTCTCAAAGGCCCAGCTCGGCCAGCCGAGCCCCGGCGCATCGGGCCATTGTTCGGCCGCCTCGCGCACCAGTTGCGGCGTCAGCCGGTCGGCATAGAGAAAGTCGAAGCCATAGGCGCTGTTCAGCCGGCTCTCGCCCGCGGTGAACAGCTTCATCTCGCGCACCGCATCGTCGCCGCCGACTTCGGCAACGGTGAAGCTGCCCGGATATTGATCGGTCAGCGCGCGGATTCGTTCGAGGAAGAGCGGGATGTCGGGGTGCGACTGGTTATGGATTTTCTGCTGGAAATCGAACGGACGGGTGCGGACCTTGTTCGACGGCGGCGCGGGCGGATTGTCGCGAAACTCGGGGTCGTGCATCGAGAAGTTGATCGCATCGATGCGAAAGCCATCGACGCCGCGGTCGAGCCAGAAACGCACAACGCCGAGCAGCGCGTCCTGCACCTCCGGGTTATGGACGTTGAGCTGCGGCTGCGAGCCCAGGAAATTATGCATATAATATTGGCCGCGCCGCGCGTCCCACGTCCACGCCGGGCCGCCGAACACCGACTGCCAGTTGGTCGGCGGCGACCCGTCGGGCTTCGCATCGGCCCAGACATACCAGTCGGCCTTGTCATTGTCCTTGCTCGCGCGGCTTTCGGCGAACCAGGCGTGACGATCGGATGTGTGGGCGAACACAAGGTCGGTCGTGACCTTCAGCCCCAGCGCATGCGCGCGCTGGATCAGCGCGTCGAAATCGGCGAGCGTGCCGAAAATCGGGTCGACGCCCTCATAATCGGCGATGTCATAACCGAAATCGTCCATCGGCGAGGGGTAGAAGGGCGACAGCCAGATCGCATCGACGCCGAGCGCGGCGACATAGTCGAGCCGCGCGGTGATGCCGGCGAGGTCGCCGATCCCGTCGCCGTTCGAATCGGCAAAGCTGCGCGGATAGATCTGATAGATCGCCGCGCCCTTCCACCACGGCGCCTCTGCGGCGGCGGGCAAGCTGACATTCTGGACGAGGGGCTGGGTCATTATGGCGTGGTCTTCGCTTATTCGCTGGCCTGGCAGATGATCGTGCCAAAGGCGGGGAGAGAAAGATGGATGCTGCCCGGCGCGGCGGGGCTTGCCGGACAGTCACCGTGGAGCGCGGTAAAGCCCGCGCTTTTCATATCGATGGCAATATTCGCCGACAGCGGCGCCGCCGACGTGTTGAACGCGAGCAGCACTTCGCGGCCGGTGTCGGGATCGAAGCGCGATACCGCAAGCAATCCGGGCTTTTCAGAGAAGGCGCGAACCTTTGTCGCGCCGCGCGTCAGCGCGGGCGTCTTGCGCCGGATTTCGGACAGCGCCGCGATATGGCGATAGAGCGGATGCGCGGGGTCGAAACTGGCCGTCGCGGTCGTCGCGTCGCTGCCGATCAGGTCATTGTCGTTATACGCCGCGACCTTCGAGGCGAACATGTCCTCGCGCGCGAGTTGATCCTTGTCGTCCGACACGAACCCCTGCTCGTCGCCATAATAGATCGTCGGCACCCCGCGCAGCGTCAGCAGCATCGAATGGCCGAGCATCACGCGCTGGAGCAGCTCGACTTCGCTTGCCTTCGGGTTTGCCGCCTTCACGAACATCGCGAAACGGCCCATGTCATGGTTGCCAAGGAAGGTCGGCAGCTGTTGCGCCGCCCCTGCCCCGCCCTTGTAGAGCGCGTCGCCGTCGAACAGCCGCGCGAATTCGCCGGTGCCCTTGGTGCCGCTTACCGCATCGATCGCGGCGCGTGCGAAACCGAAATCAAGCACCGCGGGCAAGCCTGCTGCGTGCGTGTACCAGGCGAGCGCCCCCGGATCGACCGCATCGACATAGACTTCACCGAAGATGTGGAAATTGGGAATGCCGCGCGCCTTCGCGCGCGCCTGCATCGCGGGGACGAAGGCCTGCCAGAATTCGGGGTTCACATGCTTCGCCGTGTCGATGCGGAAGCCGTCGATCCCGAATTCGTCGATCCAGCGGCCATAGATTTCGATGAAGCCCTGCACGACGCGCGGATGCTCGGTCGCTAGATCGTCGAGCCCGGCAAAGTCGCCATAGAGCGAAGATTCGCCGACCCAGTCGCTGTTGCCGCGATTGTGGTAATAGATCGGATCGTTGAGCCACGCGGGCACCTTCACCCGCTCCTCGCCCTTCGGCACGACAGGCGTGTAGGCGAAAGCCGGATCGGTCAGCTTTTTCCAGTTGTCGGCATCGGCGACCTGATCGCCCGCGAAGCCCGGATTGATCGGCGCGCCGCCCGTGCCGCCGCGACGCGAGAAGGGATAATCGGCGAGGCTGCGATAGCGGAAGCCTCCGTCTGCGCCCTCCTTGTAGGTGATCACATCGGCGGTGTGGTTGGCGATGATGTCCATATAGACCTTCATCCCCCGCGCATGCGCCGCGTCGACAAACGCCTTGAATTCGGCATTGGTGCCGAAATGCGGGTCGACCTGCGTGAAATCGGTGACCCAATAGCCGTGATAGCCCGCGCTTTCGTCGCCCTTCGCCCCCTGCACAGGCTTGTTCTTGAAGATCGGGGCGAACCAGATCGCGGTCGTCCCCAGCCCCTGGATATAGTCGAGCCGCCTAGTGAGCCCCGCAAGGTCGCCGCCGTGGAAAAAGCCCTTCGCGGTGGGGTCATAGCCGGTCTGGAGCCGGTCGCCCTTCAGCCCGCCGCGGTCATTCTTCGGATCGCCATTTTCGAAGCGGTCGGGAAGGACGAAATAGATGATCTCATCCTCGGGCGGCCGCTGGCGATAATCCTCGGCGGGCGCGGCACCCGCCAGACTCAGCGCGAGGATCGAAGCGAACAGGCTCATGCGGGCACTCCTGCCGCGCAATGCTGCGCGATAAAGTCTTCGTGGGTCGGCAGATGCGAAGCGGTGCGCGCGACGATCGTCTCGATGTCGGCAAAAAAGCCCGCCAGTTCGTCATGCGTGAGCTGGTCGGCCATCGGATGATAGCTGCCGGGCATGATATTCTGCCCCGTCAGCACCTGAAACCAGCCGATCTCGATGAACAATTCGTCGCCTTCGCGAACAACTTGGCCCTGACTCTGAAACAGCGCGATCTTTTGGGCGAGCGTCTCGGGAATGCCCATCTCGCGGCACCGGATCCAGAAGGGCGCGTCGGTGCGCTGGTTGGCGTGATAGTGGAGGATGACGAAGTCGCGGATGCGTTCGTAGTCGAAGCGGACGCGCCGATTATAGGCATCGATATTGGCGGCATCGAAATCGCGATCGGGAAAATGCGCGAGCAGCTTGGCGATGCCGTTCTGGATCAGGTGGATGCTGGTCGATTCAAGCGGTTCGAGGAATCCCGAGGCGAGGCCCAGCGCGACGACATTGCCATTCCACGCCTGCTTGCGCATGCCGGTGCGGAAGCGCAGCGTCCGTGGTTCTGCGAGCGGCCGCCCTTCGATATTGGCGAGCAGGATCGCGGTCGCCTCATCCTCGCTGATGAAGTCGCTGCAAAAGACATGGCCGTTGCCCGTCCGGTGCTGGAGCGGGATGCGCCATTGCCAGCCGGCTTTGTGCGCGATCGCCTGCGTATAGGGCCGCGCCGGGCCGGCATTTTCGCTCGGCACCGCGATCGCGCGGTCGCAGGGAAGCCAGTGCGTCCAGTCCTCAAAGCCGGTTTCGAGCGCCTCCTCGATCAGCAGCGCGCGGAAACCCGAACAGTCGATGAAGAGTTCGCCTTCGATTGCGGTGCCATCTTCCAGCACGACGGCTTCGACATGGCCGCTTTCGCCACCCCGCCGGACGCTGGCGATCTTGCCTTCGGTCCGTTCGACCCCGGCGGCTTCGGAAACCTTGCGCAGATAGGCCGCATAGAGCGCGGCGTCGAAATGGAAGGCGTAAGCGATGCCGTCGAGGCTGGTGTTCGGGATTTGCGGCAGTCGCGCGAAGCGGTTCTGCCGCCCCGCGGTTTCGTTCAGCGAATAATCGCCAAGCCGGCCCGCGACGCCTTCGTTCCGGCCGCGGAGCCAATATTGCTGGAACGGCAGCATGCCGAGGCTGCGCCCGATCTGCCCGAAGGCGTGCATGTAGGTGTCGCCGATCCGGCCCCAGTCGTGAAACTGGATGCCGAGCTTGAACGTCCCGCGCGTCTCGCGGATGAACTCATTCTCGTCGATGCCGATCAGCGCATTGAACAGGCGGATCGCGGGGATGGTCGCCTCACCGACCCCAACGGTGCCGATCTCGTCGCTTTCGACGAGCCGGATCGACAGGTTGTCCATCGTGCGCGAGAGCGCCGCGGCGGCCATCCAGCCTGCGGTTCCGCCGCCGACGATCACCACCTTCGTGATGCGACTGTCGCCCACCCTGTTCCTTCCTCTCGTCCGGAAGCGGGCCGACCTTGCAGGCCAGCCCGCTCATTCCGTCAGAACTTGTAAGTGATACCGGCCATGAAGTTGCGACCATAATTCTGATAGTCGCGGATCTGGCGCGGGTCGTTGTTGTAATAAGTTACGAACGGCTCGTTGGTCAGGTTCGACGCCTGGAGCAGGACACCCAGCCCTTCGAGCGCGCCGCTCTGGAAGGTATAGCCGACCTGCGCGTCGACGACGAACTCGCTCTTCGCCATGAACATGTCGCGCGCGAGGCTGATCGTCGACACTTCGGCGAGGAATTTCGAGCGGTAGCGGCCCGACGCGCGCACCTGGAAGCCGTCCTTTTCGAAATAGGCGGTTCCGTTGATGACCCATTTCGACAGGCCGGGCATCGAGATCGCATCCTCCGTACCTTCGCGCACGCGGCTCTTGGTATAGGAGGCGCTGCCCAGAACCCCGAAGCCGTCGAGCGCCTGGGTGAAGTTCGCGAAGGGCAGCGAGAAGGAGGCCTCGGCGCCGTAGACGCGACCGGCATTGCCGTTCAGCCACTGCTTGCTGAGCCCGGCCCGTGTTCCGGCCGTTCCGCCGTCGGGAACCTCGAAGTCGGTAAAGTCGAACGGATTGATCTGACGGTAGATGTAATTTTCGAGATATTTGTAGAAACCGCCGACCGAGACATAGCCGCCCTGCCCGAAATATTTCTCGAGCCCGATATCGACCGTGTCGGCCATCAGCGGACGCAGCTTCGCATTGCCGAGGTCGAGCGACCAGGGCGAGGCGTTGACGTCGGTGTTGTTGCGCTTCGACGTGTCGAAATTGACGCCGCCGCCGGGCTTCAGCTGGTCCATGCGCGCGCGCGCCAGCACGCGCGCGGCACCGAAGCGCAGGAAGCTATTGTCGGCGAATTCGATCGACAAATTGATGCTCGGCAGGATGTCGGTATATTTGTCGCCGTCGGTGACCGGCGTCGACTGGGTGACGCCGCCGACGACCTGCGCATAGAAGCTCGATCCCGTCTGGTCCGAATGAATGACCTGGACGCCGACGTTGCCGCGGATCGGGGTGCTTCCCGCATCGGCGTCGAAATTTGCCTGCACAAAGCCCGTCAGTATCTTTTCGTGGATCGTATAATCGTTGAACACGCGCGCCGGGTCGAAGCCCGCGCCGTCGGTCAGATTATAATTGCCGTCATTGTAGAAACGCCAGCTGTCGAACGCGACCATGCCTGGGATGCCGATGAAGTCGAGCGACACCGGGTCATAGAGATAATCGGCGGGCACCGGGGTGTTCGCGGGATAATTTTTGCTCGTCAGCACGAAGCCGCGGTCGTCGAGGCTCTTCTTGCGGTCCGAATAATTGGCGCCGACGCGGATGCTGCTGAGCACGCCGTCGAGTTCCTGCGTCGCCTGCAGGCGCAGCGATTTCAGCTGGTCCTTGACGCGCGGCGTGTTGACGAAGCCGTCCTGGCAGTTGGCAACCGCGCCGCCGCAGCTGTTCCAGCCCTGCGGATCGGTGATCACGAACAAATTGGGATCGGAATAGTCGAGCGACGGGTCGAACATGATCCCGCCGTTCGGGCGCATCTCGAAGCCGAGCGCGGTTTCGCGCGCGCCGACGCCCGCGCCGCGGCCGGTGCCGAGATAGATTTCGAGATTTTCCTCGGTCTTCTTGATCCGCGAATAGCCAAGGTCGAGTTCAAGCGTCAGTTTCTCATTGGGCTTGAACTGCGTGTTCCAGCCGCCCGCGATGATCGTCGAGTTGCGGTGGACGACGTCGTTGCGCATCACCGCCTCGGTGCCCGTCCAGACGCCCTTCGTCACCAGACCGTCCTCGATCGTGAAGCCGGGCTGGAGCGTCGAATTGCCCCAGAAGAGCGGAAACTCGATGCCGCGCAGGCGCTGTTCGTCCTTGAACTTCGACCAATAGCCGTCGATCGTCGTGTGGAACTTGTCGCTCGGTTCCCATTCGACGACCGCCATCACGCCGTCGCGCTTCAGCTCATTCGATTTCACATAGGGCTTGGCGCCGCCGATGACGAAAGCGGTGTTCGTGCCGTCGGTCGCTTCGGGATAGCCCCACGCGTTGAACCGTTCCTCGGCGGTCGGCGACTGCATGCGCGCGTAACCGATTGCCCAGCCGAGCGTACCGTCGGCATTCTGATCGATATAGGAGATGTTGGCGCGGTAGCCCTTGTTCGAAATATCGGGGTTGAGCTTGCCGAGGTCGTTAACCTCGAAGCGCGCACCGGCGGCGATCGTGCGCTTGCCATAAGCGAGCGGCCGCACCGTGCGCATGTCGATCGTGCCGCCGATCGCCTGCCCGATCAGCGAGGCGTCGGGGGTCTTGTAGACGATGGCACCGTTCAGCAGTTCGGACGGATATTGGTCGAGCTCGACGCCGCGGTTGTTGCTCGCCGAAACCTGTTCGCGGCCGTTGAGCAGGGTCGTGGTGAAATCGGGGGCGAGGCCGCGGATCGACACGACATTGGCGCGGCCGTCGAGGCGCTGCGTCGCAAGGCCCGGCAGGCGCGACAGCGATTCGGCGATCGATAGGTCGGGCAGCTTGCCGATGTCTTCGGCCGAAACGACCTCGACGATCGAGGTGCTGTTCTTCTTCGCCTGGACCGAATTGGCGATCGCGCTGCGGATACCGCTGACGATGATTTCGCCGTCGGCCGGCGCCTCGTCGACCGGCGCGGTGCTCGCGTCCTGCGCCATCGCGGCGCCGGGCAGCACGGCGGTCAAGGCAAGGCCAAGCGCGATAGCGCTGGCACCGCGGCGAAGATTGGTCGGCATGGTCATATGTGGCTCCCCTGGCACGGACGGGTGGTCTTGCCCATGCATCGGGAGGGGAACGCGTGGCGTCCGTCAGGCTCCTCTCCGGCACGTGGGCTTTCCCATCTTGAGCCGCGCAATTGAAACCAATCACGCCGCGCCGCCATAGGGTATACGTATACGCATAATATGCAGCGCTGCGCCCTGTCGCAGAAATGCAACGCTTTCGGGGCCGAAAACTGCGGGACTCGGCCCCATGCAATTTCTTGGCATCCACCGGACCAATCGCTACTCTGCGGTGCGAGCGGCGGCCACCTGGAAGGCCGCGGCGCCGGGAGAGAGACATGGGGCGCCAGCCCTCGGCCAAGCCGACGAGTTTCGACATCGCCTATCTGGCGGGCGTCTCGCAGCCGACGGTGTCGCGCGCGTTGCGCGGCAGCAAATCGGTCAGCGCCGCGACCCGCGCCAACATTCAGCGCATCGCGCAGGAACTCAACTACACCGTCGACAAGAACGCCTCGAGCCTGCGCTCGCAGCGCACCCACACGCTCGCTTTGCTCTTCTTCGAGGACCCGAACCCCGACGAATCGATGATCAACCCCTTCTTCCTGTCGATGCTGGGGTCGATCACGCGCGAATGCGCGCGGCGCGGCTATGATCTGCTGATCAGTTTCCAGCAGATGCACAATGACTGGCACGTCACCTATCAGGACAGCCACCGGTCCGACGGCATCATCCTGCTCGGCTATGGCGATTATCAGCTCTACCTCACCAAGCTCGAGCATCTGGTCGAGATGGGGACCAAGTTCGTGCGCTGGGGATCGGTGTCCGACGACGGGATCGGGCTGACCGTCGGATCGGACAATGTCGGCGCGGGCGAGCAGGCGGGCGCGCATCTGGTCGAGATCGGGCGGCGGCGCATCGCCTTCCTTGGCGACGCGTCGGACCATGCGCCCGAATTCCAAGATCGCTACAACGGCCTCTGCCGCGCAATGCGCGCCGCGGGCCTCGAACCCGATCCGGCGCTGCAACGCGATGCGGTGTCGTCCGAGGATTCGGGCTATGCTGCCGCGCGGTCGCTGATCGAAAGCGGCCAGCGTTTCGACGCCGTTTTCGCCGCGAGCGACCTGATCGCGATCGGCGCGATGCGCGCGCTGACCGAAGCGGGACTACGGCTGCCGCACGACGTCGCGATCATCGGCTTCGACGACATCCCCGCCGCCAGCCTGACCACACCGACGCTGACCACGCTGATGCAGGATATGAAGGGCGCGGGAAGCTTGCTCGTCGACGCGCTGCTCGCACGCATCGACGACCGCCCGGTCGAACAGCGGATATTGCCGGCCCGGCTGATCCGGCGCCAGAGCACGGCCGTCTAGCTTACCCTTCGTCATCCCGGACTTGATCCGGGATCCCGCGTTTTGAGGCATCGGCTGGCTCCGACCTCAAGCGGGACCCCGGATCAAGTCCGGGGTGACGATAGTGCTGGAGTCCGCAATCCGCCGAACGCCGCCTCTTCACGTATTCGTATACGTAACCGCCCCGCGCTTGCTCTCTTCCCCGCTCGCTGCAACACCCCGACGCAACGGAAGCCGCGACCGACGGCCCCGACGGGAGACGCATGATGGAAAAACCGAAGCAGGGCTTTGCCGGCCTATGGAATATCAGCTTCGGCTTTTTCGGCATCCAGATCGGCTTCGCGCTGCAAAATGCGAATATGAGCCGGATATTCCAGTCGCTGGGCGAGGATATCGAACGCCTCCCCGGCCTGTGGGTCGCGGCGCCGCTGACC
The DNA here is from genome assembly GCF_052044915.1 of Sphingopyxis sp. 22461. Taxonomy (NCBI): domain Bacteria; kingdom Pseudomonadati; phylum Pseudomonadota; class Alphaproteobacteria; order Sphingomonadales; family Sphingopyxidaceae; genus Sphingopyxis; species Sphingopyxis sp. 22461. The sequence goes on from NZ_JBQENY010000008.1 coordinate 64,244, forward strand.
GGGCTGCTCGTCCAGCCGATCGTCGGGCATATGAGCGACCGGACATGGCTCGGCCGGCTCGGACGCCGCCGTCCTTATTTCCTCGCCGGTGCGATCCTCGCCGCGATCGCGCTGTTCGTGATGCCCGAAAGCCCGGCGATCTGGTTCGCCGCGATGATGCTGTGGATTCTCGACGCCTCGCTCAACATCTCGATGGAGCCTTTCCGTGCCTTCGTCGGCGACATGCTGCGCAAGGACCAGCACAGCGTCGGCTATGCGGTGCAGACCGCCTTCATCGGCGCGGGCGCCGTCGTCGGGTCGCTGTTTCCTTCGCTGATGGAGGCGATGGGCGTCGCGAACGTCGCACCGGCGGGGCAGATCCCCGATACCGTCCGCTATGCCTTCTGGTTCGGAGGGATCGCGCTGTTCCTCGCGGTGCTGTGGACCGTCGTCACAACGGGCGAATATAGCCCCGAACAGATGGCGGCCTTCGAACGCGCCGCACCCGACGCGGGTCAGGCCAGCCGCGCGCTCGCGTCGCGTGGCTATGGCGGCGGCCTCATCTGGGCCGCCGCGGGCCTCCTCGTCCTGTTCGTCCAGCAGCATTTCGCACTGCTTCGCGAAGTGCTGCTGCTCGGCGCGCTGCTCATCGGCTACGGCCTCGCGAGCATCGCCGCAATCGCGCTGGCGCGCCGGGGGAACGACCGCAACATGCTGTCGAGCATCGTCGGCGATTTCGCCGGCATGCCGCCGCTGATGAAGCGGCTCGCGCTCGTCCAGTTTTTCAGCTGGTCGGCGCTGTTCATCATGTGGATCAACACCACCCCGATCGTCGCCCAATATCATTTCGGGACGACCGATGCTGCGAGCGCCGCCTATCAGGACGCCGGCAACTGGGTCGGCCAATTGTTCGCCATCTACAACGGCGTCGCCGCAGTCGCGGCGCTGACCTTGCTCCCCTGGCTTGCACGTCGTCTTGGACAGGCGCGCACGCATATGGTCGGCCTCGCGTGCGGCGCGGCGGGATATGCCAGCTTCTTCCTGCTGCGCGATCCCATGCAGCTGATCGTCAGCGAAATCTTCATCGGCATTTTCTGGGCTTCGGTCCTCGCCATGCCCTATGCGATCCTCGCCTCCAGCCTGCCGCAAGCGAAGCTCGGCATCTATATGGGGCTTTTCAACGTCTTCGTCGTCGTCCCGCAATTGCTCGTGGCGACGGTGATGGGCTCGATCATGAAAGCCCTGTTTCCGGGGGAGCCCATCTATACGATGGCCTTCGCCGCCTTTGCCCTGCTGCTGGCAATCGCTGCGATGACCCGCGTCGACCCGCCAGCCCGCGCCGAAGCCAGCCAAGGCTGAGAATCCTCGCTCAGCCCGGCCAAGGCCGATTATATGTCTCGGTCGGCCCGGGATATTCGCTGCCATCGTCCGTTCCGACCTCGCGCGCGATCAGCGCGTTCACCATCGCATTGAGCCGCGTCATGTTGCGTCGCTGCTCGGGCCGCGCGGCGAGATTGACGATCTCGTCGGGATCGGCTTGCGTGTCGTAGAGTTCGAGGTCGTTGTTCGCCGACAATTCGGCCCAGTTTTGCGGGTGCTGGTGATGCGCAGGCGCGAAATAGCGCGCGAACTTCCAGCGGCCGTCATGCACGCCGCGGTGCAGCCGGCGTCGCGACAGGTCGAAACGGTCGGTGAAGGGAGCCGTCGCGGGCTGTCCCGCCTTCGGCGCCCAGCCATAGGCCACGGCATAGTTGAACAAATGCCCCCTGACGTCGCGTTCGGTGCGCGCATTGGCGTCGGTCAATAACGGCGTCACGTCGACGCCGGGCAGATCGGGATAATGCTCCTTCCGCCAGCCGACATCCTTCCCGCCCAGCGCGAGCAGGGTCGGCGCGATGTCCACCGCGCTCATCAGGCGGCGCGAGCGGCGCCCGCCCGCGGCATCGGGATGGACGATGATCATCGGCACATTGGTCTCTTCGCGGTAGATCGTGCCGCCCTTTTGCCGCATGCCGTGCGCGCCCGCGCGTTCGCCATGGTCGGCGGTATAGACGATGATCGTGTTCTCGAGCTGGCCGCTCGTCTCGAGCGCCCACAGCAACTGGCCGATCCGCCGGTCGACGTCGCGGATGCAGTTGTAATAATAATTGCGGAAACGGCGCCACGACGCTTCGTCGCCATGATCCAGCGCGCCATAGGTGCGGACGTTCGACGCGGCGATGCCGCGATGCGCCTCAGGCTTGCCGCTCAAATCGTCGCGATAAAAGCTCGCGGGCAGCTCGAAGCCATTATCCTCGGCATAGAGCGGGTCGCCCGGTTCGCGGCGGAGCGGCCCCAGCAGATAGGGATGCGCGCGTGTCTCGGTTTGCTTGCCCGTCGCATCATAAAACATGATGTCGTGCGGGTTGAGCAGGCCGACGACCATGAACCATGGCTTGCCCGCCGCCTTGTCGCGCTCCTTGAAATCGAGGATGCTGCGCGAGGCGTCGGCGGCGATATATTGGTCGTGCCGATACCCGTCCCACGTCAGGCCGACCGCCTCGCCATCGAAGCCGTAATCGTCGAAACCATATTCTTCCATGGCCTTTTCGGTGGCGGGATAAATCATGCCCGACACCTGGTTCCAGTTCCGCTTTTCGTTGATCGGCGAAAGGTGCCATTTGCCCTTGTAGCTGGTATAATAGCCCGCCGACCGCATCATATGCCCCAGCGTCGGCAGGTCGGTCGGCAGCACCGGATCGTCGGCACCGCTCGAGTTCAGATAGATGCCCGTACGCTGCGTATGATGCCCGGTGAAGATCGTCGAGCGCGACGGGCTGCACGGCGTCGTCTGGACATGGTAATTTTCGACGAGCAGGCCGCGCGCCATCAACTCGCGGTGCCCCGGCAGCTTTTCGAGCAATCCGGGCGGGAAGCTCGCGATACTCTGCTCCTGATCGGTGACGATCATCAGGATGTTGAGCTTGCGCCCGTCCGCCGCGGACACGCTGGCCCGCGCGCCCGACGCCGCGAGCGCCCCGGCGCCGCCCAGCCCGCCTACGAATGTCCGGCGGTCAACAGTCCAAACCATCTCGGGGCCTTTCCGTGTCCAATCGATACCGTGCCTAGAAGCGCAACACGGCTTCCAGATTGACCGTCCGCGGCGCGTTGATCATCACGACATGGCTGTTGCCGCCGAGCAGCGGCGTGTTGATCGCCTGGCTGAACGTTACCTCATTCGTCAGGTTACGCCCGACGAGCGCGAGTTCCCACGCGCCATCTTCCTTGCGGATCGCCAGGCGCGCGTCGAACTTCGCGTAACCCGGCTGCGTATTGAGCGGGTTCAGATCGCCCTGCAAATAGGATTTCGACGTGTAGTCGGCGGCGCCGCGCGCGCTGACGATCAGGTCATCGCTCACCGGCACATCGAACTGCACATAGCCCGATGCCTTCCATTCGGGCGCGCGGGTCAGGCGCACGCCGGACAGATTGTTCGTCGCGGGCGTGCAGCCGGCCGGCGCGTTGTACAGGCAGGGGCCGCCCGGATAATCGTTATATTTCGCGTCCAGATACGCCCCCGTAGCGCCGAGGCTGACGACCCGACTCGGCCGGTAGCGCGCCTCGACCTCGACGCCCTGCGCGGTTGCCTTGGCAGCGTTGCCGGTGATGAAGGCAGTGCCATTGTACGACGACACCTGCAGATTGGCGAAGCGCGTGCGGAACAGCGCGATGTCGAGGTCGAGCTTGCGGTCGAACAGGCGCATTTTCGTGCCGAGTTCCCACGCGCGCGCGCGTTCGTCGTCGAAGTCGAAACGGCCGTTGTTGTTGCGGATATTATAGAGGAGCAGTCCATCGTTCGACAGGAAGCCCCCGCCCTTCGTTCCCGTCGCATAGCTGACATAGGCCGACACCGCCGGGCTGAATTCGTAGCGGAGGCGGAGCGAATAATCCCAGAGTTTCTCGGTCCGGTTGCCGCTGATGTCGAAATCGAGGTTGTTCGCGGGGATACGCGGCCCGACGTTGGTGCTCGTCCCGCGCGCTTCCTTCTTTTCATGGCTGTAACGCAGGCTGCCGCTGAAGGTCAGCGCGTCGGTCAGTTCCGCCTCGACGATCGCAAAGGGCGATAGCGACCAGGACGACTGGGTGAAGCCGCGCTTCCCCTCGGCCTGCGGCAGCGTCGTCCCCACCAGATTGCCGTTGTAGCTGATGAGCTGCAGGATATCGAGGTCGGCGTCGGTGTAAGTCGCGCCGAACGCGAGGTTGATCCCGGCGGCGACGTCGCGCGAGACGCGCAGTTCCTGGAAGAACTGGCTGCTCTCTTCGGCCTGCAGCGTGTTGAGCAGGTTGATCGGGCCGGGAATGGTGTTGAACGTGCGCTCCGAATCCACCGCCTGATAAGCGGTGATCGAGGTGACCGACCAGTCGCCCGGGGTCCAGTTCATCGTCATCGCGCCGGTGCGCGACTTGGTGACGTCATATTCCTCCGGAAAACCGCGGCTGAACCGCCAGAAACCGGGCTTGTCCTGCGCGTCGGCACCGCCGCTGGCATTACGGACGATGTTGCAGAGGTTGCAGTTCGGATTGCCGATATTGTTGTAGACGGCGTTCGACCCGTTGATTTCGTTTCGGAACCCCTCGGCCTTGAGCAGGATTTCGAAATCCTCGCTCGGCTCCCACAGCAATTGGGCGCGCCCCGAGCGATATTTCGACCCATTGTCGTCGAAACCCGTCAGCCGGTTTTCGATATAGCCGTCGGCCTGCCCTGCACCGCCGCTCAGCCGGACGCTCAGCGTGTCGCTGATCGGTCCGGACAGATAGCCGCTGAAATTCATGCCGCCTTCGGCCAGTTCGGTTCCGGCGCGGAACTCGGCCTCGAAATCGCGCGTCGGGCGGCGCGTTATCATGCTGATCGCACCGGCATTGGTGTTCTTTCCGAACAGCGCGCCCTGCGGTCCGCGAACGACCTCGATGCGTTCGACGTCGAGGAACGGCACCTGCAACGACCGCGCGCGGCTGGAATAGACGCCGTCGACGAACAGCCCGACCGATTGCTCGAACGCCAGATTGTTCGCGCCCGAGCCGAGCCCGCGGATCGTGATCGCGTAATTGCCGTTGGTGTTGTCGATCTGGAGGTTGGGAACCGACGACTGGAGGTCGGTGAACAGGCGCTGCCCCTGCTGCTCGATCGCGTCGCCCGTCACGACGCCCACCGAAATGGGCACTTCCTGAAGCGTTTGCGGGCGGCGCGAGGCGGTGACGATGATGTCTTCGCTGCCCGCCGTCCCTGTCGTCGCGGCCGCTTCGGCCTCCTGCGCCGCCGCGGGATGGGCAACCGCGATCATCAAGCTTCCGGTGGCGAGCGCCGTCAAGGCCCGGTGGTGGCGTGTCATCCATCTCTCTCCCATGTTCACGGCCAACGCCCCCGCAGACGCGTTCCCAGCGCCCTCGACTCCGCGGCCTCCCATATTATGTATCAAATGATATATTTCGGAATGACCAAAATCAATAGTATTCTAAGTATTTTTTGGAAGGCCGCCAAAAGCTCCATATTCCGCCGGAAATCGGATGTTTGCCAACCTGCGGGCATTTGCTTTACGCATGGCAGATCGATTGCGGCGAAGAGCTTTGAGGTTGATAATGACGATGGGAGATACGGACGAAGGGCCCGTTGCGCAGCCCGGAAGAGACGCGGTGTCGAACGCGTCGCGCAAGGGCGACCAATCGCGCCAGCGCATATTGGAGGCGGCGCTGATCGAATTCGGGGCGGCGGGATTCAAATCCGCGACGACGCGCCGCATCGCCGAACGGGCGAAAACGACGCTTCCGCCGCTAAACTATTATTTCGGCAGCAAGGAAGGGCTATACCGCGCGTGCGCGGAGGAGATCGTGACGCGTTTCGAACGCGCGAACCATGATGCCGTGGCCGGGGCAAGGCGGACCATCGAGGCGGCATCGGGCCCGGAAGAGGCGCGCGACGCGCTCAAAAAGCTGATGGCCGCATCGGTGGAACTGATATTGGGCAACGCGACCTATGGGCTCGGCAGCGGAATCATCGCCCGCGAACTCGCCGAACCGGGCCCGGCTTTCGATATCTTTTACGATCGCCTGTGGCTGCCCGGCATCGAACGCAACGCGCGGCTGATATCGCGGATCAAGTCGGAGCCCGACGTGTCGGCCGAATCGCGCGTGCAATCGATATTGCTCGTATCGAGCATCCCGTCGTTCCATACCCGGAGGATCGTCGCGCAAAAGGCCATGGGCTGGTCGGCAATCGGTGCTGCGGAGCTAGCGCTTGTCACGAAAGTCCTGCATCTCCAGATCGACCGGGTGTAAGCTCGATGGCTGAGCTCAATAATATCGTCACCCCGGACTTGGTCCGGGATGACGAAAATAGGGTCAGAGCGCGCCTTCGAGCCAGCCCTTGAGCGCGCTTTTCGGCGCCGCGCCGACCTTGGTGTCGGCGATCTCGCCATTTTTGAACAGGATCATCGTCGGGATTCCGCGCACGCCATATTTGCCCGGCGCATCGGGATTTTCGTCGATGTTGATCTTGGCAATCACCACCTTGCCCGCGAGCTCGTCCGAGATTTCCTCGAGCGACGGGCCGATCATCTTGCACGGACCGCACCATTCGGCCCAGAAATCGACAAGCACGGGGGTATCGCTGTCGAGCACGTCCGACTGGAAGCTCGCATCGGTGATCGCTTTGGTACTCATAGTCTGAACTCCTGAAATATCGTTGCCGCCAAGCTAAGGCGTCGGCGCGTCCGGCTCAAGGGCTCAACCCGGCAAATTCGCCTTGGTTGCGGGCAAGCCCGGCTTGTAAGCGTCGAGCAGGTTGTCTCCGAGCAAGATCAGCCGGGGCCCGGCCGTGTAGAGCAACGCCGCCTCGACGCGCCGACCGGGAAAGATCACCCGCAGCGCATCGCGATAGGCCGCCATCTGCCGCAGGTATGCGGGCGCGACATCGGCCGCATGCGCCGGCACATGCCGCCCGGTCTTATAGTCGATCACCGTCACCGTGTCGGGTGTGACGAGCAGCCTGTCGACGATCCCCGCCACGACCACGCCGTCGACGACCGCCGACAGCGGCGCTTCACCCAGCGACCCGGGACCGAAAAGCGCGGCGTGCGCCGGATCCTCGATCACCGCGAGCACTTCGTCGACCATCGCCGCGCGCGCCCCCTCGTCGAGCGCCGCCGCCTGTACCGCGAGCCAGTGCAATGCGGCCGCGCGACGCCGCCCGGCCAGCACCGGCGGCAGTCGCTCGAACAGCGCGTGGAGCAGCAAACCGCGCTCGACCGCGACCGCACGCTCGCCCCCCTGCGGCGGCGATGCCACATCGTCCTCGCCCAGCGCCGACGGCGCGAGCGGCCGCGGCGGGCGCGCCTCCTCGGGGGCGGGCTTCGTCGCCCAGGGCGGCACGACAACCGGCGGCGCCACCTGCCTCGTCCTGTCCTTCGGCGGACGCGCCCATTTCTTCGGCTGCACCGCATACACGCGCTTGCGGCCCCAGCGCGGCCCGGCGTCCTGCCAATCGGCGCCCATGTCGGCCATCACCGCATCGACCGCGCTGTGCCAATTATTGTCGGGCAGGCTGCGGTCGGCGGTCTTGGTGATCCCGGTGACCACCAGCAATTCCTCGGCGCGCGTCATCGCGACATAGAGCAATCGCCAATGCTCCTCGCGCTCGGCCGCTTCCTTGTCGTCATGCGCCTTGGCGATCGCGCCGTGCCGTTCGTCCTTGCCCAGCCCGAATACCGGCAATTTCTCCCACGCGCCCATCGACACGTCGAAGGTCAGCCGCCGCGGCCGCGGGTCGTCGGTCGCATCGGCGAGGATGACGATCGGCGCCTGCAGCCCCTTCGACCCGTGCACCGTCATCACCCGCACAACGTCGCTGCGCGCCTCGGTCTGGCGTTTGATCTCGGCGGTGCTGGCGGCGATGTGGGCGAGGAAGCCGAGCAGCGATGGTGCTTCCCGCCGTTCGAAGGCGAGCGCCTGGCCGAGCAATTCGTCGATCGGATCGCGCGCTTCGCGGCCCAGCCGGCGGTACAGCTTCCGCCGCCCGCCCAGCGGCCCCGACAGGATGGCGTCGAGGAAACGAAAGGGCGTGGTGAAGTCGGCCATGCCGAGCAATCCGCGCAAGGCCGCCATCGTTTCGGGCGGCGCATCGCTTTCGCGTGCGCGAAGCTGTTCCCACAAGGCGCGGCCCTTGCGGCCATAGGCAAAGCCGAACAGGTCGTCCTGCGTCCAGCCGAGCAGCGGCGAGACCAGCAAGCCGGCGAGGTTGAGGTCGTCGAGCGGCTGGACCGCGAAGCGCATCGCGGCGAGCAGATCCTGCACCGCGAGCGACTGCGTCAACGAAAAACGATCGACCCCCGCGACCGGCACGTGCCGCGATTGCAGCCGCGCGACGATCCGCGCCGCAAGGTCGCGGCGGCGGCGGACGAGGATCAATATGTCGCCCGGCGCGACGCTCCGCCCGTCCTTGCCATGTTCGATCCAGTCCTGCACCTCGTCGGCAATCGCGCGCGACAGGCGCAGGCTCGCGGGGTCGCTCGCCGCCGCGGAGGAGTCGCCCGGTCCGGTGTCTTCGTCGCCGTCCTCGCGATCGCCCTCGTCGTCGGCAGCGGCATCGAGCGCTTTCCCGACCGGGAGCGGCTCCCACAGCTCGACGCGGCCCGCACGGTCGCGGTTGAAATCGGCGGGGATGTGCGGCGGCTCGTCGCTTTCCAGCCCCATCAATTCGGGCGCGCCCGCCGCGATCCATGCATCGACGACGTCGAGCATCGCGGGGCTCGAGCGGTAGTTGGTGTCGAGATCGACATCCTCGAACGGCCTGCCGCCCGCCATCGCGCGCTCGCCAAAGCGAATGCGCGCCGCCTCGAACGCCGCGGGTTCGGTGCCCTGAAAGCCGAAGATCGCCTGCTTGCGGTCGCCGACGGTGAACATCGTGCGGACGCGGTCGTCCTTCGCGCCCAGCCCGGCGAAAAACTCCGCCGCGAGCGACAGGATGATCGCCCATTGCCGCGCGTTGGTGTCCTGCGCCTCGTCGACCAAGATATGATCGGTGCGCTGGTCGAGCTTGAAGCGCACCCAGTCGCCGAAATCGCCGGTGGCGAGCAGGTGACCGGCGATGCTGATCAGGTCGTCGAAATCGGCATAACCCTTGTCGCGCTTGGCGAGGGCGTAGGCTTCGGCAAAGCGGCTACCGAGGTCCCACGCCGCCGCCAGATCGTCGGCGACCTGCATCGCGGTGGCGGTTGCCAAAAGATCGCCGGTGGCGGCAACGATCCGTTCGGCGGCGCCCAGGCAGCCGCGCATCGCGCCCTTTTCCTTGGTGTAGTCGGCGCGCAGATCGCCCGTCCCGGTCAGGAAGCAGCCGCGCACCGCGGCCAGCATCGCCGCGCGCCCATGCGGATCGGCGCGGTGCCAGTCGTCCATGATGTCGGCGCGCGCATCGCCGGTCTTGGTCGCCCAGTCGCGGCCGCTGAGGGCCACGGCCGCGATATCGGCATCGGCGACGGCGCCGCCGGCAATCGCCGCGGCGCGCCAGTCGGCGGGGTCGCCCTGCGGCAGGCCGAGCGCGGTTCGCAGGTCGGTCGCCCGCGGCGCGAGGCGCGGGGCATTCGCCGCGGTAAAGCTGCTCGCGCAGCGCGCGAGGAAGGCGATGGCGGCATCCTGTCCCAGCCGGCGCGACAGCATCGCGGCGATGCTTCGCATATGATCGCCGTCGTCCCCCGGTTGCGACAAAAGCTTGCCCAGCACCTCGCGCTGCAGCGCGCGCGCCTCGCTATCTTCGAGTGCGCGGAACCCCGGCAATATCCGCGCCTCGAGCGGGAAGCTGGCGAGCAGGGTCTGGCAAAAGCTGTGGATCGTCTGGACGCGAACCGCGCCGCCGGGGCTGTCGATCACCGTCGCGAACAAGGATCGCGCGCGTTCGATCAGCGCCGGGACGCCGCGGTCATAACCGATGAATTCAAGGTCCAGTCCCAGCGCCCCCAGTTCGGTGCGCAGGTCGCCGTCGTCCATCCGCACCCACATCGCGAGCCGCTCGTGGATGCGATGCGCCATTTCGGCCGCGCCCGCCTTGGTGAAGGTGATACACAGGATCGCCTCGGGCGATACGCCTTCGAGCATCAGGCGCAGCACGCGCGCCGACAGCACCTGCGTCTTGCCCGTCCCCGCCGACGCGCCCAGCCAGACATGATCGTCGGGCTGCGCCGCGGCGCGTTGCCCGTTGTCGAGCATCTTCAGCAGCTTGTCAGGGTCGATCATACCGCCCCCGCTTCCATTCCGCGATCGTCGGCGTCGCCGCGCCCGAACCATTCGTCGCGGCGCATCAAATGGTCGAAATCGGCATAGCGCTTGCCCGTATCGCCCGGAACAAAGGGCTCCTGCCCCAACAGGTAACGCGCGATCAGATCGCCGAATACTTCGCGCGCGCGCTCGACGACCGCCGCGGCCGTCGCGGGTTTGGGTTTTTGCCCGCGGATCGCTTTCACGGCGCCATCGACATCCTTTTTCCGGTCGCGCTTCAATTCCCAATATTCGAATGCGTCGACGATTTCGGGCGCCAGGTCGCCGAGGCCCGCCTCCTGCGCGAGCAAGCCCAGAAGGCCAAGCTGGCTATTGAGCCCTTCGCCCGTCGATTTGGCCGACGGCGCCGCGCCCGTTTTGTAATCGACGATCGCCAGCGTGCCGTCGGCGGTCTGGTCGACGCGGTCGGCGGTCCCGAAAAGCAGGATGCCATCGACGATATGTTCGCCGCGCACCTCGTTGGCGACCGGCCAGCGTTCGTCGCGCGACGCCCAGACGCGCTCGGCCGCCCAGCGCAGCGACGGCTCGATCCGCGGCAACCAGAAAGCGCTGGCCAGCGAATCGAGCGCCGGGTCGGCCCGCAGCGCCGCCAATTCGGCATCGAACGCGGCCTCGGTCAGTCCGGCCGTCTGCCAGTCCTGCAGGAATTTATGGACGCGAATGCCGAACCACTTCGCGTCGGGGCCGCTGCTCAGCGGATCGAGTTCGCTCAGCCGCAAGATCTTTGCCGCATAAAAGGCAAAGGGATCGCGCGCGAGCTGGTCGACCCCGGTCACGCTAATCCGGTCGGGGCGTGCCGCGAGCGGCGGCGCCGGATGCGGCTTTTCGGCCGGCGCGCTGACGCCCGGCGGCACGTCGAGCATCGCAGCAAGCGCCACCACCGATTGCTCGCCCAGCCGCGCCTCGGGCAATTCGCCTGCAAGCGCCGCGAGCCGCAGCCAGAAGCGCGACGCCACCGCCGGGTCACCGCCGCTGCGCTGCGCGCGCGTCACCACCACCTCGCGCGCTGCAAAGGCGCCCGCGAAATCATGCGCCGCCGCGCCCTGCTGACGCTCGGGCGCCGCGAGGCCGAGCATCCGGCGGATGCCCGGCGCGAGCCAAGGGTCGGGGCTTTGCTGCTGCGGCCAGCGGCCCTCGTCGAGCCCGCCGAGGATCATCACATCGGCGCGCTGCAGCCGCGCTTCGAGCAGGCCCCAGATGAACAGGCGTGGGTGCCCGCCATAGGGCGGCCGGACGCTCTCGCCCGACAAGAGATCGGCCAGCATCGCCGGGAAATCCGCGGGCGCGACGAGCGCCGGGCCGTCGCCCTTCGCGAGCGCCCAGCGGTCGAACAATTCGGACAGCGCCCGCCCCGCATGCCCCGTCCACGCCCCTTCGCCGGTCAGCCAGCCGAGCGCCGCCTGCAACGCGCCGAGCAGGACCGAAGGCGGCGCGGGAACGCCCGCCGCGAAGGGCGCAAGCGCCGTGCCCAGACCGGCGGCGACATCGCCCCACCAGTCGCCGATCGCCTCAGCTTCGGCATGGCCGCGCCCTTTGGAATCATCGGCGCGTTCGGCGATGCGCGCGGTGACTCCGCCCCAGCCGGGCACCAGCCCCGGCCCGCGCAGCACGAGGTCGAGCCGGCGTACCTGATCGAGCCAGCCAAGCCGCGCCGCACCCGCGCGCACGAGCGGATGTCCGAGCAGCGCGACCAGCCGCACCGGATCGAACGCCGCGGCGAATTCGGCGAGCGCGAGCAGCAGCGCCCCCGGCGGCGTCTGCCCGAGCGGCTGCCCCGCGCTGTCGTCGACCGAAATATCCCAGCGCGCGAGCGCCGCCGCGACCCTGGTGGCAAGCGCGCGGTCGGGGGTCACCAGTGCGGCGGTGCGCGTGGGCGTTTCGAGCGCGTGGCGCATCATCAGCGCAATCCCCTGCGCCTCCTGTCCATCGTCGGCGAACACCGCCGCCGTGACTCCAGCAATGCCGGCCCCCAAATCCCCCGCCCGCTGCCAGCGCGCGGTATAGGCGGCGGGCGCAAAGAGCAGCGAGGCGAAGGGCGCGCGCGCATCGGGGCCATCGAAGGGCGACGTCGCGTCCCACGCCTGCACCTCGTCGCGCGCCACCCCCATGCGCCCGAGCAGCAGCTTCAGATGATATTGCGGGTGCGTCTCGAGCGGACGTTCATGGGGCCTCTCAGGGTCGGGCTTGACCGGCCCCAGCGCATCCCATTCCTCGCCCGCCATGCCGAGGTCGAGCCCCGGCAGGACGACCATGCCGTCGGCCAGATCGGCGACGGTACGCAGCAGCCGCGCGATTGCGGGCGCGGCCGTCGCGACACCGGCCGCGACCACGAACCGCGCGGGCGGTGCGACGCGCCACCCCTCGGTCACCCGGCCGAGCAGACGGTTGCGGCGATCGGCGCGGTCGATATGCCCCGTCGCGGCGAGCCGCTTCGGCCACTGATCGACGAGCAGCGACAACCGCCGCCACGACGCCTGCCAATGCCCGGCAAGGTCGCCGAGCGCGCTTTCGATATCGGCGAGCCGCGCGGGCGCGATCTCTTCATAATGGAGCTGGTCGATCACGCGCCCCAGCCCCTCGGCGAGCTGGAACGCCGCGGCGCCGGTGATCGGTTCCTCGCCCGCCGGATTATGCTTCTCGATCAACCCCGCGAGCATCAGCCGCCGCTTGAGCGCATCGATCGCGGGCGGGATCGCATCGCTCTCGTCGATCGGGTCGAGCGCGAGCGCGACGCTTTCATCGAGGTCGGCGTCGCCGATCACCGCGAGCCGTGGCATCAGCAGCCCGTTGCCGCCCGCGCGCACGAACGCGGCTTGCACCGCGCTCCGCGCGCGATTGCTCGGCAGTATGATCAGGCCCTGTGCCAGCCCCAGCGCACCGTCGGCGTAGCGCGCGATCAATCCGGCGGCGAGCGCATCGGCGAAGGCCCGCTGGACGGGAATGGAAAAGACGGTGGGATGCGGGGTCATCCTCTCCCTATCTAGAGCAGGGCTTCGATACGCAAGCCGATCCTCCCTGCGGCGCAGCCGTGGGGAGGGGGACCACCCGAAGGGTGGTGGAGGGGGTGCGACGTCGCGTCATCGCCCCTCCGTCAGCGGCTCCGCCGCTGCCACCTCCCCATGCCTTCGGCACAGGGAGGATCGAGCGATCAGCCATCCGTCAGCGCGGCTTCGGTCGGCGCGATGCTCGCCGGGGTGCCGACGTCGAACCACTGCCCCATGTGCGACAGACCGAAAAGCCGCCCCGCCGCAATCGCGCGGTCCCACAATATGTTGGTCGAAAACGCCCCCTCGGGCGCATCGTCGAGCAGCCGCGGCGAGATGAGCTGGATGCCGGTATAGACAAAGGGCGCAATCCGCCCCGGCTTGCGGCGGCTGAGTTTGCCATCGCCGTCCATGTGGAAATCGCCGCGCCCGCCGTGCCCGGTCGCGCTCGCCTGCCGGATCAGGAGCAGCAGCGCGTCCATCCGCTCACCATCCCAGTGGCGCGCGAGGTACCGGATGCTGTCCTGCGGCCCGTCGGTCCAGATATTGTCGCTGTTGACGATCAGGATCGGGTCGCCCGTAAGCTGCGGCAGCGCCTTGACCATCCCGCCGCCGGTTTCGAGCAGCAGGTCGCGCTCGTCCGAAATCGCGATGCTGAAACGGCGCTTCTGCGCCGCCAGATGCGCTTCGAGCGCGTCGGCGAGATAATGGACGTTGACGACGACATGCTCGACCCCCGCTGCCTCGATCCGGTCGAGGCTATGGTCGATCAACGCCTTGCCCGCGACGCGCACCAGCGGTTTCGGACGCGTCGCGGTGAGCGGGCGCATGCGCTTGCCGAGCCCGGCCGCCATCACCATCGCGCTTTCGATCTTCACGCTCACAACCAAGCCTCCGCCCGTTTCGAAGCGGGGACATTGGCGTCGAACCATTGCCGAACGGGGACAAGCGCCGGATGCGTCAGATCGCGTTCGAGCAGCCCCCACATGCGCGGCTGGAAGCTCTTGTAATGTGGCTTGTTGTCGCGCTTCCACAGCCGGACGAATACGCCGAGGATGCGCGTGTTGCGCTGCGCCGCGAGCGCCCAATAGGCATTCTCGATGTCCTGCCCCGTCGCTTGCATGTAGCGCGCGAGCATCGCGGCCTCGACCGCCGGGCTGACGTCGCGCCGCGCATCCTCAAGCACCGAGGCGAGGTCATAGGCAGGGTGGCCGACGAGCGCGTCCTGGAAATCGAGCAGGCCGTAATGCGCGATGCCGTCCTTGCCGGGCACCAGCATGATATTTTCGGCATGATAGTCGCGCAGCACCGTGACGCGCGGCAGGCCGTCTGTTTCGACCGGCGTCAGCACTTCCGCCCACGCGGCGCGAAACGCGTCGCGGTCGACGTCGATGTCGAAGGCCGGGCAATACCAGTCGCTGAACAGCATCACCTCGTCGAGCCATTGGTCGAGCCCGTGCACCGGCAGCCCCTCCATCGGCGGCCGCGCGTGGAGGTGGACGAGCAGGTCGGTGACCCCGGCATAATAACCGGCCTCGGTATGCGGCGCCTCATCGACCGTTTCGCGCAGCCGCACGTCGCCGAAATCGTCGATCAGCAGCAGGCCGCGCTCCAGATCGCGCGCGAGGATCGTCGGCGCGGTCAGTCCCTGTTCGCAAAGGAATTCGGCGACCGCGATAAACGGCCGCGGGTCCTCATGCGGCGGCGGCGCGTCCATCAGCACCGCCTGCCGGTCGCCGTCGACGATCCGGAAATAGCGGCGGAAGGACGCGTCGCCGGCGAGCGGCAAAATCTGGGCGTCGCCCCAGCCATGCGCGGCGAGAAAGGCGGGCGCATGGGGGGGCGGAATCATCGGAGCGGCCATCTTGCTCCCCAAGCGGCAGGCACATCGGCTGTCAAGACGCGCGCGCCGCCCTCACCCGAAATCGTGAGCAGCAGCGCGTCCGGCCAGCCTTCGCCGCCCAGCCGTTCGGGCCATTCGATCAGCAGTGCGCCGTCATAAAGATAATCGTCGAGCCCCAGCTCGATCAGCTCTTCACTATCGTCGATGCGATAGAGGTCGACATGCGCGATGGGCAGATCGACCTCGGGCGGCGCATAGGGCTGCACGATTGCAAAGGTCGGGCTCGGCGCCTCGCCCGCGAGCCCGCGTGCCTTCAGCATCGCGCGCGCCAGCGTCGTCTTGCCCGCGCCAAGGCCGCCCGACAATAAAACGACGTCGCCCGCGATCAGCGCCGTCCCGATCGCAGCGCCAATCCGCCCGGCATCGTCCAAGCCATAGTTGCAGGTAAAAACCGTCATGCGCCGCGCGGCAGACTGATCCGCACGAGCGTGCCCTGGCCTTGCTCGCTCACCACTTCCATCGTCCCGCCGTGCGCCGCGACGAGCTGGCGCGCGAGCGCGAGGCCGATGCCGCCCGTCGCGGTCCCCGCCTGCTGCCCCTTGGCGACCGCGACGGCGGCCTCGGGCATGCCCGGACCGTTATCGGAGACGATGATATCGACGCCGCGCGCGTCGCCATCGGCGTGGAGCAGCACGCGCGCGCCCGATTTGCGCGACGGAGCGGTGAAGCGCACCGCATTGTCGAGCAGCCCCGCGACGAGCCGCGACAGCCGCGGCGCGTCGCCGTCGATGCTGCCGAGGTTCGCTGCGATATTGCCGACGAGTTCGACCTTCTCGCTGTCGGCAAGGGACTTGGCGTCGGCGAGCGCGCCTTCGAGCAGCGCGCGGATATCGACCGGCGCACGCTCGACCGCGAGCGTCCCCGCCTCGCCCTGCGCAAGGTCGAGCACATTGTCGATCTGGCGGGAGAGCACCGCCACCGAATCCATGATCGCATCGATATAGGCGCGCTGCTGATCGCCGAGCTTGCCGGCATAGCCCGCCTGCAGCATCTCGCCGAAGCCGCCGATCGAGGTCAGCGGCGTGCGGAGTTCATAACTCATCCGCGACAGGAAGGCGGTCTTGGCCTTGTCGGCGGCTTCGAGTGCTTCGTTACGTTCGCGCAGCGCTCCTTCCATCTTCCGGCTCGCGGTGATGTCGAGCATGATGAGCAGCGCATTGCCGTCAGGCAGCGGGATCGACGCGAAATCGAAATGGCGCCCGTCGGCGAAGCGAACCTCGCCCACGCGCTGCTGGCGTTCGAGCGTCGCGGCACGGATGACTTCCTGCACGATGCTGATCTGGTTCGGCTTCGCGAGTCGGTCGGCCAGCCCGCTCATCAACGCATCGACACGCGGATGCGCCGCGAGCGTCCCCTCGTCGATGCCCCACAGGCGGCGGAAACGCTGGTTCCACAGATGCAGCCGCCCGTCGGGCGCGAAAACCGCCACCGCCTCGAACAGATTGTCGAAGGTCGCGGTGCGCACGCGCAGCAGCGTGTCGCGCGCGCCCGCAAGCTGCACCTGCTCGGTCTTGTCCTCGGCGATCAGCAACAGCCCGCCATCGGGGGTCGGCTGCGCAACGACATGGAGGTGCGTGCCGTCGCGCAACAGCCAATCCTCTTCGCTCGCCCCCGGCTGCGCGAACCAGTCGACATGGACCTGCCGCCATTCGGGATAGTTGCGCACCTCGGGCGTCCGCCCGCGTTCGCGCCACGCATCGAGCAGCCGCGCGAACGGCAGCGCCTCGGCGACATCGTCGGACTCGATCCCGAACAGGCGGCGGAACGGCAGATTGGCGAAATTGAGCCCCTGATCGGGACCGAATTGCGCAACCGCCGCCGACAAACGGTCGAGCAGCTCGCGCTGCGTGTCGACGAAGCGGCGGTGCGCGCCGCGCTCGGTTTCGAGTTCCTGAATGTCGATCGCATAGCCCGCGATCCCGATCACGCGGCCGCCCTGCGGTGCCAGCGGCACGTCGACGACGCGCATGATGCGGCGTTCGCCTTCGATCGTCACCGGAATCGTGCGTACCTGCGCCGATCCCGCAATGCGCGCTTCGTCGGCGGCTTCGGCGGCGCTCACGCCGGCCACGGTCTCGCACAGCTCGACCCCGCCATCGATCACCGCGACCGCGCTCTTTGCCTCGACCGCGCGGACATAGGCGGTGTTGACGAGCGCGAGATGGAGATCGGTGTCGCGGAACCACATCGGAAAGGGCGCTGCCTCGATCAGTCCCGACAAAGCCTCGAACGCCGCCATCGCCTCGTCGCGCTCGCTGCGCGCATGCGCCAGCGCGCGCTGCCCGTCGGTCGCGTCGCTCAGCCAGAGCAGCACCCCGCCCGATCCGCAGACCGCGTTCGGCGCCGCGGCGCCATGGATGATGATCGCCCGGTCGCCGCCCTCGGGCTTCAGGCTGAGCGTAAAGGGTTTGGCGCCGCGCTGCGCGCCGAGGATCGCCTGCCGCAGCGCATCATGGCCTGCCGCGTCGAGCCCGCTGCCCAACCCCCGCAGCTCGTCGAAATTGCGCGGGCCTTGGCTGAGCCCCAACCAGCGGCCGAGCCGCTCGCTCGCCTCGATCCGCCAGTCGGCGCGGACGATGACGGGAAGCTGGGGCGACGCTTCGACAAGGCTTGCAAGCCGTTCGGCCTGCCCCGCAACGAACGCCGCGCGCCGCTGCATCGCGATCCCACGCACGGTCGCCCAAAATCCGGCGAGCAGCCAGAGTGCGGCGAACAGACCGAGGGCGAACAAAAAGGTCGGGGAAAGCGATCCGCTCATCCCGTCTTATGTCCTCGCTTGTCCGGATGTCCCGCGCGCATGATCGCCAGCCCTAAAGGCGATAGAGTCATGTTTCAATCGCATGTCATTACGGATCGGCGCGCCGCATCGTCCGATGGGCGCGCCGTCCACAGTTTTTTATCGTTGCGAAGAGGGCGAGGCCCTCGACCGGTCAGTAACGATAATGGTCGGGCTTGAACGGGCCTGCGACCGGCACGCCGATATAATCGGCCTGCTTCTGGCTCAGCTGGCTGAGCTTTACGCCCAGCTTTTCGAGGTGAAGCGCCGCGACCTTTTCGTCGAGATGCTTGGGCAGGACGTAGACGTCGTTCTTATACTGCTCGCTCCGCGTCCACAGCTCGATCTGCGCGAGCGTCTGGTTGGTGAAGCTCGCCGACATCACGAAGCTCGGGTGGCCCGTCGCGTTGCCGAGGTTCACGAGGCGCCCCTTCGACAGGATGATGATCTGCTTGCCGTCGGGGAATTCGACCAGGTCGACCTGCGGCTTCACTTCGGTCCACTTGTAGTTCGCGAGCGCCGCGATCTGGATCTCGCTGTCGAAGTGGCCGATGTTGCAGACGATCGCCATATTCTTCATCGCCGCCATATGCTCGGCGGTGATCACGTCGGCGTTGCCGGTCGCGGTGACGAAGATGTCCGAGCGCTTGACGGCTTCGTCCATCGTGACGACCTCGAAGCCTTCCATCGCCGCCTGCAGCGCGCAGATCGGGTCGATTTCGGTGACGAGGACGCGCGCGCCGCCGTTGCGGAGCGACTGGGCCGAGCCCTTGCCGACGTCGCCGAAGCCGGCAACCGTGGCGACCTTGCCCGCGAGCATCACGTCGGTGCCGCGGCGGATCGCGTCGACGAGCGATTCCTTACAGCCATAGAGGTTGTCGAACTTCGACTTGGTGACGCTGTCGTTGACGTTGATCGCGGGGAAGGGCAGCTCGCCCTTCTTGGCGATGTGGTACAGGCGGTGGACGCCGGTCGTCGTTTCTTCCGACACGCCCTTGATCGCCTTGACCGTCTTGGTGAGGTAACCGGGGTTCGCCGCAACGAACGCCTTCAGCGCGCGCTGCATCTCGATCTCTTCTTCATTCTCGGGCGCGGGCATTTCCTGCCCGGCTTCGAGCTTCGCGCCCCACAGCGCGAACATCGTGGCGTCGCCGCCGTCGTCGAGGATCAGGTTGCAGGTCGTGCCATCTTCCACGCCCCAGTCGAAGATGCGGCCGACATAGTCCCAATAATCGGCGAGGCTTTCGCCCTTCACCGCGAACACCGGCACGCCCGTCGCGGCGATCGCGGCGGCGGCGTGATCCTGGGTCGAGAAGATGTTGCACGTCGCCCAGCGGACGTCGGCGCCGAGCGCGGTCAGCGTCTCGATCAGCACCGCGGTCTGGATCGTCATGTGGAGCGAACCGACGATGCGTGCGCCCTTGAGCGGCTGCGCCGCGCCGAATTCGCTGCGCAGCGCCATCAGGCCCGGCATTTCGGTTTCGGCGATATTGATTTCCTTGCGACCGAAGTCGGCGAGGCCGATGTCGGCGATCACATAATCACGGGTATCGGCGGCGAGAGTGGCCACGGTTAAGTCTCCTGTAGGCGAGTTCGGCCGCAGGCGAGCGGCCACGAAAAGTCAGGTAATTATGCCCGGCGCCCTAGCCGAAACGTCGCCGCCGATCAAATATAAACTTTTCTTTATATCGCAATATCGACACCGCCCGCCCGGATGCCGGACGCACGAATCGGCGGCGCAAAATGCACCGGCCTCACGAAAATAATTTTTAGCGGACGCAATTGTGACATTCGCTGCCACGACTTTGTGACAACGAGTCGCTATCGCCAAGATTCTGAAAATCCTGACTTATAATGCGCCTTGCGTTCAGCTTAATTCGCTATTGTGACAACAGTGTTACAAACCCCCGAAAATATTGACTTTTTGCCCGGCGCGCGAGAAAATCGGCGAAAGTTTTCGGGGAGATACGAAAGATGAAAAAAATTCTGCTGCCGCTCTTCGCACTGGCTTTCGCGAACCCCGCTGCGGCGCAATCGATCGTCGTTGTTACCGCGCCGCAAGCTGATTCGGAGGTTCTTCCGGTCGCTTATGCCGAGCTGAAGGCCGGCGAAAATCGGGCTGCTGTCGAAAAGCTGACCGGCGACACCGGCCTCGATGCCCGCGACCCGTCGCGGCTGATCAATCTTGGCACCGCTTACGCTCGTCTGGGTCGCACCGCCGAAGCCGCCGCCGCCTATGACAACGCAATCGGCAGCCCGATCCGCTACGATCTCGAACTCGCCGACGGCCGCTATGTCGATTCGCGCTGGGCCGCACGCACCGCGCGCGCCAATCTCGACACTGGCCGCCCGCTGCTCGCGCTCGCGCGCTAAGCCTCGCCGCCTTCGGTCGTGAGCAAGCGGGCGTCCACTCCCGCTTCGGCAAACGCCGCCTGCCATCGCTCGGCGGGCGGCGTTTCGAATAACAGGCCGTCGCTGCCCGGCGTGACATGCCAGCCGTGGCGAACCATTTCGCCTTCGAGCTGCCCCGGCGACCATCCGGCATAACCGAGTGCGACCAGCCAGCGCGACGGGCCGCGTCCCTCGCCGATCGCGCGCAGGATATCGTGCGAACTCGACACCATCCAGCGATCGCCGACCTGCACCGCCTCCTGCCCGCCCCAGTCGAGGCTATGGAGGACGAAGCCCCGCGACGGCTCGACCGGTCCGCCGAGAAACACCGGCTGGTCGAGCGGCACTTCGTGCGCGATTTCGAGCTGGTCGAGCACCGCCCCGACGGTCATGCCCTCGATCGGATCGTCGATGCCGATCCCCATCGCACCCTCTTCGTCATGGCTGATCATCGCGATCACCGAATGTTCGAAACGGGGATCGCCGATGCCCGGCAGCGCAAGCAGCAGCTGGCCGGTGAACCAGGTGGGGTCTGTGCTCATAAGCGCCACCATGCCGCGTCGCGGCGGCGCGGTCCAGCTTTTCGATCAACCGCCGCGCCGCGCTTGACTTGGCGACCGGCGCACCCGATGTCACCGCCATCAAAATCCCCTCGAGTGAAAGGATGCCGACCATGACGATCCAGACCGGAGACAAGCTGCCCGACGCCACTTTCGTAAAGGTTACCGAAAGCGGCCCCGAACAGGTCAACACCGCCGATTATTTCAAGGGCCGCCGCGTCGCGCTCTTCTCGGTTCCCGGCGCCTTCACCCCGACCTGCTCGGCCAAGCACCTGCCGGGCTATGTCGACAAGGCGGGCGAACTGAAGGCCAAGGGCGTCGACGAAATCGTCTGCACCGCAGTCAACGACGCTTTCGTGATGGGCGCATGGGGCAAGAATGCGAATGCCGGCGACGCGGTGACGATGCTCGCCGACGGCAATGGCGATTTCGCTGAAGCGGTCGGCCTGACCATGGACGGCAAGGCGTTCGGCATGGGCAAGCGCGGCCAGCGTTTCTCGATGATCGTCAACGACGGCGTCGTCGAACAGCTCAACGTCGAAGCTCCCGGCGAATTCAAGGTGTCGAGCGCCGACCATATGCTCGAGCAGCTGTAAGAATCCGGGGCGGGGCAGCCAACGGGCTGCCCCCTTCCCTTTTGTCACATTTTCATGCAACAGCGACGCGATGACATCCAACTCATCGCAAGACACCACCGACCCCACCGCGCTCGTCGACGACATCATCGCCGAACTTCAAACCGCGTTCCGGACGTCGGTCTCCAATCTCAAATCGGCCATCGCCGCCTATGTCCGCGATCGCACGCTGCCGCCGGCCGACGCCGCGGCGAAGGGCCTGTTCGACTATCCCGCGATCCGCCTCGTCACCACCGGCGAACAGCGCGAGGGACAGAAGGGGCATAATCTCTCCTTCGGCCGCTTCGAACGCGCGGGCACCTTCGAAACCACGGTGACGCGCCCCGACCTGTTCGCCGACTATCTGCGCGACCAGCTCATGCTCCTCGCGCGCCACTATGACATCACGCTCGAAGTCACGCGCACCGGACAGCAGATCCCCTTCCCTTACGTGCTCGACGCCAGCGACGGGTCGGACATGGGCGGGGTCACCCCGCTCGAACTCGCACGCCATTTCCCGACCACGGAATTGGCCGACATCGGCGACGAACTCGCCGACGGATTGTTCGGACAGGATCCCTCGGCGGCGCAGCCGCTCGCGCTGTTCGATGCGCTGCGCACCGACTTTTCGCTCGCGCGCCTCCGCCATTACACCGGCACCGCGCCCGAGCATTTCCAGCGTTACATCCTGTTCACCAACTACCACCGCTATGTCGACGAATTCGTCGCCTGGGCCGGGGCGCAGGTCGGCCAGGGCCGCTACACCGCGCTCGCGGGCGCCGCCGGCCTCTACGTCGACCAGCCCGGCGTCAACGCCAGCGCGCTCGTCGCCGACAGCGCGTGGCGGCGGCACCAGATGCCCGCCTATCATTTGATCGCGCCCGACGGCGGCGGCATCACGCTTGTCAACATCGGCGTCGGCCCGTCGAACGCCAAGACGATCTGCGACCATCTCGCGGTGCTGCGGCCCGAAGCGTGGCTGATGATCGGCCACTGCGGCGGCCTCCGCCCCAGCCAGCGCATCGGCGATTATGTTCTCGCGCACGCGTACCTCCGCGACGATCATATCCTCGACGCGGTGCTGCCGGTCGCCATTCCGATTCCGCCGATCGCCGAAGTGCAACAAGCTTTGGCAAGCGCCGCCGAAACGGTGTCGGGCGCGACCGGCGCCGACCTCAAGAAACGCATGCGCACCGGCACCGTCGTCACCACCGACGACCGCAATTGGGAGCTGCGCTATACCGACAGCGCGCTCCGCTTCTCGCAGTCGCGCGCGATCGGCATCGACATGGAAAGCGCCACGATCGCCGCGCAGGGTTATCGCTTCCGCGTCCCCTACGGCACCCTGCTCTGCGTCAGCGACAAGCCGCTCCACGGCGAACTCAAGCTCCCCGGACAGGCGAACCGCTTCTACGAGGAAGCGATCGCCGCGCATCTCCAGATCGGCATCCGCGCGTGCGAGACGATGCGCGACGAGGGCGCCAAGCTCCATAGCCGCAAACTCCGCGCGTTCAACGAGCCGCCGTTCCGCTGACGGCGGCTTTCGACCCGTAGTTGCCGCTCAATTTCCTACTTCGTCATCCTCGCGAAAGCGGGGACCCAGCGAGCTGCCATAGCCACTGGGTTCGCGCTTTCGCGGGAATGACGAATGTTGGGAACGTCACTGACCCAACGGGGTTTCAAACCGCTTCTGTTGCCCGATAGCGCTCGGCGACGTCACGCCGCGACAGTCCCGGCCCCATCGCCAGCCGCGCCGCGTGATAGGCACCCCACTGGCTTTCATCGGCAAGCGGCGGAATCGTCACGTCCTCACCGCTATCGAGTCCGAGCAGTGCAGCATCGACAAGATCGCCGGCATCCATCACCATCTCGGCCGGGAAGGCATCGATGTCCTTGCCCGAGCGTTCCCAGATTTCGGTGCGCGTTGCACCGGGCAGCACGGCCTGCACCGTCACGCCCTGTTCGCGCAGGCTGTTCGCGAGCGAAAGGCTGAGGTTGAGCAGGAACGCCTTCGAACCGCTGTAGACGCCTTCATAGGCTTCGGGAGCGAGCGCAAGGACCGAGGCGATGTTGACGATCGCCCCCTTGCCGCGCGCGCCGAACGCCTTGCCCGCCGCAATCGCGAGCCGCGCGGCGGCGGCGATGTTGAGGGCGATGATCGTCTCGATCTCGGCGGGGCTATTCTCCAGCGTGCCGCCGTTCAGCGACATGCCGGCATTGTTGACGAACAGCGTAATCGCGGCATCGCCCGCCAGCCGCTGCTCGATCCGCGTCACATCGTCGCCGTGGGTAAGGTCGGCGGCGATCACATCGACCTGGGCGCCGGTTTCGGCGCGCAGCTTTGCGGCGAGTTCTTCCATCTGCGCGCCGTTGCGTGCGACAAGGATCAGGTCGTGCCCGCGCTTGGCGAGGCGGTCGGCATAGACGGCGCCAAGGCCGGTCGAAGCGCCCGTGATCAGGGCCGTTCCACTCGGGATAGTCAAATCATTGCTCCTTGTGAGGCGGCCCCGAGGACGAGAAAAGCCCGCCGCGAGTCGCTTGCAAAATGATAGTGACTGCCTTATGTGACTTCAATGAGCAGCGACGAAAATAATTTGGGCACCTGCCCCGTCGATCGCGGGTTGATGCGCGTCGGCGACCGCTGGAGCATGTTGGTGCTCCGCGATATCGAGCGCGGGCTGACGCGGTACGAGCAATTGCGCACCAGCCTCGGCATCGCGCCGAACATCTTGTCGCGGCGCTTGTCGGCGCTTGCCGATGCTGGTTTGATCGAGAAGAGGCGCTACAGTCAGCGCCCGCCGCGCGACGAATATCTGCTCACCGAGGGGGGGCGCGACTTCCTGCCGATCCTGATGGCGATCGGCGCGTGGGGGCGCAAATATAACGGCGCCGGCGCGCTCAGCCGCCACCTCGACGATGAAACGGGTGAGGCCGTGCGCCCGGTGGTGGTCGACGCCAACACCGGTGCCCCGATTGGCTCGCGGCCACTGCGCTTCGAAACCCCGGGCTGACGCCCGTCCTCAGCGCCGATTTCAAGCCGGGGCGCGGTAGCCCAGCGCCTGCGCCGTCTCGCCGACCATATCCCAGATCGCAGCGGCCTCTTCGTCGGTCAGATTCTCGCGCCAGCGGTCGACGCGGACCCTATGGTCCGGCCGTGAATAGCTCCGCGAGGTCTGCGCTTCGATAAAGTCCTTGTTGTTGCTGTTCTGCACCCGCTTCGCCCACCTCGCGAGATGCGGGGCATTGGCGGCGGGATCGATCGCCAGAACCTCGCATATCCGGGCCAAAAACTGCACCGGATCGGCGATCATCTCCTCGAACCGGACCAGCGTGGCGCAATGTTCGACCTGCGCATATCCCGCGATATTGAGGAAAGCCCAATGATGCGCGCATCGCGCGATCAGGGGCTCGGCAAGCCAGTCCTTCCAGTCGGGCGGCCTCGGATGATGCCCCCATTGCTTCGCGATTCCGACGCGCAGCGAACAGACGGCGTCGAGCGGATTCCGCACGATCCAGAACAGGCGGGCGCGGGGCGCCACCTCCAGAAAGCGGTCGAGCGGAAAGGACAGGCCCGGCCTTGCCGGATGAAGGTCGCTTTCGCGCGGCACCTTGAACGCCTGCGGCGTGCTGTAGTCGGCCGCCAACACCGCCTCGAACGCCGGTTCGCTTTGATAGATGTAGCGATCGAGGCCGTCGAACAGCTCGCCGAAGATCGAGGTGCCGCTTCGGCCGCAACCGAGGACCATCACCGGCGGTGCGCTTGTCATGCGGCCAGCCTATCGCCCGGCCGCGTCGTTCGCAACGCCGCCCGCAATGGCCGTTCTGTCGGCGATCGCGCGGCTAGATATACATGCCCTCGCGCAGGTTGATCCCATGCTCGGTCCACGCCTTGAGCGCGCAGAGCATCTGCGCCCACCCCTGGCAATTGCCATAGGAGGCGCCGAGCGCACCCTGATTTTCGCGCCAGCCTTCCTCGGCGATCTCGACCATCGTGCGCCCGTCGTCGAGCCCCTTGAAGCTCATCGTCACCCGCGTCCGGTAATCGGCGTCCTTGTGCGCGCCGCCTTCCACATTGGGCGGCTCGCCTTCGTTCGCCTGCCATTCGAGGACGATTTTCTCGTCGGGCACCACCTCGATCACCCAGACCGGAAAGGCGCCGGGAAAGTCGTGAAAGTCCCATTCGACCGTAGCGCCGGTCTCGAGCCGGCCCTTTGCGCCGCCCGTGGTGAAATAGTTCGACAGCTTCGCGGGGTCTGCGACCGCCTCGAACACCTCGTGCACCGGCTTCGCGATCCGCGCCGCGACCCTGAATTTCAGTTCCATGTCCATTCTCCGCTTGAGTCGCACTCTTTTATGTTATATTTATGTAACATGTCAATTCACGACCAGTTCGACGCGACCTTCAAGGCGCTCGCCTCGCCGATCCGGCGCCAGATTCTCGACGATCTGAAGGACCAGCCGCTGACGACTGGCGCGCTGTGCGCCCATTTTGCCGACATCGACCGCTGCACGGTGATGCAACATCTGAAGGTGCTGGAGGATGCGGGGCTGGTGATCGCCGAGCGGCGCGGCCGCGAACGCTGGAACCACCTCAACGCGGTGCCGATCCAGGACATCCACGACCGCTGGATCGGTCCGCACGCCGCCGCCGCGAGCGCGCGGCTCGCGCGCTTCAAACAGGCGGTCGAGGCGCAATGAAAAAGGCCGGGGCGGCGACGCCCCGGCCTTTCTGCTTGTCGTCGATCGCCCGGCTCACCAGCCCTGCGGCTTGCCCTTGTTCTGCTGGTCGAGCCACGTCTTCAGCGGCGCGAAATAATCGGCCATCGCCTTGCCCGACATCTCGCGGCTGCCGGTGAAGGCTTGCAGCGCGTCGGGCCACGGCTTCGACGCACCCATTTCGAGCATCGCGTTCAATTTCGCGCCGACCTCCTTGTTGCCATAGAAGGAGCAGCGGTGGAGCGGCCCCTTCCACCCCGCCTGCTTGCACGCCGCCTGATAGAATTGGAACTGCAGCACGCGCGCGAGGAAATAGCGCGTGTAGGGCGTGTTGCCCGGGATATGGAATTTCGCACCCGCATCGAACGCGTTCGCCGGCCGCGCGCCCGGCGGGACGATACCCTGATATTGCGTGCGCAGCTCGGTCCATTTCTTGTTGTAGTCGGCGGGCTGGATCGAACCGTCGAAGACGCCCCAGCGCCAGCGGTCGACGAGCAGGCCGAAGGGCAGGAAGGCGACCTTGTCCATCGCCTGCCGGAGCAGCAGGCCGATGTCCTTGTCGGCGGCGGGCACCTTCGCCTTGTCGAGCAGGCCGATGTCGACAAGATATTGCGGGGTGATCGACAGCGCGACGAAATCGCCGATCGCCTCGTGGAAGCCGTCGTTGGCACCGTTGAGGTACAGGAATGGCTGCTTGTTATAAGCGCGCTGGTAATAATTGTGGCCGAGTTCGTGGTGGATCGTGATGAAGTCGTCGGCATTCACCTTGATGCACATCTTGATGCGGATATCGTCCTTGTTGTCGATATCCCACGCCGAGGCGTGGCAGACGACTTCGCGGTCGGCGGGCTTCAGGAACTGGCTGCGCTTCCAGAAGGTTTCGGGCAGCGGCGCCATGCCGAGCGACGAATAGAAATTCTCGCCCGCCTTGACCATGTCGAGCGGGGTCTTGCCCTGCGCGGTCAAGAGGTCGCCGATGTCATAGCCGAGGTCGCCGGTTCCCGCGGGCGCGACGAGCGGGTAGATATTGCCCCATTCCTGCGCCCACATATTGCCGAGCAGGTCGGCACGGATCGGACCGGTCTTGGCCTGCACCGCGTCGCCATATTTCTCGTTCAGCTTCCAGCGGACATAGGTGTGGAGCGCGACATAGAGCGGCTTCATATCCTGCCAGATCTTCTCGGTGACCTTGGCGAATTCCTCGGGCGGCATGTCGTAACCCGAACGCCACATCGCGCCGGTGTCGGCGAAGCCGAGTTCCTTCGCGCCGGCGTTCGCGATGCCGACCAGCTTGGCATAATCGTCCTTCATCGGCGCGCCGACCTTGTCGTGCCAGCTCGTCCACATTTCGGCGAACTGCGCCGGCGTGTGCTTGAGGTCGCCCATCGCGGCCTCGATGTCCGAGCCCGAGATTTCCTTGCCGTCCAGCGTGCCGCGGCCCTTGCCATATTGCGACTGCAGGTCGGTCGCGATCGTGTTGAGCTCGGTCGCGGCGCCCGGCGTCGTCGGCGCGGGCAGCACAATCCCGGTGCGCAATATGTCGAGCTTGCGCTTGGTGTCGGCGCCGAGCCCCGCCACATCCTTATATTTGGCGGCTTCGAGCGCATATTTGACCGATTTCTCGGTGCCGACGGCGTTGATCCTCGACGCCATCGCATCGGTATCTTCGGTCAAATAGGTGCTGTTGACCCAGTTCACCTGGCTCGCCTCGACCGTATAGTCGAACAGGTCCTTTTCGACCGACGCGATAAAGGCATCGGCGTCAGCGGCGGTGGGGGCCGCCGTCGGCGCAGTTTGGGCAAAAGCGGGGGTTGCCACCGCGAGCGACAAGGCAAGCGACAGCGTCGAAATCATGGCTTTCATGGGGTGCGTCCTCTGGAATATTTTGTCAGCGCTCTGCGGCACATGGCAACAGCTAGGCGCTTCGCGCGAGTCCGGTCAAGCCGCGAGAAAGGCGGCGATCGCATCGCCCAGCTCGGGTTGGGTGACGCTCGACATATGCGTGCCCGGGATCGTTGCGAGCCGCGCGTCGGCGAGCGCGGCGACGAGTTCGGGCGCCGAACCATTGTCCTGATCGTCAGCACCGCACACGACGAGCGTCGGCATCGTGATCGCCGCCAGCATCGCGGGCGCCGTGTCGGTGAAGCTGTCGAGCAGATGCCCCGCGGCGATGCGATCGACCTTCATCGTTTTCATGAACTGGATCGACAGCCATGTGTCGTCGCCGCGCTTTGCCGTCTCATATTCGGCGATGACGCGCTTGAAGAATTGCCCGCGCCGCTGCCAGCCGGCGAGCCCTGCCAGCCCCATGCCACCGAGGATCAGCCGGCGCGGCTTCATCCCCGCGACGACCGCGCGGACGCTGGTGCGCGCGCCGAGCGAAAAGCCGCCGAGGTCGAAATCGGTCAGGCCCAGATGTGCCACCAGATCCTCAAGGTCGCGCACGAGCACGTCGGACGGATAATATTCCTCCTCGTGCGGCGCGTCGCTCGACCCGTGGACGCGCAGATCGGGCATGATCACGCGATAGCCCTCGGATGCGACGCGCGCGGCAGTGCCGAACTTGATCCAGTTGACCTCGCCGCTCGAAAACAGGCCGTGGAGCAGCAACAGCGGCCGCCCGCCCCCCGTTTCTGGACCCATCTCGCGCCACGCCAGCCGCACGCCGTCGCGCGCCTCGAAATATTGAGGTTCGATCGTCATGCGCCGCGCTATGCGCCCTTCACGCCCGGTTCGGCAAGCGCCGATCAGCGTGGGCGCAGGCCCTTTTGCTCCATGCGCCACTTCGCCATTTCGATGCGGTCCTGCCCGAAAAAGGGTTCGCCATCGAACACCAGGGTTGGCACGCCCCAATGACCGGCGATTTCGAGCGCGACCTGGTTGGCGGCGATTTCATTGTCGAGTAGCTCGGCGTCGCTGACGGCTTCGGCATCGAGTTCGGCCAGGTCGAGGCCCGCGCGCTTCGCCGCACCCGCCAGATGATCGCCGAGGTGCCAGTCCTGCGCGCCGCCCCAGATGAGCTGCGCCGCCTCGTGCGCGAAGGCAAGGCTCTTGCCGCGCCGCGATGCCGCCTGCCCGAGCCGCGTCAGGCGATAGATATAGGGCTGCTCGGCCGCGATCGTGCGCGTCGCCATGTCCTGCACGATCGGGTCGGGACGCGGCGGACCGAAGGGAATGCCATGAAATTGCGCGACGCGGATCATGTCGCGCATCGTATAGCTCAGCCAGTTGGGGTGGTTGCGCTCGAAGAAGTCGGGCTGGCGGATTGCGAGTGGATAGACGGGGCGCAGGTTGATCGTCACATCGTGGCTGGCGGCGAGCGCGCGATAACGGCCGATAGCGAGATAGCTGTACGGCGAGCGAAAGGACCAGAAGAGGTCTGCGGTCAAACTCATGACGTCATCCTGCCGAAAAACGCGGCCGACGCAAGCAGTGTAAAGAAAATTTACACCGGATTCGAGATTGTTGGCTGCAAAATCCGGATGTTGAAAATAGTAGCAATTGCTATTATATCGTATGACATGAGTGAAACGATCGGATTCCTGCTGAACGACACGGCGCGGCTGTTTCGCCGTTCGTTCAACGCGCGCACGAAGGGCAGCGGCATTACCGCGCTGCAATGGCGGCTGATTACCTATCTCAAGCGCCACGAAGGCATCCGTCAGGGGCCGCTCGCCGAGCTGATTGAGGTCGAGCCGATTACCTTGTCGCGCATGGTCGACCGGTTGGTCGAAAGCGAGCTGGTCGAGCGCCGCGCCGACCCTGCCGACCGCCGCGCGTGGCGCCTCTATCTGACCCCCCGCGCGGGCGACCTGCTCGGCGGGATGCGCGAGATGGCCGACGCGCTGACCGGCGAAGCCACCGAAGGGCTGAGCGACGCCGAGCGCGACCAGCTGATCGATCTTGTCGAACGCGTTCGCGCCAATTTGTCCCGCCGTATATGCCAAAAAGAAGAAGAGACCGTTTGATGGACCAGCTCTCCCCATCCCGCCCGAAGGCCGAAAAGGTGACGCCGCCCAAGGCCGCGCCAAAGGCCGACCCCTTGCCGAACCCGGCACTCGAAAACGAGGCCGCGCCCAAGGCGAGCTGGCGCACGCGCATCCTGATGTTCGGCCTGCCCCTGGCCCTGATCGCGGGCGGTGCCGGCTGGTGGCTGACGAGCGGCGGGTCGGTGTCGACCGACAACGCCTATGTCCAGATGGACAAGGTGTCGGTCGCCGCCGAAGTCGGCGGACGGATCACCGAAGTCGCCGTGCGCGACGGCCAGCAGGTCGCGAAAGGCCAGCTGCTGTTCCGCATCGACGGCGAACCCTATGCGCTGACCGTCGCGCAGGCGACCGCGGCGATCGACGCCGCCGAGGTCGAGGTCGGCAACCTCTCGGCGAGCGCGAACACGTCGAGCGTCGACATCGCCGCGGCACGTGAGGATGTGAAGTTCGCGCAGGTCACTTTCGAGCGGCAGGCAGCGTTGATGGAAAAGGGCTTCACGACCAAAGCCGCCTATGACGCGTCGCGCCACGCGCTCCAGCAGGCGCGCGAGAGCGTACGTCAAGCCGAAGCCGCCGCCGCGGAAGCGCGCGCCAAGCTCGCCGCCGGCCCATCGAGCGGAATCAACCCGCAGGTCGAGGCGGCGCGCGTCCAGCGTTCGCAGGCCGAGGTGAACATGGGCCGCACGACGGTTCGCGCGCCGAGCGCGGGCCGGATCGCGCAGTCGGACCGGCTGCAGGTCGGCCAGATGATGGTCGCCGGGCTTCCCGCGGTCACTTTGGTCGATACCGCGCATCCGTGGGTCGAAGCCAATTTCAAGGAAACCGACCTCGCCGATATGCGTGTCGGCCAGCGCGCCGAAATCAGCTTCGACGCCTATCCCGGCGTGAAGGTGCGCGGTCATGTGCTGACGATCGGCGCGGGCACCGGTAGCGAATTTTCGGTGCTGCCCGCGCAAAACGCCACTGGCAACTGGGTCAAGGTGACGCAGCGCGTGCCGGTGCGCATCGCCTTCGACGAAAAGCCCGCGCGCGACATGATCGCGGGGCTGTCGGCCGATGTGCGGGTGATTACGAAGTAAGGTCCCGTGGCGAGCAATGCCCTCCCCCGCCGGCCGTCGGCCGCGGCGCTCCCCGACGACGAGTCGATCCCGCTGCACGAACGCGTGCGCTATCGCGGGCTGCTGACCGTCGCCGTCATGGGCGCGTCGATCATGCAGATCCTCGACACGACGATCGCCAACGTCGCGATCCCGCACATGCAGTCGGCATTGGGCGCGACGAGCGAGACGGTGACGTGGGTGCTGACGAGCTATATCCTCGCCTCGGCGGTCGCGATGCCGATCACCGGCTGGCTCGCCGACCGCATCGGGCGGCGCGAATTGTTCATGGCCGCGGTCGCGGGCTTCATCGTCGCGTCGATGGCGTGCGGCGCCGCGCAGACGCTCGAGCAGATGGTCGCCTTCCGTTTCCTGCAGGGGGTCAGCGCGGCCTTTATCGGGCCGCTGTCGCAATCGGTGATGCTCGACATCAATCCGCCCGAACGCCACGCGCGCGCGATGTCGATCTGGGGCATGGGGATCATGATCGGGCCGATCCTCGGCCCGATATTGGGCGGCTGGCTGACCGAAAGCGTCAACTGGCGCTGGGTCTTTTACGTCAACCTGCCCGTCGGGCTCATCACGCTCGCGATGATGTGGGCGCTGCTGCCCAAGACGCGAAGCGTCACACGGCGCTTCGACCTGTTCGGTTTTTCGATGCTCGCGCTCGGCCTCGCCGCGCTCCAACTGATGCTCGACCGCGGCGCGCATCAGGACTGGTTTGACAGCATCGAAATCTGGATCGAAATGGGCGTCGCCGTCTCCTGCCTGTGGATGTTCATCGTCCATATGTTCACCGCGCAGGCGCCGCTGTTCAGCCGCAAGATGCTCGCCGACCGCAACCTCGTCACCGCGATGGGGTTCATGGTCGTGATCGGCGTCGTGATGTTCGCGTCGATGGCGCTGCTGCCGCCGATGCTGCAGAATCTGTTCGGCTGGCCGGTAATCGATACCGGCGTCGCGCTCGCGCTGCGCGGTGTCGGTATCCTCGCGAGCATGTGGGTCGCGGGACAATTGCTCGGCAAGATCGACGCGCGCTGGCTGGTCGGCACCGGGCTCCTCACCGCGGCCTATTCGTTATGGCAGATGAGCCACTGGTCGCTCGCGATGGGGATGCAGCCCGTGATCATCAGCGGGCTGGTGCAGGGCCTCGGCATGGGGCTGATCTTCATTCCACTGAACACCATGGCGTTCGCGACGATCCAGCCGCAGTATCGCACCGACGGGTCGAGCCTGCTCAACCTGTTCCGCAGCCTCGGCGCATCGGTCGGCATCTCGATCGTCACCACCCTGCTCGGTTCGAACATCCAGCGGAGCCACGCGGATCTGGCGGCGCATGTCACCAACAGCTCGGTCAGCCTGCTCGACCCGTCGACCGCCGACCGCTTCGGCATCG
Source organism: Sphingopyxis sp. 22461 (assembly GCF_052044915.1). Lineage (NCBI taxonomy): Bacteria > Pseudomonadati > Pseudomonadota > Alphaproteobacteria > Sphingomonadales > Sphingopyxidaceae > Sphingopyxis > Sphingopyxis sp. 22461. The sequence goes on from NZ_JBQENY010000008.1 coordinate 96,951, forward strand.
CGGGCGACACGGCGATGGCGATGATCAATGCCGAGATCAACCGGCAGGCGGCGATGGTCGCCTATATCGACGATTTTTGGGCGATGATGTGGGTGACGCTGGCCTCGGTGCCGCTGGTGCTGCTGCTACGGCCGCCGAAGCCGGGCGGGCCGAAGGCGTCGGCGGCGGATATGGGGCATTAATCGAGGCGTCTGCTTTGGCGTGGGAAGCGGACGTTGCAATCGCGCGCTGCACCATGCAATTTCCTTCCATGTTTGCAGTACGAACCCTTTTAATTCTGGTCGCCGCCAATCTTGCCGCTGGTTGTTCAGGCAGCTCGGCAGACGCTCCTATCGATGTGTGCGATCTGGCCCGATCTGGTAAAAAGCGGATCAATGACTCAGTCACTGTACGCGCCTGGTATGGTTTTAACTATCATGGCTCACTGATGGGGTCAGACCGGTGCCGGAATTTTTCGATCGATCCCGACTTCAGACCGAATTTGCGCAGTAGTTTCTTGAATCCAAAACACTCGTCGGTAGGCGACACTCGAAGCGCCTTTAAGATCGGGATGGGCGGGCCCGATGATTATCATGCCGATTTCACCGGCATTTTGCGGAAACGAAACACCTCCACAGCGGGTGACCCACACTTACCTCCGATGGACGAAATGCCCTACGTTCTGGAAATCGACAGGGTAGATAATGTCCGGTTTGAACAGGCCACATTTTGGCCACCGCCACCGAACTGACGGACCTAAGGTGGTCCGTTGCTGACGACGGCTTTCGGTCATTAGCAGCCGCTCAGGCCTCTCGTCGCGCCATCGCCAGCCGCATGAACTCCGTCGGATCGGGGCTTTCGGCGAAGGTCGGCACCGCCGGGTCGATCGCGATCCAGCCACGTTTCCGGCTGGTCCATATATGCGCGAAGGGTTCGAGGCCCGACGGATCGTCAAGCGTCCCCGCGCGCACGATCGTCATCGCGGGATAGACGGTGTTCGCATTGCACACGCGGCTGAAACAGTCGGGGCAATGCTGGTTGGTCGTGGTGCCGCCCGAGGGGCGCTCGGTCGAGAATGTCACGCTTCGCCCGGTCAGCGTCAGCGTATCGGTCGATACGATCAGCTGATCGGCAAAGGCGCTCGCGGTCGATTTCTGGCAATCGAGACAGTGGCAGCAATAGTTGAGGAGCGGCCCGTCCTGCTCGAAGCTGTAACGCAGTTGGCCGCAGCGGCAGCCGCCGGTGATTTCCCGCGCCATATCAGCGGAAGAAGCAGTTGGTGCCGGCGAACAACGCGTCGATCTTTGCCGCGTCGCCGGGCGCGGCGAACATGCCGCCGATCACCTTGTCGCCGGTGCCGATGCTGAATTCCTCGCCCAGCGTGCTGTCCTCGAGGTCGACGATCGTCACCGATTCCTTCGCCTTGGCGCGCGTCGTGCCGATGGCGATGCCGCTCATCGTCGAATAGCTGTCGGCGCCGGGTTCGTTGCCGAGGAACCAGCCGGCGAATTTGCCGTCCTGGAAATTGAGCGTCATCGCGTCGTAGCGCGTGAATTCCATCGATCCCGCGCCGCATTCGGCGTTGGTGCTGCGGTCGTCTTCCTTGCCCGCGACATTGGCGAGCGCGGCCTCCGCCTGTGCGCGCGGGACGCCGAAGGCGAGCAGGCTGGTCTTGCCGCTGTTCGTGTCGACGAAGCGCAGCCCTTCGCCATCGAGACTGACCGCGGTGGTCGCCGCGTTCGGGCCGTCGTTCTTCGCCTCAGGCACCGCCGGCGCGACAGGGTCGGCATCAACCGGGGCCTTTTCGGCGGCGGGTTTGCACGCGGCGAGCAGCGCCACCATCGCGAGGGTCGTGAACTTGCGCATGCCTATCTCCTGTTTCCGACGATCGGCCCCATCGCCATCCCCAATATCGCACCGAGCGTTGCCAGCGCCATATCCTTTTGCGCGTCCCAGATATCGCCTTGCTGCCCATTATAGCGATCGGCGGTCTCACCCGCCGCGACGATGGTGAGCAGCCATTCGAAGATTTCGTAGAGGCTTGAGATCGCCAAGACCCAACCAAGCACGGTTAAGGCCGCACCGCGCGGGCCGAGACCACCCCAGCGCCGTGCGATTTCGGCGACGGGGATCACCGACAGCGCGCCGAAGGCAAAATGGACGAGCCGGTCATAATGGTTGCGCGTCCACCCGAAGGTGTCGGAGAGGCTGGTGCCGGTCAGCGCGCGCGCCCAGTCGTCATAGGGGACATTGCTGTAGGCGTAGCGCCCGCCGAGCGTGTGGAGCACCATGAAGGCGACGATGCACGCGACGGCTGGCGTCGATAGCGGCCAGCGGCGGAGCAGCCAGGGCGCCGCAACGATCAGCAGCATCGTCGGGATATGCTGGAGCAGCGCGACCTCGGGATAGGGCTGGTCGATCTGCGCGAGGAGGAGGAGCGCAAGGAGCAGGCCGATCAGCGGCCTTTGCGCTTTCGGGGGCGCCGAACCGGCCGTCATCGATCGAAATCCGTCAAGGCAGAAATGGCGGAAAACTGCCTAACTTCACTCGCAAATGCATGTATCGGGCGCGGCGTCAGGGCTTTCATCATGCCGAAGACCTAATGCAGCAAGATATTGTAGGACAGCGATTTTCGATGCGTCACCAGCGCAGCGACATGCAGCTGAGCCCCGCGTCGATGCGCGCGATCTGGTCGGTCGCCATCGGGCGGAAAGATACGCCGCGCGCCGCCAGCATCGCCTGCGTCGCCAGCCAGCGCGCGCCGATGAGGACGGTATCGCGCACGCGCAGGATATTCGCCGCCCCTCCCTCGCCGGGCGGGGTCAGCACGACTTCGAGGCCCGCAAATTCGGGGCAATCGCGCATCGCGGGTACGGCGAGGATCGTGCTTTCGTCGATCAGGCTGCAGCCGGTCTTGAAATGGAGCACGCCCGCGGGCGTGACCGCGATCTGGGCGCGATAACCGAGCCGCGCGAGCAAAGCCGCGAGTTCGGTGGCGCCCGCGCGGTCGGTGCGATCGGACAGGCCGATAATCACGCGGTCGGCAAGGCGCAGCACATCGCCGCCGTCGACATGGCCGGGGCCGGTCATTTCGAGCACAGTGGCGTGGCGCGCCGCGAGCGCCTCGCGGATATGCGCCACTTCGCCCGCGCGGCTCGGTGCGCCGGGGCGAAGCAGGATCGCGCCCTCGGGAAAGGTCAGCGCGACGTCTTCGGTGAACAGCGCGTCGGGGAAATCGTCAAGCGGCGGCAGGACTTCGACGGCGAGGCCGAGGTCGCGGAGCGCGCTAACATAGGATTCATGTTCGGCGGCGAGGACGGCGAAGTCGGGGTCGGGACCGCCGTTGGCGCGGATACCCTTGACCGCCGAACGGGCGGGGGCGCGGCAGAGGGCGTGGGTGAAGGCGTAGGGGCTGGTCATACCGAGGGCATAGCTTGGATGCCTCGATCTCGCCAAGGCAATCCTCCCTGTGCCGCAGGCATGGGGAGGTGGCAGCGCGGAGCGCTGACGGAGGGGCTTTGGCGCAAGGTCGCGGCCCCTCCACCATTCGCTTCGCGAACGGTCCCCCTCCCCATCGCTTCGCGACGGGGAGGACCAGGACTTACCCCTTCTTGAGGTGCCGGCGGCCGAGCAATTCGGCGATTTGCACCGCGTTCAGCGCCGCGCCCTTGCGGAGGTTGTCGCTGACGCACCAGAGGTTGAGGCCGTTTTCGACCGTCGAGTCTTCGCGCACGCGGCTGACGAAGGTCGCGAAATCGCCGACGCATTCGACGGGGGTAATGTAACCGCCGTCCTCGCGCTTGTCGTGGAGCACGACGCCGGGGGCTTCGCGCAGGATGCGCTGCGCATCCTCGGCCGACAGCTCGTCTTCCATCTCGATGTTGATCGCTTCCGAATGGCCGACGAACACCGGCACGCGGACGCAGGTCGCGGTGACCTTGATCTTCGGATCGAGGATCTTCTTCGTTTCGACGACCATCTTCCACTCTTCCTTGGTCGAGCCGTCGTCGAGGAATTTGTCGATGTGCGGAATGACATTGAAGGCGATCTGCTTGGTGAACTTCTGGATGTCCTTCTCGTCGCCGACGAAGATCTGACGCGTCTGGTTCCACAGTTCGTCCATGCCCGACTTGCCCGCACCCGACACCGACTGATAGGTCGAGACGACGACGCGCTTGATCTTGGCAGCGTCGTGGAGCGGCTTCAGCGCGACGACCATCTGCGCGGTCGAGCAGTTCGGGTTCGCGATGATGTTGCGCTTCGTATAGCCGTCGATCGCATCGGGGTTCACCTCGGGCACGATCAGCGGCACGTCGGGATCCATGCGATAGAGCGAACTATTGTCGATCACGACGCAGCCCGCCGCAGCGGCCTTCGGCGCGTGGATCGCGGTCGCGTCGCTGCCGATCGCGAAAATCGCCATGTCCCAGCCGGCCCAGTCGAAATTGTCGATATTCTGGCATTTGACGGTGCGGCCGCTGTCGCCGATTTCGACGTCGGTGCCCTGGCTGCGCGACGATGCGACCGCTGCCAGTTCGTCGATCGGAAATTCGCGCTCGGCGAGAATGGCGAGCACTTCGCGCCCGACATTGCCCGTGGCTCCGGCGACAACGATACGATAACCCATTTACTCACTCCTCAAGGCAAGAACTCGGTTGAAAACGTTACGATAATTCAGACTTTCCAGCGGAAATGGCCGGTCAGCTTGTGGTCGAACAGCGCATCCTCCTCGCGCGTCCCGCCACCGATATTGTGGAGGACGAGCGGCACGCCGGTCGTATCCTTGCGGTCGGACACGATGCCGGTGTGCGGCAGACGGCCACCCACCATCGCGGTGAAGATGTCGCCCGGGCGCCAGTCGGCGGGGTTGGTCGTTACGGGCAGCGAGGCGCCCTGCCGCCGCCAATAGGTCGCGAGGTTGGGCACCCGGCGATGGTCGATGTTGCGGTCGGGGCGCCCCAATCCCCAATTCTTCGGATAGGCTGCAAAATTGGCCCTCATGTCGGCATTTACAAGCGCCTGCAGGTCGGCGCCGAGCGCATCGCGGAAGGCGCGGATCACGACATCGGTGCAAACGCCCTTCGCGCGGTCGACATCGCCGTTCGGAAAGCGAAGGACACTGTACGCCGGATCATAGGACAGCGTCACACCGACCTGCCGCCGCGCCGCCGCGACGATGCGCTGCGCATTGGTGAGCGCCACCGCCTCGCCCGACACGCCGAATGCGAGCACCGCGCCAAGAAAGGCGCGCCGCGTCGGCTGGAACGGGAGGACGGACTGCTGCATGAAATTCGCTTTGCCCAAAAGAAAACGACCGGCTCTGCCTGTTGGCGGAACCGGTCGTTTTTGAAAGCTGTTTCGGCTTTGGGTGAGAGAAGCTCTCCTTAGCCTTCGCCGGCTTCCGACCGGTATTCGCGGCGCTCCGCAATACGCGCCGATTTACCAGTGCGGCCACGAAGATAGTAAAGCTTCGCACGACGCACGGCACCCTTGCGGATGACGGTAATCGAGTCGATGTTGGGCGAATAGAGCGGGAACACGCGCTCGACGCCTTCGCCGAACGACATTTTGCGCACGGTGAAGTTGGAGCCCATGCCCTTGTTCGAGCGTGCGATGCACACGCCTTCGAAATTCTGGACGCGGGTGCGTTCGCCTTCGACCACCTTCACGCCGACTTTCAGCGTGTCGCCGGGACGGAAGGTCGGAATCGTCTTCGCCGCTTTGGCGATTTCTTCGGCTTCGATCGTCTGGATGAGGTTCATGTCCTCTAGTCCTTTTCTTTTCGCCGCGCGCCAGAGGCAGGTCGGGCCCGAGCATCGATATGACGCTCCCAAAGGTCCGGCCTGCGTAACCGTGTATGATCTTCCGCCTGTTGTTTCCGCCAGGCTGCGATCTTCGCATGATCCCCCGATCGCAGCACTTCGGGGATCGTGCGCCCTTCCCAATTTACGGGCCGGGTATAGTGCGGATATTCGAGCAAACCGTTTTCGAACGATTCGTCGTCACCGCTTGAAGCCGCGCCCATTACGCCGGGAAGCAGCCGAATGCAAGCGTCGAGCAGCAACAGCGCTCCCATCTCGCCGCCCGACAGGATGAGGTCGCCCATCGACACCTCTTCGATCGGCCGCGCGTCGAAGATGCGTTCGTCATATCCCTCGAACCGGCCGCAGAGGATGATCGCGCCCGGGCCCGCCGAAAGCTGGCGCACGCGCGCCTGCGTGATCGGGGTGCCGCGCGGGGTCATCGCAAGAATCGGAAGGTCCGGATGCGCCGTCACCGCATGGTCGATCGCGGCGCCGAGGACGTCGGCCTTGAGCACCATGCCCGCGCCGCCGCCTGCGGGCGTGTCGTCGACGGTGCGGTGCCTGTCGGTCGCAAAGTCGCGAATCTGTACCGGCGCGCATTGCCACGTTCCACTCTCGAGCGCGCGCCCCGCCATGCTGTGCCCCAGCGGGCCGGGAAACATGCCTGGGTAAAGCGTCAGGGGGACGGCAGTGAAGGTCATGCTACCCCATGCCGCCCACTGCCCCCGCTTGGCAAGCGTCAGCTGTCGACGCGCACGCGCTCCATATGCGCCTTCATGCGCGCCAGCCCCTCTGCCATCATCGGTGCGACCTGCTGCGCGAGCGCATCGGGCAGGATGTCGGCGGTCCAGCGCACCCGCGCGCCGCCTTCGGCCCCGGCGACTTCGAGCGCGCCATTATGATGGTCAAACGCCTTGATCGCCCAGACGAGGCGGCGGCGGTCATCGTCGACCGAGACGATCGTTTCGTCGGCCGTCGCGCCGTTCGCAAAGGTGACGCGGCGTACCGGCGCGCCGTCGCCTTCGATCATTTCGGTGGCGGCGACGAACCCGGGGACGAGCCGGTCGTGAAGCCGGCCGACGTCGCGCGCGGCGTCCCAGATCGTGCCGGGATCGGCGGCAATGAAGATTTCGTGGTGGATCGAGGCCATCTGGCTTGCTCCTGCTCTGGATATGCCGCCGATGATAGCGGCGTCGCCGCACCATCGCTGGCAGGAATCGGACGCGATCACCGACACCCCCCGGACAAACGCGGCCGATTCCCGTATAGAGGGCACATGACGCCGCCCGACGAACCCGACCTCGATTTCGCGCTGTGCGAACGGGTCCGCTATGCGCGCGATCCGGCCTATGACGGGGTTGTCTTCATCGGGGTCAAATCGACCGGCATCTATTGCCGCCCGGTCTGCCCGGTGCGCCAGCCGCTCTCGCGCAACGTCAGCTATTATCGCAGCGCGGCGGCGGCCGAGCGCGCGGGCTTTCGCCCCTGCCTCCGCTGCCGGCCGGAAACGGCGCCGCGCTCGCCGGCGTGGAACGGCACCCGCGCGACCGTCGATCGCGCGCTGCGGCTGATCGAGGACGGCGCGCTCGACGAGGCCGACGTCGAGGCGCTGGCCGGGCGGCTCGGCATCGGCGCCCGCCACCTGACGCGGCTGTTCCGCCGCCATCTCGACACGACACCGCTGGCCGCCGCGCGCACCGCGCGCATTCAGCGCGCGAAGCGACTGATCGATACCACCGACCTGGGCATGACCGACATCGCGCTGGCAGCGGGTTTTGGCAGCGTGCGGTCGTTCAACGCGGCTTTCCAGCAGGTCTATCGCCGGGCGCCGAGCATGTTGAAACGCCGCGCGAGGCGCTAGCGCAGTTCGGGCGGCGACGGCGGCTCCAATAGCGCGTCGGTGAGCAGGTGGCGATCCTTCTCGATTTCGGCGTGCAGCCATTCGCGGAAGCGCTCGATCTTACGCACCCCGACGCGATTGTCGCGATGGACGAGCCACATGCCCGACGAGGCCGAGACATAGAGCGTGTCGAAGGGCTGGACCATCCGCCTGCTCGCGAGTTCGCCCTGCCAATAGAGCGGGGTCATCATCGCGACGCCGAAGCCCGCCTGTACCGCGCTGCCTTCCTGCAACTGGCTGTCGAGTTCGATCCCGCGCCGTGTCGACGCCGGCGGCCTCGCCACGCCGGCCAAGGCGAACCATTCGGCCCACCAGCTGTCGTTCGGCGCCAGCCGCTGGACGCGCAGCAGATCGGCGGGCTCGCGAATGTCATGTTCTTCGATAAAGGCCGGCGAGGCGATCGGCGCGAGATATTGGCGCATCAGGAAATCGGCACGCAGCCCGGGCCAGACGCCCTTGCCGATGCGGATCGCGACGTCGACGTTCGAGGCATCGAAGTCGATGAGATCGTTGCTCATCGCCATGCGCACCGCGAGTTCGGGATATTGGAGCTGGAAGCTGCCGATGCGCGCGCTGAGCCAGGTGCCGCCGAAACTGGTCGCGGCGTTGATCGTCAGCACGTCCGCCTCGTCGCTGCCGAGCGCGGCGAAGGCGTCGCCCATCGTCGCGAAGGCGTTGCTGATCGCGGGGAGCAGCCGCTGGCCCGTTTCGGAGAGCCGCACGCGGCCTTTCTCGCGCACGAACAGCGCGCGGCCGAGGCGGTCCTCCAATTGGCGGATTTGATAACTCACCGCGGCCTGCGTCAGCCCCAGCTCCTCGGCGGCGCGCGAGAAATTCTGCAGCCGACCGGCGGCTTCGAAGGTGCGTACGGCGGCGAGGGGCGGCAGGCGGGACATGCCACCTTATAAGCTCAGCTTATAATATGGTCTACGCCTTTTGTTGGCGGAGCGATGCCGGGAAGTGCATCTAGGCAACATCAAGCGAAAGGAGATGAACGATGAAAGACGAGCAGTTCATGCGCGTTTGGAATGACGGTCATGATCATTTCAGCGCCGATATCGCCCGCGGCCTCCACTGGCTCGCGACCCCGTTCCGCCGCCTCGGCGAATGGATCGCGGTGCCGAGCGCGCCGGGCGAAGACAGCGTCTTCACCCGCGTCGCCGCACGCTGCGGCGTGCGTCCGCGCCGGGCGCGATAAGAATCCCTGCCCCTCCCCTCAAGGTCCAGGGCGAAACGGGGTGGGGCCGTCCCTTGCTAAAGGCCCCACCCCGTCGACATCAGCGCGCCTCGGGCGGCACCACGCGAAAACGCAGCGCCTGGATCGTGGCGGGCGTCGTGGGCGCGAGCAGCAAAATTCCGTCGAGCTTGCCCTTCGCGCAATTGAGGCGGAAGGTGGTCGACATCGCGCCGGTTGGCATGGGCGGTTCGTCGGTCGGGCACGCGCCCACCTCCGCCTTCAATTTCGCAAATTCGGCCCTCCAATTGTCGGCCGAGCGGTCGAGCAGGAAGTTCATCGCGAGCTTGCCCTGCAGCGGGCCAAGATCGCCCGCGGCATAAGCCGCCCTTGCCGCCGCATAGGCGTCCGCCACCGCGGGCGACAACGGCACGGCGCGCGTTTCGAGCAGCCCCGCCTTGTCCATTGCGACCGCGGTGTCCCATGCGGGGCCCGACGGGCCGGCATAAGTGCGGTTCGACAGCGCGAACACCCCGACGCCGTGATCGGGCATCAGCATCACATGGCTGCCATAACCCGGATAACCGCCGCCGTGCGCGAGCGTCAGGCCGAGATCGCAATCCTGCGCGACGCGCCAGCCCATGCCATAGGCGCTCGACAGCTTGCACGCGTCGGCACCGCTCGCGCCGGTGCGGTTGACGACCGAAACGAAGTTCAACCCCTGTGCGATCTCGCGAACGGTAGCGCGCTTGACCGGGCCATTGTCCGCATCGTCGCGCGCGGGCCACGCAGAAAGCAGGAAGGCCACCCATTTGGCATAGTCGTTCGCGCTGACCTGCAACCCGCCCATGCTGTTGAACGCGCCGTCGACCATCTCGGGCTCGGCGGTCCAGCGCTCATTCTCCCAGCGATAACCGAGCGCGTAGCGCGCCTTGGGCGCTTTGGGCGCGTCGAAGCCGCTGCTCGTCATGCCGAGCGGGGTCAGGATCGTCCGCTGGACATAGTCGGTGTAAGGCATGCCCGAGGCGTTGGTCACGATCCGCCCGAGCAGCGCGTAGCCGAAGTTCGAATATTCGTGGCTGCTCTGCGGCACGCGGCTGAACGGCACCCCCGCCGCGATCATCCGGGTGAAGTCCTCCTGCGGCAGCACCTGCTGGCGGTCGCCCCATGGATCGTCGGTGACGAAACCGCCGACATGCTGGAGCAGGTCGCGCACCCGGATGCGCGGGCTGTCCTTCGTCGGATAGGTCCAGCCCTTCATTTCGGGCACATATTGTTCGGCAAGGTCGTCGAGGCGGAGCTTGCCGTCGTCGCGCAGCTTGAGGATCGAGAGCGCGGTGAACGCCTTGGTCATCGAGGCGATGCGGAACAGGCTGTCGGGGGTGACCGGGCGCTTATCAGTGATGTTCTGGACGCCCAGGCCCTTCACATAGGCCAGCTTGCCGTCCTTGACGACGCCATAGACCACCCCGGGGACATGCTGCTCGGTCTGGAATCGGGCGAAAAGCGCGTCGATTTCGGGGGCGAGCTGGTCGAGGGTTTTGGGAGTTGGTTCTTGCGCGGTGGAGGGTACGGAAACGCCAAGAATGACGGCAAAAACGAGACCCGATTTCAAGCGCATGACGATCCTCCCTGGACAAGCTGACGCGACATTTCCTTGTCCGTCACCCCGGACTTGATCCGGGGTCCCGCTCTTGAGGTCAACCCGCTTCGGTCACGGATGTGCCGAAGAAGCGGGACCCCGGGTCAAGCCCGGGGTGACGATGGAAGGATGGGACTATCCGTTACTCGACGAACGCCGCGTCGATCGTCACGCCGTCGTCGTTCCATGCCGGCACCGCCCGTGCGGTCATCGGCACCATGAAGCGCGCGGCCTTTTTGCCGGGCTCGGCCGCCTTCTCGATTTCGAGAATGTCGCCCGCGCCGAAATTCTCGATCGCGGCGACATGGCCGATCGCCGTGCCATCGGTCGACACGCACGGCAGGCCGAGCAGGTCGTGGTGATAATATTCGCCCTCGCCCAAGGGCGGCAGCGCCGAGCGCGGGACGGTGAGGAGGGTGCCACGCAGCGCTTCGGCGGCGCTGCGGTCGGTGACCTCGGCAAAGGTCGCGACCGCGCCCTGATTGGCGGGACGCACCGATTTGAGGGTCAGCTTGCGACCCCCCGCCTCAAAAACGGAAAAGGCGCGGAGAGCCTCCGCGCCTTCGCCAAATAATTTGAGGCGCACCTCGCCCCGTACCCCATGCGCGCCGGCGATGGCGGCGAGGGTGACGGGGCGCGACGCGTCGGCCAAGGCTTAGCCTTCGGCCTTTTCTTCGCCGGCTTCTTCAGCGGGCGCTTCTTCAGCAGCCGGAGCTTCTTCGGCGGCTTCGGCAACCGGGCCGCCTTCGGCGACTTCCTCGGCGATCGCGGTCGCGTCTTCGGCGGTCGCGTCGGCGGGGGTTTCGTCGGCGACGGCTTCGGCAACCGCTTCGGCGGTCGCTTCGCTCTTCACCGAACCGGTTGCGTCCGATTCAGCAGCTTCGGGAGCAGCAGCTTCTTCAGCAGCAGGCGCTTCTTCAGCGACCACTTCCGGAGCGGCTTCTTCGACCACTTCGGGTTCGGGTGCCGGAGCGGCGGCTGCGGCGGCTGCGGCTTCTTCGGCGTCAGCCAGCTTCTGGGCCTTTTCTTCGGCGCGTTCCTTGGCCTTTTCGCCCGGAACCGCCTTGTTCGGGTTGTTGCGCGCAGCGCGTTCAAGGACGCCCGCGGCGTCGAGGAAGCGGGCGACGCGGTCGGTAGGCTGCGCGCCAACCGAAACCCAATGCTTCGCACGGTCGGCGTCGAGCTTGATGCGCTCGGGATTGTCCTTGGCGAGCAGCGGGTTGTAGCTGCCGATACGTTCGATGAAGCGGCCGTCGCGCGGGCTGCGCGAATCGGCGACGACGATCTTGTAATAAGGACGCTTTTTCGAACCGCCGCGTGCGAGGCGAATGGAGGTTGCCATGATATTTTCCTTCAGAGTTTAACGTTTAAAGTTGGGTCTTGAATTGACTGGATCCCGGCCTTCGCCGGGATGACGGCCTGTCGGGGCCGTCACTTCTTTTTATTCATCAAATTGGCGAGTTCAGGCGGGATCGATCCACCCCCGCCAAGGCCGGGGAGACCACCGCCGCCGCCCATACCGCCCATTCCGGGAATGCCGCCGCCCTTGCCGAACAGCGCGCCGAGCCCCTTGAGCCCGCCCATCTTGCGGATTTTCTTCATCGCGCTGGCCATTTCCTGGTGCATCTTCAGCACCTTGTTGACCTGCTGCACCGTCGTGCCCGAGCCGTTGGCGATGCGGATCTTGCGCTTCGCGGTCAGGATTTCGGGCTTCGCGCGCTCTTTCGGGGTCATCGAGCCCATGATCGCGTCGAAATGAATGAGCATCTTGTCGTCGGCGGCGCCCGCGGCCATCTGCGCCTGCGCCTTCTTGATCCCCGGGATCATGCCGGCGAGCGCACCGAGGCCGCCCATGCGGCGCATCTGGTTGAGCTGCGTGCGCAAATCGTTGAGGTCGAAGATGCCCTTGGCCATCTTCGCCGCCATCGCCTCGGCCTCTTCGGCCTGGATCGTCTCGGCGGCGCGTTCGACGAGGCTGACGACGTCGCCCATGCCGAGGATGCGGCCCGCGATGCGCGAGGGCTGGAAGAGTTCGAGCCCGTCGAGCTTTTCACCCGTGCCCGCGAATTTGATCGGCTTGCCGGTGACGGCGCGCATCGAGAGCGCGGCGCCGCCGCGCGCGTCGCCGTCCATGCGGGTGAGCACGACGCCGGTCAGCGGCACCTGATCGGTGAAGCGCTGCGCGACCTGCACCGCGTCCTGACCCGTCAGGCTGTCGACGACGAGCAGGGTTTCGGCGGGATTGGCGGTGCGCGACACCGCCTGCATCTCGTCCATCAGCTGCTGGTCGACGTGGAGGCGGCCCGCGGTGTCGAGCATCAGGACGTCGAAGCCCTGGAGCTTCGCCGCCTGCAGCGCGCGCTGGGCGATCTCGACCGGGCCCTGCCCCGCGACGATCGGCAAGGTCGCGACGTCGATCTGCGTGCCGAGGACGGCGAGCTGTTCCTGCGCGGCGGGGCGATTGACGTCGAGCGACGCCATCAACACCTTCTTGCGCTCTTTTTCCTTGAGCCGCTTCGCGATCTTCGCGGTCGTCGTCGTTTTACCCGACCCTTGCAGGCCGACCATCATGATCACGGCGGGCGGGGTGACGGCAAGGTCGAGCTCGGCGGTTTCGGAGCCGAGCATTTCGGTCAGCGCGTCGCTGACGATCTTGACGACCTGCTGCCCCGGGGTAACCGAGCGCAGGACATTGGCGCCGATCGCGAGGTCGGTGACCTGATCGATGAAGCTGCGCACGACGGGCAGCGCGACGTCGGCCTCGAGCAAGGCGATTCGCACTTCGCGCATCGCGGCGCGCACGTCGGCCTCGGTCAGCGCGCCGCGGCCGCGGAGCTTCCCGAAAACATCGCCAAGCCGGTTGCTCAGACTATCGAACACAGCCAAAATCCTTGCCTACAACGCCCGCAACGCAAAACACGCCGGTGAGCGAAACCTCGCCAACCAGCGGTATCCGTGGACAGAGTTTCCGTCGCGGATGTCGATATGCCCGAACGCAAAATGCGCGCGGACGCGGCGGCCTTTACGCAAAAGCCCCGCCGAAAGCAAGCGGTGGGGCGCCCTGCGCGCGCGAAGGGCACGGCCGCGGCGCACTTAACCCAAATTTCACCGCTTTGCCCGCATAGAGCCCCTAAGGGTGGGACAAATTCATATGACATCGACGCCGAAGCCATTCGACCGCAGCGAGGGCGCCAAACGCGACATCATCGCCGGCGGCATCGTCGTCGCCGCGATCCTGTTGTTCGTGGGGACGGGCAGCAATGTGATGCAGGCGGCCGTTCGCGCCCTCATCGGCATCGGCGGCGGCCCCGACCGCGCGCTGGCGACGGCGGTCATCCTCAATGTCGCGCTGATCCTGTTCGGCTGGCGCCGCTACAAGGACCTCAACCGCGAAATCCTCGAGCGTACCGAGGCCGAGCAGCGCGCGCGCTACCTCGCCGATACCGACCCGCTGACGGGCTTTCTCAACCGCCGGGCGCTGCTCGCGACGGGGCAGCGGCAGATCGCGGGCGCGATCGCCGAAAAGCGCCAGGTCGCCCTGTTCCTGCTCGATCTCGACCATTTCAAGACCGTCAACGACATCCACGGCCATGCCGCGGGCGACCGCGTGCTGCAGGTCGCCGCCGAGCGCATCTCGGCCGTGCTGCCGCCCAACGCGACCAAGGCGCGGCTTGGCGGCGACGAGTTCGTCGCGATGCTGGTGTTCGAACCCGCGGCGCGCGCCGACGTCGATGCGCTCGCCGCCGAACTCGTCATGGCGCTCGACAATAGCGTCACGCACGATGGGCAGCAGATCCGCGTCGGCGCGTCGCTCGGCATATCGCTCGCCAGCGATGCCAGCGTGACGATGGAAACGATGGTCCGTCAGGCCGACATCGCGATGTATAATTGCAAGGACGAGGGCCGGAACCGCTTCTGCTGGTTCGAAGCCGGGATGGAGATGGCGGTGCAGGTGCGCAACCAGATCGAAACCGGCATTCGCGACGGCATGCCGCGCGGCGAGTTCGTCCCGCATTTCGAACCGCAGGTCGACATCGCCAGCGGGCGCCTGATCGGCTTCGAAATGCTGATGCGCTGGGAATCGCCCGAATATGGCATGATCCCGCCCGAACGTTTCATCCCCGTCGCCGAGGAAAGCGGCCTGATCGGCGAATTGTCGCTGCAGGTGATCCGCGAGGCGATGGAGACCGCCAAACGCTGGGACCCGTCGATCATGCTCGCGGTCAACATCTCGCCGCAGCAGCTGAAGGATCCGTGGTTCAGCCAGAAGCTCACCAAATTGCTGATCGAGGTCGGTTTTCCTGCCAGCCAGCTCGAGGTCGAGATCACCGAAAGCTCGCTCTTCGAAAATCTGCCGCTGGTGCGCTCGATCGTCACCAGCCTCAAGAATCAGGGCGTATCATTGAGCCTCGACGATTTCGGCACCGGCTACAGCTCGCTGTCGCACCTGCGCGCGCTGCCGTTCGACCGGATCAAGATCGACCGCAGCTTTGTCGCCGCGATGCGCGGCAGCCCCGATGCGCAGGCGATCGTCGTCGCGATCGTGCGGCTGGGCGAAAGCCTCGCGATGCCGATCACCGCCGAGGGGGTCGAGGATGAGGCGACCGCGATCGAGCTGACACGCCTCGGCTGTTCGAAGGGGCAGGGCTGGTATTTCGGCCGCGCCTCGTCGGCCGCCGACACCGAACGGCTGCTCGCCGACCGCGGCCTGCTGCGCACGCCGATGGCGCCGCCCGCCGGCCCCGACGCCCGCGAAGACGCGCCGCTGCGCAAGACGGCCTGATCCCGCCGCATCGCTAGACTTCGCGCCCGCGCGCCCTTACATGCGCGGACTATGGCAGACCGCTTCACCAAGATGCACGGCCTCGGCAACGACTTCGTCGTGATCGACGCGCGCGAGCATAGCGTCGAGATGACGCCGGCGCGCGCGCACGCGATCGCCGACCGCCGCCATGGCATCGGGTGCGACCAGCTGATCCTGCTCGAACCGTCAAATAGTGCGGACGTGAAGATGCGCATCTTCAACGCCGACGGCGGCGAGGTCGAGGCGTGCGGCAATGCAACGCGCTGCGTCGCGACGCTGATCGGCAAACCCGCGGTGATCGAGACGCTGGGCGGGATGCTGCGCGTCACTCCGGCCGATGGCGGCGCCGAGGTCGTGCTCGGCGAGCCCGAATTCGACTGGGAGCATATCCCGCTCGCGATGCCGATGGACACGCGCGACATGCCCGTCGCGTGGGACGAGCTGGAGCATGGCGCCGGGGTCAATGTCGGCAATCCGCACATCGTCTTTTTCGTGCCCGAGGCCGACGCCGTCGCGCTCGACGAGCTCGGCCCGCGGATCGAGACCGACCCGCTGTTCCCCGAGCGCGTCAACGTCAATGTCGCAAGCCTCGACGGCGAAAACCAGCTGCAGCTGCGCGTCTGGGAGCGCGGCGTCGGGCTGACGCAGGCGTGCGGCACCGGCGCGTGCGCGACTGCGGTCGCGGCGATCCGCGCCGGACTCGTCCAGTCGCCGGTGACGGTGTCGCTGCCCGGCGGCGACCTCGTCATCCGCTGGGCGCCCGGCGAGCCGATCGTGATGAGCGGCGCCGCGACGCGCGTCTATGAGGGCGAGACCGACTGGGCGCAGTTCGGATGAGCGCTTCCCTCGCCGACCGGCAAGAGGTCGTCAATTTCGGTTGCCGGCTGAACATCGCCGAGGGCGAAGGGGTTCGTGCGGCCGTCAAGGCTGCGGGCGCGCGCGACACGATCGTCTTCAACAGCTGCGCGGTGACCGACGAAGCGGTGCGCCAGGCGCGGCAGGCGGTACGCCGCGCGCTGCGCGAGCGGCCGGGCGCCGAGGTTGTGGTCACCGGGTGCGCCGCCGAACTGGAGCGCGAGACCTTTGCCGCGATGGGCGCGCGGGTGGTGTCCAATGATGCGAAGGGCTTGGCTCAGAGCTACCTTTCAAATCCTGTCCCCTTCCCCCGCGAAGGCGGGGGTCCATCTCCCGCCGGTGCAAATTCGAACCCATCGGAGATGGGTCCCCGCCTTCGCGGGGACACGACGCCTTACGCCCCCGCCCTCTCGGGCGCCGATCATGCGCGCGCTTTTCTCGGTGTCCAGACCGGTTGCTCGCACAGCTGCACCTTTTGCGCGACGGTGCTGGCGCGCGGCACGGCGCGGTCGGCGAGCGTCGATGCGGTGGCGGCATCGGCGCGAACCGCGCTGGATCGCGGGCAGCGCGAGATCATCCTGACCGGGGTCGACCTTGCCAGCTATGGCGACGACAGCGGCACGACCTTGGCCGCGCTGGTCGAGGCGTTGCTGGTGCTGCCGGTCGAGCGCCTCCGCCTTTCGTCGCTCGACCCCGACCGCATCGACGACGCGCTCTTCGCCTTGCTGACGCAGGAAAAGCGCGTGATGCCGCATGTCCACCTGTCGCTGCAGGCGGGCGACGATATGGTGCTGACGCGCATGAAGCGCCGCCACCGCCGCGCCGATGCCGTTACATTGATCGAGCGTTTGAAGGCCGCGCGCGCCGAGATCGCGATCGGCGCCGACCTGATTGCGGGCTTTCCGACCGAGGATGAGGCGATGTTCGCGAACTCGCTGGCGCTGATCAACGATTGCGACATCGTCTTTGGCCACATCTTTCCGTACAGCCCGCGCGCCGGGACGCCCGCCGCGCGGATGCCGCAGGTCGGGCGCACCATCGCCCGCGAGCGCGCCGCAATCCTGCGCGACGCCAATGCGCGGCGGCGGCAGGACTGGCTCGAAACGCAGATCGGCCGAACCGCATCGATGCTCGTCGAGCGCGACGGCGTCAGCGGCCATGCCGAAAATTTCGCCGCCGTGGCGCTGACCGCACCCGCGGCGCCCGGCACCATCATCGACGTGCGCCTCGGCGCGCGTGACGGCGACCGCATGATCGCCACCCAAATCGAAGCAAAGGATATCGCGGCATGACCGGCCAAAGCTGGAGCGAACGGCTGCTCGGCGGATTTCGCCGCACGTCGGAACGGCTCGGCGAAAATCTCGCAGGGCTGACCGGCAAGGCGCGGCTCGACGAGGATGATCTCGACCGCATCGAGGAAGCGCTGATCACCGCCGACCTCGGCCCCGCGATGGCCGACCGGATCCGCAGCCGCCTCGCCGAGCGCCGCGACATCGCCGCGAATGGCACCGAGGAACTGCGCAAGGTCGTCGCCGAGGAAATCGCCGCGGTGCTGCGCCCGGTCGCCGAACCGCTCGACATCGATGCCTTCCCGCGTCCGCAGGTGATCCTCGTCATCGGGGTCAACGGATCGGGCAAGACCACCACGATCGCCAAGCTCGCGCACCTGTTCCAGGAACAGGATTATGGCGTGATGCTCGTCGCCGGCGACACGTTCCGCGCCGCCGCGATCGGGCAGCTCAAGGTCTGGGCCGAGCGGCTTGGCGTGCCGATCATGGCGGGCCCCGAAGGTGGCGACAGCGCGGGCATCGTGTTCGACGCGGTAAAACAGGCGACCGCGACGGGGATCGACGTGCTGATCGTCGACACCGCCGGGCGGCTCCAGAACAAGCGCGAACTGATGGACGAGCTCGCCAAGATCAAGCGCGTGCTCGGCCGCCTCAACCCCGCGGCGCCGCACGACGTCGTGCTCGTCCTCGACGCGACGACGGGGCAGAATGCGCTGTCGCAGATCGACGTGTTCCGTGAGGTTGCCGGTGTCACCGGGCTCGTGATGACCAAGCTCGACGGCACCGCGCGCGGCGGCGTGCTCGTCTCCGCCGCCGAGCGCCACGGGCTTCCGATCCACGCGATCGGCATCGGCGAAACCATCGACGACCTTCGTCCGTTCGATGCCGACGAGATCGCGGGAATTATTGCAGGAAATATCCGATGAGCGACGTGCTTCCCACTGGCCCCGAGTCGGTCCCGGCGCCGCCGCCGGCGAAGCATGGCTGGCTCAACTTCGTGATCGATTTTGGGCCTTTGCTCGTCTTTTTCCTCGCCTATAAATTCTCGTCGGGCGGCGAAGGCGCGTTCGCCGCGACGACCGCGGCGATCAAGGGCACCGTGGCGTTCATGGTCGCGATCGTCATCGCGATGGTCGTGTCGAAATGGAAGCTCGGCAAGATTTCGCCGATGCTGTGGATGTCGAGCATCCTCGTCCTCGGTTTCGGGGCGCTGACCATCTGGTTCCACGACGAGCGCTTCATCGTGATGAAGCCGACGATCATCTATGGCGCCTTCGCCGCGCTGCTGCTCGGCGGCTACTGGTTCAAAAAGCCGATGCTCAAATATCTGCTGCAATCGGCGCTCGAAGGGCTCACCGACCGCGGCTGGCTGCTGCTGTCGCGCAACTGGGGGATTTTCTTTGCCACGCTCGGCATCGCGAACCATGTGATGTACGAGATGATCCAGGCGAAACAGATGAGTTTTGACCTGTGGCTGACGATCAAGGTCTGGGGGGTCACCGCCCTCTCCTTCCTCTTCACTTTCAGCCAGGTTCCGGTGATGCTGAAGAACGGCCTCGCCGTTCCCGAAGAGGCCGCAACCGACAAAAGTTGATGCATTTCCCCACCGCGCTGGCATAGCTGCGTCACCGGCACCGGGTCGCACGCGGCGCCGCGATAAACAGGGGGAACTGCCATGGATAAATTTTTCGGAAACCTGCACGCCGTGCTCGGCGCGGGCCTGGTGCTCGCGATCATATTGATGCTGTGCCTCAACGGCCAGAATTTCGAGGACGGGGTCGCCGCGGGCAACGCGATCATGCGCTGGCTGCACACCTTCTTCGGCGTGCTGTGGATCGGCCTGCTTTATTATTTCAACTTCGTCCAGATGCCGACGATGCCGAAGATCCCGGCCGAACTGAAACCCGCGGTCGGTAAGCATATCGCGCCTGCCGCGCTGTTCTGGTTCCGCTGGGCGGCGCTGGTCACCGTGCTGCTGGGCGTCGCGATCGCCGGCCACGCCAAATATCTGGTGCCCGCATTGGGCCTTCAGGACCCGTACAAGCTGATCGGCGTCGGCATGTGGCTGGGGCTGATCATGGCGTTCAACGTGTGGTTCCTGATCTGGCCGAACCAGAAGAAGGCGCTGGGGATCGTCGAAGCCGACGATGCGACCAAGGCGAAGGCCGCGCGGACCGCGATGATCTTTTCGCGGACCAACACCCTGCTGTCGATCCCGATGCTCTATGCGATGGTGAACGCGAACCTCGGCTGACTTGACGATCCTCCCTGTCGCGTAGCGATGGGGAGGTGGCAGCCCGAAGGGCTGACGGAGGGGCTATGACGCGCCGTTGCGGCCCCTCCACCATCCGCTTCGCGGACGGTCCCCCTCCCCATGGCTTCGCCACAGGGAGGATCTATTTACCCCTCGATCGCCGCCTTGTGCATGCGGCCGTTCATCACATAATGCGCGACGCCCAGCTGCATCCCTGCGGCCTGCGCATCGTCGATTTCGCGCACGCGGCGCGCGGGCGATCCGGCCCACAGTTCGCGATCGGGGATTTCCTTGTTCTCGGTCAGCAGCGCACCGGCGGCGAGCATCGCGTCGCTGCCGATGCGGCACCCGTTCATCACCGTCGCCTTCAAACCCACGAACGCGCGGTCGGCGAGCGTACAGCCGTGCACCATCGCGAGATGGCCGATCAGCACATCCTCGCCGATGATCGTCGGAAAGCCTTCGGGGCGGTGCGGCATCGGGCCGTCGCAATGGACGATGCTGCCATCCTGGATGTTCGAGCGCGCACCGACGACGATGCGGCTGACATCGGCGCGCAGCACGCAATTATACCAGATGCTGACATCGGGCCCGATCGTCACGTCGCCGATGATGCGGCATCCCGGCGCGATGAAGGCGCTGGGGTCGATCTGCGGCGTCTTGCCATTGACGCTGATGATGCTGATGTCGTTCATTCGTCGCGGCCTCCAATGAGATTCTTCCAGATCAGGACCGGCAGCGTCGAGGCATAATCGTCGGTCCAGCGTTCAAAGTTCGGACGCGCTTCGAGCGGCACCCAGGCGTCGAGGTCGCGCGAATCCTTGCGCGGCCTGATCCCGCCGGTCAATTGCCGCATCCGCTGCGGCGTCGCGGTCAGCGCGACCCAGTTCGATCCGGTGAGGTCGCCATATTCGTCGCCGACCGGACCCGGGTCCATGCGGATCGCGCTCGTCCAGCCGCGCGCCTTCGCCTCCGCCGCCAGCACCGGCTCCAGATCGAAGAAGCGGTTCGAGATGTGGATGAGCAGGATCCCGTCGGGCTTCAGCGCACGCGCATAGATGCCGATCGCCTCTTCGGTCAGCAGATGCAGCGGAATCGCATCGGACGAAAAAGCGTCGATGACGATGACGTCGAAGCGCCCCGCGGGCTGGTTGGCAAGCTGGAGCCGCGCATCGCCGATGACGATCGGCGTGTCGCCGGCACAATCGGAGAGGAAGGTGAATTTCGAAGGATCGCGCGCGATGTCGACCATCACCGGATCGATCTCGAAGATCGTCCAGTGCTGATCGGGCTTTCGATAGCAGGCGAGCGTGCCTGCCCCCAGCCCGACGATGCCGATCGACGCATTCGGCCCGGCGAGCGCGGCGGCCTTATCGAGCGTCAGTCCGACGCCGGATTGATGGCCATAATAGGTCGTCGGATCGCGCCGGTGCGCGGCGTCAGTACGCTGAAGTCCGTGGAGCGTGGTGCCATGCGCGAGACGGCGCTGGTTCGATGCCGGATAATCGGTGATGGTGTAGACGCCGAAATAGCTGCGCACGCGCGCACCGGTGAAGCTTTCCTGGATCGTGTCCCAGCCGCCGACGCCGATCATCAGCAGCGCGAGCACGGGCACATAGGCCCAGCGCCAGCCGATGACGAGCGTGCCGACGACGAAGATCGCGATGCCCCACGAGGTCGTCGCGCTGTCGAGCCGGCCGGTCCAGTCGCCGACCATATGCCAGGCGCCGAAAGCGGCGAGCGCGACGAATACGGCGGCCACGATCCGCGCGGTCTTCGCTTCGAGCCCCAGCCATTTGTCCCACGGCAACAGTGCGGGGAGCGGCAGCAGCATCGCGGCGGCGAGGATCAGCAGCGGATGCTCATAGACCCAGTCGAAGATCAGCGGCGCGAACAGTGCGGCGAACAGCCCGCCGAGCACGCCGCCCGCCGACATGATGAGGTAAAAGAGCGTCAGATGCTGCGCCGCCGGGCGGAGATGATAGAGATAGCCGTGGAGCGCCGTCGCGACGACGAACAGCATCGCAAGGCTTGCGAGCGCGACCATCATCGAGCCGCCGCCCGAGCTCAGCAGCCCGAGCCCGCCGACCGCGAGCAGCAAGACGGGCGCGATCAGCGTGATGATCTGTGTCGGCCTCTCCATCGTTGAAAAGGCGATCACGAAGCTCAAGAGATAAAGCCCGAGCGGCAGCACCCACAGCAACGGCATCGCGACGATGTCGGTGGTGAGGTGCGTCGTCGTCGACAGCATCAACCCCGACGGCACCGCGGCGATCAGCAGCCAGTGGAGCTGGCGGCGCAGGCTCGGACGCGGTTCGTCGGTGACGGCGGCATGCGCTTCGGCGCCGCCGTGCCAGCGCGCCGCCGCGGCCCCCGCAACGAGCAGCACGAGCAGTGCGTAACCCGCGGTCCAGCCCCAGCTCTGCACCGCGAGCGGCATCGTCGGCTCGACGAGTGCCGGATAGCTGATGAGGCCGGCGAAGCTGCCGAGGTTCGAGGCGGCATAGAGATAATAAGGATCGCCCGCGCGCGTATCGGCGGCGAACCAGCGCTGCATCAACGGCGCCTGCGCCGAGACGACGAAGAAGACGGGGCCGATCGACGCGAGCAGGAGCAGGGGCACCCACAGCGCCTCCTGCCCCGGTCCGCGCACCGCGATCTGCGCGATGCCGATCGGGAGCCACAGCGCCGCGACGAGGAAGAGCGCGAGGTGGATGACCGCCTGACGCCGCACGGTGAAGCGGCCGAGCCAATGCGCATAGGCGTAGCCGCCGAGCAGCAGCGCCTGGTAGACGAGCATCGCGCTGTTCCACACCGCGGGCGCACCGCCCAATTTGGGCAGCACCATGCGCGCGACCATCGGCTGGACGAGGAAAAGCAGGAAGCTGCCGACGAGGATCGTCAGCACGAACAGCCAGCGGCGCGGCGAAGTGGACCTGATCACTCTGTCAGGCGCCGAGCAGCCGTGCAGCATGGAGCGCATGATAGCTGAGCACCCCCGACGCGCCGGCGCGGCGGAAGGCGAGCAGCGTTTCGAGAACGAGCGCGTCGCGGTCGCCCGCGCCCGCGGCGGCGGCGGCCTCGATCATCGCATATTCGCCCGACACCTGATACGCATAGACGGGCACGGCGAAGTTCGCCTTCACCGCTGCCACGATATCGAGATAGGGCAGCCCGGGCTTGACCATCACGCTGTCGGCACCCTCGGCGAGGTCCTGCGCAACTTCGCGCAGCGCTTCCTCGGCGTTCGCGGGGTCCATCTGATAGGTTTTCTTGTCGCCCTTGAGCAGCCCGCGCGAGCCGACCGCGTCGCGGAACGGGCCATAGAAAGCCGAGGCATATTTGGCGGCATAGCTCATGATCTGGACATGGCCGAAACCCTCGGCCTCCAGCGCCTGCCGGATCGCGCCGATGCGGCCGTCCATCATGTCGCTGGGCGCGATGATGTCGGCGCCAGCGCGCGCCTGGTTGAGCGCCTGTCCGACGAGCACCTCGACCGTCTCGTCGTTGAGCACATAGCCCGCATCGTCGATCAGCCCGTCCTGCCCGTGGCTGGTATAAGGGTCGAGCGCGACGTCGGTGAGGATGCCGATCTCGTCGCCGAGCGCTTGCTTGATCGCGGCGGTGGCACGGCACATCAGATTGTCGGGATTGAGCGCCTCGCCGCCATCCGCGCTGCGCCGGTCGGGCTGCGTATAGGGAAAGAGCGCGAGGCACGGGATGCCCGCGGCGACCGCGTCCTTCGCGCGCTCGACGAGCAGGTCGACAGACCAGCGCGATACGCCGGGCAGGCTGGAAATCGATTCCTCGGTGCCCGATCCGTCGGCGACGAAGAGCGGCCAGATCAGGTTTGCGGGCGAAAGCTGGGTTTCGCGCACCATCGCGCGGCTCCAGCCGGTGCGGCGGGTGCGGCGCAGGCGCAGGTCGGGGAAAGCGGCTTGGGTCATGCGGGGTGCATAGCGGCGCTTGGCCGCGGGGCAAATGGATATTGCCGCTTCAGTGCGGGGTCAGATTCCGTCGCCCGCGCGTTTCGAGGCGACGTCCGCGAGCGAACCGAGCTTCGGCCCCTCGACCTGTTTCGCCGCGATCGGGGTCAGCGCGGCGCCCGGCGCGATCGATGTCAGCGACCGGATGCGGGCGCGGAAATCGGCGAGCGCCTTGCCCTCGAGCAGCGCGCGGGTGACGAAGGTCACCGACGACGGGTTCACTGCGCGGCCGTTGCGATACAGTTCGTAATGGAGGTGCGGGCCGGTCGAGAGCCCCGTCGAGCCGATGTAGCCGATCACCTGCCCGCGATTGACGCGCTGGCCGGGGCGCACCGCGATGCGGCTCATATGGCCATAGCCGGTGCCGAGGCCATTGCCGTGATTGAGCTTCACATAATTGCCGAAACCGCCGTGGCGCCCCGCGATCGTCACGACGCCGTCGGTGACGGCGTAGATCGGCGCGCCATAGCCGCCGCCGAAATCCATGCCGCTGTGCATGCGCTTGTAGCCGAGAATCGGGTGGCGGCGCATGCCGAAGGTCGAGGTTACGCGGCCATTCGTAGGCCGCGTCATGCCGCCGCGCTGCTCGCCGACGCCCGACGCCTCGAACCATTGGGTCCGGCCGTCGACATTCCATTCGAGCATCGAGAGTTTCGCTTTTCCGCCGCGGATCAGCCCGGCGTAGAGCAATTTACCCGTTTCGGTCTCGCCCGTTTCGGCGCGGCGGTAATCGACGATGATGTCGAACTCGTCGCCGGCGCGAATGTCGCTGCCGACCGAAATCTGTTTCCCGACGACGCGCAGATAGGACTGGATCGCGGCGGGCGGCGCACCGGCGGCGCGCGCCGAACGGTAGAGGCTGTCGCCGACCCGGCCGCGGATGCGCAGCGGGGTTGCGTCGACCGCGATCGGGATGCGCCGCATCACGAGCTGTCCGCCCTGCCGCTCCATCTCGATGCGGAGGTCAAAGCGCGCGCGCATCGCGAGCGCCTCGACCGGGCGCGGCATCGTGCGCGCGGCGCGGCGGCCGAGGATCAGGTCGATCCGCGTGCCCGGCGCGATGTCGGCGAGCGGAACCGCGCCCGATACCTGGCGCGCCAGCGCCTGCGCCTCGCTGCTGCCGACGCCCGAGCGTTCGAGCAGGCGGGCAAAGCTGTCGCCGCTGCCCAAGGTGGCGGTGAGTTCGATCTGCGGCCGTTCGGGCGTCTGGGTCAGCGGGCGCACCGCGTCGGTCGCCGCCATATGCCGTCCGGTGTCGCCGCCGAACGCCAGCGGCACGATCATCTGCGCACGCGCTTCGTTAAAATCGGCGGCATCGAGCGCTGGGGTTCCGCCGACTTGAAGCGGCTGGATGCCGGGGAAGGTCGCGATCGCGGTTCCGCACAGCAGGGTTAATGTCGCAAGACCGCGCCACCATTCGGCCGAACCGATATTGTCACCGAGGTCGGGAACGAGGTCGAGCTGCGCCAGCCGGTCGCGCCATCCGAGATGCGGTTCGGCGTCGGCAACGGCGCGCCGCAGCGGGATCGCTTGCGACATCGTGAGGGCGGCCGCGTTGCCGGACATCCCCGCGATGGGTTCGTGACGCTGGAACAAATTGCAACCCCCGCTCGGCCAGCCTCGCATATCCCCGGCTGCCGAATGATGTTTTCGAGGCACTGTCTGTAAAGAAAGGTCGTTAAAGTCAATTTAATGGCGGATTTGCCACGGCGCGTTGCGGCAAGGCGTGGCGGGGCCGGGATATTATGCAACAGTGTGGAAAAAATCGGCCTCCGTCCTGCCATTGCGCGATCGGCTGTTGCGCGCGGACCTTGCGCATGCCAGCTTGGCTCCCAAGAAAATGACGTCATCCTCCTCCCAGCCGGTCAAGGCTGTCCTTGGCCCCACCAACACCGGCAAAACCCATTTGGCGGTCGAGCGCCTGACCGCCCATTCGAGCGGCATGATCGGCTTTCCGCTGCGCCTGCTTGCGCGCGAGGTTTACGACCGCGTCGTCGCGATCAAGGGCGCGGCGCAGGTCGGACTCGTCACCGGCGAGGAGCGAATCCTGCCGCCCGACGCGCGCTATCTGCTCGGCACGATGGAAGCGCTGCCGGTCGAACGCGACGTTGCCTTTGTCGGGATCGACGAGGCGCAGCTCGGCGCCGACCCCGAGCGCGGCCATGTCTTCACCGACCGGCTGCTGCGCGCGCGCGGACGCGAGGAAACGATGATCCTGGGGTCGGCGAGCCTTCGCGGGCTGGTCAAGGGACTGGTGCCCGAGGCCGAGATCATCACCCGGCCGCGTTTCTCGACCTTGAGCTACGCCGGGTCGTCGAAGCTCTCGCGCCTTCCCAAACGCTCGGCGATCGTCGCCTTTTCGGCCGAGGAAGTCTACGCGATCGCCGAAATGCTGCGCCGCTTTTCGGGCGGCGCCGCGGTCGTGATGGGCGCGCTCAGCCCCAAGACGCGCAATGCGCAGGTCGCGATGTTCGAGGCGGGCGAAGTCGACTATCTCGTCGCGACCGACGCGATCGGCATGGGGCTCAACCTCGACGTCCAGCATGTCGCCTTTGCGAGCCTGCAGAAATTCGACGGTCGCCGCCTCCGCCGCCTGACAGTTTCGGAAATGGCGCAGATCGCGGGGCGCGCCGGGCGCCACCAGCAGGATGGCGGCTTCGGCACCGTCGGGCTGCCGCAGGGCGGCTTCACGCCCGAGGAAATCCACGCGATCGAGGGGCATCACTTCCCGCCGCTCGCCAGCCTGTTCTGGCGCAACCCGACCCCGGGTTTCGGCTCGCTCGACCAGCTTTTGTCCGACCTCGCGCAGCCGCCAAACCAGCCGATGCTGCGCGCCGCGCCCGAGGCGGTCGACATCGCGGTGCTCAAGCATCTGGCAGGCGACATGGAGGTACGCGCGCGCGGCGGCGATTTCGATGCGGTGCAGCGTCTGTGGGACGTCTGCGGCCTCCCCGATTTCGAGCAATTGGGTGCCGAACATCATAGCCGTACGGTGTTCAAGCTGTGGCAGTGGCGCACGAGCGGTGACGGGATGATCGATGCCGACTGGTTCGCGCGCCGCCTCGCGCGGCTGAACGATGTCGAGGGCGACATCGACCAGCTCGCAAGCCGCATCGCCGCGGTGCGCACGCTCTGCTTTATCGCGCAGCGCGGCGACTGGATCGCGGGCGCGGCGGGTTGGACCGAGCAAACGCAGGCGCTCGAATCGCGCCTGTCCGATGCGCTGCACGCCGCGCTCGCGCAGCGTTTCGTCGACCGGCGGCTCGCGCTGCTGCTCCGCGACGCGGGACAGCGGGGCGCCGCGCTGCCCGTCGCGGTCGGCGCCGACGGCACCGTCGCGGTCGACGGCGAGGCGATCGGCACGCTGAAAGGCTTTCAGTTCAAGGTCGATCCGGTGGCGAAAGCGAGCGACCACCGGATGCTGCTCGCCGCGGCCGAAAAGCATCTGCGCGCCGAACTCGCGCGCCGCGCGACCGCGCTCGCCGAGGGCGACGACAGCGCCTTGTCGCTGATCGCCGAACCGGGGACCGCGCCGCGCCTCGCCTGGCACGGCCACGCGATCGCGACGCTCGCGCGCGGGCCGACGCTTGTCCAGCCGGCGATCCAGATCGACCCGTCGCTGCGGCGGCTCGAGCTGCATCAGGTACAGGCGATTTCCGAACGACTCCAGCGCTTTGTTGCCGCCCAACTCGCGCGCCACGCGGGCCCGCTCGCCGCGATGGGCGAGGCGGCGGGCGACCTCTTCACCCCGCCGCGCGTCCGCGCGCTGCTCGCCGCGCTCACCGACAACAGCGGGACGATCGGCCGCGCGGCGGTCGAGGACCAGCTGGGCGCGCTGACGCCCGAAGAACGTCCGCAGCTGCGCAAGCTCGGTTTCACGATCGGCTCGCTCGATCTCTTCCACCCGCTGCTGCTCAAGCCCGAGGCGGTGCGCTGGCGCGCGGCGCTGACGGCGGCGCAGCAGGGCGCGCCGGTTCCCGTGCTGCCGCCGCACGGCGCGGTGCTGCAAAAGGCGGGCAGCCACGCCGGGCTGGTGATCGCGGGGTTCCGCCGCTGCGCGTCGGGCTGGCTGCGCATCGACATGGCCGAAAAGCTCGCGCGTCAGGCGCATGCCGCGCGGATGCAGGCGGCGGCACCGCCGACCGCGCCACTGGCCGGCCGCGACGAGCATCATGACGATCATGCGAACGACGAGCATGAGGGCGTCAGCGCCGCGCCGCCGCCCGGCTTTATCATCGACCCGGCGCTCGCGACCTCGCTCGGGCTCGACGAAGAGACGCGCCGCGCCTTGCTCGGCAGCTTCGGTTTCCGCAGCATCGGCGAACCCGCGCTGCAGCGCTGGCGTTGGTCGGGGCTGCGCAAGGCGGCCGAAAAGCGCCCGCGCCGCAAACCGCATCCGCATCGCAAGAATGCCGACGCGCCGACGCGCGCCGCGAACGGCGAAGCAAGGCGCCCGCCCGCGCATCAGGCGAAGGGCAAGCGCGGCAAGCCCGACAAAGTGCGTGTCGACGCGCCGCGCCCGCCGCGTCCCGACCGCCCCGACCGGCAGCCACGTCGCGGCCCGTCGCCGAACAGCCCTTTTGCCGGCCTCGCTGCGCTGCTAGCGGACGCACGCAAAGACTGATGGCAAGTCCGGGCGCCGCGGGAAGCATCCGGCTGGACAAGCTGCTGTGGTTCCTGCGCTTCGCCCGCTCGCGCAGCATGGCGCAGGCGATGGTCGAAGCGGGGCATATCAGGCTCGACGGGCGGCGCATCACGCGTTCATCATGCGCAGTGCATGCCGGGTCGACGCTCGTTCTGCCGGTTGGCGAGCGGATCGAGGTGATCCGCCTGCTTTCGTTGCCGCTCCGCCGCGGCCCCGCGCCCGAGGCGCAGGCGTGTTACCAGCGGCTCGATCCCGGGGCGTTGCCGCCCGCACAATCGGCTATCGACGCCGATGGAAATGCTTTGCACCCGCGGCATCCCGATCGTCCTATTCAGTGAGAGTGATTCGCAACTGTCGCTTAGCGTTGACGCACCGCCTTCACGCGGCATAGAGGCGAGCCCATATTGAGAGCCTGACGGCCCGATTGCCGTCATCTGAGGGAGCCGAAAGCCCATGACCTATGTCGTCACCGATGCCTGCGTCCGGTGCAAATATATGGACTGTGTCGAGGTGTGTCCCGTCGACTGTTTCTATGAGGGCGAGAATATGCTCGTCATCAATCCGAACGAATGCATCGACTGCGGCGTGTGCGAACCCGAATGCCCGGCCGAGGCGATCCTGCCCGACACCGAGAGCGGCCTGGAAAAGTGGCTCGAAGTGAACAGCAAGTTCAGCGCCGAATGGCCGAACATCACGGTCAAGAAGGACAGCCCCGCCGACGCCGACGAGTTCAAAGGCGTCGAGAACAAGTTCGAGACGCTCTTTTCGCCCGAACCCGGCGAGGGCGACTGAGGCGAAACCAGATAATCCGGAAGGGGCGGGACTTTCCCGCCCCTTCTTTTTGCCCCCTTGAAAGACCTCCGCTTGGCGACGATGTAGGATCATGGAGGGGCAGCCCGCCGGATTCTCCGGCGCGGCATCCCGATAACATAAGGACGAATTCCCAATGATCGACCCGCTCGCAGCCCTTGTTCCCGTCGTCGTCGAGCAGACGAGCCGCGGCGAACGCAGCTTCGACATTTTCTCGCGCCTGCTGCGCGAACGGATCATCTTCGTCACCGGCGAGGTCGAGGACAATATGGCCTCGCTGATTACCGCCCAGCTTTTGTTCCTCGAATCGGAAAATCCGAAGAAGGACATCTATATGTACATCAACTCGCCGGGCGGAGTCGTCACGGCGGGCATGGCGATCCACGACACGATGCAATATATCCGCCCGCGCGTCGGCACGGTGTGCGTCGGTCAGGCCGCGTCGATGGGCAGCTTTCTGCTCGCTGCGGGTGAGCCCGGCATGCGCGTCGCGCTGACCAACGCGCGCGTGATGATCCATCAGCCCTCGGGCGGTGCGCGCGGCATGGCATCGGATATCGAAATCCAGGCGCGCGAGATTCTGCGCATCCGCAAGCGGATGAACGACCTGTATGTGAAATATACCGGCAAGCCGCTGAAAGAGATCGAAAAAGCGATGGACCGCGACACGTTCCTGGAGGCCGACGAGGCCAAGGCATTCGGACTCGTCGACCAGGTGTTCGACCGCCGTCCGGGCTTGCCGGGCGACGACGCGCCGAAGGATGTGAGCGAAGGCCCGACGCCCTGAGTGCCACGTCCCGAAACGAACCAGTAACCGCGTTTCTTGACGCCCGCTTCGCCCTCTGGCGCTACGCGGGACATTGAACCGATGTCACCCAATTGCCATATTGTAATTGGGTGACCGCGGGCTAGGATAAAGGCGGCGGTGCCCTTTTGGCGCTGCCAGAGGAAGATTTATGACGAAATTGAGCGGCTCGGACAGCAAGAGCACCCTTTACTGCTCCTTCTGCGGCAAGTCGCAGCACGAAGTTCGCAAGCTCATCGCAGGACCGACCGTGTTCATCTGCGACGAATGCGTTGAACTGTGCAACGACATCATCCGCGAAGAGATCAAGGGCGGGATCGCCGCGCGCAAGGATGGCGCGGTGCCGACGCCGCTGGAGATCTGCCAGCATCTCGACGCCTATGTCATCGGCCAGAACACCGCCAAGCGCGTGCTGTCGGTCGCGGTGCACAATCATTACAAGCGCCTCGCGAACAGCGGCCGCGGCGATGATGTCGAACTCGCGAAGTCGAACATCCTGCTCGTCGGCCCGACCGGCAGCGGCAAGACTTTGCTCGCGCAGACGCTCGCACGCTTCCTCGACGTGCCCTTCACCATGGCCGATGCGACGACGCTGACCGAGGCCGGCTATGTCGGCGAGGATGTCGAGAATATCATCCTCAAGCTGCTGCAGTCGTCCGACTATAATGTCGAAAAGGCGCAGCGCGGCATCGTTTATATCGACGAGATCGACAAGATCAGCCGCAAGGCCGAAAACCCGTCGATCACCCGCGACGTGTCGGGCGAAGGCGTGCAGCAGGCGCTGCTCAAGCTGATGGAAGGCACGACCGCGAGCGTTCCGCCGCAGGGCGGGCGCAAGCATCCGCAGCAGGAATTCCTGCAGGTCGACACGACGAACATCCTGTTCATCGCGGGCGGCGCGTTCAGCGGGCTCGAAAAGATCATCGGCGACCGCCTGCAGGGCAAGTCGATCGGTTTCGGCGCGCATGTCGCCGGCCCCGACGAGCGCCGGATGGGCGAAGTGCTGAAGAATATCGAGCCCGAGGATCTGCTGAAATTCGGCCTGATCCCCGAGTTCGTCGGCCGCCTGCCGGTCATCGCGACGCTCGAGGATCTCGACATCGACGCGCTGGTCAAGATTTTGGGCGAGCCCAAGAACGCGCTGGTGAAGCAGTATCGCAAGCTCTTCGACCTCGAGGAGGTCGTGCTGACCTTTACCGACGATGCGCTGGTCGCGGTCGCCAAGAAGGCGATCGAACGCAAGACCGGCGCGCGCGGGCTGCGCTCGATCGTCGAGGCGATCCTGCTCGACACGATGTTCGACCTGCCCGACCTCACCGACGTGGTCGAGATCGTCGTCGACAAGGATGTCGTCGAGGGCCGCAAGGATCCGGTGCGCGTCTATGCCGACAAGGCGAAAGAAGCCGCGGGCGACGCCGCCTGAGTCGCAATTGGGGCGCCCCGCGGGGCGCCCTTTTATGTTGCATTGCAGCAACAGTTTCCCGAAAAAACGCTTTCGCGCCTGTGGATAAGTTTGGGCACCTGACGGAAAATTAGCGGTTTTTCGCACCGCGTCTGAGCGGCGCGACCTTCCCCGCTTGCACTGTCACAATTGCTGTCACAATCGTGCCACATGCGGGCTTCAGGGGCGCTCGCAGGTCAGGCGCGCTCCTTTTGTGCGCCTGCCAAATGCACACCAAAGGGGACAATCCAAATGCATTTCCGTCATTATCTGGCTGCCAGCGCCGCTGCGCTCAGCCTGAGCGTCGCGCTCGCCGCTCCCGCCGCAGCCCAGGAAACCAGCTCGTCGCTCCGCGGGACCGTCGAAACGGCCAGCGGCCCGGTCGCCGGCGCCGCCGTCACCTTGACCCACGTCCCGTCGGGCACCGTGTCGCGTACGACCACCGACAGCAGCGGTAATTTTGGCGCCAATGGCCTTCGCGTTGGCGGCCCCTACACGGTTGAAGTGACCTCTGACGGGTTCGACAGTGCGCAGGTCACCGACCTGTTCCTGCAGGCCGGCCAGCCTTTCCGCCTGCCGATCACGCTCGAAGACACGGCGATCGTCGTCACCGCATCGTCGGTGAAGGGCGCGGTCGAACAGTCGAACGGCCCGATCACCGCGCTCAACCGCGAAGCGATCGAAGGTGCCGCCTCGATCAACCGCGACATCCGCGACCTCGCACGCCGCGATCCGCTGGTCACGCTTGACCTGACGAACGCCCGCACGATCGAAGTCGCCGGCAACAACGGCCGTCTCAACCGCTTCTCGGTCGACGGCGTCCAGATGAGCGACGACTTCGGCCTCAACAACGGCGGTCTGCCGACCTCGCGCGGCCCGGTTCCCTTCGACGCGATCGAGCAATTCTCGGTCAAGGTCGCCCCCTTCGACATCGCCGAGGGCGATTTCCAGGGCGGCGCGGTCAACGTCATTCTCCGCTCGGGCGGCAACAAGTTTCACGGCGGCGCTTTCTTCACTTATACCGACGACAGCCTGACCGGCAACCGCACCCGCGGCCGCGACGTCAACCTTGATTTCGACAGCAAGCAATATGGCGCCAACCTCAGCGGCCCGCTGATCAAGGACAAGCTGTTCTTCATGCTTGCCTATGAAAAGACCAAGGAAACTGATCCGTTCGACAGCGGCTTTGGTCCGGGCTTCGCCAATCAGGTCCCCGGCCTGACGCAGGCGGTGATCGACCAGGTCAGCAGCATCGCGCAGTCGCGCTATGGCTATGACACGCTTGGCCTGTCGCCAAACGCCACCGAGGAAGATGAAAAGATCATCGGCAAGCTCGACTGGAACATCAGCGACACGCAGCGCGCCTCGCTGACCTATATCCGCAACGTCGGCACGCAGCAGTTCCAGCAGAACACCTTCCTGACCACGCCCTTCGCGCTGGGTTTCCAGTCGAACGGCTATGAGTTGGCCGAAGAAGTCAATTCGGGCGCGTTCGAACTGAACTCGACCTGGTCGGACAGTTTCTCGACGACCTTCCGCGCTTCATACCGCGACTATAATCGCGACCAGACGCCCTTCGGCGGCCGCGACTTCGCGCAGATGGAAGTCTGCACCGATCCGGTTGCAACCAGCGCCAGCACGGCAACCGGCTGCAATGGCACGCGCCTGTTCTTCGGTCCCGACGTCAGCCGCCATTCAAACGACCTGAACACCGAAAACCTGTCGTTCGACCTGACCGCGCGCCTCGACGCCGGCAATCATTCGTTCCGCCTGCTCGCGGGTTACACCGATGTGTCGGTTTACAACCTGTTTGTGCAGCGTTCGCTCGGCGATTTCTATTTCGACAGCCTCGCCGATTTCGCCGCCGGCAATGCGAATCGCCTGCGCTACGGCAACGCGGTGCCCAGCCTCGATCCGGACGATGCCGCAGCCCGTTTCAGCACGCAGAACTATACCGTTGGCATCCAGGACGACTGGCAGGTCACCCCCGATCTCACGCTGTCGCTCGGCGTTCGTTACGACCTGTTCGGCAACGATGTGAAGCCGCCGCTGAACCCCAACTTCCTGGCACGCTATGGTTTCCACAACCGTGAAACCTTCAACGGCCGCGACGTTCTTCAGCCGCGCTTCGGTTTCAACTGGCAGGCCACCGACAAGCTGATCGTCCGTGGCGGCGTCGGCATCTTCTCGGGCGGCACGCCCGACGTCTATCTGTCGAACAGCTTCTCGAACACCGGCCTGCTCACCAACTCGGTCGATATCAACCGCTCGAACTGCGCGGCCTCGGCCACCTGTAATGCGCTGAACGGTCTTACCGGCGGCACCATTCCGGCCAGTGTCGACACCTTCCTCATTGGCGGTTCGCAGAGCCTCGCGCCGACCGATAATATCGATCCCGACCTGAAGGTCGCGCGCAAGTGGAAGGCATCGCTGCAGGCCGACTATGAAATCGGCGACGGCTGGTTCGTTGGTGGCCAGTTCCTGTACGACAAGAACATCTATGGTTACACGTGGACCGACCTGCGTTCGGTGCCGAACGGCACGCTGCCCGACGGTCGCCCGCGTTATAATGTGCTTGGCCCGGCCACGACCAACCGCGATCTTCAACTGACCAACAGCGAAAAGGGTCGCTCCTTCTTTGCGACCGCCCGTTTCGCCAAGGCTTGGGATTTCGGCCTGTCGATCGACGGCAGCTACACCTATTCGAACGTCAAGGATGAAGGGGCCATGACCTCTTCGACCTCGTCGTCGAACTATGGCAACAACGCCTTCGTCGACCCGAACCGTGCGGCCTATGGCCGGTCGATCTATGAATATACCCATCAGTGGAAGTTCAGCGCCGATTTCAAGCGTAACTTCTTTGGCGACAATGAAACGCGCATCAGCCTGTTCGGCGAATATCGTTCGGGCCGGCCGTACAGCGCGACGATGCTGGACAACAGCGGCAATCGTGGCACCACCTTCGGCACGGTCGGGAACCTTGGCAACATGCTGCTGTATGTTCCGACCGCCGGGGGAGATTCGAAGGTCAGCTTCGATTCGCCAGCCAGCGAGGCGGCGTTCAACAACCTCATTTCGCAGCTCGGCCTCGAAAAATATCGCGGCCGCATCGTGAAGAAGAACAGCCAGACCTCGCCCGATTTCTTCAAGGTCGATCTCCACTTCAGCCAGGAAATCCCGGCTTTTGTCGGCAATGCGAAGTTCAAGCTGTTCGCGGACGTCGAGAATGTGCTGAATCTGATCGACAGCGACTGGGGTTCGCTGCGCCAGGTCGACTTCCCGTATAACGCCGCGATCGTGCGGGTTGCCTGCCTGCAGGCCAACGGTCAACCGGCCTCCTTGTCACAGACCTGTGCGCAGTATCGCTACAGCAACGTTCTCGCACCGAACGAAGTGCTCACGAACCGCGTGTCGCTGTATGGCGTCCGCGTCGGTGTGAAGGTCAACTTCTAAGCCACACAGGCAGACCAATGAAAAGGGCGCGGGAGGGCAACTCCCGCGCCCTTTTTCTTTGAGCGATGCGAATGGGGCGGCTGGCATCCGGTCGCCAGATCAGCCCGCGGCGATGCGGTGCGCCGTATCCTGCACAAGCGCGATCATGTTGGGCACGCCCTGCGTCCGGTTCGACGACAGCTGGCGCGTGAGGTCGAAGGGCGCGAGCGCCGCCGCGACGTCCATGTCGGCCACTTCGGCCGCGGGCTTGTCCTGCACCGCGGCGAGCACGAGCGCGACGATCCCCTTGGTGATCGCGGCGTTGCTGTCGGCGAGGAAGTGGAGCTGCCCGTCTTCGCGTGGCACCGGATAGACCCAGACGCTGGCCGAACAACCGCGCACCATTGTCGCGTCGGTCTTGAGCGCGTCGGGCATCGGCTCGAGCGTCCGGCCGAGGTCGATCAGCAGGCGATAGCGATCGTCGCCGTCGAGAAAATCATATTCGTCGAAGATATCGGTCAGGCTGCGCATGGCCGCGCCACTCGCATAGATGGCGCCAAGTTGAAAGAGCCCTGAAACGACATCGGCCCGCTTCCCTGTCAGCCGCCGGACGGATGGCGACGGACAGGGGAGCGGGCCGATGCCGCGCGGGTGTCGCGGATGGATTAGAGGTCGACCCCCGCCGCGATGGCTTCGAGCTTGCGCAGCCGTTCCTTGAGGTCGGCGATCTCGATCCGCGACCCCGCGTGCGGGACGCCTGGATCCTGCGCCAGCGACGCGTGGTGGCCCGCGGCGAGTTCCTCGCGCTTGAGCTGGATCCAGTCGCGCCAGCCGCGCAGCGCGACCAGGCTGACGATGGTCAGTGCGGTCAGCGCGATCGCTGCGGCGGTGAAGTCGGGGGTGATGAAAGCCATGAGCGTTGCTCCTTTTCCGGCATTCAGATTTTGCTGTTGTCGCGCAATTTCTCGATTTCCTGATCGAGCGTGACCGCGCGGTTGTGGTCGGTGGCGATGCGTTCGAGCACCTGGATCCGGTCCTTCAGCGCGCGGATTTCGGCCTGCAGCGCCTTGGTCTCGCCATTGTCGGTGGCGACGAAATAGTCGCTGCCCTTGTGATCGCGGCGGATGCCGTGCTTGGCGCGGATAATGCTGCCGATGGTCACGATCAGGACGATGCCGACAACCATTTCAAACGGGCCCATGGGGAAGATCCTTTCCGTATATCTTTGTTTTAGTTCAGCGGAGCGTCGCGCAGCTTTTCGATCTCGTCGGCGACATCAATTCCCTTGTCGGTAACGATGCGCTCGAGAACGCGGACGCGCGCCTCCAGTCGTTCGGTTTGCGCCGCATATTGCGCGGCCTTTTCAGCGGTCTCGTGGGTGATCGCCTGGAACTGCTTTTCCTTGAATTTCAGGGTCCGCTCATAAGCGGCGTAGCCGATGGCCAGCGTAACCGGCAGCCCGACGACGATGGCGAGAATGAAGATGACTTCCATGGTTCAATCTCCTCAGTTCGAGGGGCGCCGCAGCGCTTCGATCTCGTGGCTCAGCCGGTGGCTCTCATCGGTGACGATGCGCTCGATCACCGCGAGGCGATCCTTCACCGAACCGAGCTCGGCGCGCAGCTGGGCATTTTCCTGGCTGATCAGCTTGACGCGTTCCATCGCCTCGTCGCTGGTCTTGGGATAAACCGCCTTGCCCCAGCTGTTTTCGAGCGGATAACCGTTCTTGACGCGGAGCCAGGTGGTGAAGACCCACCCTCCGACCCCGGCCAGCCCGATGGTGGCGATGACGGGGGCGATGGCGTTCAGGACATCCAGATTCATTGTCTTCTATCCTCTCAGCGCAGGCGGTCGATCTGGCTGGCGAGCTCTGCCGCCTGACCATGGTTTTCGGTCGCGATGCGTTCGAGCACCGAAATCCGCTCTTCCAGCCGGCTGACCTGCCCCGCCAGCTTGGCGTTGTCATCGGTCAGCAGGGCGATTTTTCGATCAGCGTCGGGGTCGGTTCGATGAACCGTGCCGCCCCATTCATTCTCAACGGGATAGCCGTGCTTGGCGCGGATCCAGGTGGTGAACATCCAGCCGCCGATCGACAAAGCGATGATAGCGAGGACAAAAGTGGTGCCACCGAAATTCATGTATCTTCCTCCCTGTTGCCGTTTCCGCGTGAGGCCCGATCAGCGGAGAGCGTCGATCTCGTCCGCGAGGCGGCGGTTGTGGCTCGTATAATATTGCTCGATGTCGGCAAGCCGGCGGTCGATGTCGCGGAAGCGCGACTTGATGTCGCGGGTCGATGCGGTCGGGTTGCTGCGCACACCCTGCCAGAATTTCGCTTCCTCGCTCGAACCATAGAGCGCGAACGGCTTGGGCGTGCCCATCCAGGCGACCATCCAGTAGGCGATCAGCGTCCAGGGGAAGCCGCCCATCAGGGTCAGGAGGACCGCGCCGACGCGAACCCAGAGGACGTCGATCCCGCTATAATCCGCGATCCCGGCGCACACACCGCTCCATTTGCCGTTCTGCTTGTCGAGGTAGAATTTTGTGCGGCTGGCAGACATCTCAGTTCCTCCGGCTATTGTTTTCGAGTTGCGCCAGTTCTTCATCGCTGCGTACCGCGGGGCGGAAGTCGGGATGGTCGGCGCTGATGATGCGTTCGACGGTGTGCAGGCGGTTTTCGAGCCGCCGTGCGGTATCATAGAGTTCGTCGAGCAGCTGTTCGTCTTCTCCGGTCAGCGTCTTGGCCTGCTTCCACTTCGTGATGTAGTGGAGGATCAGCCAAGGCAGACCGAGGAAGAGGGTTCCGATAACGATCGGGACGATGATGATCTCTTCCATCGGCCTTGCTCCTTACTGCTTGCTGGCCTGCGCGGCTTTCAGCGCGGCGAGTTCGTCGGCAACCTTGTCGGCGGCCTGCAGTTCGGCGATCTCTTCGTCGAGCGACTTCTTGTAACCGAGGCTCAGCGCATCGGCGCGGCCTTCGGCTTCGTCGACGCGGCGTTCGAGGATCTCGAAGCGCGAGAAGGCGTCTTCGACGCGGTCGCCGTTGGTCATCTCGCGCAGCTTGTAGCGATTCTCGGCGCTCTCGAGGCGGTTGACGACGCTCGACTGGCGCGCGCGGGCTTCCGAAAGCTTCTTTTGCAGCTTGGCGATGTCGGCCTCGTAACCGGTCAGCGCGTCATCGAGGACGGCGATCTCGGCCTTGAGCTTCTCGGCCATGTCGCCGGCCTTCTGCTTTTCGACGAGCGCGGCGGTGGCGAGGTCTTCGCGGTCCTTCGACAGCGCGAGTTCGGCCTTTTCCTTCCAGCTGTCCTGCAGGCTTTCGAGCTTGGCGATGTGGCGGCGCATTTCTTTCTGGTCCGCGATGGTGCGGGCGGCGGAGGCGCGAACTTCGACGAGCGTTTCGTTCATCTCGAAGATGATCTGGCGGATCATCTTTTCGGGGTCCTCGGCCCGGTCGAGCAGGTCGGTGACGTTGGCGGCGATGATGTCGCGGGTTCGTGAAAAAATACCCATTTTGAAACTCCTGTCGAAATCTTGAGACCCGGTATTTTTTTGGGTGTCGTTGGAAAAAAGCTGGTGCCGGGGCGGGGCAAGGGGGGAGAGTGCCCCGGCACCAGTGCCGGTCAGGCCAAAGCGCTGACCGCCGGGGACATGACAGCGGCAACCAGCGGGCCGGCGGGGGAGCCGGTGACGCTGGCGGCAACCTGGGGCTGGTCGATCACGCCGACGAGGATGGCAAGCGCTCCGACCGCGCTGAGCGCGAAAGTGGCGGCCTGGGCAAACATCGTTTTCATGGATCAACCTTCCCTGTGTTTTCGCTGCACCGGTGCGATCTGCGCCGGTTCGTCTGAAACAATGCATAGGGCGTGCCAATTGCGTGCGCCCACGGAAAACCACCGAACTTCACGCTGAAACGGCGCCCCCAATCGATTTGACTTGCCAATCAGCGGGAAAATTTGCCAATGATTGGGAATGGAGCGCGAGACCCAATTTATCGGCCAATCGGCGGCGTTTCAGGACGCGGTCGAACGCGCGAGCCTCGCCGCCTCGCTCGACCGCCCGGTACTCGTGATCGGCGAACGCGGCACGGGCAAGGAATTGATCGCCGAACGCCTCCACCGGCTGTCGACGCGCTGGGATCGCCCCTATGTGATCATGAACTGCGCCGCGATGCCCGAGACGCTGATCGAGTCCGAATTGTTCGGGCATGAGGCGGGCGCCTTCACCGGCGCGACGCGCACCCGCGCGGGGCGGTTCGAGGAGGCCGACGGCGGCACCTTGTTCCTCGACGAACTCGCGACGATGTCGATGGGCGCGCAGGAACGCCTGCTGCGCGCGGTCGAATATGGCGAGGTGACGCGCGTCGGATCGTCGCGCCCGATCCGCGTCGACGTGCGTATCGTCGCGGCGACGAACGAGCATCTGCCCGCGCTCGCCGAGGATAACCGGTTCAGGGCCGACCTGCTCGACCGGCTGTCGTTCGAGGTTATCACCCTGCCCCCCTTGCGCGCGCGCGAAGGCGATATCGAAGTGCTCGCCGAATATTTCGGGCAGCGCATGGCGGCGGTGCTCGGCTGGGACGAATGGCCGGGCTTCGGCCCGCGCGCGCTCGCGGCGATGGAAGGCCACGACTGGCCGGGCAATGTCCGCGAACTCCGGAACGTGATCGAGCGCGCGATCTATCGCTGGGCCGACGCCGAAAAGCCGGTCGACGCACTGAGCTTCGACCCTTTTGCGAGCCCGTGGCAGCCGGTATCGCGCAAGGTCCCCGCACGGCCCGAGGCGTCCGCGCCAGCGCCGGCGAATGACGCCGCGCACGCGGCCACCGCCCCGCCCTCGGGCCCGGTCAGCGACCTGCGCGCGGCGGTCGATGCTTATGAAAAGCAGATTTTGTCGGACACGATGGCACGCTGCCGCTTCAACCAGAAGGTCGCGGCCGAAGCGCTGGGGCTGAGCTACGACCAGATCCGCCACGCGCTGAAAAAGCACGGGTTGAATCAGTAAGAGCGAGTAATCCTCCCTGTCGCGCAGCGATGGGGAGGTGGCAGCGCGAAGCGCTGACGGAGGGGCTTTTGCGTGAGGTCGCCGCCCCTCCACCACGCCCTGCGGGCGCGGTCCCCCTCCCCACCGCTTCGCGGCAGGGAGGATTTTCGCATTATTGCCCCGGCAACTGCGCGTTCAACGCTTCCAGCACCGCATCCTGCGTCGAGGCGAGATCGGCGAGCCGGTCGCGCAGCGCATAGATGTCGGGAAGCCCGTCGATCTGCTCGTCGACGCTGCGCTCGAGATAGAGGCGATCGATATCCGCCAGCGCCGCGGTGAGCGGCGCGCGCGCCGCGGTCAGCCGCGAGATCGCCTGCTGCGCGACGACCCAGCGTTCGCTGCCGACGGGCGCGCCCGCGGCGGCCGAAACCGCCGACGCCGTCGCGGCCCGTTCGGCGGCAAAGGCCTGCTGGCCCGCGGCACCATCCGATTCCCAACGCTGAAGCCGTCCGGCGAGGTCGGTGGGCAGCGGCCCCGGGGGGGCGACGACGACCGCGGGGGGCGCGACATCGAATCGCCCCTCGATCGCGCGCTTTGCCAGCGAGGGCCCGTCGTTGGCCTGCGTCGCGGCGCAGGCGGGCAGCGGCAGGAGCAGCGGAGCGAAAAGAAAGGCGCGCTTCATCGCCGCCCCTGATATGGGCGCACCGACGGCGCAGCAAGCACCGAATCGGCGGCGCGCGCGATAATCGGTGCAGCCCCGCGCTTTTGGATGAAAAGCACGGGATTTGGCGGTTGACAGCGACGGCTTGGCTCGCTAGTGGCGCTGACTTTCCCGCATGCCGGAAAAATCGCCTGCTTTGGCGGGTGACTGGCAGCGTGGGTGTTTTAGTTTCTGATTGGATGGAAGACCATGTTCGCAATCGTGCGCACGGGCGGCAAGCAGTATCGCGTCGCCGCTGGAGACAAGATCGCCGTTGAAAAGATCGACGGCGAAGCTGGCGACACCGTGTCGCTGGGCGACATCCTGCTGGCCGGTGACGGCGGCGAAGTGAAGAGCGCCGACGGCCTCGTCGTTTCGGCCGAGATCATCGCCCAGACGCGCGGCGAAAAGGTCATCGTCTTCAAGAAGCGCCGCCGGCACAATTATCGTCGCCGCAACGGTCACCGCCAGTCGCTGACGCTGCTGCGCATCCTCGCCGTCGGCGATGCCAAGAAGGCCGCGCCGAAGAAGGAAGCCGCTCCGAAGGCAGAGGCCGCTCCGGCCGCCGAAGCCAAGGCTGCTGCGCCCGCCAAGGAAGCCGCGCCGAAGAAGGCCGCTGCTCCGAAGACCGAAGCCGCTGCCGAAGCGCCCGCAAAGAAGCCCGCTGCCAAGAAGGCAGCCCCCAAGAAGGAAGCCTGAGCGCGGCAACGCGGCTCGGCCTCTCGAACGAACGAATTAAGGAGCATCAGTCATGGCACATAAGAAAGCAGGCGGTTCTTCGCGCAACGGTCGCGACTCAGCCGGCCGCCGCCTTGGCGTGAAGAAGTTCGGCGGTCAGGAAGTGATCGGCGGCAACATTATCGTGCGTCAGCGCGGCACCAAGGTTTACCCGGGTGTCAACGTTGGCATGGGCAAGGACCACACGCTGTTCGCAACCGCCGACGGCCAGGTCCGATTCCACGATGGCAAGCTTGGCCGCAAATATGTGTCGGTCGACGCCATGGCGGAAGCCGCCGAATAAGGACGATCTTCCAGGGTCGTCCATCAAGGGATGACCCGGAACGGTCCTTTCCGCCGCAAGCGGAAACAAAGTTCGAAAAGAGGGAGACGGGTCGCCCCCGATCTCCCTTTTTTCTTGTCCAAAATCCGTCACTTGTGACGATCGGGCGCGAAAACGGGGCCATCCATCTCCCTCCATATCGAATGTCGTCAAAGCGTCACCATCTGGCGCCAAGGCGACAGGCATTGGGAGTTAGAAAAGATGTTCGCGCGTACCGAAAGACTGTTGCTGCGGCCCGGCTGGCTGGAAGACGCCCCCGCGCTCGCCCAAGCGATCGGCGAGGAAGCGGTGGTCCGCAATCTCGCTCGCGCCCCTTGGCCCTATGGCGAAGAGCAGGCACAGGCATATTTGAGCCAGCCGATCGATCCCGACCAGCCGCGCTTCCTGATCTTTGCCCGCACCGGCGGCGCGCCGCGCCTCGTCGGCGGCTGCGGCATAGCGCCGAGCCCCGAGGGTCCGCTCGAAATGGGTTACTGGATCGCGCGGCCCTATTGGGGCCTCGGCTTTGCGACCGAGGCCGGGCGCCAGCTCATCCATATCGCGCGCGCGATGAACCTGCCGAAGCTGTCGGCGGGCCACTTCCTCGACAATCCGGCGTCGGGCGCGGTGCTGCGCAAGCTTGGTTTTAAGCCCACCGGCAAGGTCGCGCAGCGCTATAGCCTCGCGCGTGGCGGCGAAGCGGCGTGCGCGCTGTTCGAAGAAGGCGACGCCGATGCCGATGCTGTCGTCACCCCGATGCGAAGCCGCATCGGGGTGGACGAGGATTTCCGTGAGGAATTGCGCCTGATCGCGGCTTAACAGTTAGCGTCGCCCCCGCGAAGGCGGGGGCCGCTGGCAGCCTTACGCTATTCCGATTGCGGCCCCCGCCTTCGCGGGGGTGACGATTTCATTACCCCCGCATCTTGTTGACCATGCCCATGATGTCGTCGAGCGGATTGCCGTCGCCGTCCATGTCGAGCATCTTGCCGAGGCCGCCCAGGCTTCCGCCAAGGCCGCCGGCCGACGGGGCCGCACCGCCGCCCATCGCGCCGCCGAGCACATTGCCGAGCATACCGCCGAGGCCGCCGCTCTCGCCTCCCTGCCCGCCCTGCTTCGCCATATAGCCCGCGGCCATCATCGCGAGCATCGGCAGCATCTGCTTGAGAATCCCCGAATCGATCCCCGTCTGCGCCGCCGCCTGTCCGGCGACGGTGCGGCTGACATCCTTCGACCCGAAAATCTGCCCGAGCACGTCATTGCCCTGGCTCACTTCCGTGGGCTGCGATCCGAGCACCGAATCGAGCAGGCCGCCTCCGCCGAGCTGACCGAGCAGCCCGCCGAGTCCTTCGACCCCGCCACCCGATTGCGCCTGTTTCTTGAAACCGCCGAGAATTGCGGGAAGCAGCGCGTCGGCGCCCTGTTTTGCCATCGCGGGCGGAATACCCAGCTCTTTCGCTATCGATTCAATGCCGCCGGCCTGCGCCAAAATGTCGGTGAGATTCATATCGTCATACTCCCGCTTCGGCGCGGATCGGACACCGCGCCGATTGGAATGAGTATAGCAGCGCGCGAGCGAAGAACGAGTCGGTCTTTTGACTGTCATTCTCAAATGCATAGTCCTAGCCTGCAACTGTTCGACTCGCCTCTTCCGGGTTGGGCCGCTATTCTAGTGGGAGCTACACAATGAGCATTTTCGGCAAGATCAAGGACGCCATCTTCGGCAAGAAGGCCGTCGCCGCAGAACCCGCCGCCCCGGCCGCCCCCAGCCCCGTCGGCACCGCGCTCGACGCCGCGACGCAAGCCATGGCAGCAGCGGCCGCCGCGCCGGTCGATGTCGATGCGATCCTCACCGCCGAGGCCGCCAATGCCGGGCAGGATCTCAACTGGCGCACATCGATCGTCGACCTGATGAAGCTGCTCGGGATCGATTCGAGCCTCGCCAACCGCAAGGAACTGGCGCAGGAACTCGGCTATACCGGCGAACTCGACGGCAGCGCCGAAATGAACATCTGGCTGCACAAGGCGGTGATGCGCGAACTCGCGGCGAACGGCGGCAAGGTGCCCGCCGACCTTACCGACTGATAGACGGCCGATAATTTTCGACGGGGGTCGGGAGGGCGGAGGCTTTCCCGGCCCCTTTTCGTTGACCGGCGCGCGCCCGCGCCTAGACAGGTTTCACAAGGAACAAGTCGCCAGGGAGCCGCCCGTGTCCAATCCGCTTTCCACCCCCGTCAGCCGCCGCCAGACGCTCGCCACACTCGGCGCGGGCACCGCGGGGCTTGCTCTCGCCGGCCCCGCGGCCGCGCTGCAGTCGCCGCCGAAGACCGGCGCGCAGAAACTGCTCGATTCGGTCGCCGACAATCTTCTCGCGCTGTCGCCCGAAGGCGCGACCGCGCTCGGCATCGACACCGGCGCGCGCGCCGCGATGCGGGGGCGTCTCGGCGACCGGTCGGCGGCAGGACAGAAAACCGTCGCCGACACGCTCAAGGCCGACCTCGCGCGCGTGCGCGCGTTCGACAAGGCGGGACTCGATCACAATACGCGCACCAGCCTTGCCGTCGTCGAAAGCGCCTATGGCGTCGCGCTCGACGGCTTTGCCCTGCCCTATGGCGACGTCGCGGTCGGCGGCTGGCGCAACACGCCCTATGTCGTGATCCAGAATGTCGGCGCCTATCTCGACGTCCCAAAATTCCTCGACAGCGACCATCCGGTGAAGACCGCCGCCGATGCCGAAGCCTATCTGTCGCGTCTCAACGCCTTTCCCGGCGCGCTCGATGGCGAAACCGACCGGCTGAAGGCCGCGGGCGGACAGGGAATGATCGCCCCCGCCTTCCTGATCGACAAGGCGGTGAAGCAGATGGAGGCGAGCCTTGCCGATGCGAAGGCGGGCGGCTCGATGGTCGAAAGCCTCGTCCGCCGCACCGGCGCGGCGAAGATCGCGGGCGACTGGAGCGCGCGCTCGGCGAAGATCGTCCAGGGTCCCGTCGCCGCGGCGCTCGAACGCCAGCTCGCCGAGATGAAGGCGCAGCGGCCGAAGGCGACAATGGACGCCGGCATGTGGGCGCGGCCGGGCGGCGACGAATGGTAT
Organism: Sphingopyxis sp. 22461; assembly: GCF_052044915.1. Lineage (NCBI taxonomy): Bacteria > Pseudomonadati > Pseudomonadota > Alphaproteobacteria > Sphingomonadales > Sphingopyxidaceae > Sphingopyxis > Sphingopyxis sp. 22461. The sequence goes on from NZ_JBQENY010000008.1 coordinate 141,581, forward strand.
GCGTGGGGGCTGCGCGCCTCGACCACCACCCGCATGACCCCCGACGAGATCCACGCGATGGGCCGCGAAGAACTCGCCGAACTCCACGGCCGCATGGACCCGATCCTCAAGAAGCTCGGCTACACGCAAGGCTCGGTCGGCGACCGGATGAACGCGCTCGCCAAGGATCCGCGCTTCAAATTCCCTGACAATGACGCGGGCCGCGCCGAAATCCACGCCTATATCCAGACGTGGCTCGGCAAGATCCGCGCAGAGTTGCCGCGCGCCTTCCGCACTTTGGTGAAAGGCAATGTCGAGGTGAAGCGCCTACCGCTCGCCGAGGAACCCGGCGCGCCCGCGGCCTATGGCGGCGCGGGGTCGATCGACGGCAGCGTTCCGGGCAAATTCTGGATCAACCTGCGCACGACCGAGCTCCACAGCAAATATTCGCTCCCCGACCTGACGATGCACGAGGCGATCCCCGGGCATGTGTGGCAGGGCGAATATGCGAACCAGATGCCGCTGATCCGTACGATGCTGGCGTTCAACGCCTATTCGGAAGGGTGGGCCTTGTACGCCGAGCAGCTCGCCGACGAACTCGGCCTCTACGACGATTTCGAGGTCGGGCGTTTGGGCTACCTCCAGTCGCTCGCATTCCGCGCCTGCCGCCTCGTCGTCGATACCGGCCTTCACGCGAAGCGCTGGACGCGCGAGCAGGGCGTCGACTTTTTCGTCAAGGAAAATGGCTCGAACCCGCTCGAGGTCGCGAGCGAGGTCGACCGTTATTGCAGCTGGGCCGGACAGGCGTGCGGCTACAAGGTCGGGCACAGCGAGATCGTCCGCCAGCGCGGACTCGCGCAAAAGGCGCTCGGCGCAAAATATGACCTCCGCGATTTCGACAATGTCGTCGTCGAGGGCGGCAACGTCCCGCTCGACGTGCTCGCGCAGAATGTCGCGGCCTATGTGGCGGAGAAGAAGGCATGACGGTGCGGCGCATGATGCAAAGCCTGTTCGGCGTGGCGCTGCTCGCGGCGATCCCGGGGCAGGCATCCGAATCGGCCCCGCCGCACGGCGGCGCGCGCGTCGCCATCGTGACGAGCGACGTCGATCGCTTTTACGCGCTTTATGATGACCCCGCACTCGCAAGCCAGCCCGATGTGGTGGCGACGCGCTATCTGGCCGCCCCCACGCCGGGGCTGGCGGAATTCATGGTGATGCGCCGGATCACCCCCGAAAAGCTCGCCGCCGCGCTGCGCGACAAACGCCAGGTCTTTGACGACGCGCGTGGTTGCGCGACCCATCTTCCCGATGTCCGCACGCGGCTTGTCGCCGCGACGGACCGCCTCGCCCAGCTTTATCCCGCTGCGAAATTCCCCCCGATCACCATCGCCATCGGCCGCGCCACGACGGCGGGAACGGCGAATGCGAAGGGGCTGTACATCGGCCTCGAAGCCTTGTGCGCCGCCAAATTCATCGAAGCCGACGACGAGGACCGCTTCGTCCACGTCATCGCGCATGAATATGTCCACGCGCAGCAGCCGCTTGCGCAAGTCGAGGATCGCGAAGAATCGGTGCTGCGCGCCGCGCTCGTCGAGGGCGCCGCCGAATTTGTCGCCGAACAGATGTCGGGTTCGGTCGGCTATCCGCTGCTCCACATATGGGCCAAGGGACGCGAGAAGGAGCTGGAGACGGCTTTCCTCGCCGAGAAGGACGCCAAGGCGATCGGGTCGCGCTGGCTCTACAACAAACAAGGCGCGGACGGGTGGCCCGGCGACCTTGGTTATTGGGTCGGCTATCGCATCGCGAAAAGCTATTACGGCCGGACCCCGGACAAGGCCGCGGCGATCAAGGCGATCATCGAGATGCGCGACCCCGCCGCCTTCCTCGCGGAGAGCGGCTGGACGCCCGGAATGAAGCTTTAGGCAGGCAGCGGCGCGAGATCGGGTTCGACGAAGGCGCGCCGCGCCGGGACCGAAAAGAGCAGCTCGCGGCTGTAGAAGCGTAGCGGCCAGTCGCGACGGCCGATGTCGGAAAGCAGCAGCGCGTTGACGCGCGCCGCGAGCTCGGTCTCCGCCGTCGTCGACAGGAACAGCCGCACGCCCGCGACATAGGCGCGGGTAATGCTGTCATGATAGCCGCCATGGTCGTCGTTCACGCCGCCGACGCTTTCGTTGAAGCGGCGGATGATGGTGCCGATCTCGGCGTCAACATCGACGTCGCGGCGCTCGGTCAGCAGCCAGAGGCACGCGCCGAGATGCGCCTCGTGCGTCCACGCCTCGCGCGGCAACGCGCACGCCAGCAGCCCTTCGCCGAGCGCGCGGATTTCATCGTCGCGCGCGAACAGGCGCGGTTTATATTCGGTGGTCATGAGTCCGGTCCTTCCGGGTGATGTGCCACCCGGAAGAGATCCGGGTCAATTATGCCGCGACGGCGGCCTGCGGTGCGGCCTGGCGGACGCCTTCGTCGACATGGTCCGCAAATTGCGCGAAATTGTCGATGAATTGGCCGACGAGCGTTTGCGCGGTGCGGTCATAGGCCGCCTTGTCGGCCCACGCTTCGCGCGGATCGAGCAAGCCGCTGTCAACGCCCGGCACCGCGACGGGGACCATGAAGCCGAAATTCGGGTCCTTGCGGAATTCGGCGTCGTTGAGGCTGCCGTCGAGCGCGGCGTTGAGCAGCGCGCGCGTCGCCTTGATCGGCATGCGCTTGATCCCGTCCATCGTCGCCATGCCGCCGGTCCAGCCGGTGTTGACGAGCCAGCACTGGACGCCGCCCTTGGCGATGCGTTCTTTGAGCAGGTTGCCGTAGACCGACGGGTGGCGCGGCATGAACGGCGCGCCGAAGCAGGTCGAGAAGGTCGCCTCGGGCTCGGTCACGCCGATTTCGGTCCCCGCGACGCGCGCGGTATAGCCCGACAGGAAATGATACATCGCCTGGTCGGGGGTCAGCTTCGCGATCGGGGGCAAAACGCCATAGGCATCGGCCGTCAGCATGATCACCGTCTTGGGCACCGGACCCATATTATGGTCCGACGTGTTCGGAATGAAGTCGATCGGGTACGAACCGCGGCTGTTCTCGGCGAGGCTCGCGTCGTCGAAATCAAGCTCGCGCGTCACGGGATCGATCACGACATTTTCGAGCACGGTGCCGAAGCGCTTGGTTGTCGCGAAAATCTCGGGCTCGGCCTCGGGCGAGAGGCGGATCATCTTCGCGTAACAGCCGCCCTCGAAGTTGAAGACCGCGGTGTCCGACCAGCCATGTTCGTCGTCGCCGATCAGCGTGCGCGAGGCGTCGGCCGACAGCGTCGTCTTGCCGGTGCCCGACAGGCCGAAGAAGACCGCAGTGTCGCCCTTGGGGCCGATATTCGCCGAGCAATGCATCGGCATCACGCCATCGACGGGGAGCAGATAGTTGAGGATGCCGAACACCGATTTCTTCATCTCGCCGGCGTACTGCGTGCCGCCGATCAGGATCAGCTTCTCGGCAAAATTGACCGCGACGACGGTTTCGGTGCGCGTGCCGTGGCGCGCCGGATCGGCGCGGAAGCTCGGCAGGTCGATGATCGTATATTCAGCCGCGAACGCCGCGAGCTCGGCCGCGGTCGGGCGGCAGAGCAACGTGCGGATGAACTGGCTGTGCCAGGCGAATTCGGTGACGACCTGGACCGCGACGCGATGCTCGGGCTGCGAGCCGCCAAACAGTTGCTGGCGATAGAGGCGCGGGCGCTGCGCGAGATGCGCGAAGAAGTCGGCCTTCAATGCCGCGAAATGATCGGGGGTCATCGGGACATTGGTCTTGCCCCACCAGATCGTGTCGGCGGTTTCGGCGTCCTGGACGATGAACTTGTCCTTGGCGCTGCGCCCGGTGTGCTTGCCGGTTTCGACGACCAGCGGGCCGTCCTTGGCGAGCACGCCTTCGCCGTGGCGGACCGCGTCCTCGATCAGCTGCGGCGTGCCCCAGTTTTCGGCGACCTCCGCCTTGGTCTCGACGGTGTTCGCGCCGATCAATATCTTGGTCATCTGCCTTCGCCTTTCCTTGTCCGGCGGCGTCGTTGCATACCTATGCAATGCTTAGCGCACTAATGGGTTGGCCCGCATTTGCATGGGTGCCGACGTGACCGCCGATTCCGAAATCCCGGCCGCGTTAGCTCGCTTGGCGGGGGAGGTCAAAAGATTAAAGCGGGGCCGCGCGGCGCTTGCGACGAACGCGCGACGAGGGAACCGGTGACCATGCGCGCGCTGTTGTCGCTGCGCCCCGGATAGGCTAATCGCTTTACCGGGCCCGCCCAACGGAAAGAGCATGACGGCAACTATCGCGCTGGTCGACGACGACCGCAACATTCTGCAATCCCTTTCCATCGCGCTGCAGGCCGAGGGTTTCGTGACGCGCGTCTATTCGGACGGCGAAGCGGCGCTGAAACCGCTCATCGACAATCCGCCCGACCTGGCAGTGTTCGACATCAAGATGCCGCGCATGGACGGGCTCGAACTGCTGCGCCGCTTGCGCGAAAAGAGCCAGCTTCCGGTCATCTTCCTCACCAGCAAGGACGACGAGATCGACGAGGCGCTGGGGCTCGCGATGGGCGCCGACGATTATATCGCCAAGCCCTTTTCCCAGCGCTTGGTGATCGCGCGCATTCGCGCTATCTTGCGCCGTGTCGAGCTCAACAAAAGCGCGTCCGAAGAGGGCGACGAGCCCGTCGCCGAACCGATCACCCGCGGCCGGCTGAGCATGGACCCGGCGCGCCACAAGGTCGCGTGGGACGGCAAGGACGTCACGCTGACGGTCACCGAATTCCTGATCCTCGAAACGCTTGCCAGCCGCCCCGGCATCGTGCGCAGCCGCAACCAGTTGATGGACGCGGCCTATCAGGACGACGTCTATATCGACGACCGCACAATCGACAGCCACATCAAGCGCCTGCGCCGCAAGTTCCGCGAGGTCGACCCCGAATTCGACGCGATCGCCACCCTCTATGGCGCGGGGTATCGCTTTGCCGATGAAAGCTGACGCCCAAAAACGCGACGGGCAGAAACCCGAGGGGAGCGTCGCCGAGCAGGAAGAATCGCCGCTCGTCTGGTCGGCGCGCTGGTCGCTGACGACGCGCATCCTCGCGGTGAACATCCTCGCGATCGCGCTGCTCGCGGGCGGCTTCTATTATCTCGACACCTACCGCAGCCGCCTGGTCGATACGCGCATCGAGGTGATGAAGGACCAACTCGCGATGCTCGACAGCGCGCTCGAGGCGGCACGCCCCGAGGAGCGGACGCGGCTGATCGAAGAATTCGCGACCGCGACCGAATCGCGGCTGCGCTTCTACGCCCCCGACGGCCGGCGCATCTCCGACAGTTTCCAGAACGGTCCGCCGACCTATACGCTGCGCGATCCCGACCTCCAGCCATGGAAGCGCGATGCCGCGCGCGCGATGGACCGCGGGATCGACTGGGTCGTCGGCGCGCCGACCTATCCCGATTTCGAGGAACCCCGCGTCGACCGGGCGCAGTCCTGGCCCGAAGTCGTCGAGGCACAGACCGGCGGGGTCGCCGCGAGCCGCTTCCGCTTTGCCCCCGAACGCACGCCGCTGCTCAGCGCCGCACGCGTCGTCGACCTCGAGACGCCGCAGACGGTGCTGATGACGCTCAACGCGCGCGACATCACGCGCACCGTGCGCGCCGAGCGGTTCCGCATCGCGGTCGTCGTCTTCATGGTTCTGCTCGCCTCGGTCCTCCTCTCGCTGTTCCTCGCACGCACGATCGTCCGCCCGCTCCGCCGCCTCGCGCGCGCTGCGGTGCGCGTCCGGCTCGGCCGGGCGCGCGAAGTCGTCGTCCCGCGCCTGCCGAGCCGCCGCGACGAGATCGGAACGCTCGCGCGTGCGCTGTCCGACATGACGCAAGCCCTTCGTGAACGCATCGACGCGGGCGAACATTTCGCCGCCGACGTGACGCACGAACTCAAGAATCCGATCGCCTCGGTCCGCTCGGCGATCGAGGGGCTGGGGCGCGTCAAAAGCGACGAGCAGCGCGCGCAACTGCTCAGCATAGCCGACGAGGACGTCCGCCGGCTCGACCGGCTGGTGAGCGACATCAGCGAGGCGAGCCGCGTCGACGCGCAATTGTCGCGCACGCTGTTCGAACCGATCGACGTCGGCATCATGATCGAATCGATGCTCGCGGCGCGCGCGGCGCGCGTCGACGCGAATGCGCCGCAGCCGCGCGTCGCCTTCGCGCGGCCGCGCAAAGGCACGACGGTGGTGATGGGCGACGGCCACCGGCTCGAACGCGCGATCGACAATGTCATCGACAATGCGATCAGCTTCTCGCCCGAAGCCGGCCTCGTGTGCGTTTCGGCGACGCGCCTCGGCGACGAGGTTCACATCAAGGTCGACGACGACGGCCCCGGCATCGACCCCGCGCAGCGCGACGCCATTTTCCGCCGTTTTCACAGCGAGCGGCCCGCCAGTGAAGCCTTCGGCCGCCACAGCGGGCTGGGGCTCGCGATCGCGCGGACGATCGTCGAGGGGCATAGCGGGACGATCAGCGCGAAGGATCGCGACGACGGCAAACCCGGCGCCAGCCTGCTCATCACCCTCCCCGCGCGCGAGGGCGGGCAGGACGCGGCGTGATCGTCGCCGGTAAGCCATGCGCCATGCTTCCGAGCCGGACCAGAACCGATATCGTCAATATCCATGCCAGCTGCGTCGCGGCGGGCAATGGCGGCGTGCTGATCCTCGGCAATTCGGGACAGGGCAAGTCAGACTTGGCGCTGCGGCTGATCGATCGCGGCGCCAAGCTGGTCGCCGACGATCGCTGCGATATCTGGTTCGAACGCGACCGCCTCTGGTGCCGCCCGCCCGAAAGCCTGGCGGGCAAGCTGGAGGTCCGCGGCATCGGGATCATCGAACGCGCATGGACGGCACCCGTGCCGCTCGCGCTCGCGGTACGCCTGACCGACCGTTACGATCGCATGCCGTCGATCAACCAGGTCGAGATGGTCGCGGGCCGCCCGCTGCCCGCGCTGCTCTTGTCAGCGTTCGAGGCGTCGGCGCCGATCAAGATCCTGCTCGCGCTCGAACGGCTGGCGCCCGGCGCATGATGCATCGACGATGAGTCCGGCCGCCGAATCGCGCCTGTTGCTGGTCACCGGCCTGTCGGGCGCGGGCAAGTCGACCGTGCTCAAGGTGCTCGAAGACCTCGGCTGGGAGGTTGTCGACAATCTGCCGCTCGCGCTGCTCGAAACGCTGATCGACGCGCCGATGCAGCGCAGCGAAGCCGGACGCCCGCTCGCAATCGGCATCGACAGTCGTAGCCGAGGCTTCCGTCCCGCTCTGCTCGTGCGCCGGATCAAGGATTTGCGCGAAGCGGGCGGCCGCGACATCCAGACACTGTTTCTCGACTGCGCCGGCGCCGAGCTCGAGCGCCGCTTTTCCGAAACGCGCCGCCGCCACCCGATGGCCGAGGACCGCCCCGCCGCCGACGGCATCGCGCGCGAGCGCGAGATGATGGAGCCGCTCCGCCGCTGGGCCGAGCATGTCGTCGACACGACGAACTACAGCAGCAATGATTTGCAGCAGGAAATCCGCCAGCGCTTCGGCGACGCCGACGAAGGCGAGCCGGTGCTCAACGTGATGAGCTTCGGCTTCGCGCGCGGCCTGCCGCGCAACGCCGACCTGGTGTTCGACATGCGCTATCTGCGCAACCCGCACTGGGACCCGAAGCTCAAGCCCGGCACCGGACTCGATCCCGACGTCGCCGCCTATGTCATCGCCGACCCCGCCTATGAGGACAGCGTTGCGCAGATCGAGAAATTGATCCTGACGTTGCTGCCGCGCTACCGCGCCGAGGGCAAAAGCTATGTCACGATTGCTTTTGGTTGCACCGGCGGCCGCCACCGGTCGGTCCATGTCGCCAGCCGTGTTGCCCAAACGCTACGCGAATCCGGATATGAGCCAACGCTGACCCACCGCAATCTTGACTCTGCCCCGCAAGATGGGCTTGAGGGCAGGCCCCCGCCCGCGGCTTCCGCGCCCGGCGGCAAAACATAAGGGTCGGGGGGTCAGAACCTGCTCTTTGCACGTTCGAGGTTTGAGGCGATTTTGTTCAAGGCTAGGAAGCGAGACGCAGGCATATGAGTATATCCCAAGGCTCGCTGACGCAGCCATGGACAAAATCGGTCAAATCCCGCAGGGACGCCGAAATGGCTTCGATCTCGCTTCCGCGCGGCCTTGCAGATGAAACCGCCATCCGCGGCGACCACGCGAAAGCGAGCTCTTCGCCATTTCGACGCCTCGAACGTGCAAAGAACAGGTTCTGACCCCCCATGCCGAACGATAAGGCTCTGCCGCTTCTGGGAATGGTGCTCGTCACCCACGGCCGCCTCGCCGAGGAAATGGTGCGCGCGATGGAGCATGTCGTCGGGCCGCAGCGCGCCATCGCGACCGTGTGCATCGGCCCCAACGACAATATGGAAATGCGCCGCAAGGAAATCGCCGACGCGATTCGCAAGGTCGACGAAGGCCGCGGCGTCGTGATGCTGACCGACCTGTTCGGCGGCACCCCGTCAAACCTCGCGATCAGCCTGCTCGAATCGGGGCGCACCGAAGTGATCGCCGGCGTCAACCTGCCGATGCTGATCCGCCTCGAAAGCGCGCGCAAGACGATGGAGCTGCGCGCCGCGGTGATCGCCGCGAAGGAAGCCGGCCAGAAATATATATCGGTCGCGTCGGAAATGCTGGGAGTGGGCCCTTGAACGAAAATTCCCAGACGGTCGAAATCACCAACCAGCGCGGGCTGCACGCGCGCGCCAGCGCCAAGTTCGTGACCTTCGTCAGCCGCCTGCCCGAAAGCGTGTCAGTCGAGGTCGAAAAGGGCGGGTCGCGCGTCAACGGCACCTCGATCATGGGATTGATGATGCTCGGCGCCGCGAAGGGCGATTCGATCACCATCCACACGCGCGGCGACGGCGCCGACGCGGCGCTGCTGAAACTCGTCGGGCTGGTCAAGGACAGCTTCGGCGAGGATTGACGGCATGCGCCGTTCCACCATCGAGAGCCTGTCGAACCCGCTGGTGAAGCGGATGCGGTTGCTGCGCGAGAAACGCCATCGCCGCGCCGAGGGGCTGTTCCTCGCCGAAGGGCTGCGCATCGCGACCGAGGCGCGCGAGGCGGGCGTGCTTCCGCAGTGGCTGTTCCTCGGACCCGAGGGCGACGCGCATCCGCTCGCGGCGGCGCTGGTTGCCGACACGCTGGCGGCGGGCGGTGAGGTCATCGACACGACGGGGGCGATCCTCTCGAAACTGTCGGGCAAGGATAATCCGCAGACCGTCGTCGGCATCTATGCCGAACCGCAAACGACGCTCGCCGATCTCGACCGCGACGCCGCGCCGATCTGGCTCGTCGCCGAACGGCTGCGCGATCCGGGCAACCTCGGCACGATGCTGCGCACGGGCGATGCGGTCGGCGCGGGCGGGCTGATCCTGCTCGACGAATCGACCGATCCCTATGCGGTCGAGGCGGTGCGCGCGAGCATGGGGGCGATTTTTACGCAGAAGCTGGTGGTCGCGCGTTGGGAGGAATTTCTGCCGTGGCTGCGGCAAGGCTCCGGCCAGCTCGTCGCGACCTGGCTTGGCGGCGATACGCAGGATTATCAGGCGGTGCGCTACGCCACGCCGACCTTCATCCTCACCGGCAATGAATCGCAGGGCATGCCCCCCGAATATGCCGACGCCGCCGATGTGCGCGTGAAGATGCCGATGATGGGCAAGGCCGACAGCCTGAATGCCGCGGTCGCGACGGCGGTGATGGCGTATGAGGTGCTGAACCAGCGGCGGAACCAATAGCCGACCGCGCGGTTCATCGATCGATCAGCATAATGCGTTCAGGAGATACCGCATGATCAGGATCGCCCTCCCCGCCGCCTCGCTTCTCGCGCTCGCCGCCTGCGTCCCCACCGCGGAGACGCCGCAAACGCCCGGCGACACGCCCGCGGCCGCCTATATGGCGCTCGGCACCGAGCCCGGCTGGACGCTCGAGATCACGCCGTCGCGGCTCAATTACGACGGCGACTATGGCGAGACGAAGATCATGGTTCCGAACCCCGGCGCCAAACCCTCGGCAAACGGCCGGACCTATACCACCGACCGCCTGTCGGTCGTGATCAAGCCGGCGCCGTGCAGCGACGGGATGAGCGATCGCCGCTATTCCGACACCGTCCGCGTCGTCGCCGACGGCAAGAGCTTGCAGGGGTGCGGCGGCAAAATCCTGCCGCCCGACACGCTCGCGGGATCGAACTGGACCTTCGTGTCGATCGGCGGCGTGCCCGTCGCGGCGGACCGGCCGACGTCGCTGCAATTCGACGGCAACCGGATGAGCGGCAGCGCGGGTTGCAACCGCTTTTCGGGGACTTATTCGGTCGATGGCGGCACACTCAAGGCCGGGCCGCTGATGGCCACCGAAATGGCGTGTCCAGGCGCCGGCATGACACAGGAGGCGGCCTTCTTCAAACTGATGGCTTCGCCGGTCAGCCTGACCTTTGCCGATGACGGGACGCTGATCCTGACGGGCAGCGACGGACGGACGGCGGTGTTGCGGCGGACGATTTAAACACCTCTCATCTCCGTTCGTGTCGAGCGAAGTCGAGACACCCATCGGCAGTCCTCAACCCCACGGCATCTCGACTTCGCTCGATGCGAACGGGATTTAAGAATCGATCTATTCGCCCGCGTCGTTCACCGCCGCTGGCGCCGACGCGAGCTTTGCGAGCGGACGCGCCGACTGCTCCGCAACAGGGAGCGCCGGAATTTCCTTGTCGCCGGTTTCGATATCGAGCGCTTCGAAACGTTTCGCCTGCGTCAGCACCTGCGATTCAAAGCTGCCGACAAACGCATTATACGCCCCCGTCGCCTGATCGAGATTGCGCCCGACCTTGGCGATGTGCGAGCCCATCACCGACATGCGTGCGTAAAGCTCCTTGCCGAGCGCCGCGATCTCGCGCGCCTGATTGGCGAGCTTTTCCTGCCGCCACACCGCCGCGACGGTGCGCGCGATTGCGATGAGGTTGGTCGGGGTAGCGAGCAGCACCTTGCGCTCGAACGCATAATCCCAAAGCTCATGGTCCTGATCGAGCGCGGCGGCGAGGAAATGTTCGCCGGGAACGAACATCACGACAAAATCGGGGGTATCGGGAAACTGGTTCCAATAGGCTTTGGCGCCGAGCGTGTTCACATGCGCCTTCATCGCCGCGGCGTGCGCCGCGAGGTGCGCCGCCTTCTCGCGTTCGTCGACCGCGCCGAACGCATCCTGATAGGCGTTGAGCGAAACCTTGGCGTCGATCACGAGGCTCTGCCCGCCCGGAACTTTCACCACGACATCGGGACGCAGCCGCCCGCCGTCGCCGTCATTAACGCTCACCTCTGTCTGGAAATCGGCATGTTCGGAGAGGCCGCAGCTTTCGAGTACATTCTTGAGCTGCTGCTCACCCCAGCGCCCGCGCGCCTTCGGCGCGTTGCGCAGCGCGTTGACGAGCTTCGCCGCCTCGCTCGACACGCGTTCGGTGCCCTCGCGCATCGCCGCGATCTGGCCGTGGAGCAGGCCGAAAGCATCGCGCCGCTCGGCCTCGACCTTGCCGACCGCTTCCTCATATTTCTGCAAGCGCTCATGGACCGGATTCAGAAGCGCTTTCAGATTCTGCCCCGCCGTCTCTTCGCTCTGGCGAAAGCGCGCGTCGGCGCGTTCTAAAAATGCCTTTTGCGCGCCATCGAGCATCACCTGCCCGACCTCGCGGAACTGCGCGGTGAGTGCCGCCTGCGCATCCTTCAGCCCCGCAATCTGCGCGTCATGCGCCTCGTCGCGCGCTTTCTGCTCGCTGAGCAGCGCGGCAAGCCGGATGTCGGCGGTCTTGCGCGCCTCGGCCTCGGCGGCAAGGTCGGTCACCGCGCTCTTGAACCGCTCGGACAACCCGTCGCGCTCGGCCTGGAGCGCGCCCGACTGGCGGCCGGCGAAAAGCCAGCCGATCAGGCCGCCGACGGCCAGGGCAACAAGGGCGACGACAAGCGAGGTTCCATCCATGGGAGGAACATAGGACGAACGCCGCCCATCTGGCTAGCCAGTAATTGTCGCCCTCGTCACATCGCGTCCCATGATGAGGGCAGGATCGCGCGATAGGCATCGATCCCCGGCGCGCCGCCGACGACCATGCCCTGCGTGAGCAGCCAGTAATGGCGGACGATTTCGGCCTGTTGCTCCAGCCCATAGCGGGTGAGGAGCCAGCCGGGTTTGAGGCTGTAGCTGTAGGTCGCGAACGGGTGGCGCATCAGCACCAGATACCAGCGCCCGCGCGTCTGCGCCTGCCACACATGCGTCATCTCGTGGATGAACAGCCCCTGCAACCGCTGCGACGCGGCGCTGAAATCCTCGCAATACAGCTCGCCATGCGGGTTGAAGTGCAGGCTGCCCATCGGCGCCATGACGATGTGGCGCGGCTGGAAGAATATCCACTTATGATGGTTCACGCGCACGCGATCATAAGCGATCGCGTCGCCGAACACGCTGCGCGCGAGCGCGACCTCGCCGCTCGTCAGAGGTCGCGACGGACGCGGCACCCGCGCTTATTTCTTCGCAGCGTCCGGGGCTGCCTTTTCCGCATCCTTCTCCATCGAACCATGGTCCATCGCGCCATGGTCCATTTCGCCCTCGGCAGCCGCGCCCTCGGCCGGCTTGATCACCAGGTCGAACAGGATGCGCTCATTATTGTTGTTGGTGAACACGAACGCCATCGGCAGCTTGCCCGCGCGCACCGCGGCGCCGTTGATGCCCCAGATCATCAGATGCTTGCCGCCCTGCTTGAACACCAGCTCGCCCTTCGCGGGGACGTCGGCGCGGAGCAGCGGCTTCATCGTCACGACGCCATTTTCCTTGACGCTTTCGTGCATTTCGACGCGCTGCGCGAGGTCGGCGGTCACCGCGACGAGCTGGACCGGCTGCGGCCCGCCCTGGACGCGAAAATAGCCGACGGCGGGACGGTCGGGGGTCGCGCCCATCACGATATGGCCGCTCACGACATTGAGCGGCTGTCCCTTGCCCAGATTTTCCCCGCAGGCCGTCAGGGTCAGCGCAGTGGCGGCAAGTGCAAGGATCGCAAAAGGTTTCATTTTGGGAGGACTCCGTAAAAGCGCGTCATTTCACGCCCTCGATAAGCCCTGAAAGCTCTTGTGCCAAGGATTAGCGCACCTATATCGCCCCCATCAAAACCATGGACGGCGTGCCTTTTCAGGGCGCCACAGAAGCAACAAGGACGTAATACCAATGGCCAAAGTGATCGGGATCGACCTCGGCACCACGAACAGCTGTGTCGCGGTGATGGAAGGCGGAAAACCCAAGGTTATCGAAAATGTCGAAGGCACGCGCACGACCCCGTCGATCGTCGCCTTTGCGAAGGATGGCGAGCGCCTGATCGGCCAGCCGGCGAAGCGCCAGGCCGTCACCAATCCCGAAAACACCGTTTTCGCCGTGAAGCGCCTGATCGGCCGCCGCTTCGACGATCCGATCACCAAGAAGGACACCGAGCTGGTCCCCTACACGATCGTCAAGGGCAGCAACGGCGACGCATGGGTCAAGGCCGGTAACGAAGATTATTCGCCGTCGCAGATTTCGGCCTTCATCCTTCAGAAGATGAAGGAAACCGCCGAAGCCTATCTGGGCGAAAAGGTCGAGCAGGCGGTGATCACCGTTCCCGCTTACTTCAACGACGCGCAGCGCCAGGCGACCAAGGACGCCGGCAAGATCGCGGGCCTCGAAGTGCTGCGCATCATCAACGAGCCGACCGCGGCCGCGCTCGCTTACGGCCTCGACAAGACCGAGAACAAGACGATCGCGGTCTATGACCTTGGCGGCGGCACCTTCGACATCTCGATCCTCGAGGTGGGCGACGGCGTGTTCGAAGTGAAGTCGACCAACGGCGACACCTTCCTCGGCGGTGAGGATTTCGACAGCAAGATCGTCGAATATCTGGCCGACGGCTTCAAGAAGGACGAAGGCATCGACCTTCGCGGTGACAAGCTCGCGCTGCAGCGCCTGAAGGAAGCCGCCGAAAAGGCGAAGATCGAACTCTCGTCGGCCGCGACGACCGAGGTCAACCTGCCCTTCATCACCGCCGACGCCAACGGGCCGAAGCACCTCGTCAAGACGATCACGCGCGCCGACCTCGAAAAGCTGGTCGAAGAGCTGGTCAAGCGCACGCTCGAACCCTGCAAGAAGGCGATCAAGGACGCCGGCATTTCGGCGAGCGAGATCGACGAAGTCGTGCTCGTCGGCGGCATGACGCGCATGCCGCGCGTGCGCGAAGTCGTGAAGGATTTCTTCGGCAAGGAGCCGCACACCGGCGTGAACCCTGACGAAGTCGTCGCGATCGGCGCCGCGATCCAGGCGGGCGTGCTGCAGGGCGACGTCAAGGACGTGCTGCTGCTCGACGTCACCCCGCTGTCGCTGGGCATCGAGACGCTGGGCGGCATCATGACCAAGATGATCGACCGCAACACGACGATCCCGACCAAGAAGTCGCAGGTCTATTCCACGGCTGACGACAATCAGTCGGCGGTGACGATCCGCGTGTTCCAGGGCGAGCGCGAAATGGCGCAGGACAACAAGATCCTCGGCCAGTTCGACCTCGTCGGCATCCCGCCCGCGCCGCGCGGTGTGCCGCAGATCGAAGTGACCTTCGACATCGACGCTAACGGCATCGTGTCGGTCCACGCCAAGGATAAGGGCACCGGCAAGGAACAGCAGATCAAGATCCAGGCGTCGGGCGGCCTTTCGGATTCGGACATCGACCAGATGGTCAAGGACGCCGAGCAGTTTGCCGAAGAGGATAAGACGCGCCGTGAGGCGGCCGAGGCGAAGAACAACGCCGAAAGCCTGATCCACTCGACCGAACGCCAGATCATCGAACATGGCGACAAGGTCGACGCGGGCCTCAAGTCCGAGATCGAAGCCGCGATCGCCGAAGCCAAGACCGCGGTCGAAGGCGGCGACGCCGCCGCGATGACCGAAAAGAGCCAGGCGCTCGCGCAGGTCGCGATGAAGCTCGGCCAGGCGATCTACGAGAAGGAGCAGCAGTCGGCCGCATCCCCCGGCGCCGATGAAGCTGGTGAGGCGAAAGCCGACGAAGACGTCGTCGACGCCGAATTCTCCGAAGTCGAAGACGACAAGAAGTAAGAAAATGATCTTCAACCGTCATGCTGGCGAAGGCTGGCATCGCTCTCGGCAAGGCACCGCCAGCCCGATAGCGACCCCGGCTTTCGCCGGGGTGACGGGCTGAAGAGGGGGCCTCTATGTCACTCGACATCGATTATTACGAACTGCTGGAAGTCGAGCGCACCGCCGACGATGCCGCGCTGAAGGCGAGCTACCGCAAGCTCGCGATGAAATATCACCCCGACAAGAATCCGGGGTGCGACAACAGCGAAGCGCGCTTCAAGGCGATCAGCGAAGCCTATGACTGCCTGAAGGACCCGCAGAAGCGCGCCGCCTATGACCGCTTCGGCAAGGCCGGCGTCAACGGCAACGGCGGTTTCGGCGGCGGCAATGGCGCCGATTTCGGCGACATCGGCGATATTTTCGAATCGATCTTCGGCTCGGCGTTCGGCGGCGGACGCCAGCAGCGCGGCCCCGCGCGCGGTGCCGACCTGCGCTACGACATGGAGATCAGGCTCGAGGATGCCTTCGCCGGCGTCACGCGCGAGATCCAGGTCGATGTCGCGGCACGCTGCGAGACGTGCGACGGATCGGGCGCCAAGCCGGGCACACAGACCAACCGCTGCACCACCTGCGCCGGCCACGGCAAGGTGCGCGCGCAGCAGGGTTTCTTCATGGTCGAGCGTACCTGCCCGACCTGTCAGGGTGCGGGCGAGGTCATCGCCGATCCGTGCAACAGTTGTCACGGCGAAGGCCGTGTCGACCGGCGCAAGACGCTGACCGTCAACATCCCCGCGGGGGTCGACGAGGGCACGCGCATCCGCCTGTCGGGCGAGGGCGAGAGCGGCGCGCGCGGCGCGGCGCCGGGCGACCTCTATATTTTCCTGCACATGGCGCGGCACAAGGTGTTCGAGCGCGAGGGCACGACGCTGTTCACGCGTGCGCCGATCAGCTTCACGACCGCGGCACTCGGCGGCGAGATCGGCATTCCCGGCCTCGACGGCCGCATGCACGACATCGCCATCCCCGCGGGCATCCAGTCGGGCAAGCAGCTTCGCCAGCGCGGCGCCGGCATGCCGGTGCTCAACGGCCGCGGCCACGGCGACCTTGTCGTCCAGATCGACGTCGAGACCCCGACGAAGCTCACCGCGCGGCAGAAGGAACTGCTCTGCGAGTTTCGCGAAACCGAGACGGGCGAGGAATGCCCGGCGAGTCAGGGCTTTTTCGGGCGGATCAAGGAAATGTGGGACGATCTGACGGACTAGGAATGCCCGTCGCCCCCGCGAAGGCGGGGGCCGCCATCGGTTTAAGCAGCAGCTGCGGATAATGGCCTCCAGCGGCCCCCGCCTTCGCGGGGCGACGGATCAATTATCCGATCTCTCCTCGTAGCTCGTCGATCAGCGCCTTCACCTTCGGCAGCCTTCCCTCCTCCTCGTCGAGGATAGCGTGGAACGCCCGGCGCTTGATCGCCTTCAGATCCTCGCCCGTCAGCGCCCCCTCGCCGCCGACGCTGCTCGCCACGATATCGATCAACCGGTCGGCGCCGTGGAGCCGCCCCCAGAGATAATCATTCTCGCGGTACGCGCGGCTGAAGAAGGCGCCGAAACTGTTGAACTCGACCCCCTTGAGCATCGCCGCCGCGCCGCCGGTGCGGATCGCGGTCGCGTCCGACGGCGAGATGCGGTCGATCTTGATCGGGTCGAATTCGTCGAACCCCTCGCCCTGCAGCAGCGGCAGCGTCGCGATGTCGTAAAAGGGATAGCCGAGATAGGCGAGCAGGAGCGTCCGCCGGTCGTTCTTGGGCATCGCGGCGAGCCCCGCGGCGATGAGCGCATCGGCCTCGCCATCGACCGTGCGCAGGTCGCGCCGCGCCGCGATCGCGTCGATCCAGTCGCCGGGTCCGGCGTCGGCGGGCAGGTCGAGATCGGCGAGCCAGCTGTCACCCTGCCGGTCGAGATAGAGACCGAGCGCGGTGAAGATCGCCTCGCGCATGTCCTCGCACACCGGGTCGCGGCCATCGCGCGTCGCCTCGACCGCGGTGTCGAGTTCGCGCGCGAGGAAACGCAGGCGGCGGATGCGAAAGCCGAGGTCGTGGGTGCGGAAAAAGACGACCGCGTCGCTGCTCGCGCCTGCACCTTTTTTGCCCGAAATCCGGTCGAGCCCGCGCGCGCGCGCCTCTTCCCACAGCGCGAGGCGCCGGTTGACCTGATGGACGGCGCCCTCGGGCGGCAACAGCCGGTCGATCAGGCTCGCCATCTCCTCGACCACCGCCGACAGCTTGAGGTGGCCATAGGGCGCATAAGCAAAGCCCGCGCGCGCCGACGCCTGATCCTGCGCCTTGGCACGCCATTTTTCGAGCCGCGCAACCGTCGGCGTGTCGAGAAAGAAGGTGGTGCCGAACAGCGCCGCGACCTGCTCCTCGACCTCGACCTTCATTGCGTCGACGATATGCTGCATCCGGCGGATGCGGCGCGACATCCCCTCGATCGCCTCGACATTCTCGCGGATCGGCTGTTCGCGCGGAATTTCGGACAGCGCCCCCAATATGGTGGCCATAAAGCCGGGAAGCCGGGCGGCCTCGCCCGCCACCTGTTCGCCCGGCTTGCCGAAGCTGATCGAGCGATAATCGGGCTTGGGGTCGATATAGACGAAACGGCGATCGATCTCGCGCCGCGCCGGGCGCTGTTTGAGCGCCGCGATCGCGGGCCGGAAGGGCGCATTCGCGAGCACAGAGCCGTCGATCAGCACGCGGTCGGCGGGATCGCCTTCGCCGCCCGCCGGAAGCTGCGCATGGATAAAAGCCTCGCGCCCCGGCCACGCGATCTTGCGCTTTTCGAGCACCCGGTCGAGTTCGCGCAAGGTGAAGGGCGGAAAGGCACCGGGAAAACTCGCCGTCGCGCGCGCCGCCGCGGCCAGCCCCGGCACATCGTCGAGCCGCTTGCCGAACTGGCTGTCCTTGCGAAAATGCAGCATCAACCGATGTTCGTCCTCGGTGACGCGCGGCGGGCTGTTGAGCGCGAGCGGAACGCTGTGCCCCGCAAAATCGGTGACCGAGACGAACAGGTCGACCGGTTGCCCGCCCGGCACCAGCACCGGTCCGCGCGGCCCCGCATCCATCGCGTCGAACGCATCGAGCAGCAGATTGGTGAAGGTCTCGCCGCCGAAGGGCGGTTCGAACCAGCGCGCACGGACGAAGCGCGACAGCTTGACGCGCACCTCGTCCTGCGCGCCGGCGCCGACGGTGCGGTCGATGGCGTTGCCGCGCTTCTTCATCATCCAGCCGGCGATCGGCACCGCCCAGAATTTGGTCGCCGCCGACAGCGGGCGTGCATCGGGGTCGATCAGCCGGTCGACATCGGCGCCGTCGAGCCACAGGTCGGTGAGCGGGTCGAGCGACTGCCCCGTCGCCAGCGCGCGCGCGAGGAAGATGCCGTTGATGCCCCCCGCGCTCGCCCCCGCGACGATGTCGGCGAGCACGCGCAGCCGCACATTGCTGCGCGCCGCGATCTCCGCGAGCAGCTCGCCATAGACTTTGCCCGCCCCGCTCAGCGACGCGCCGTCGTGAAAGGCACGCGACGCCGCGGCGAGCCGCCAGACCTCTTTCGTGATGCCGTGCATATAGACGGCGAGGCTGATGCCGCCGTAGCAAATTAGGGCGAAGCGCAGTTCCTTTTCCCGCATTGGCAAGCTGATAGCGCGCTTTTCGGCACTGTGGCGAATTTTCCACGCGGCGGGACAAAGTAGCAAAACAGCATCGATCGGGCGGATTTTTCCTTGCCTATGCGAATCGCTCTCATTAGCGGCCCTGCCAACAGGAGTTGATAATGATTCGCAAAATTGCCGCCGCCGCGCTGCTCACCACCGCGCTTTCGTCGCCCGCCTTCGCGCAGGACATTGCCCCCGTCGATGCGGACAGCGCGGCGGGCGAGACGATCGTCGTCACCGCGGCGCGCACGATCCTGCCGCCGAACGCGCTGCCGCTCACCATCGATATCATCGGCAAGGATGCGCTCGACCAGCAGCTCGCGATTTCGGGGTCGGTCACCGACGCGGTCGCGAACCTGACCCCCAGCTTCTCGCCGACGCGGCAGAAGCTTTCGGGCTCGGGCGAATCGCTGCGCGGGCGCTCGCCGCTCTATGCGATCAACGGCATTCCGCAATCGACCCCGATGCGCGACGGCAGCCGCGACGGCTTCACGATCGACGGCTTCTTCGTCGACCGCGTCGAGCTGATCTTCGGGTCGAATGCGCTGCAGGGCATCGGCGGCACCGGCGGCATCGTCAACCAGGTCACCGTTGGCGCGCCGAAGGACGAGGGTCTTTCGGGCCGCTTCCTGCTGCAGGGCACCGCCGACAATGATTTTTCGAAGGCCGGGATGGGCGGCAAGGCCGGCGGCCTCGTCCAGTATAAGGCGGGCCGGTTCGACGCGAGCGTCGGCGCGACTTATGAAATCCGCGGCGTGTTTTCGGACGCCAAGGGGCGCCCGATCGGGCTCAACCTGACGCAGGGCGAAACGCAGGACAGCAAGGCGACGAATTTCTTCGCGCGTTTGGGTTATGAATTGTCGCCGAGCGCACGCCTCGACCTGATCGCCAGCCGCTTCGAGCTGAAGGGCGACGGCGACTATGTCGCGGTCGCCGGCAACCGCACGCTCGGCATCCCGACCAGCGCGGTGCGCGGCAACCCGCCGGGCAAGTCGGCGCAAAGCCGCACCGAAAGCGTCGCGCTGTCGCTGACCGACACCGACCTTGGCGGCGGCAATTTTGTCAGCCAGATCTTCTTCAACCGCAGCCGCGACACCTTCGGCGGCGAAATCGTGACGCAGGCGACTTTCCAGGATCCGGCGATCGCCCCCGTCGGCACGCTGTTCGACCAGTCGCAGAACCGCAGCCGCAAGCTCGGCGCCAAGTTCAGCTACGAACGCGCGGTCCCCGGCTTCGAGGATCTGACACTGACGATCGGGTTCGACGCGCTGGTCGACAAGACCGAACAGGCGCTGATCGCGACTGGCCGCCGCTGGGTGCCGCCGAGCGATTTCCGCAGCCTTGCCCCCTTCGGACAGGCGAACCTGAAACTGTTCGACGGCGTTGTGCGCCTCGCAGGCGGGGTCCGCTGGGAAAATGTGAAGATCAAGATCGACGATTATCGCACGCTCGCGTCGACCACCTTCGTCGCCTGCCCCGCGCCGCCCGCCACGCAGCCGGTGCCGTGCGGCCTCGCAAGCTATGGCGGCGTCGCCGTTGCCGGCGGCAAGCCGAAGTTCGAAGACCTGCTGATCAACGGCGGCGTGATCGTCGAACCGTGGGACGGCATCCGCGCCTATGCAAGCTATGCCGAGGGCTTCACCGTTCCCGACATCGGCCGCATCACCCGCGCGGTGAACCGCACGGGCATCGATATCGACAATTTCCTCGATATCTCGCCCGTCGTGTCGAACAATCGCGAGATCGGCTTCGAAGTGAAGCGCGGCCCGGTCGATGCCAGCGCCGCCTATTTCTGGTCGTCGAGCGACAAGGGCCAGCTCCTCGTTACCGGCGCCGACCGCAACTTCGACGTCCAGCGCCTGCGCGTCGAAATCCAGGGGCTCGAAGTCAACCTCGGCGTCCAGACGCCGATCGACGGGCTCAAGCTCAATATCGGCTATGCGCATCTGATCGGCCGCTTCGACAGCGATGCGGTGCCCGACGGCAAGGTCGACAGCGACCTCGACGGGGTCAACATCTCGCCCGACCGCGTCAACCTCGCGGCAAGCTATAACAGCGGCCCCTTCTCGGCGCGCATCCAGACGCAGGTCTATCTGAAGCGCCGCTTCGACGGCAAGGCGCGCGCCGCCGACGATGCGCGGGGCAGCCCGCTCAAGCTGCGCGACAATGATTTTGGCGGCTACACGCTGACCGACGCCTATGTCCGTTACCAGACGGGCTTTGGCGGGATCAGCCTGTCGGCGCAGAATCTCTTCAACAAGCAATATATCGACTATTCGAGCGACACGCGTCTGCCGAGCGACCAGCTGTCCTATTTCGCGGGTCGCGGGCGCACTTTCACCCTCGGCTGGGACTATCGTTTCTGATGATGAAGCTGCTCGACACGCTGCACCGCTGGACGGGGGGCCTGATCGGCCTTGTGCTCGCGCTGCTCGGCCTGTCGGGCACGATCCTGCTCTATGAGCATCTGTGGATCGGATTTCCCGGCACCGGCGATCCGCTGCGCGGCGACCTGACGACGGTCGCCGCGACCACCGAAAAGCTGATGGCGATGCCGGGCGCGCAGGGCATCATCTATGCCGACGAACGTTTCGGGCTCCACCAGCTCCGCTTCGGCAAGGATGCCGGCGCCTATGCGAGCCAGTCGGGCGATATCGTGACGCGCTGGGCGAGCCAGTGGGAGCGGCCCGAGCTCTGGATCTTCGATTTCCACCACCATCTCTTCGCGGGCGACAATGGCGAATGGGTGATCGGGATCGCGGGGCTGTGCGGGCTCTTCTTCGTGATCAGCGGCGTGATCCTGTGGTGGCGCACGCGCAAGACCTTCCAGCTCCGCCTGTGGCCGAAGCGGATGAGCCGCCCGTCGATCGTGATGCATCACCGCGATCTCGGCATCATCGCCGCGCCGCTGCTGCTGATCTCGATCGTCACGGGCACAATGATGATCTTCCGCCCCTTCGCGATGGTGATGATCGCCCCCTTCGGTTCGCCCGCCGAGGCGGCGAAGGCGATCGAGCCGCCGAAATACAAGGGTGGCCCGCTCGCCGGACAGCCCGATTACACCGCGATGCTGACCGAGGCGCGGCGCCGCTTCCCCGACGCCGAATTCCGCATCCTCAGCCTGCCGCGCAAAGAGGGCGACCCGATCATGCTGCGGATGCGCCAGCAGGCCGAATGGCTGCCCAACGGCCGCTCGACCCTGTGGTTCGACGCGGCGAACGGCGAGTTGCTCGGCGCCCGCGATGCGCTCGCGATGCCGGGCGGCGCGCAGGCGTTCAACATGGCCTTCCCGATCCACGCGTCGAAGGTCGGCGGCTGGGCGTGGCGCATCATACTGACGATCTCGGGTCTTTCGCTGACGATGCTCGGCAGCCTTGCGGTGTGGACCTTCTGGTTCAAGCGGCCGAAGCCGGCGAAGCGCCGGGTGAAGAAGGCGGCGTTCGCCCCCACCTGACCTTCGTCGTCACCCCCGACTTGATCCGGGGGTCCATGTCGAGGACGCAGGAATGGATGCCGGATCAAGTCCGGCATGACGAAAGAATGAGGAGCACCGCTCCCCGCGCTTTCCTATTTTACCCGCCGCCCTATATCCTGCGCAGCCCATGACCCGCGCCCGCGTCCTCCTCCTCACCGCCGCCCTCGGCCCGCTCGACTATCGCGTCCCGCGCGAAAACGAGGCGCCGCTCGGCAGCGTCGTGATCGCGCCGCTCGGCCCGCGGCGGCTCGGCGGCGTGGTGTGGGAGGATGCCAGCTTCGGCGCGCCCGAGGCGGTCGGCGACAATCGCCTGCGCAATCTCTACGAAGTCGTGCCCGTCCCGCCGGTGCCCGCGCCGCTCCGCCGCCTCGTCGAATGGACGAGCGACTATTATCTCGCGCCGCCCGGCGCGGTGCTGCGCATGGTGCTCCCCGGGGTCGCCTTCGCCGATGCGCGCCGCCCGATCGTCGAATATCGCGCGACGGGCGAACTGCCCGCACGGATGACCCCGCAGCGCATCGTCGCGCTCGAGGCGATCGGCGACCGGCAGGGCATGGTGCGCGAACTCGCCGCGCTCGCCGAGGTCAGCGACGCGGTGATCCGCGGGCTCGTGAACACGGGGGCGCTCGAAGCCGTGACCGTCTCGGCCGACCAGCCCTACCCCGAACCCGACAGCGGCTTCGCCCCGCCCGACCTCTCCGAAGAACAGACCGCCGCCGCCGCGCAGCTGAGAGACGCGGTGCATGCCGCGAAATTCGACACGTTGCTGCTCGACGGCGTCACCGGATCGGGCAAGACCGAAGTCTATATGGAAGCGATCGCCGCCGCGATCGATGCCGGCAAGCAGGCGCTGGTACTGCTCCCCGAAATCGCGCTCACCGAACCGATGCTCACGCGCTTCACCGCGCGCTTCGGCTGCGAACCCGTCGCCTGGCACAGCGGGCTGCGCTCGGCCGAACGCCGCCGCGCCTGGCACGCGATCGCGTCGGGCGACGCCCGCATCGTCATCGGCGC
This sequence comes from Sphingopyxis sp. 22461, assembly GCF_052044915.1. NCBI lineage: Bacteria > Pseudomonadati > Pseudomonadota > Alphaproteobacteria > Sphingomonadales > Sphingopyxidaceae > Sphingopyxis > Sphingopyxis sp. 22461. Next base: position 164,938 of record NZ_JBQENY010000008.1, read on the forward strand.
GCGCTCGGCGCTCTTCCTCCCCTACGCCAATCTCGGCGTCATCGTCGTCGATGAGGCGCACGAAACGAGCTTCAAGCAGGAGGATGGCGTCCATTATCACGCGCGCGACGTCGCGGTGATGCGCGGGCATTTCGAGGGGCTTCCCGTCATCCTCGCGAGCGCGACCCCCGCGCTCGAGAGCCTCGCGATGGTCGAGGCGGGACGTTACCGCCATATTCAGCTTCCCGCGCGCTTCGGCGGCGCGACCTTGCCCGACCTCGCCGCGATCGACATGCGGCAGGATCCGCCCGACCGCGGCCGCTGGCTCGCCCCGCCGCTCGTCGACGCACTCGCCGACCGGCTCCAGAAGGGCGAGCAGAGTCTGCTCTTTTTGAACCGCCGCGGCTTCGCCCCGCTGACCTTGTGCCGGACGTGCGGCCACCGCATCCAGTGCCCGAACTGCACCGCGTGGATGGTCGAGCACCGCCTCGTCCACCGTCTCGCGTGCCACCATTGCGGTCATGTCATGCCGCCGCCGCGGCTCTGCCCCGAATGCGAGGATGAGGACAGCCTTGTCGCGTGCGGTCCCGGGGTCGAACGCGTCGCCGACGAGGTCGCGCTGCGCTTTCCCGAAGCAAGAACCGCCATCGTCACGTCGGATACTTTGTGGTCGCCCGCGAAGGCCGCCGAGTTCGTCGACAATGTCGAGGGCGGGCTGGTCGACATCATCATCGGCACCCAGCTCGTCACCAAGGGCTATCATTTCCCCAACCTCACTCTCGTCGGCGTCGTCGATGCCGACCTCGGCCTCGACGGCGGCGACCTCCGCGCCTCCGAACGCACGTTCCAGCAGATCGCGCAGGTCGCGGGGCGCGCGGGGCGCGGGGTCAAGCCCGGCGAGGTGCTGATCCAGACGCGCGTTCCCGACGCGCCGGTGATGGCCGCGCTCGTCGCCAACGACCGCGACGGCTTCTATTCGGCCGAGGCCGCGGCGCGCAAATTCGCGGGCGCACCGCCCTATGGCCGCTTCGCCGCGCTCGTCATCTCGTCGGAGGACATCGAGGTCGCGCGCGGCGTCGCGCAGCGGCTGGGCCAGAAAGCACCCGTCGCCGACGGCCTCGCCGTCTATGGCCCCGCCCCCGCCCCGCTCGCGATGCTGCGCGGACGCCACCGCTTCCGCCTGCTGCTCCACGCGCCGCGCAGCTTCGACCTGCAGGGCACGATCCGCGACTGGGTGAACAGCGTCGACTGGCCGGCAAAAGCGCGCCTCGCGATCGATATCGACCCCTATAGCTTTGTCTAGCCGCAACAGGGCTTTACTGTAGCCGGGCGCACTGGCAGCATCCCCCAGGGGTTTCGACGCGGGGGCGCAGAATGAAGAGAATCGGCTTGGGCCTGCTGGCCGGGATCGCGGCGGTCGGAATGGCGGGCGCGGCCGAGGCCAAATGGCTGCGCGCCGACACCGACAGTTTCATCATCTACAGCGAGAGCAACGAGAAATCGCTCCGCGAATTCGCGCAGAATTTGCAGCGTTTCGACACCACGCTGCGCCTGCTCTTCAAGGTCGAAACGCCCGGTGAGGAAAGCAAGCTGCCGATCTATCTGGTCGCCGCGGCGCCCGACGTCGCCGAACTGGCAACCGGATCGCGGAGCGCGTCGATCGCGGGCTATTATCGGCAGGACCGCGACGGCAGCTTCGCCATGTCCTTTCGCCAGAACGGCGGCAGCAACGTCACCGGCACATCGGCCTCGCAGCAAGTGCTGTTCCACGAATATAGCCACCATTTCATGAAGCGCCACCTCCGCGCGGCGTTTCCTGCCTGGCTGATCGAAGGGTTCGCGGAATATTATTCGACGGTCGACTTCGACAAGCAGGGCCGCGCGATGATCGGCCATCCGGTCTATCGCCGCGCCTATGGCCTGCTGGCGATGCCGAAAATTCCCGCCGAAAGACTGTTGTTCGAACAACCCCGCGCGATGCGGAACAGCGGGCAGATGGATGTCTATTACGGCCGCGCCTGGGTGCTCACCCACATGCTGTTCCACAGCGCCGCGCGGGGGGACCAGATCAACGTCTATACCAATGCGATCAATGCCGGCACCGACCCCAGACAGGCGGCGACCGACGCCTTTGGCGACCTTGCGCTGCTCGACAAAGATCTGAACCGCTATATCGAGAGCAGGCTCAGCTACCGCACCACGCGCGAGGCCGTTCTCGTCTCGACCAACATCAGGATCGCGCCACTGTCGGCGGACGAGGATGCCGTGGTCATGGCGCGGCTCGAACGGCTGAATGCGCGTGGCGACGCGGCGCGGCTGACCAAAGCGCGCGATACGCTGCGCAAACTGGCGGCCGAGCAGCCCGCCAATGCCGACGTCCAGTTCGAGCTTGCGGCCGCCGAATGGGACATCGACAGCGACAAGCGCGACCTTGCGGCGATGCAGGCCGCGCTGGACAAGGTGCTGGCGGCCAGGCCCGACCATGTCCGCGCCAATGTCCTGCTCGGCCGGCTGAAGCTGTATCAACTGCGCGAAAAGGGCGAGGATGACGCCGCCGCATGGCGCGCGGCACGCAAACCGATCCAGCTCGCCAACCGCACCGATCCCGACGACGCGGTGCCGCTCTACGCCTATTTCGACAGCTTTCTGGCCGAAGGCAAACGGCCGAGCGAGATGGCGATCCAGGCGCTCGAGCGCGCCTTTGTCCTCACGCCGGAAAATATCGAGATGCGGGTCGCCTATGCCATTGCGCTCGCGAATCAGGGTGAGTTCGAACCCGCGTTGCGGCTGGCGCGGACGGTGGCCTTCGATCCGCACGACAATGGCCGGGGCGAAGCGATGCTCGCGCGGCTGGAGGCGATGAAGGCCCGCCGCGCGGGCGCGGCAGGCACCGGCAAGGAAGCCGTCGCCGACGACGCCGACGACGACTAGCCTTTCTTCAATAGTCGGGTTCGGCGCCGCCCAGCACTTGGGCAGCCTGCGCCGCCAGCCATGCCATCGCCGCGGCCCACGGCTGGTGCCCGTGGCTGATCCGCGCGACGCCGAGCGCGGCAAGCTCCTTGTGCGTCGGGCCGCCCTTGCCGCGCAGGATGTTCACCGGCAGCGGCGAGGCGTCGCAGATCGCACCGATGCATTTGGGATCGAGCAGGAACGGCACGAACAGCGACCCCGCGCCCGCATCGGCATAGGCGCGCGCGCGTTCGAGCGTCGCCGCGACGAGCGCGTCGCCGTCCTTCGCCGCATCCTGCCCCAGGAACAGGTCGCAGCGCGCGTTGACGAAGATGCCGGTGTCGGCGGCAGCGCGATAGCGTTCGGCGGCATCTGCAGTCGCGAGCAGTTCCTTCTGCCCGGGCAGCCGGTCTTCCATGTTGATGCCGGCCGCACCTGCATCGCGCGCCAGCGCCACCGATTCGCCCACCGCCGCGGGGTCGTCGCCATAGCCCGCTTCCATATCGATTGTGACGGGCAGGTCTGTGACCGCCAGGATCTGCGCGAGGTTGGCGAGCGCCGCTTCGAGCGGAAAATTCTCGCCGTCGGACGATCCGTGCGCCGACGCGACGCCCCAGCTGCCGGTCGCGATCGCCCTGGCGCCCGTCGCGGCGACCGCCTTCGCGCTTCCCGCGTCCCAGATGTTGATCAGGATCAGCGGATCGCCCGGAACGTGCAACGCGCGGAACTCGGCAACTTTGTCGGCCATCAAAAACTCTCCCTTTTGAGCAATTCTTCCTTGATCGGCAGGCCATAGGCATAGCCGCCGAGCGTTCCGTCGCTGCGTACCACACGGTGGCACGGGATCAGCACCGCCACGTTATTTGCGCCATTCGCGCTCCCCGCCGCACGCACCGCCTTCGGCTTGCCGACCGCCGCGGCGATGTCGGCATAGCTGCGCGTCTCGCCCGCCGGGATTTTCCGGAGCTCGCGCCACACCGCTTCCTGAAAGGCGGTGCCCTTCACGTCGATCGGAATATGATCGAAGCCGTTCACCGGCGCCTCGACCGCGTCGACGACCTGTTTGAGCAAGGCTTCGAACTCTTTGCCGCCTTCGACCAGTTCGGCCGCAGGGAAACGCTCCTCGAGCGCCTCGCGCCCTTCGTCGAAGCTCAGGCGGCACACGCCCTTCTCCGTCGCCGCGACGAGCATTTCGCCAAGGCTGGTCGGCACGACCGCCCAGTGGATCTCGGTGCCCTTGCCGCCGTTCACCCACGCCGACGCCGTCATGCCCATGCGTCCTTCCATATTCTGGTAGAAACGCGACGGCCCCGAAAAGCCCGCGTCGTAAATCGCGTCGGTCACCCGGCTGCCATCGCTCAGCGCCTGCCGCGCGCGCTCTTCGCGCAGCGCGCGGGCATAGGCCGCGGGCGACAGGCCGGTGTGGCGGGTGAAGACGCGCTGGAAATGCGTCGGCGAATAGCCGGTGCGCGCGGCGAGATCACCGAGCGCGAGCGGTTCCTCGCTGCCTTTGATCGCCGCGATCGCCTTGATCACCGCATTTTCGTCGCGCGCGACATCGTCGGGCAGACAGCGCTTGCAAGGGCGGAGGCCCGTGGCGCGCGCCGCGTCGCCGTCGGCGAAGAAGCGGACATTCTGGCGCAAGGGATGGCGCGCTGCGCAGCTTGGCCGGCAATAGATGCCGGTGGTCAGCACCCCGGTGACGAAACGGCCGTCCTGCGCCTTGTCGCGCGCCTGTACCGCTTCCCAACGCTCGTCGTCGGTCATGGCCCTGAAGTCCATGGTCAATTCCTTTCGATTCGCGCGGCAAAACAGCCATAGGCGGCGTTGTGCGCATCGATATAGGCAATCGCATCGTCGGCGAACAGGTCGCGGATCGCGCCATCGGCCTCGCCCGGCCCCGCGAGCCGCGCGGTCTGCAGCATACCCTCGGCATCGAAGGCGCGCAGCGCAAGCGCGCGGCCCTCGAACACCGGCGGCAGTTCATCGCGATAGGTCGCCGCTTCAACGCCCGGCCGCACATAGATTGCATAAGCACTACGATACGGCGTTTCGACATCGTGGCTGGTGTGGTGGAGCAGGATCAGCGCCTCGCCCGCCTTTGCATCCTCGAGGCTGACCCGGCACGGAAAGCCGCGATCGGCGGTCGCGGTGACGCGGCGCGCGTTGAGCGCGGCGAGTCCGGCGTCGTCGAGCGCGAAGAGCGGGGCAAAGGGTTCGGGGTTTAGTCCCTGGATCGAATAGGTCATCGGAATATCCTTTCTCGTGCGTTGGACATTCAATGCCACCGCCCGGTTCGCGCCGCGTCCCGATGCTTGCGTTCAAACATTTCGGCCCAGCTGTGTTACTGTATTATATCATTGACTCACTACGCCGAAAAACGCACTCTCCCGTCGGAAATCGGGGAGCTGAGCATGGCAACCATCGACGCAGCAATCGCATCCGCACGGCCCGCGCGCCGCACCGACTGGCTCGGGCGAAGCGCGACCTTCTGCTATCTCGCTATCGCCGCGGGGCAGCTGCTCTTCACCGCCTTCATCCTGCTCTTCTATTACCCCTCCTCGCTCTCGGGCAATTTCGCGGCGTGGAACGACAAGCCGCTGATCAAGGGATTTGTCGCGGGCGACGGCGCGGGCAACCTGCTCTTCGCGGTGCATGTGCTGATGGCGGCGGTGATCACCTTCGGCGGGCTCGTCCAGCTCGTCCCCGCGATCCGCAGCCGCTGGCCCGCGGTGCATCGCTGGAACGGACGGCTCTACCTCGTCAGCGCGGTCACCCTCGCGCTCGGCGGGCTGTGGCTCACCTGGGTGCGCGAAACCTGGCTCGTGCTCGCCGGTGCGATCGGGATCACGCTCGACGCGCTGCTCATCCTCGCCTTCGCCGCGCTCGCGTGGCGCGCCGCCCGCGCGCGCCGCTTTGTCGAGCACTGCCGCTGGGCGCTGCGCCTCTTCGCGGTCGCCTCGGCGGTGTGGTTCATGCGCGTCGCTTATATGGCGTGGGGCATGGCGACCGGCGGCGCAGGGATCGGCAAGGCGCTCGACGGCCCCTTCGACCTCTTCCTCGCCTTCGCCAGCTCGCTGATCCCGCTCGGGCTGGCCGAGCTTTATCTGCGCGCGGGCGCGCATGGCACCCCGGCGGCGAAAAAAGGCGTCGCGATCATTCTGGCGTTCAGCGGCCTCGTCATCCTTGCCGGCAGCGCCGGCGCGTGGATGATGATGTGGAGCCCTTATATCTAGCCGCGCTTGCCTTCGCGCCGCGAGCGACTAGGTTCCGCGCCATGACCCGCCTCCTCGCGCTGCTGCTCGCCCTTCTTACTCTCTCGCTTCCGGTCCATGCCGCCGACGACATCAGCGCCGCGTCGCGCAGCGTCGTGCGCGTCGTCACCGTCGCGATGGTCGATGGCGAAGTCGTCGGTTTCGGCCACGGCAGCGGCATCGCGATCTCGCCGACAAGGATCGTCACCAACGCGCACGTCGTCGAATCGGCCGCCAAATATCCCGACAATGTCGCATTGGGCGTCGTCCCGTCCGAAGGGCAGAAGAGTTTCGCGGGCAAGCTGATCGCGATCGACACCGCGCGCGATCTTGCGCTGATCGAGATTACCGAGAGCCGCCTGCCCGCCGCCGCGATCTATACCGGCCCGCTCGATTCGGGCGCCGATGTCGTGGCATTGGGCTATCCCGGCAATGTCGACCTTGCGACCGCGCGCAGCGCCAACGACTATATCACCCCGCGCACCCCGACGCGCAGCGAGGGCAATATGTCGAACACGCAGAGCGTCGACGGGGTCGCGATGCTGATCCACACCGCGAAGATTTCGCGCGGCAATTCGGGCGGCCCGCTCGTCGATCAGTGCGGCCGCATCACCGGGATCAATACCGCGATCACGCGCGCCGACGACGGCGATTCGCCCTTCGCCTTTGCCATTTCCGGGCGCGAGCTCATGCGCTTCCTCGCCGATGCGAACCAGCAATATACCAGCGTCGGCACGCCGTGCCTGTCGCTCGCCGAAGCCGACGCCCGCGATCGCGCCGCGATCGACGCCGAAGCGCGCGCGAGCGCCGAGGCGAATGCCGCGAAGAACGCCGCCGCCCGGCTCGACCGCGAATTGAAGCAGGCGCGCGCCGCGGAAGACGCGCTCGCCGCGCGCGAAAACCGCATCGCGCTCGCGGGCGTGTTCTTCGTGATCGGCGCGCTCGCCGCGGGCGCCGGCCTGCTCTTCTACAGCCAGAAGAATCTGCGCAACGCCAAGATCGCGGGCGGTGCGGGCGCGGTGCTGATGCTCGGCGCCGCGATCCTGTTCGTCACGCGTCCCGACGCGCACGCCGAGATCGCAGAAGAAGCGGCGACCGCCGCCGCCACCGAAACGCCCAAACTTGCGCAGGGCAATTTCCTCTGCACGATCCGCCCCGACCGCAGCCGCATCACCGTATCGGCGACGACCGACGTACCGATCACCATCGGCAAGAGCGGCTGCGTCAACGGGCGCACGCAATATACGCGGGGCGCCGACGACCGCTGGCAGCGCATCCTCGTGCCGAACGACGAGGCGACGGTCACCGTCGCGTCGATCGATTCGACCGGGCGCGATTACCGCGTCGACCGCTATCTGCTCGACGCCGAAACGATGACCAAGGCGCGCGAGACGCGCGCGACGGTCACGCTCAAGAGCTGCACCGCCAACCCCGACGAGCTCGCAGGGCTCGCCGCGCAGCAGGACGCGATCCGCAGCGCGCTGCCCGCCAGCCCGAACGAGCGGCTCGTCTATCGCTGCCAGCCGGCGAGCAGCGCAGCGGTCAAACCGGCGACCGGCGGCTGACCGTCAGCGGAGTCCGCCAACCCATTTCGTGAGAATCGCCTGCGCGGGGGCGGTGTAGGCCAGCTCGTGCCCAACCCCTGCGACACGCGCGACCGTCGCGTCGGGCCGCGCCCGCGCCAGTCGATCCAGATTGGCGGGCGTCACCAGCGTGTCGGCGTCGCCCTGCATCAGATAGACAGGCGCCTTCACGCGGGCCAGCTTTGCCGCATTGTCGAACCGGTCGCGCACCAGCCAGCGCGGGACGAGCGGGACCTGGCTCTTCACGACCGACGGCAAATCCGAAAACCCCGACACGAGGATCAACGCCGCGACATCGTACCGCAGCGCCATTTCGGTCGCCGGTCCCGAGCCGACCGAATTGCCGACGACGACGATCTGGCGCGGATCGACCCCGGCCCCGGCGAGCCAGCGCATCGCCGCCGCGCCATCGCGATAGAGGTCCGCCTCGCCCGGCGATCCGGGATTGCCGCCATAGCCGCGATATTCGACCAGCATCAGCCCGTGCCCCGCCGCCGCCGGCCCGCGCGTCGCCTCGATCGCGCCGAGCATATTGTCGCCATTGCCGTGGAAGAAGAGGAGCGTCTTCTTGCCCGGCAGCGCGGGGCGATAGAAGGCCGAGAGCCGCAGCCCGTCGTCGGTGCGGGTGTGGACGAGGCGGAAGCCTTGCGGCGGCGCCTGCGGATAGTGTGATGGCGCCGGAAAGATCAGCCGGCGCTGCTGCGTATAGAGCAGCGCCGCCGCGACGAGTGCGAAGACGGCAAGCGCCAGTAGCAGGTTCAGGGCGAGCTTCACGCGTTGCGCGCTATCCGAGGCCGAGCGCGGCGCGAATCCGCTCCGCCGCTTCGGCGGGAAGCATGGCCCCCGAATCGATCGCGACCCGCGCGGCGGGAAGCGCGGGATAGGCGAAGGCGCCGGTCGCCGCGAGTTCGCGATACAACGCAACCGACGACAATTTGCCGCTTGCCTGCCGCGACGGCGCGTCGAGACGGGCTTCGACAATCTCTCGCGCGCACGTCAGCGCGACGAAATCGACCCGCCCCCCGGCCTGTTCGACCAGCGCGACGACCCGCTCTGGAAAATCGGGGGCGACGCTCGCCTCGGGATGGAAGGTGAAGATCAGCGATCGCCCGCCGGCCGCGGCCGCGCGAAATACATCCATCCACATCGTCTCGCGCAGTTCGACAAAGGCGTCGCTGCCGAAGGGAAAGACCGCCAGCAGCGCATCGACGACCAGATGATTGTGGAACAGCGGCAGCCCGGTCTGCGCCGCAAGTTCGCGCGCGACGGTCAGCTTGCCCGACGCCGCGGGACCATGGATGAAGACCAGCCTCATCCCCCGCACGCCCTGAACAGCATCAGCGTGCGCTCGCGCGCTCGGGTTGCGCTCGCTTCGTGATAATCCTTGCGCCGGTCGCTGTTGAAGCCGTGCCCCGCGTCATAGACGAAGATTTGCGCGGTCGGGTGATCCTTCGCGATCAGCGCCTCGACGCCTTCCATCGGGATGCCGTCGTCATAGCGGCCGAAATGGGCGATCGCCGCGCAGGCGGGTGCCTCGTCCTTGAACATCGTCGGCACGAGGCTGCCATAATAGGCCGAGGACGCCGCAAGGTCGGCGCTGATCTGCGCCATCCGCCACGCGACCGAGCCGCCATAGCAATAGCCGGTGATGAACACCGGACCTTTGCCCTTGAGCGCATCGATGCACGTCTGCGCGTCCTTCAGGCTCTGCTCGAACGGATGCAGCTCGCGCGCCAGCTGGACCGCGCGCTGGAACTGCGGCCCCGAATAGTCGCTCTCGAACCCCGGATGCTCGCGGTCGAAGAGCGCGGGCGACAGTACCTCATAGCCCTCGGCGGCAAACTCGTCGCACATTTCGCGGATATGGTCGGTAACCCCGAAGATTTCCTGGATCAGCACCAGACCGCCACGCCGCACGCCGTCGGGCTGCGCGTGATAGACCGCGATCTCGGCACCATCGTCCATCGTCATCCGGATCATCTCGCCCATCGTGCACCTTCCCTTCGACGTCATATTTTTTGGTTCGCCCGTCCCTATCGCACGAAGGGGCAAAAGCAATCGTGCCCCCGCCTTGCATTGCAGCAAAATCGTTGCTAGGCGCGCCGCGACTTCGCGTGGGGGGCATTCGTCGAATATCCCCGAAAAGCGCGCGACCCATCCCCCACGGGATAGCAACAAAGGACTTTCACGCGTGGAGAATTCCGGCGGCATTCAGGGCAACATCACGGCGGGCCTCGCGGGCCGTTATGCAGTCGCTTTGTTCGATCTGGCGCGCGAATCGAACGCGATCGATGCGGTGGCCAAGAGCCTTGCGACGCTTCGCGCCGGCCTGACCGAATCGACCGACCTGTCGGCGCTGATCGCCAGCCCGGTCGTCGCCCGCGCCGACGCCGCGAACGCGATCGCCGCGGTCGCCAAGGCGATGAAGCTCGATTCGCTGACCGCGAAGTTCCTCGGCGTGCTCGCCGAGAATCGCCGCCTCGCCGATCTGCCCGGGATGATCGACGCCTTCGACGCGATCGTCGCCGATCACCGCGGCGAAGTGACCGCGAAGGTCACCAGCGCGCATCCGCTTTCGGCCGCGCAGCTCAAAGAGCTGACCGCGAACCTCAAATCCCGTGTCGGGCGCGACGTCACCGTCGCCGCGACCGTCGACCCCGCCATTCTTGGCGGTCTCGTCGTCCAGCTGGGCAGCCAGCTGATCGACGGCAGCATCCGTACCCGTCTCAATAGCTTCGCACAGGCGATGAAAGGCTAAACCATGGAAATCCGCGCCGCTGAAATCAGCAAGGTCATCAAGGACCAGATCGCCAATTTCGGCACCGACGCAACGGTCAGCGAAATCGGCAAGGTTCTGTCGGTCGGCGACGGCATCGCCCGCGTCCACGGCCTCGACAACGTCCAGGCCGGTGAAATGGTTGAATTCGCCAATGGCGTGCAGGGCATGGCGCTCAACCTCGAAGCCGACAATGTCGGCATCGTGATCTTCGGCTCGGACGCCGAGATCAAGGAAGGCGACACCGTCAAGCGCACCGGCACGATCGTCGACGTCCCCGTCGGCAAGGGCCTGCTCGGCCGCGTCGTCGATGGCCTCGGCAACCCGATCGACGGCAAGGGCCCGATCAAGGCCGAAAAGCGCATGCGCGTCGAAGTGAAAGCGCCGGGCATCATCCCGCGCACCTCGGTTCACGAACCCGTCCAGACCGGCCTCAAGGCGCTCGACGCGCTCGTCCCCGTCGGCCGCGGCCAGCGCGAACTGATCATCGGCGATCGCCAGACCGGCAAGACCGCCGTCGCGATCGACACCTTCATCAACCAGAAGGAAGCCAACGCGGGCGATGACGAGAGCAAGAAGCTCTATTGCATCTATGTCGCGATCGGCCAGAAGCGCTCGACCGTCGCGCAGATCGTCCGCCAGCTCGAAGAAAATGGCGCGATGGAATATTCGATCGTCGTCGCCGCGACCGCGTCGGAGCCCGCTCCGCTGCAGTTCCTCGCACCCTACACCGGCTGCACGATGGGCGAATATTTCCGCGACAACGGCATGCACGCCGTGATCGTCTATGACGATCTGTCGAAGCAGGCCGTCGCTTACCGCCAGATGTCGCTGCTGCTGCGCCGCCCGCCGGGCCGCGAAGCTTATCCCGGCGACGTGTTCTATCTGCACAGCCGCCTGCTCGAGCGTTCGGCAAAGATGAACGCCGACAATGGTTCGGGCTCGCTGACCGCGCTGCCGATCATCGAAACGCAAGCGGGCGACGTTTCGGCGTACATCCCGACCAACGTGATTTCGATCACCGACGGCCAGATCTTCCTCGAAACCAACCTGTTCAACGCCGGTATCCGCCCGGCGATCAACGTCGGTCTGTCGGTGTCGCGCGTCGGCTCGGCCGCGCAGACCAAGGCGATGAAAAAGGTGTCGGGCTCGATCAAGCTCGAACTCGCACAGTATCGCGAAATGGAAGCCTTCGCGCAGTTCGGTTCGGACCTCGACGCGTCGACGCAGAAGCTGCTCAACCGCGGCGCGCGCCTGACGCAGCTGCTGAAGCAGCCGCAGTTCCAGCCGATGCCGTTCGAAGAGCAGACCGCGTCGATCTTTGCCGGCACCAACGGCTATCTCGACAATGTCGCGACCACCGACGTCTCGCGTTACGAACAGGCGATGATCGCCTATCTGCGCAGCGACCACGCCGGCGTGCTCAAGACGATCCGCGACACCAAGGATCTTGGCGATGACGCCAAGAAGGGCCTCGTTGCCGCGCTCGAAGCGTTCGCCAAGATTTTCGCTTAAAGGTTTACGTCGTCCCGGCCCCGGCCGGGATGACGAAATATAGGGGCCTTCATGGCAAACCTGAAAGAACTCAAAGGGCGGATCAACTCGGTCAAATCGACCCAGAAGATCACCAAGGCCAAGAAAATGGTCGCAGCCGCCAAGCTGCGCAAGGCGCAGGCGGCTGCCGAAGCCGCGCGTCCTTACGCCGAGCGCCTCGAAGGCGTCGTCGCCAGCCTGGCGTCGAAGGTCGGCGGGTCGGACAGCGCGCCGAAGCTTTTGTCGGGCACCGGCAAGAGCGACACGCACCTGCTCGTCGTGCTCAACAGCGACCGCGGCCTTGCGGGCGCGTTCAACTCGAACATCGTCAAGGCCGCGCGCGACAAGGCGCTCGAACTGCAGGCAGAGGGCAAGAAGGTTCTCTTCTACCTGATCGGCCGCAAGGGCCGTCCGGTCATCGGACGCCTGTTCGCGGGCCAGATCACCGAGCTCTATGAGACGACCGGCATCCGCGACATCGGCTTCGACCAGGCGCATGAAGTTTCGGCGAAGGTCATGGAGATGTACGAAGCCGGCGTGTTCGACGTCGCGCATCTCTTCTATTCGAAGTTCCGTTCGGCGCTCCTCCAGGAAGCGACCGGCCAGCAGCTGATCCCCGTTCCCGCGCCGGTCGACGTTCCGGCATCGAGCGGCGCCGCGGTCGAATATGAGCCCGACGAGGAAGCGATCCTCGCCGACCTGCTCCCGCGCAACATCACGATCCAGATCTTCAAGGGCATCCTTGAAAACGCCGCGTCCGAACAGGGTGCGTCGATGACCGCGATGGACAATGCGACGCGCAACGCGGGCGACCTGATCAACAAGCTGACCATCATTTACAACCGCACGCGTCAGGCGGCGATCACGACCGAACTTATCGAAATCATCGCTGGCGCCGAAGCGCTCTAACCGATCAACCCGAGGAAGAAGACAATGGCAACCGCACCCACCGCCGCGAAAAAGGCGCCCGCCAAGAAGCCCGCCGCGCCCAAGGCCGCTGCGCCGAAGAAGGCTGCTGCTCCCAAGGCTGCGAGCACCGGCACCGCCACGGGCCGCATCGCACAGGTCATCGGCGCCGTCGTCGACGTCCAGTTCACCGGCCAGCTCCCCGCGATTCTGAACGCGCTCGAAACCGACAACAACGGCAGCCGCCTGGTTCTCGAAGTCGCGCAGCACCTCGGCGAGAACACCGTCCGCACCATCGCGATGGACGCGACCGACGGCCTGACGCGCGGCCAGCCCGTCACCGACACCGGCGCGCAGATCTCGGTCCCCGTCGGCCCGCAGACGCTCGGCCGCATCCTCAACGTCATCGGCGAGCCGATCGACGAACAGGGTCCGGTGAACGCCGTCAGCCGCGCGCCGATCCACGCCAAGGCTCCCGAATTCGTCGACCAGTCGACCGAAAGCAGCATCCTCGTCACCGGCATCAAGGTCATCGACCTGATCGCGCCTTACGCAAAGGGCGGCAAGATCGGCCTGTTCGGCGGCGCGGGCGTCGGCAAGACGGTGCTCATCCAGGAACTGATCAACAACATCGCCAAGGGCCATGGTGGTACGTCGGTGTTCGCGGGCGTCGGTGAACGCACCCGCGAAGGCAACGATCTGTATCACGAATTCCTCGACGCCGGCGTTATCGCCAAGGACAAGGACGGCAATCCGACCCCCGAGGGCTCGAAGGTTGCGCTGGTGTTCGGCCAGATGAACGAACCCCCGGGCGCCCGTGCCCGCGTCGCGCTCTCGGGTCTGACGATCGCCGAATATTTCCGCGATCAGGAAGGCCAGGACGTGCTCTTCTTCGTCGACAACATCTTCCGCTTCACGCAGGCGGGTTCGGAAGTGTCGGCACTGCTCGGCCGTATTCCGTCGGCCGTGGGCTACCAGCCGACGCTGTCGACCGACATGGGCGCGCTGCAGGAACGCATCACGTCGACGAACAAGGGCTCGATCACCTCGGTGCAGGCCATCTACGTTCCCGCAGATGACCTTACCGACCCTGCCCCGGCAACCTCGTTCGCCCACCTGGACGCGACGACGACGCTCAACCGCGCGATTTCGGAACTCGGCATCTATCCGGCGGTCGATCCGCTCGATTCGACCAGCCGCGTGCTGACCGCCGCGATCGTCGGCCAGGAGCATTATGAAACCGCCCGCCGCGTTCAGGAAACGCTGCAGAAGTACAAGTCGCTTCAGGACATCATCGCGATTCTCGGCATGGACGAGCTTTCGGAAGAAGATAAGCTGGTCGTCGCCCGCGCGCGCAAGATCCAGCGCTTCCTGTCGCAGCCGTTCCACGTCGCCGAAGTCTTCACCAACATCCCCGGCAAGTTCGTGGCGATCGAAGACACGGTGAAGTCGTTCAAGGCGGTGGTCGACGGCGAATATGACCATCTGCCCGAAGCGGCCTTCTACATGGTCGGCGGCATCGACGAAGCGGTCGCCAAGGCCGCGAAGCTCGCCGAAGACGCGTAACACACCTACACCCCTCCCCCGGCGGGAGGGGTTTAAGGACATATCATGGCTCTGAAGTTCGAACTCGTCACCCCCGCCCGCCTCGAGCGGACCGCCGACGTCCATATGGTCACCGTGCCGGGGACCGAGGGCGATTTCTCGGTGCTCGAAGGCCACGCGCCCTTCATGGCGACGCTGCGCAACGGGCCGCTGACCATCTATGCGACCGCGGGCGCCGCGCCCGAGGTGATCGAGGTCGAAGGCGGCTTTGCCGAGGTTAACGAAGCCGGCCTCACCGTTCTGGCCGAGCATATCGCAAGCTGATCGCTTCCGCCGTCCACGGCGATCAAAAGCCCGCATCCTTCACGGATGCGGGCTTTTTTTATGCCCGCGTCGCTTGTCCCCGCCGCATTAGGACAATGTCAAAGTTTCCGGTTTATTCACCGTGTCGGATGGGGGTTCGTCTGCGCTGGCAGCGAAGCTCCCGATGATATGGAAGCAGGATAAACCGATGAGTGCATTCGGACGCCGACCCGGAACCGCTGGCCGCCCCGCCTTTGGCGTGGCCAAGCCGATGCAGACTGGTCCCGGCGTGCCGGGCGGAACCCAGTTCCCCGCGATCGACACCCCGGTCGACATCCCGCAGATGCCGTCGAACCTGACGCCCGAAGAAGAGGCGATGGAGCGGCTGAACCAGCGCTCGACCGCCGAGGCGATGGAGCCCGAAAAGGCGCAAGGGTTCGAAGCATCGGTCCACAAGATCAAGGAACAGGTGCTGCCGCGCCTGCTCGAACGCGTCGATCCCGAAGCGGCGGCGACGCTCAACAAGGATGAGCTGACCGAGGAATTCCGCCCGATCATCCTCGAAGTGCTCGCGGAACTGCGAATCACCCTGAACCGCCGCGAACAGTTCGCGCTCGAAAAGGTGCTCGTCGACGAACTGCTCGGCTTCGGCCCGCTCGAAGAATTACTCGCCGACCCGGACATTTCGGACATCATGGTCAACGGCCCGTACCAGACCTATATCGAACGCAAGGGCCAGCTGGTCATCGCGCCGATCCAGTTCCGCGACGAACAGCATCTGTTCCAGATCGCGCAGCGCATCTGCAACCTCGTCGGCCGCCGCGTCGACCAGACCACCCCGCTCGCCGACGCCCGACTCAAGGACGGCAGCCGCGTCAACGTGATCGTCCCGCCGCTCTCCTTGCGCGGCACCGCGATCTCGATTCGTAAATTCTCGGCCAAACCGATCACGCTCGACATGCTCTGCCAATGGGGCGCGATGAGCCAGAAGATGTGCACCGCGCTGAAGATCGCGGGCGCCAGCCGTTTCAACATCGTCATCTCGGGCGGCACGGGTTCGGGTAAGACGACGATGCTCAACGCCCTCTCCAAGATGATCGACCCCGGCGAGCGCGTGCTGACGATCGAAGACGCCGCCGAACTTCGCCTGCAACAGCCGCACTGGCTGCCGCTCGAAACGCGCCCCGCGAACCTCGAGGGCAATGGCGCGATCCACATGGGCGATCTCGTCAAGAACGCGCTGCGTATGCGTCCCGACCGCATCATCATGGGCGAAGTCCGTGGCGCGGAGTGTTTCGACCTCCTCGCCGCGATGAACACCGGTCACGATGGCTCGATGTGTACGCTCCACAGCAATAGCCCGCGCGAATGCCTCGGCCGTATGGAGAATATGGTGCTGATGGGCGACATCAAGATCCCGAAGGAAGCGATCTCGAAGCAGATCGCCGACTCGGTCGACCTGATCGTCCAGATCAAGCGCCTGCGCGACGGCTCGCGCCGCGTCACCAACGTCACCGAGGTGATCGGCATGGAAGGCGACGTCATCGTCACGCAGGAACTGTTCAAGTTCGAATATCTCGACGAGGACAAGGACGGCAAGATCGTCGGCGAATATCGCGCGATGGGCCTGCGCCCCTATACGCTGGAAAAGGCGCGCCAATATGGCTTTGACCAGCCCTATCTCGAGGCGTGCCTGTAATATTCGTCGCCCCCGCGAAGGCGGGGGCCGCTATCGATCTTGCGCTACACTCCAGCGGCCCCCGCCTTCGCGGGGGCGACGTTATTTCCCGGCCAGCCAGAACGCCGTCGCGAACAGCGCGACGGCGGCCGACGCGAGCGCTATCCCGCGCCACGGCATGAAACCGACCTGTTCGACGTCGCGGCGGTTGTTGCGGCGCCAGCTCGCGATCTCGGCCACGCCGAACAGAATCGCGGCGCCGATCCCTATGGACAGCATGGACACTTGCATTGCCGCGCATCCCTTCGCAAACAGGGCCTTCCCCTGGAGAGAGGTGCCCCATATGCGTTCCCTATTATTGCTTGCAAGTGCTGCCGCCCTGATCGCCGTTCCCGCGACCGCGATGCAGCATGACGCCCACGCCGCGCACAAGGCACAGGACGCGATCGCCGCCGCCGTCGCCGCGCCCACGCGCACCGCGACGAACACGCCGCGCGACAAATATCGCCACCCCGCCGAAACGCTCGCCTTCTTTGGCGTCAAGCCCGGCGACACGGTAGTCGAGCTGTGGCCCGGCGGCGGCTGGTATACCGAAATACTCGCCCCGCTGACCAAATCGGGCGGCGGTACGCTGTATGTCGCGGCGCCGTGGGAACGCGGCCTGAACCGCGTGAAAACCAAGCAGACCGAGAATGCCGAGGTCTATGGCGCGGTAAAGCTCGCCGAATTCCCCCATGCGGGCACGAACCCGAAGGTGCCCGACGGCAGCGCCGACGTCGTGCTGACCTTCCGCAACGTCCACAACTGGCGCTTCGACGGCACAGACAACACCGCGAACGCGTTCAGGCAGATTTTCGCGATGCTCAAACCCGGCGGCACGCTCGGCGTCGTCGAGCACCGCCTCAACGAAAATGACGACAGCGCGAAGGAGGAAAAGTCGGGCTATATGAAGAAGAGCTCGATCGTCGCCTTTGCCGAAGCCGCGGGCTTCAAGCTGGCGGGCGAGAGCGAGATCAACGCCAATCCCAAGGATAGCAAGGATTATCCCAAGGGCGTCTGGACGCTGCCCCCGAACCTGACCGAGGGCGAGACCGACCGCGCAAAATATGTCGCGATCGGCGAATCGGATCGCATGACGCTGAAATTCGTGAAGCCTGCGAGCTGAAACATTTTGAATCCATAGATCCGGCGCTGCTGCTCAGCGCCTATGCGCAGGGCATTTTTCCGATGGCCGACGGGGCGGACGACCCGTCGGTCCATTGGGTCGAACCGCGGCTGCGCGCGATCCTGCCCCTCGATGGCTTTCACCTCTCGCACAGCCTGAAAAAGGTGATCGTGTCGGACCGCTTCCGCGTGACGACCGACACCGCCTTTGCCGATATGGTCGCGCTGTGCGCCGCGCCCGCCGACGACCGGCCGACGACGTGGATCAACCCGGTGATCCGCGCGAGCTACGACCGGTTGTTCCAGCTCGGCCATGCGCACAGCGTCGAATGCTGGCTGGATGGCGAGCTTGCGGGCGGGCTCTACGGCGTGACGCTCGGCCGCGCTTTCTTCGGCGAATCGATGGTCAGCCGCGCGCGCGACGCGTCGAAGGTCGCGCTGGCGCACCTCGTCGCGCGGCTACGCGCCGGCGGCTGGAAATTGCTCGATTGCCAGTTCATCACCCCGCACCTCGCCAGCCTCGGCGCGATCGAGATTCGCCAGGCCGACTATCTTGCGCGGCTCTATTCGGTGTTGGCGGGGGGCGACGGTGCCGCGGCCTTCGGCGCCGGAGCCGGAACGACCGGCGGCGCGACGAGCGTTGCCGTCCCCTCGCCGCCGTTCGTCGCGGGCGACTGGGGCGCCCTCGATGCCTTGGGCGCCGCGGCGGCGCCCGATTTCGGTGCCGAACGCGCGACGGGTTCGCCGCCCGGATATGTCATTGCGCAGCTTTTGACGAAGACGTCATAGATCGGGTGCTGGATGACGTTGCGGTCAGGCCGCTCGCGGAAAATCCAGCCCGAAAAGACGCGATACCATTTGTCGTCGCGCTGATCCTGCACCGTCAGTTGCACGAACGCGCCCGTCTCGGGCGGATCCTCCCACGGCGCGGTCATCTCGCATGCGCGCAGCCGGACGATCGCGCGGCCGACGCGCGCCGTTTCGCCGGGCTTCATTTCGAGCTCGCGGACGAGCCCGTTACGCTTGTTGAGCAGGCCGACGACCGCGACGCGGTCCGCCATCGGGGTTGCGCCTTCGATGCCGCCGACTTCCTGCGGCACGCGTTCGGATTTCGCGATCTGCGGCGCCTTGTCGCTGCCGCCCGCCTTGGTCGCCGGGTTCCGGTCGCAGGCGCCGAGCGACAGCGCGGCGAGCATGGCCAGCCCGGCGGTCGCGGTCAGCCTGGGCACCGCAGCGCTCACTCGGCGCCGGGCCGCCAGGCCTCATAATCGCCGGTCGCGGCGGCGCGCTGGCCGCCGCGTTCGAGCGCACCGGCGGGGCGATAGGCGCCCGTGCTGCCGGTCAGGTTCGGGGTCGCTTCCTTCTCCCATGCGCGCGGCGCGGGAAGGGCATCGGTCGGCAGCTCGTCGAAGGTGCCGTGCAGCCAGCCGTGCCATTCGGGCGGCACGCGGCTCGCGTCGTTCGATCCATTGTACAGCACCCAGCGGCGGCCGCCCTTTTTCGCGCGGAAATAGCGGTTGCCGAGGCTGTCCTCGCCCACCTTCGTGCCGGTGCTCCAGCTGTTCAGCAACGTGCCGACGGTCGCACCGTCCCACCAGGTGAAAATCTTGCCCAAGATGCTCATGGCGTGGCGTTTACAGGCAAGGTAGCGCGGTCTGCAAGCCGCAAACCACGCGGACGGGCGCTATTTTCCATCTTTCCACGTGATCTTGGCGGTCTCGTCGATGCCAAGCTTCGCCGCCGTACCGCCCGCGAGTTCGAGCACCGCCGAAACCTCGCCGCCGCTGACCACCGGTTCGAGCGATTCGGGAATCGTATTTTCGGCGATGCGATCGATGCTGCCGTCGGCGCGGATGAAGAACATATCGAGCGGGATCAGCGTGTTCTTCATCCAGAAGCTGCCGATTCGCGGCTTCGTGAAAGGGAAGATCATGCCGCCGCCCTCGGGCAGGCTGGTGCGGAACATCAGCCCGCGATCCTGTTCCTCGTCGGTGCGCGCAACCTCGACGTTGAAGACATGTGCCTTGCCCGCCGCGGCGATCGTCACCGGGATCGTCGCAACGCTCGCTTCCTCGCTTGCATCGCTACTGCACGCCGCCATCGGCAGCGCGAGCGACAGGGCAAGGGCGGTAAAAATGGCGCGCATCGGCAAATCCTTATCCCGTGATGCCGCCGGACCTAATCGAGCATCGCTTCATCGTCCAGCACCGCCAACGCCGCCTCGTCCCCCGGGGGGACGGCGAGGATGCGGCGCGCGATCGCCATGCTGTGCCCCGCGCGCAGAAAGGCGGCGATTTGCCGCTCGCGCTGTTTCGGATCGTCGGTCGATTGCATCGCGAACGGCCCGAACCGCCGCCGCCGCGCGAATCCGACCGCCGCGGCCACCGCGGCGCCCTCCGCCGTCTCGATCGCCTCGCCGCTGTCTTCCTCCGCGATTCCGTCGACGTACAGCTGCGCCTTGACCCGCCGCACGCCGAGCCCGCGCCGCGTCATCGCGCCCGCACGCATTACGGCATATTG
Organism: Sphingopyxis sp. 22461; assembly: GCF_052044915.1. Classification (NCBI taxonomy): domain Bacteria; kingdom Pseudomonadati; phylum Pseudomonadota; class Alphaproteobacteria; order Sphingomonadales; family Sphingopyxidaceae; genus Sphingopyxis; species Sphingopyxis sp. 22461. The sequence goes on from NZ_JBQENY010000008.1 coordinate 185,128, forward strand.
CCGGTCGTCGAGATAGTGCAAACGCTCCATCCGGTCGGCCACCGCCTCGCACGCCGTCATGGCGTCGACATTGTCTATCCATTCGGATTCGCGGACTTTTCGCGACAAATAGCGTGTCAGTTTTGCCCGGCTCGTCGCGAATCGCGCGACATAGGCGAGCGCCAGTTCGTCAAGCTTCGCGGCGCCAAGCGGCCTTTTCGATCGGTCGGAGTGAGCGCGATGCTTGGGCATATGCCATGTTTGTGCCACAGTCGGGCCTGATTGAGAACGATCAACACCGCCATATCGGGCCATAACGCCCGGAAATGGGCGATTGTTCTAACAACACAGGGCTCGCGCACGGTACTATGGCTTCAAAAGATGACATGCTTGTTGCCGCGCGGCCCGTTTCACGGGATGTCGCACCCCCTATGACTCAGATCATCGAAACGCAGGCCGACGCGCTGACGTCGACCCCGACGCTCTGTGCGCAACCGCGCCGCTTTTCGGACTTCGCCACCATCGGCGAGGCGCTCGATTATGCCGCGAACGGTACGCGCGGGCTCAATTTCCACGATCCGCGTGGGCGTCTCGTGCGCCCCTATCCGTACAGCGAACTCAAGGCCGACGCGCTTCGGGCCGCCTATCGGCTGATCGCCGCGGGGGTGAAGCCCGGCGACCGAATCGCGCTGATCGCCGAAACCGGCCCCGAATTCGCCGCGCTCTTCTTCGGCACGATCTACGCCGGCGCCTGGCCGGTGCCGCTGCCGCTGCCGACCAGCTTCGGCGGGCGCGACAGCTATGTCGGCCAGCTCGTCGTGCAGCTTTCCAGCTGCGATCCCACGATGCTCTTCTTCCCGCCCGAAATCGCCGCGATGGCGGTCGAAGCGGCCGAGAAAGAAGGCGTGAAGCCCGTCGACTGGAGCGCGTTCGAACAGAGTCCGGCACCGGTCGCCGCGCTTCCCGAGCAAAAGTCGGACGAGACCTGCTATCTGCAATACAGCAGCGGCTCGACGCGCTTCCCGCACGGCGTCGCCGTCACCCATGCCGCGCTACTCAACAACCTCGCGGCGCACAGCCACGGCATGGAAGTGCGCGACAGCGACCGCTGTATCTCGTGGCTGCCCTGGTATCACGACATGGGCCTCGTCGGCTGCCTGCTCTCGCCCGTCGCGAACCAGGTCTCGGTCGATTATCTCAAGACCGAGGATTTCGCCCGCCGCCCGCTCGCCTGGCTCGATCTGATCAGCCGCAACGAAGGCACGACGCTCAGCTATTCGCCGACCTTCGGTTACGACATCTGCGCGCGCCGCGTGTCGAGCCAGACGCACGTCGCCGACCGCTTCGACCTGTCGCGCTGGCGCGTCGCGGGCAATGGCGCCGACATGATCCGGCCCGACGTGATGCAAAGCTTCGTCGATGCCTTTGCCGACGCGGGTTTCAAGGCGAGTGCCTTCCTGCCGAGCTACGGCCTTGCCGAAGCGACGCTCGCGGTCAGCATCATGCCGCCGGGCGAAGGCATCGTCGTCGAACTGGTCGAGGAAACCGAGCTGTCGGGCGCCGCGAATGATTCGGGCCGGCCGACGCGTTACCGCGCGATCGTCAACTGCGGCCGCGCCGCGCGCGACATGGTGATCGAGGTCCGCGACGAAGCGGGGAACCCGCTGCCCGACCAGACCGTCGGCAAAGTGTGGTGCACCGGCCCGTCGCTGATGACCGGCTATTTCCGCGATCCCGAATCGACCGCCGCCTGCATGAAGGACGGCTGGCTCGACACCGGCGATATGGGTTATTTGTCAGACGGTTACATCTATATCGTCGGCCGCGCCAAGGACATGATCATCATCAACGGCAAGAATCACTGGCCGCAGGATATCGAGTGGGCGGTCGAGCAATTGCCGGGCTTCAAATCGGGCGACATCGCGGCCTTTGCAATCACCGCGCCCGGCGGCGAGGAAACCCCCGCGGTGCTCGTCCAGTGCCGCACCAGCGACGAGGCTGAGCGCCTCGCGCTGCGCGAGACGATTCGCGACCGCGTCCGCGCGATCACCGGCATGAACTGCCTGATCGAACTGATCCCGCCGCGCACGCTGCCGCGGACCAGTTCGGGCAAGCTCAGCCGGTCGAAGGCGCGCGCGCAATATCTGGCCGGGGAAATCCAGCCTTTCGCGATGGCGGCCTGATCAACCCGCTGAACGGCCACGTTTTTCCTGTCCCGACAAGGGACAGAAAACCGTGCCTTGGCGCGCGCTTGGTTACCTTCGGGTAATACCCGCGCGCTAAACCTGCGGGCGTGAAAAGCCTGCTGACCGATCCGATTGCTGCCGAAGTCATTCCTGCGCGGACCCTTTTGGGGCTGGGGCCGCGCGATCAGGACATCGGCAACCTCCGCCAGCTCCAGCTTGCGCCGCTTCGCGGCCGCGGATCGCTGCGCCTGGTGATGGGCATGGGAATGGCGCTCGTTGCGGCTTTCACCATGATCCTCAGCGTGCCGTTGCCGGTCGCCGCCGGCTGGCTGGGCGGCGCGTTGGTCTTCGGCCTCTGGTCGTACAGCAAATTCCGCAACCTCCCGCTCGGCGACCCCAAGCTGTCTGGGGTGGCCGAATATCGGCTGTGCGTGCGGCACGCGCTCTATTCGGCGGTTCTTTGGGGGTCGCCCTTCTGGTTGCAGGGGCTGACGCCGGCGCTCGACCATGTCCTTTCGATGTGGACGATCGCGGTGCTGATGATGGTCACGCTCTCGATCGTCGCGCACAGCGTCCCGCTGGCCTGCGTGCTGTTTATCGGGCCCGTCACCCTGTCGGCTGCCGCCGCGCTGGTGCGCGCCGGCGCGCCCCAGCTGGCCGGCGTGGCGATCGCCGCCGGGCTGCTCCTTTGCGCCTTCTGCGTCCGTTTTGCGCAAAGCCATATCCGCTTTCGCCGCGCCGAAGAGACGCTGCACGAAAAGACCGAAACGGTGAGTTTGCTGCTGCGCGAATTCGAGGAAACCTCGGCCGACTGGCTGTGGCAGACCGACAACAGCCGCCGCCTCGTTCATGTCTCGCCGCGCCTCGCCTATGCGCTCGGCGGCACCGCGGAGACGCTCGAGAACATCCCACTGTTGCAGGCGCTGTCGGGCGATGCCTGGGAAACCGGCCTGTTCCCCAAAAGCCTCCACGACATGGCCGAACGGATGAAACGGCGCGAGAGCTTTTCGAATCTGATCGTGCCGGTCACGATCGGCGGCATGCCGCGCTGGTGGGAATTGTCCGCGTCGCCGCGCCTCGACGAAGCCGGCAAGTTCCTCGGCTTCCGCGGCGTCGGATCGGACGTCACCGAAAAGCGCGCGACCGCCGAACAGATCGCCAAAATGGCGCGCTTCGACAATCTCACCGGCCTGCCCAATCGCCTGAGCCTCAACGAGGATCTGGCGCGCGCGCTGGCGCATGCGCTCGAGGCCAAGTCGCGCTGCGCGCTGCTGATGATCGACCTCGACCGGTTCAAGGCGGTCAACGATACGCTGGGCCACCCCGTCGGCGACAAATTGCTCGCGCAGGTCGCGGCACGGCTGAAGGGCCTGATGGAGCGCGGGATGACCTGCGGCCGGCTCGGCGGCGACGAATTCGCGGTCGTGCTCCACAATGTCGCCTCGGCCGACAGCGCCGAGGATCTCGCGCAGCGGATCATCACGACGATCAGCCGTCCCTATGTGGTCGACAATCACCAGCTGTTCGTCGGCGCCAGCGTCGGCTTCGCGATCGGGCCGACCGATGGCGCGACGGTCGAAACGCTGACCCGCAACGCCGACCTTGCGCTCTACAAGTCCAAGGACAAGGGCGGCAATGTCGTCGCCGCCTATGTCGCATCGTTGCACGCGCAAGCCGAGGAACGGCGCGTGATGGAGCAGGAATTGCGCGGCGCGCTCGAGCGCGGCGAATTCGAACTTTATTACCAGCCGGTGGTGACCGCCGCCGACGGCACATTGAACGGCTTCGAGGCGCTGATCCGCTGGCACAACCAGAAGCTCGGCAATGTGTCGCCGGGCCGCTTCATCCCGCTCGCCGAGGATGCGCGGCTGATCTCGCCGATCGGCGAATGGGTGCTGCGCACCGCGTGCCGCGAAGCGATGAAATGGCCGTCGAACCTGAAGGTCGCGGTCAACGTCTCGGCCGACCAGCTCACCGACCCGAGCTTCGCCTCGGTCGTCGTCTCGGCGCTCGCGCAGAGCGGGCTTTCGCCGCAGCGGCTCGAGATCGAAGTCACCGAAAGCGTCTTCCTGCGCGACGGCGGCGGCGCGGCGCAATTGCTCGACCAGCTCATCGGGCTCGGCATCCGCCTGTCGCTCGACGATTTCGGCACCGGTTATTCGTCGCTCGGTTACCTGCGCAAGACGCAATTCTCGACGATCAAGGTCGACCGCAGCTTCGTCGTCGGCGCGGCGAAGGGCAGCATCGAATCGATCGCGATCATCCGCGCTGTCGTCGCGCTCGCCGATAGCCTCGGCATGTCGACGACCGCCGAGGGAGCAGAAACCGAGCTCGAGGTCGAAACGCTCCGCGGCTTCGGCTGCAGCAATATCCAAGGCTATTATTACGGGCGCCCGATGCCCGCGAGCGACGTGCTGACGCTGTTCCGCGCCCCCGACGATGTGGCGACCGTCGCCGCCTGACAAACCCAAATCGTCGCCCCCGCGCAGGCGGGGGCCGATGTCGTTTTAGACCGCAACATCGGATCAAGGCCGAATGACGGCCCCCGCCTACGCGGGGTCGACGGATTCGATTTGCTCGATAAACCGAAATGCCCGCACGACGAATTGAACGCCTTAACAAAAGGTTCCCCCATCCACCGCATCGACGGCGCGACTCGTCGCTATCCGGGTGGTGTGCCGCGCGGACCGTGGCAAAGACGCTCCAACGCTTGAAGACAAGCCATCGGGGGGTCGCTTTCCATGCCTATTCGTCGTTATCTGGCAGCCGCCATGGCGTCTGTGATGATGATCACCGGCCTGCTCGTCAGCGCGCCCGCCGCGGCACGCGACTATCTGCAGTGCGTCCCCTTTGCCCGCGCCGAATCGGGCGTCGAAATCCGCGGCAACGCCAAGACCTGGTGGGCGCAGGCCGCCGGCACCTATCAGCGCGGCGAAGAGCCCCGCCAGGGCGCCGTGATGGCCTTCGCCGGCACCGGCGGCATGCCGCTCGGCCATGTTGCCGTCGTCAAGAAGATCGTCAGCGACCGTGAAATCCTGATCGACCATGCCAACTGGTCGCCGATCAACGGCCGCCGCGGCCAGATCGAACGCAACGTCCGCGTTGTCGACGTCAGCTCGGATGGCGACTGGAGCATGGTTCGCGTGTGGTACGCGCCGATCGGCGACCTCGGCCTGCGCGCCAATCCGGTGCAGGGCTTCATCTACGCCGACGGCGAAGCGGGCGCACCGAACAAGGCTCCCAGCTTCAAGGCGCCCGTCTGGGCCCAGAACGACTGGAAACCCGGCAACGGCCTCGAATTCGTCGCCGCCTCGCTCGGCCAGTAAGCCCGAACGACATTCGGCAAGCGCATCGCGCACAAAGAAAGCCCCGGATCGCTCCGGGGCTTTTCTTTATGCGCTGTGACGCCGGTGTGTTTAGGCTTCGTCGCCTTCGCCGCTGGCGGCGGTGTCTTCGAACCAGGCTTCGACCTCGCCCGACAGCTTGATCGTCATCGCCTGGCCAAAGCGGTCCTTCGACTTGCCCGCGGCGACGCGGATCCAGCCTTCGGAGATCGAATATTCCTCGACGTCGGTGCGCTCCTTGCCCTTGAAGCGGATTCCGATGCCACGCTGCAGCACCTCCATGTCGAAATGGGGCGAGCGCGGATTGGTCGACATGCGGTCGGGGGGCGTATCGGTCATGACTATATTTCCCAAAAAATGATGGCGCGGCCCTAGCTGGACCGCGCCATCATCGTCAATCGTTGAGAAGCGACGTCGGGTCTAGAACCCGGCCTTCAACGTCACAAAGAACTGCTGCGGCGCGCCCGTCAGCAAGGTCTGACTATCACCGCGGTTGGCGAAGCCGTTGGTGCCGATCGTCGACACATATTCCTTGTCGAACAGGTTCGTCGCATTGGCCTGGATCGAGATGCGGTCGTTGAGCCGGTATCCGATGCTGGCGTCGACGATCACGAACCCGCCGACTTCGGCGTCATTCTCGTAGGAATAATAGCGCTTCGACGTGTAGTTGGCGCCGACGCGCGCGAAGAAATCGCCATTGTCCCAGGTGATTTCGCCCTTGGCGAGATGCCTCGGCGAATTGACCACCGTCTTGCCCGCGGTCGCCGCGACCACCCCGCCCGCCGCATTGACGACATCGTCCTGATATTCGGAGTCGTTGTAGGCATAGGAAGCGAAGAGCGAGAGTTCGGGGGTGACGCGGAACGTGCCCGCCGCCTCGACGCCCCACGAACGGACGTCGCCGACGTTGCTCAGGATCGCCGGATTACCCTGAATGCCCGACCCGTTGGCGAAGGCGATGATGCGATCCTTGAAGTCGACATAATAGCCCGCGATCACGCCCTGAAAGCGGGGCGATTTGGTGCGGAAACCGAGTTCGTAGGTGGTCGAGGTTTCGGGTTTGAGGTCGAGCGCGTCGAAACCCGCCTGCGTCGTGGCGAAGGGACCGCCGGTCGCCGACGATTCGAAGGCGCGGATATTTTCGGTGTAGCTCGCGAACAGCTCGTTATCGTCGTTGAGGCGATAGAGCAGCCCCGCCTGCGGCAGGAACCAGTCCTTCGCCTCGGTTTTCCCCGACGCGAGCCCGCCGCGCACGATCGGCGTCGCAAGGTTGGTGACGCGCAGCCCCTTCCAGCCCGCATTGATCTGGAAGCTGCCGAGGTCGAGCGTGTCCTGGACATGATATTGCAGCGTCTGGGTGTTGAAATCGAACTCCCACTGCGTCGCGAGCGGGTCCTTCGGGAATTTCAGGCTGCCGCGGCTCGGCGCGCCGGTCGTATTGGCAAGGCCATAGAAACGCCGCGCCTGATTGAAGGCGTTGTCCTCGTACCACATGCCGATTTCGAACTTGTTGTTGCCGACCTCGAACAGGCTGGAGGTGACGATGCCATAGCGTTCGATGTCATATTCGGTGGTGCGGATCGTCATCGGCGCGCCGCCGGGGGTCGTGACATAGGGCGTGAACCACAGCCCGCGGCCCTTGTTGCCATGGTAATAGCCCATCGCCTTCAGCGTCCAATATTCGCCGAGCGGCGCCTCGACGCCGACGCCGGCCAGCCAGTCCTTGCGCAGTCCTGAAGCGTCATAATAGGCGTCGTCAACCGTCGCGACCGGCGCCGGGAATGCCTCGCCGGCCCCGGCATAGGGCGCGACATAGGGCGTTCCGAGCGGCAGGCTGCCATTGGCGACGCCGGCGTTATAGGCCGCGCGCGCGACCTGATTCTGATAGACTTTGGCGACCTGGACCGCCGTGTCCCAATCCTTGGCAAAATTGTCCCACTGATAACCGAGGCGGCCGATCATGTCGGCGGAGAGGTCCTGATAGTCATTCTCGCGGCGGTTCGAATAGTTGACGAAGCCGAAGAACTGGCCGTCGCCCACCGGCTGGACGATGCGCGCGTTGACCTGATCCTGACGCTGGACGCCATTGCCCTTCCACTTGTCGGCATCAGCCCAAGCATAGCTCAGCGACAGGCGCGGGCCACCCGGCGCGATCTCGCCGCTGTCGATGCGCGCGAAGATACGCTTGGTCTCGTCGCTGCCATAGGTGCCCGACACGTCGACGCCGAGGTCTTCGGCCGGTTCGCGCGAGAAAAATTCGATCGTGCCGCCAAGGTTGCTCGTCGACGCCGCCGCGAGCGAGCCCGCGCCCTGCGCGACTTCGACGCGGCCGACATTCTCGCTGATGATCGCGCGGCTGATGTGCAGGCCGTTGTGGTTGCCGTAATTCATGTCGCCGAGCGGGACGCCGTCGAGCGTGAAGCCGAGCTGGTTCTGGCTGAAACCGCGGATCGAGATGCGTGCCGACCATTCATAGGCGCCGAACGGATCGGCCGCCTGGAAATTGACCCCGGGCAGCTTGTCGATGGCCTTGAGCGGGCTGATCCCCGACACTTCGAGCGCGATGTCGGCGGCGCCCAGTTCCTGCACCTGACGCGCCTGACCCTGCCCGAGCACGACGATCTCCGCGACATCGGCGCTATCGGCCGCATCCGCCGCGGCGTCTTCGGCAAAGGCCGGCGTCGCGGCCAGCACGGCGAGCGCAGCGATCGAGGCGGCCCCGGCGCGCAGGCGGCTCCTGAACTGAGTGGTCATCGATGGATCCCCTTTTCCCGGTCGCGAAATGGCGCCGGGGTCGCGGGGGCATAGGCGGGCGATATTGCTGCGCTGCGGCGAAGGCGTGACAACGCGATGACGGAAAGAAGAAGGATAAGCGGCAATCGCGCCAAACTTGCGACGGGAACTTTTTACATAAATCAATTTGCGAAAATCATGTGCCTTGATGGATCACATATTGACGACGCCAAGTTAGCTTGAAGAACGAACTACAGAAAAATTTTAGTTAACACCTTGCCACTCATTGCAAGGAAACGCGTAGTATCTCCTAATTTACTAGTTTATATGTTCGGTTAATAACAATTAATTTCAACAACAAAGGGAACTTTGGAGTTCGTTTGGGAATATGGGGTCCAGGGACCAGATCATGTACGAAGGGGATATCTCATGCCTTTCTTCCGTCTTGAACTCCGCCCGGCCCATCTCATTCTCATCCCGGCGTGCTTCGCGCTCGCGGCCTGCGAATCGTCGGGCAGTTACCGCGTCGGCAGCGTCGGCAGCGGCGGGGCAACCGGCACCGTCGGCCCGGCCGGCGCGCCCGGTCCGGCCGGGGCAACCGGCGCGACCGGTCCCGCGGGCCCGGCGGGTAGCGGCCTCGGCCTTGGCAGCGCGGGGGCGCTCGCGGTTGGCGGTCTCGTCGGCCCCGGCGGCGTCGCGGGTACGGGCCTGCTCGCCAACACCGGCGATCCCGCCAGCACCAATCCGGTGATCGGCGGCGTGCTCGTCAAGACGGGCGGGCTCGTCAATGTCATCGCCGACAAGGGACTGCTGCTCGCCAGCGCGGTCGACGGCAAGGTGCCCGGCAACAGCAACCTCGTCGGCACCGTCGTCGGCGTCGTCAAAAGCACCGGGGTCGCGCTCGTCCAGACCGGCAATGGCCAGCAATATCTGGTCGACGGCCTCGCCGCCGCCCCCGGCCAGCTGATCACCGCAACGATCGGCAAGGCCACCGCGATCGGCAGCCCCACCGCCTCGCCGCTGATCGGCGCGAGCATCCTCTCGCCCGGCCAGCAGAACGGCAGCCTGCTGACCGTCGGCGTCGGTTCGGGCGGCCAGCTCGTCACGCTCCAGCCCGGAACCGGCGGCAATCTGCTCGGCGGCGCCACCGGCGGCCTGACCGGCCGCACGCCCGGCGGCAGCCCCGTCGGATCGCCCGTCACGCTGGTCAGCAACGTCGTCGCCACTGCGACCGGCGCGCTCGGACAAGTGGGCGGCGGCGCGACGGACGGCGGCACCGCGGTCGATCCCGTCACCGGCCTCGTCACCGGGGTCACCGGCACCGTCGGGGGCGTCCTCGGCGGTCTGAAACCGAAGCGCGGCAACTGAAGCCGCACCCTATGCGCCCATTGCGCAACGCCTGCGCCGCGGCGGCGGCGGGAGCCCTGCTCCTCCCCGCCGCGGCGCTCGCGGCCCAGCCCGCGGCGACACCGCTCGACGGCCGCCCGCCCCTCGCGCCCGACCGCAGCCGCGACCCGCTTCCCGATCCCGAGGCCAATCCGCTCTCGCTCGGCAAGGTCGAACTCGGCGCGCGGCCCGACATCACCATCCGCGAAATTCGCTTCCTTGGTGCGGGCGTGCCCGCGAATGTCGGCCGCGCGGCGCAACGCTTCGTCGGCAAGCGCGCATCGGCGGACAATCTCGCGAAGCTCGCCGCGGCGATGACGCGCGCCTATAATCGCTCGAGCGTCGCGCTCTTCACGCTCGTCATCCCCGAGCAGGATCTGTCGGGCGGCGTCGTCACCGTCGCCTCGGCCGAGGGCTATATCGGCTCGGTGACGCTGAGCGGCGAGCGCGAGAGCGGCCCCGCGCCGCTCGTCGGCAGGATGGCCCGGAGCCTCACTGGCCAGCGCCCGCTACCGCGCGCGCGCTTCGAGCGCGCGCTTGGCAATATCGCCGACATTCCGGGCCTTACCGTCACCCCGTCGCTCGCGCTCGGCGGCGCGCAGGGCGCGGTCGCGCTCGACCTCGCAATCGACGCGAAGAAACCGACGATCGGCCTCGGCTTCACGACGCGCACCAGCCAGTTCGTGAACGACGGCATCGTCGAGGCGAACGCACGCGGCACCAGTCTCATCCGCAGCGGCGATGAAACGCGGCTCACCGGCGCCGCGGCGGTCAACCTCAAATCCTTGCTCTATATGGCAGCGAGCCATTCGACCCCGATCGGCGCCGGCGGCACGCGCGCAGAGCTGTCGGCCGCGGCGCTCCGCACGCGCCCCAAGGGGCTCGCGATCGACGGCGAGGCGTGGAGCGCGGGGCTGGGGGTTACCCATCCGCTGATCCGCGCGACGCGCCGCAATTTGGTCGCCGCGGCGCGGATCGACTATCTCGATTCGAAAAACGCGCTGTTCGGCTCGACGATCGCCGCCGAGAAGACCTGGACGGCAAGCGGCGGCCTCGCCTTTCGCCTCAGCGAAGAGCGCACCGTCGTCGGCGCGCGCCTCGGCGGTGCCAAGGGTCTCGATTTCGCGGGCGCGCGCGTCGATCCCGGCGTCGGCGAGGCCGGCTTCCTCTATGCCGACGCCAGCATCGAGGCGAATCAGGCGATCGGCAAAGCGCTCGTCGTCCGCGCCGCCGCAACGGGGCGCTGGACGCGCGACCGCCTGCCCGCGGCGCAGCGCTTCAGCGTCGGCGGCGCGACTTTCGGCCGCGCGTTCGACGACGGGCTGGTCAATGGCGACCGCGGCTATGCCACCTTCGGCGAACTCGCGCTGCGCCCGCTGCGCGGCGGCAAGCTGGCGAAGAGCGAAATCTACAGCTTCGTCGATTATGCCGACGTCACCCTGCTCGCGCGCACCGCGATCCCCAGAACCAATTTCCGGCTCGGCAGCTGGGGCGGCGGCGTGCGTCTTTCCTATTCGGAAAATGCGACGATCGGCTTCGAACTCGCCGATGCGTGGAACCAGCCGGTGCCCGGCTATGATCAGGACTGGCGCGTCGCGCTCAGCTGGAAATTGTCGCTTCGTCCGTGATCGCCGGGCCGAGCGCCGCGGCCGCGACATAAAGCTTGTCGGCGAGCGGGTAGAGCTCGCGTTCCTCGCGTTCGACCCGCATCGCCAGCACGTCGAAGATCGCCGCCGTCTCTCGGCCGAATTCCGCCCATTTGGCCTCGACCCTTTTGGGCTCCCATTTGTCGTCATAGGCGACATATTCTGCCGCCAGATCGCCCATTTCCAATTCGAATTCGTTCGTGATCCGCATCAGGTCGGGGTCGCCGGTCGCCCGCAGGCGCGGATAGAGGATCCAGTCCTCGCATTTCAGGTGGCGCACCAGCATCTCGCGAAGCCGTCCGCGCGCTGCCGTCAGCTCGGTCAGCTGCGGCGGGCCGGGAGTATTGGTCAGTTCGGTCACGATCCGCGCCAGCGCGATCAGCGCCGTATGCTCGGCGCGCAGTCGCTCTATTTCGTGGCTCAAAGGCATAGCTGCTCCAAGCGATACGAGCGGGTCCCTCGGGTGTCATCTTGAGGGCACCGCAATCCGAAAGCAAATTGATATTTGATAGGTTCGAAACGCGCGAAGGGTTCGCACCACAATGCAGCCTCTTCGTACATCTCCCCGGCCCCGGGGCGACCAACGGCCGTCATTGACTGGCCCGATCTATGGCATAGCTGGCCCGAACGATGGGGTTCCAGCCGCAAAGGCGGTTGTCAATTGCGGGGTCAGGCCATAGGGCGCTATTGATTTTCCTTCGCAATAGCAGCGGCCCCTGTCATGCAACGATCGACCATCCGGACATGGTTCCTGATCCACAAATGGACGAGCATCGTCTGCACCGGCTTTTTGCTGATGCTGTGCGTCACCGGGCTGCCGCTGATCTTTCACGATGAAATCGACGCGCTGACCGAGGACATGCCGAACTATGGCATGCCCGGCGTCGGGTCGTCGGGCGAGGCCCCCGGCCTCAAACCGCTCGACGAAATGCTCGCAAAGGCGCTCGCCGCGCGGCCGGGCGAGGTGCCCGTCTTCATGGCGTTCGACAATGAGCAGCCGTCGATGACGATCACCACCGCACCGCGCGCCGATTCCCCGGCGGAGGACATGACGATCCAGATCCTCGACCGCTCGACCGGCGCGGCCACCGCGACCGTCGACGAAAGCGGCGTGATGCATTTCCTGCTCCAGCTTCACACCGACATGTTCCTCGGGCTGCCCGGCATGCTCTTCCTCGGGCTGATGGGGCTGCTCTTTGTGATCGCGATCGTCTCGGGCGTCGTCCTCTACGCGCCCTTCATGAAAAAGCTCGACTTCGGCACCTTGCGCACCTCGCGCAGCCGCCGCGTCAAATGGCTCGACTATCACAATCTGCTCGGCATCGTCGCGCTCGCGTGGATGACCGTCGTCGGCGCGACCGGGGTGATCAACGCGCTCGCCACCCCGATCTTCGAATATTGGCAGCGGACCGAGCTGGCCGAGATGACGAAGACCTACGCCGGCAAGGGCGCGGTGCCCCCCGAAAATTATGGCTCGATCGACAAGGCGATGGCCGCGGCGCGCAAGGAGATTCCCGGCAACAATCCGCAGTTCATCGCCTTCCCGGGCGGCGCGTTCAGCAGCAAGCATCATTATGCCGTCTTTTTCCAGGGCGACACGCCGCTCACCGAACGCCTGCTCACCGCGGCGCTGATCGATGCCGAGACGGGCGACTTCACCGACGCGCGCCCGATGCCCTGGTACGCCAAGGCGCTCGCGCTGTCGCAGCCGCTGCATTTCGGCGACTATGGCGCGCTGCCGCTCAAATTGCTCTGGGCGGTCCTGACCGTCTTCACGATGATCATACTCGGATCGGGCCTCTATCTCTGGCTCGGCAAGCGCCGCTTCGGAACCGACGCGCTCGTGCGTGAGGTCGAGAGCGGCGGCACATTGCAGCCCGCCGAATGAAGAAGAGCCAAGGCCTCCGCGCGATCTTCGCCGTCCCGCTGCTGCTCGCGACCGTCAGCATCGTCGGGCTCGTCGTCGCGCTGACCGGCGACGGATGGCGCGATGCGATGTCGTGGGCCGCGCTCGCCATACCCGTATTTGCCGTCGGCTGGGCCATGCGCGCGCGCCGAACCTGACCAATTTCCGCGCGGGACAGGGCCGCGCACGTAGGGGAATAAACATGACCAGACCGACCTTCCGCACCGCGCTGGAGCTGACCGCCGCCACCGCCGTGATCGCCATTGCGACGCCCGCGATGGCGCAGGATGATGCCGGCGCCGACGAGATCCTCGTCACCGCGCAGCGCAACAACCAGACCAAGGTCACCAGCGGCGGCAATGTCGGCGTCTTCGGCACCAAGGCGGCCGAGGACATTCCGTTCAACATCCGCAGCTATAACGAAGCGCTGATCCTCAACCAGCAGCCCGATTCGCTCGGCGAAGTGCTGGAGAATGATCCCACCGTCCGCACCGCGCTCGGCTTCGGTATCGCGGGCGAAGTCTTCGTCATCCGCGGCTTCGACCTGTCGTCCGACGACGTCGGCTTCGACGGCCTCTATGGCATCACCCCGCGCCAGATCGTCGCGCCCGAACTCGTCTCCTCGGTGCAGGTCATCAACGGCGCCAGCGCCTTCCTCAACGGCGCCGCCCCGGGTGGCAGCGGCATCGGCGGCAGCGTCAACCTGCTCCCCAAAAAGGCCGAGCGCGACGTGATCCGCGCGACGCTCGGCTATACCTCTGCCGCGCACCTCTCGGGCGCGGTGGACGTCGCGCGCCGCTTCGGCGCGAACGGCGAGTGGGGGCTGGGCATCAACGGATCGGCGCGCCGCGGCGACATCGCGATCGACGACGAGTTCCACTCGAGCTACGTCCTTGGCGCCACGCTCGATTACAACAATGGCCCGCTGCGCGCTGCATTGAACCTCAACTACCAGCGGCTGAACCAGACATACTGGCGCGGCCAGGTCGGCATCGGCGGGGTGATCCCGCGCGTTCCGCACGCCGACACCAATTATTCGCAGCCGTGGAGCCAGATCCTGACCAAGGATTATTTCGGCACCTTCAGCCTCGAATATGACCTGTCCGACGCCGCGATGCTCTATGCCAAGGTCGGCGCGCGCGACGGGCGCGAGGATCAGACCACCGCGGGCATCACCCTCAACGATCCGGTCACCGGCGCCGCGACGGGCAGCGGCTCGTACGTGCCGCGCGAAGACAATAATGAATCGGCGACCGCCGGCATCCGCATCAAGCTCGAAGGCGGCGGCATGAGCCACGAGATCAACGCCGGCGCCGCGGTGAGCTGGCAGGTCAACCGCAACGCCTTCGACTTTGGGGCCTCCTATCCCGCCAATCTCTATGACCCGGTCATCGTGCCCGCGCCGACGCCCGGCGGTTTCGTCGGCGGCGACCTCGACAATGTGTTCCCGATCGGCCGTAACCGCGTGGCGAGCGTCTTCTTCTCGGACACGCTCGGGTTGCTCGACGACCGCATCCTGATCACCGGCGGCCTGCGCCTGCAGGAGATCAAGACGACCTCCTATTCCTATACCGACGGCGCCCGCACGGGCGGCTACAAGGAATCGGCGGCGACCCCGGTTCTCGGCCTCGTCGTCAAGCCGGCCCCCGGGCTTTCGCTCTACGGCAACCGCATCGAGGGTCTGGTGGCAGGCTCCGTCGCGCCGCTCACGATCGATGACGGCAACGGCAACGCCATCCCCGTCGTCAACCGCGGCGCGGTGCTGCCGCCGGTCAAGTCGACGCAATATGAAGTCGGCGGCAAGCTCAACTTCGGCCGCTTCAACGCGGGTCTCGCGCTGTTCCAGATCGACAAGCCCAACAGCTTCGTCGACCCCGACACGCTGGTCTATGGCAATTACGGCACCCAGCGGAACCGCGGTGTCGAGATCACGCTCGACGGCGAGCCGGTCGACGGCCTCCGCATCATCTCGGGCCTGACCTTCAACGACGCCAAGCTGCGCCGGACCGAGGGCGGCGTGAACGAAGGCAAGGACGCGGTCGGCGTGCCCGAAGTGCTCGCCAACGCGAATGTCGAATGGGATCTTCCCTTCCTGCCCGCGCTGACGCTCGTCGGCCGCGTCGTCTACACCGGCAAGCAGGCCGTGGACTCGGCCAACACGCTCGAACTCGATAGCTGGACGCGCTTCGACCTTGGCGCGCGCTATGTCGCGCTGGTCGGCGACACCCCGCTGACGCTGCGCTTCAACGTCGATAATGTCGCGGACAAGCGCTATTGGGCCACAGCCTATAACGCGTTCAGCGCTTTCGGCTCGCGGCTGCTCCAGGGCGGCCCGCGCACCTTCAAGGCATCGGCCTCGATCGAATTCTGAACGGTCTTCCCCTCCCGCTAGCGGGAGGGGAGCTGGTCTTCCAGTTCGGCCAGCCTCCGTTGCGTGATCGCCAGGTCATCGGCAAATTGAGGATGATCAGGCCAGCGATCGGCCAGCGCCTGAGCGATCGGAAGCGACGCGCGGTACAGCGCGACGGCCTCAGGCAAGTCGTCCATCGCCTCGGCCAGATCGCCAAGCCGTTCATGGCTGAACGACAGATCACGCTGCCATTCCGCATTGCCCGGCTCGCGTGATACCAGACCTTCGCAAATCGTCAGGCTTGACGCATAGCGCGTCCGCGCCGCTGCCAGATTCCCCAACGCTTTCTCAACATCGCCAAGCTTGTTGTGACTGACCGACAGATCGCGCTGCCATTCCGCATTTCCCGGTTCGCGTGATGCCAGACCCTCGCGGATGACCAAGCTCGCGACGTAACGTTCCCGGGCGGCATCGAGCTGGCCAGTCCACATCTCGATATCGCCGAGTTTGTTGTAACTGACCGACAGATCACGCTGCCACTCCGCATTTCCCGGCTCGCGCAACGCCAGATCTTCGCGAATCGTCAGACTCGTCGCATAGCGCGAGCGCGCCACATCCAGGTCGCCACCCGCTTTCTCGATATCCCCTAACTTCTCGTGACTGATCGATAAACCCCGCTGCCATTCCGCTTTTCCCGGCTCACGCATTACCAGTGCCTCGCAAATGGCAAGACTTGCCCTAAAGCGTTCTCCTGCTGCCGCCAGATCGCCTGTTATCCTCTCGATGCCACCCAGCTTGTCTTGGGCGACCGAAAGATCGTGCATTTTCACTTCATTTTCGGGGTCGGCCGCCGCCGCCGCGACCGCCACTTGCATGGCCGCATGGAAATGCTCTTTTGCGGATGTCAAAGCACCTTCGGCGATACAGATATCCCCCAACTCGCTATGAGCCGCCATCTGATCGCGCGCGTCTTCGGCATATTGGCGCGCCGCCTCTGCAGCACGGCGCGCATCCCCCAGATTCCCCGCCGCTTCATGAAGGCGCGCAAGCGCTATCCACGTCCATACATCGCCCGGATCGAGATCAGCGGCACGCCGGTAAAGCCGGACCGCATTCGCGATCGAATCGAGCGCGGCGACCGATGCAAGCTCACGAAACTGCCCCGCCGTTCGCGCAACATCTCCTTCGAGCTGCTCCTCGCGTTCGGCGACAACCTTGGCCCGATCCTCACCCGCCATGTCGCGCAGCGCCATGGCGAGGAGCTGGTCGTCCGCCGATTCCGCCAGATTACGGATGCTTGCTTCGACGATCGGGGCGGCGATCGTCGTCGTGCGCGCCAGATATTTTCCGTAGAGTTCCACAATCCGCTGCTTCTGCCGATCGGTCAGATCGCCGTCGCGTGCGGCCGTTTCCAGTACGTCGAGCGCCGCCTCCGGAAAGATGGCTTCGGCCTGCTGCGTCGTTTCGAGCGACAGGATCGCTTCCTTGATTTCATCGAACCGCTGGTCGAACCGGTCGAAGCCACTTTCGATATCAGCTCTCAGATCGGCCAGATCATTCGCATGATGCGTGCCAAGCACGCGTAATTCTTCCAGCCGGGCAATCGCCTCATTCTCGCGGTCGAGCGCGAGGATGTTGGCCAGCGCCTGATTGCGCCCGACCTCTGCAGCAAAAAACATCTCGAACTGGTCGGCCCAGCCGGGATAGCGCCCATGACCCTCATGGAATACCTGACGCAGCGGCTCACTCAGCGCCGTTCGCATCCCGGCTTCGACCAGTGCCATTGCCCGGTCGGTTGCCGCCGCCTTGGGCGTTTTCGCCTGCTGGCCATAGATAGTGCGCACCTGTTCTTCGAGCAGATCGCTTCGCAACTGGTGAGCAGCACGATCGAAGGTTCGCAAATCCTTCGATCGCGCAAAATCGCGCAGCGCGCGCCGCGCCATATTGCTCACCGGATCGCCGCCGACCGAATCGCACGCCTTCTCCATTGCCGCGATCGACAGGACGAACGCCTTGTGCATAGACTGTAGCACGACAGGGCTCTCGCTCGATGCCTCGCCGGACAGCCGGTTGAAGCCCGCCGTTGCAAGCCATTTTGTGCCGGCATCGACCCGATTTCCAAGAATGCCGTAAATACAGCATTCGACGAGCTTTTGCCCTGCAAAGATAGAAATTAGATCCATTGCCCCACCGCTTCCATGAGACAATAATGGTGCAATAAAATCAAGTTGGGTCCGATGAAGTGCCGCCCGGGAACCGCGCGCCGCCCCGATCATTGTGACTTGGGAGCCGCAAAAGGATGATATTATGGCCGCACGCGCTTACTGGAAGGGGCAGATCCGGCTCGCGCTGGTGTCGATCCCGGTCGAAATCTATTCGGCGACCAAATCGGGCGCCGCGGTGACCTTTCGCCAGATCCACGAGCCGAGCGGCAAGCCGGTCAAATATGAGAAGGTCGTGCCCGGCATCGGCGCGATCGACCATGACGATATCGTCAAGGGCTTCGAGCTGTCGAAGGGCAATTATGTGCTGCTCGACGAGGAGGAGATCGAGGCGGTCAAGCTCGAGAGCAAGCGAACCCTGGAGCTCGTCCAGTTCGTCGACACCGATGCGATCGACGTCCTCTATTACACCAAGCCCTATTATGTCGTTCCCGCCGACGAGCTTGCCGAAGAAGCTTATATCGTGCTGCGCGAGGCGCTGAAGCGCACGAAGAAGGTCGGGCTCGGCCAGCTCGCGCTGCGCGGGCAGGAACAGCTTGTCGCGCTGCGTCCGTGCGGGCGCGGGCTGGTGCTCGAAGTGCTGCGCTACGCCGACGAGGTGAACAAGGCGGCGAATTATTTCCGCGATGTCGGCAATGCGAAACCCGACGCCGACCTGCTCGACCTCGCCGAAACATTGATCGGCAAGAAGAGCGGCAAGTTCGACGCGAGCGACTATCACAATCACTATGTCGACGCGCTCAAACGCGTGATCGCCAAAAAGGCGAAGGCCAAGGGCAAGCGCGTCCTCGAAGATGTCGAGGAACCCGCCGAAGTCTCGCGCGGGTCGAACGTCATCGACTTGATGGCGGCGCTGAAAGCCTCGGTCGACGGTAAGAAAGCCCCCGCCGAGGAAAAAAAGGCGCCCGCCAAAAAGCCCGCAGCCCGAAAACGTGCCTGACGTCTTTTCCCCGTTCGCCCTGAGCTTGTCGAAGGGCCGTTCTTCCTTTTCTCCGTCCGCGAAAAAGGACGGTCCTTCGACAAGCTCAGGACGAACGGATTTGTTTGAGCAAGGTCGGATCTGATGGCCAAACGCGCCGACCCCCTCGCGCAATATAACGCCAAGCGCGATTTCAAGCTGACCCCCGAACCCGCGGGCAAGGTCACCCCCGGAAAGGGCAACCGCTTCATCGTCCAAAAGCACGATGCGACGCGCCTCCACTACGACTTCCGGCTCGAAGCCGACGGCGTGCTCAAAAGCTGGGCGGTGACCAAGGGACCGAGCGCCGACCCCGCCGATAAACGCCTTGCGGTGCGCACCGAAGACCATCCGATGAGCTATGCCGATTTCGAGGGCAGCATCCCCAAGGGCGAATATGGCGGCGGCACCGTGATGCTGTGGGATCGCGGAACCTGGGCGCCGATCGCGGGCAAGAGCGCAAAGGATATCGAGAAGGGTCATCTCCATTTCACGCTGGAGGGCGAGCGGATGAAGGGCGAGTGGCTGCTCGTCCGCATGAAGCCGCGCGCGGGCGAGAAACCCGAAAACTGGCTGCTCCGCAAAATCGACGATGCCTATGCCGGCGGCACCGACGACCTCGTCGGCCGCCAGCTTACAAGCATTCTCACCGACCGCACGATGGCCGAGATCGCGGGCGACGCCGGCGGCGAACAATCTTTGAGGGGCGCGAAGGGCGCGGCCTTCGCCAAGAAGATGCAGGTCGCCGCCGCGCACAACAAGCAGGTCGCCAAGCCCGCAGCAAAGGGCAAACCCCCGAAATTCCGTCCGCTCCAGCTCGCGACGCTCGTCGATGCCGTCCCCGGCGGCAACGGCTGGTTCCACGAGATCAAATATGACGGCTACCGCGCCGAAATCGCCGCCGCGGGATCGGATGTGCGTGTCTACACGCGAAACGGCCTCGACTGGACCGACAAATTCGCGCCGCTCGTCCGCCATATCGCCGCGCTCGACCTGCCGCCGTGCCTGATCGACGGCGAGATCGTCGCTTATGACAAGGACGGCAACCCCGACTTCTCCTCATTGCAGGCCGTCCTCAAGCGCGGCCACGGCGCGCAGGACGAGAAAACGGAGCTGCTCTTTTTCGCCTTCGACCTGCTCGAAGAAGGCGGCAAATCGCTAGCCAAACTCGGCAACCTCGAGCGCAAGGAACGCCTCGAAGCGCTCCTCCGCCATGCCGCGCCGCCGGTCGCGGTCGCCGACCATGTCATCGGCGCAGGCGAAAAACTCTACACCGCAATGTGCGGCGCCGGACAGGAAGGCATCATCTCGAAGCGCGCCGATGCGGCCTATTCGGGTCGCCGCTCGAAAAGCTGGGTGAAGGTCAAATGCACGCGGCGGCAGGAGTTCATCCTCGTCGGCTGGAACCCGTCGTCGACCAAGGCGCGCCCCTTCGCCTCTTTGCTCCTCGCGCAGCGCGCGGGCGACACGCTCGTCTACAAGGGCAATGTCGGCACCGGCTTCGACACCGCCACCATGGCCGACCTCGCCAGGAAGTTCGCCGCCCGCGAACGCAAGACCGCGCCGCTCGAAGTCGACGCCGCATCGGCGCGCAAGGTCCGCTGGCTCAAACCCGACCTCGTCGCCGAAATCGCCTTCGCCGAATTCACCGCGAGCGGATCGGTCCGCCACGCAAGCTTCCTCGGCCTGCGCCACGACAAGGAGGCCAAGGACGTGACCCCCGAAAAGAAACAGTCCGCCCCGACCGCGACAAGCGATGTCACAATCAGCAGCCGCGAGCGCATCATCTTCCCCGAGGCGAAGGCAACCAAGGGCGACCTCGCCGATTATTATGCCGCGATCGCGCCGATCATGCTCCCGCACTCCGCGCGCCGCCCGATCAGCCTCGTGCGCTGCCCGCAGGGACGCGCCAAGAAATGCTTTTTTCAAAAGCATGATTCGGGCTCGTTCGGCAAACATGTGCTGCACGTCCCGATCCGCGAGAAGGACGGCGGGCACGAGGATTATCTTTATGTCGAGGACGCCGACGGCCTGCTCGCCTGCGTCCAGATGGGGACGATCGAATTCCACGGTTGGGGCAGCCATGTCGATGCGCTCGAAAAGCCCGACCGCATGGTGTTCGACCTCGACCCCGACGAAGGGCTCGATTTCGCCGACGTCAAGAAAGCCGCGCTCGACATCCGCCGCCAGCTCGCCGACATCGGGCTCGTCAGCTTCGCGATGCTCTCGGGCGGCAAGGGCGTGCATGTCGTCGTGCCGCTCGATCCGGGGCACAGCTGGGATGCGCACAAGGATTTCTCGAAACGCTTCGCCGAGGCGCTGAGCCTCGCCGAGCCCGGCCGCTTCACCCCGACGATGAGCAAGGCGAAGCGCAAGGGCAAGATTTTCATCGATTACCTCCGCAACCAGCGCGGCAGCACCGCGATCATGCCCTATTCGGCGCGCGCGCGCGAAGGCGCGCCGGTCGCCGTGCCGATCGGCTGGGATGCGCTCGCCGATGTCGAAAAGGCGGGGCATTGGACGATCAAGGATGGCGAAGACCTGCTCGACCGCGCCGCGAGCCCCGAACTCAAAGGTTGGGGGTTTGCGAACCAGCTGCTTCCGGATTTCTAGCCCATCGGGCCCAGCGCGACTCGCGCACCGGAAATTAGTTAGGGTGCTAAGCGCCGCCGCAACAATACCAATAAAGTACCAAAATTCCGCACACTTCGCGTGTATGGCGCATAAATTGCGTCAAATTCAGCTTGACGGATAGATTGGTATGTATAAATTTCCCTCAAAATTAGAGCAAAACTTGATCTAAGATCAAAAAGAGGGAGACTGAACATGACCAATGCAAGATATCTGCTCGCTTCGGCCAGCATTGGTACGCTGCTTTTTGCCGCTAGCGCGGCCCACGCCCAAGCCCCTGCCCCGGCCGCCGCCGACGCAGCGGAAAGTGAAATCGTCGTCACCGGCATCCGCGGATCGCTCCGCGAAGCGATCGATGCGAAGCGCGACCTGTCGGTCATCGCCGATGTCGTCACCGCCGAGGATGTCGGCAAATTCCCCGACAAGAATGTCGCCGAGGCGCTCCAGCGCGTTCCCGGCATCGTCGTCAACCGCGAGTTCGGCGAAGGCGAGCGCGTCTCGCTGCGCGGCACCGCGCCGAACCTCACCAAGACCCTGCTCAACGGTCATTCGGTCGCGACCGCCGACTGGTTCATCCTCGACCAGGTCGCCTCGACGCGCAGCTTCAACTATCTGACCCTGCCCGCCGAGATCATCGGCCGCCTCGAAGTCTACAAGAGCCCGCAGGCCGACGTCGAGGAAGGCGGGGTCGGCGGCACGATCAACGTCATCACGCGCAACCCGCTCGACCTCGACCCGCTCACACTCTCGGCCTCGGTGCAGGGCGTCTATTCGGACCTGTCGGGCAAGTTCGACCCGCAGCTTTCGGGCCTCGTCAGCTGGAAGAATGAAGCCGAAACCTTCGGCGTCCTCGTCGGTGCCATCTATCAGAAGCGCCGCACACGCCGCGACGGGCTCGAAATCTTCGGCTACCGCTCCTTCCCCGTCGGCGGCGGGCAGAGCGCGCTGGTCCCGACGCTGATCGGCTCGACGATGTTCGAACAGGACCGCGAACGCTACGGCGCCAATATCGGCATCCAGTTCCGGCCGTCGGACGAACTCGAAGTCAACATCACCGGCCTCTATTCGCGTTTCAACGCCGACAATTTCAACCAGAATTATATCGCATGGGGCGAACAGGCACTCGGCGGCGGCGGCACGATCAGCAATGCGGTGGTGCAGGACGGCGTCGCGGTCGCGGGCAACGTCGCGTCGCGCGCCGGCGGCACGCAGGGCTTCGGGGTCGTCTATGACGCGATCGACCGGGCGGCGGTCGCCAAGACCGTGTCGGCCGATTTCGACCTGACCTGGCGCCCCGCCGACAGCCTGTCGGTGCATTTCAAGGTCGGCTGGACCAAGGCGAACGGCGACACGAGCAACGAGAATTTCATCGAATTCGCGGGCCCCGGCGCCTTCAGCTACGACCTGCGCAGCGGCCGGCCCGAAGTCAGCTTCTCCAACCCCAATCCGCTCAACCCGGCGGGCATCCGCCCCGACTTCGCGCGCATGCAGTCGGTGACGAACGACGATGAGGAGAAATATTTCTACCTCGACGTCGAAAAGCAGGTCGAATGGGGCCCGATGACCGCGCTCAAATTCGGGGTCAAATATACCGACCACGACCGCGTCGCCGAACGCTTCGCGACCAATGGCGGCGTGTTCACCCCCGGGCTGCGCTGCGGCGGCGTCCCCTGCACCTCGGCCGATTTCGCGACCGGCAGCGGGATGCCCGGCGACTTCCTCGACAATATCGCGGCGCCCGGCACGCTCAAGGATTACTGGCGCGTCGATCCCGCCAAGCTGCGCGCCATCTATGGCGCGCAGACCGCACCCGGTACCGACCGCTTCCTCGTTCCCGGCAACACTTACTCGATCAACGAGAAAGCCTATGGCGGCTACGGCCTCGCCAAATTCGGCGGCGACGGCTGGCGCGGCAATGTCGGCGTGCGCGTGATCGAAACCAAGCAGACCTCCGACGGCTTCATCATCGGCGGCGCGAACCCGCAGTTCACCAACCCGTTCGGCGGCTTCACCCCGTCGCGGGCGAAACGCTCGTACACCGACATTCTGCCGAGCGCGAACCTCTCGGTCGACCTGTCGGACCAGGTCATCCTGCGCTTCGCCGCGGGCAAGACGGTGACGCGGCCCGACTTCGTCGACATCACCCCGGGCGTCGACCTCAACGGCACCTTGCTGACCGGCCGCGGCGGCGATCCGAACCTCGATCCGTACCGCGCCAACCAGTATGACCTGTCGATCGAATGGTATCCCGACCGCGAGACGATCGTCGCGCTCGCCGCCTTCTACAAGGATATCCAGTCGTACATCGTCAACACGACCTCGACCGAAATCCTGCCGAGCGTCTTCGTGCCGGGATCACAGCCCGCGGGCTGCGTCGCGGCGGGCGGCGCCAATCCGAACCTGTTCAACTGCCCCTATCAGATCAACCGTCGCAGCAACGGCGACGGCGGACGCAACCAGGGCTTTGAATTCCAGGTATCGCGCCCGATCTGGGGCGGCTTCGGGATGGTGGCGAACTACACCTACTCCGACGCCAAGGCGAACAATGGCGACCCGATCCCGGGCAACTCCAAGCATTCGCTCAACCTGACGGGCTATTATGAGAATGATCTGATCAGCGCGCGGCTCTCGTACAACTATCGGTCGAAATTCTTCATCGATATCGACCGCGCGGCGCCGCTCAATCAGGCGGCCCTGTCGTCGCTCGACGCCTCGGTCAGCGTCAACATCACCGATAATATCGCGCTCACCGCCGATGCGATCAACCTGACCAACGAGAAGATCGAGCAATATTCGGGCACCCGCGACCGCCCGCGCGCGATCTATGACAATGGCCGCCAATTCTATGTCGGGGCGCGCCTGAAGTTCTGACCGGACCCGCTATCCTTCCCCCTCGATGGGGGAAGGATATGAGGCTTTGTCGCGAAGCAGAGCATCCTTGCACTGCCGCTTCAGGCCGAGACGCCTCCCCAGTCCGGCCGCTGCGGCTATTCGCAGCAGCGGTCGGGGTCGTCCGACGCATCGAGGGCGACGAGCAGCCCGACCCCCGCGAGGAGGGCGAGACCGCCCACGACGACCGCCACGGTCCCCGCGTCGGACATGTTGCTGCGCCCCTTCGCTGGCGTCGACCGGCCGGGCGCATAGCGCGCCGGCGTCAGCCGCTGCCCGGCGAGCGAGATTTGCGGCGATCGCTCATCGCCCGAGAAGCCGAATTCGAGCCCCTCGCCGATGCGCCACGCGGGCCCTTTCAGCCCCGCCCCCTCACTCCGCTGCATCGGCGCCACGGTCAGGCCCACGCGAAGCGTCCTTGCCTCGTCGCTTTTCGTTCCGCCGAGCGGGATGCGCAGGCGCGCGCCGACGAAGCCCCCCGTCGCGACCGGGCCGGCGCCGTTCAGATGTGTGCTGTCCCCGATCGTCTGGGCGTGTAGCGGCGACGCGCAGCAGGACAGCAGCGCGAGCGATGCGGCGATGGATTTCATGGTCATTGGATGCCCCTCCCTGAAACCCGATCCTCGCCCTGAAATACGGCCGAAGAATGGCCACGAAGCGCGCGGCGCCGCCCTGTCGAACCGGCCGCAGTCATGCCCCGGATTGCCGTCGACGGCTTCGCCTGACCTTAGCGCCGCCTGGTCCCATAATCGATCCTGATCCGGACCCAGGCGCCTACCAGCGGACGCCCGCCAAGCCGCGGGGGCCGCACCTGGAACGCCCACGCCGCGGCGAGCACGGCGCGATTGATCTGCGATCCGTTCGGATATTCGTCGAGCCCGACGCAATCCTCGACGCGATAATCAGGCGCGGTGCGGCAAGCGATCAGTCCCCAGCCAGGCCCGCTGGCGGTCGACAAATAGCCGCGCAGTTCGTCGTCTCTCGGCTCGCGATACCAGGCCGCCGCATAGAGCGGCTCGCCATTGGGAGCCGTTCCCACGCGTTCCGTATCGCGCGAGGCGGAGGAGCCCCCGGTGTTGGGCGGCCCATAGACCTTTCCGCTCGGGGGACGAACGGGACTCGGCGGAAGCACCGGCGCGGGCGGCTGTTCGGCCGGCGTCGTTATGATCGGCGGGACCTTCGGTTCCACGGCGCGCGGGGGCAGCGGCTCCTCGGTTGCCGGCTGCGGAGGCACGGGCGGCTCTTCGGCCTGCTCGCGCTTCGCGCTGCTCGGTTCGGGCGCTTCCTCCGAAATCTGGCTGGCCTCGAGGCTGACCACGCTGACGCGCGCCTCCCGATAGTCAGGCTCGGTTTCAAAGCCAAAGGAGAGGAGCAGGAGCAGCAGGAGCGCGGGGATCAGAACCGCCAGGCTTATGGCAAGCGTGCGGCGCCCCGCCCCGATGCTGAGCTGTTCGACATAGGGAGTGGCTGGAACAGGGCTCAGCTGAAGCAATCTTTGGTGGCGGCGTCGGCTGGTCGAGGCGCCTGGGGCCAGGTTCGCGACGGATAGTGGGACACCGGGCCTTTGACAAGGGCGGCGCCGTTCGACCGCGAAATTGCACGCGGACCTTTTACCCGGCCTCGCGCCATTCCCCCGGCGCCAGTTCGCCAAGCTCCCACCCCCCGATCTGCCAGCGCACCAGCCGCAACGTCGGATAGCCGACCGCGGCGGTCATGCGGCGGACCTGGCGGTTGCGGCCTTCGGTTATCGTCAGTTCGATCCAACTGTCGGGGACGCTCTTGCGGTAGCGTACGGGCGGGTCGCGGTCCCACAGCATGGGCGGGTCGATGCGGCGGACGGTCGCGGGGCGCGTCGGGCCGTCGTTGAGGGTGACCCCGCTTCGCAGCCGGTCGAGGCTCGCCGCGTCGGGCTCGCCCTCGACCTGCGCCAGATAGGTTTTGGGCGTCTTGTGCTTCGGCGACGAAATGCGCGCCTGCAGCGCGCCGTCGTCGGTGAGGATCAGCAGCCCTTCACTATCGCGGTCGAGCCGCCCGGCGGGATAGACGCCGGGGACGTCGATATAGTCGGACAGCGTCGCGCGCGGGCCATCGGCGCCCGCAGTCATGCCCTTGTCGGTGAATTGCGACAGCACACCCCACGGCTTGTTGAACAGGATCAGCGTCATGGCATCAGGCTCCGCGCCACCGCCTCGGCAACCTTGATCCCGTCGACCGCCGCCGACAATATGCCCCCGGCATAGCCCGCGCCCTCGCCCGCCGGAAAAAGCCCCGCGGTGTTCAGGCTCTGAAAATCCTCCCCGCGGGTAAAGCGCACGGGCGACGAGGTGCGCGTCTCGACCCCCGTCATCACCACGTCGGGATGGTCGTATCCCGCGATCTGGCGCCCGAACACCGGGATCGCCTCGCGCATCGCCTCGACCGCGAAATCGGGCAGGCAGGCGGCAAGGTCGGTCGGCGTGATGCCGGGGCGGTACGAGGGGACGACGCTGCCGAGCGCGGTCGACGGGCGCCCCGCGAGGAAATCGCCGACGCGCTGCGCGGGCGCTTTATAGTTCGATCCGCCCGCGATAAAGGCGAGCGATTCCCAGTGCCGCTGGAAGGCAAGGCCCGCGAGCGGATCGCCCGGATAGTCGCGTGCGGGGTCGATCGCGACGACGAACCCCGAATTGGCGTTGCGCTCGTTGCGCGAATATTGGCTCATGCCGTTGGTCGCGACGCGGCCTTCCTCGGACGTCGCGGCGACGACGGTGCCGCCGGGGCACATGCAGAAACTGTAGACGGTGCGCCCGTTCCTGCAGTGGTGCGAGATATGATATTCGGCGGCGCCGAGGATCGGGTTGCCCGCATCGGCACCAAAACGCGAGGTGTCGATCCACGATTGCGGATGCTCGATGCGGACGCCGATCGAAAAGGGCTTCGCCTCGACATGCACCCCCGCCGCGTGCAGCATCGCGAAGGTATCTCGCGCGCTGTGGCCGACGGCGAGGACGACGCGGTCGGCCTCGATATAATCGCCACCCGCCAGGTGCAGCCCCTGGACGCGGCGCTCGCCCGCGCCGTCGGTGGTGATGTCGAGCCCGTCGACCTTGTGCTGCCAGCGATATTCGCCGCCCAGCCCCTCTATCGTCTCGCGCAGGCTTTCGACCATCGTCACCAGCCGGAAGGTGCCGATATGCGGGTGCGCCTCGGTCAGGATTTCGGGCGGCGCGCCCGCCTTGACGAACTCGGTCAGCACCTTGCGGTCGAGGTGCCGCGGATCCTTGATCCGGCTGTAGAGCTTGCCGTCCGAGAAAGTGCCCGCGCCGCCCTCGCCGAACTGGACGTTCGATTCGGGGTGGAGCACGCCGCGTCGCCACAAATCCCATGTATCCTTGGTGCGCTCGCGCACGACCTTGCCGCGGTCGAGGATGATCGGGCGGAACCCCATCTGCGCGAGGATCAGCCCGACGAACAGCCCGCACGGCCCCGCACCGACGACGACCGGCCGTTTGACGCCCTTCGGCGCCTGCGTGATGAATTTATAGGCGGTGTTCGGGGTCTGCTGGACATTGCGGTCCTTGCGAAAGCGCGCGAGCACCGCGCCCTCGTCCTTCACATTGACGTCAACCGAATAGATCAGCTTGATGTTCGTCTTGTCGCGCGCGTCGTGCGCGCGGCGCGCGACGACGTGGCGCACCAGTTCGCGCGGGCCGATGCGCAGCCGCTTGCAGATCGCAGCGGGCAAATCCTCCGGCGCATGGTGCAGCGGCAAGGTCAGTTCGGTCAGGCGAAGCATCGCCCGCCTGTAATGCGCAACCCGGCCCGGGGGAACGCCAATCGAAACGGGGTTCGAAAAGAAAAGGGGCGGCCATCGCTGGCCGCCCCCCTGATCCTTACGCCGCTTCCTTCTTGCGCGACGCTTTCTTGCGCTCGTGCGGGTCGAGCAGCGTCTTGCGGATACGGATATTCTTCGGGGTCACTTCGACCATCTCGTCGTCGTCGATATAAGCGATCGCCTGTTCGAGCGTCATGCGCTTCGGCGGGGTCAGGCGGATCGCGTCGTCCTTGCCCGTCGAACGGAAGTTCGTGAGCTGCTTCGACTTCATCGGGTTGACTTCGAGGTCGTCGGGCTTCGCATTCTCGCCGATGATCATGCCCTCATACAGCGCCTCGCCGGGCGAGACGAAGAGGATGCCGCGCTCTTCGAGCGGGCCCAAGGCATAGGCGACGGCTTCGCCATTGCCGTTCGAGATCAGGACGCCATTCTTGCGGCCTTCGATCGTGCCCTTGTACGGGCCATATTTCTCGAACAGGCGGTTCATAATCCCGGTGCCGCGCGTGTCGGACAGGAATTCGCCATGATAGCCGATCAGGCCGCGCGACGGACCCGAGAAGGTGATGCGCGTCTTGCCGCCACCCGACGGACGCATATCGGTGAGGTCGGCCTTGCGAACCTGCATCTTCTCGACGACCGTGCCCGAATGTTCGTCGTCGACGTCGATGACGACGGTTTCATACGGTTCGGTGCGCTTGCCGGCCTCGTCCTCGCCATAAAGCACGCGCGGGCGGCTGATGCCGAGTTCGAAGCCTTCGCGGCGCATCGTTTCGATGAGCACGCCGAGCTGAAGCTCGCCGCGGCCCGCGACTTCGAAGCTGTCCTTGTCGGCGCTTTCGGTGATGCGGATCGCGACGTTGGTTTCGGCTTCGCGGAACAGACGGTCGCGGATCATGCGGCTCGTCACCTTGCTGCCCTCGCGGCCCGCCATCGGCGAATCGTTCACGGCAAAGCGCATCGACAGCGTCGGCGGATCGATCGGCTGCGCGGCGATCGGCTCGCTCACGCTCGTGTCGGCGATGGTGTTCGCAACGGTCGCCTGCGCGAGGCCCGCGATCGCGACGATGTCGCCCGCGCGCGCTTCCTCGACGGGAACGCGCTCGAGCCCGCGGAATGCGAGCAGCTTCGACGCGCGGCCGGTCTCGATGACCTTGCCATCCATGTCGATCGCGTGGATCGGCTGGTTGACCTTGATCGTGCCCGACTGGACGCGACCGGTCAGGATGCGGCCGATGAAATTGTCGCGGTCGAGCAGCGTCGCGAGGAAGGTGAAGGGACCGTCTTCGGGCAGGCCGGGTTCGGGCACATGGCTGACGATCGTCTTGAACAGCGGCTCGAGCGTGCCTTCGCGCGCTTCGGGGCTGTCCGAGGCGAAGCCGCCGCGGCCCGAGGCGTAAAGGATCGGGAAGTCGAGCTGTTCGTCATTGGCCTCGAGCGTCAGGAACAGTTCGAACACTTCGTCGAGCACTTCGGCGGCGCGCGCGTCGCTGCGGTCGATCTTGTTGACGACGACGATCGGCTTGAGGCCCAGCGCGAGCGCCTTGCCGGTCACGAACTTGGTCTGCGGCATCGGGCCTTCGGCCGCATCGACGAGCAGGATGACGCCGTCGACCATGCTGAGGATACGCTCGACCTCACCGCCGAAATCGGCGTGGCCCGGGGTGTCGACGATGTTGATGCGCGTCAGGTCGGCGCCTTCGCCCCACTCGACCGAGGTGCACTTCGCAAGGATCGTGATCCCGCGTTCCTTTTCCAGATCGTTCGAATCCATCGCGCGTTCTTCGACGCGCTGGTTGTCGCGGAACGTGCCCGACTGGCGGAACAGCTGGTCGACGAGGGTGGTCTTGCCATGATCGACGTGCGCGATGATGGCGATATTGCGCAAAGACATGCGGAAGGGCCTTATTGGAAGGGGGCAGCGCCCGGAGCGCCGCGAAACGCCGCGCCCCTAACAGAATGGGTGCTGCGGCGCAACATGATTGCCGATGGCGCGAGCTAGCGCAGCAATTTCGCCAGACGGTTCGCGTCGTACAGCGAGCGCCCCTCGGCGCGGCGCAGCCGTTTTGCGAGCCCCGTGTCGAATTCGCCCTTCCAGCGCGCGAGCGCCGGCCCGATCCGCGCGACGTCGCCATCGCCGATCGCCTGCAACGCGCGCGATGCGGCGAGCAACCCTTCGCGCTCGCGTGCCAGTCCCGATCCGGAATAGCGTTCGGCGATCAGTCCAAGTTGATGGCGCATCGACGCGATTGCCAGCCGCGCGCCTTGCGGGTCGGCGCGATCGAGCATCAGCTCTGCGCCCGCGACGCCGTCGTCGATGGCCGAAAGCTGATCGCCGAGACGCCGCCCAATCCGCTCCTCGACCGGGCAAGGGCGCACCGCGCGAACATAGGTAGCGAGCGCGTCGAGCATCGCGGGGGTCGGCTCCTGCCCGCCGAACTCCTCGACGATCAGGTTGCGGACAAAGGCTTCGAGCGCGCGCGTATCGGGATCGCGCGCGACCTTTCCCGGCATCGCGAGATCGGGAATCGCAACGGGGTCGAAGCGACCATTACCGCGCGCGGCGCTGAAAAAGCTGTTCGTGACGTCGGCCGTCCCCGGCGCCGCCGACACGCCTGCGAGCAGGAAATGCGGATTGTCGCGGCCGTTGATATGGCAACTCGCGCAGCTTAGCCCCGCCTTCGCCGCCTGTCCGCCGAGCAAAGTCGGCGCCCCGAACAGCGCTCGGCCGCTGCGGACAAGCGGCGTGTCGCTGGCAAGGCAACTCGCGGGCTGCTCCGACAAAAGCGCCCGTTCGGACCCCGGCGCGGTCCAGCGCAGTTGTTCGAAAGCCGGCGGCGCATTCCGCGTCGCCGCGACGCCAAGGAGCAGCGCCGCGAGCGCGATCAGCTTGCCGATGAGCGGCCCTCCGCGATCCAGCGTTTGAGTTCGTCGACCTCGTGACAGCCGAAACCGCAGATCGCCTCGAGCTTTGCGAGATGGGCCTTCGCCCCCGCAAGATCGCCACGTTCGAGCTTCAATTCGCCATAATATTCGAGCGCGCCGCGATGCGCCGGCGCGATGGCAAGCGCCTCCCGATAATAGGCCTCGGCCGCGTCATAGCGTTTCAGCTTGCGATTCGCGAAACCGAGATAGGTGAGCACATCGGGATGCGGCCCCGCCGCCCACAGCGCCGCGTCGAGCTTGGCGATCGCGGCTTCGTAGCGATGCTCGTTGATCAGCCCGACGGCGGCAACATAGGTCGCATCGAGCGTCTCGGCCGCGGCGAGCCGAACCTCGGGCTCGACCGCATTTTGCGCCTGCGGACCCGCGGCCACCGCCGCATCGAGTTTAGCAACCGCATCGGCGAGCTTCGCGGCATCGGCGCAGGTGCCGCCGCAGCCTTCCTGCATCGCCTTCAGCGCCGCGGCCTGCTCAGCTGCCTTTTCCGCCTTGCCGAGCTTCGCCTGCGTGATGCCGAGGTCGCGGCGCGCCTCGACCATCTTCTCGTTATAGCGCACCGCGGCTTCGAGCGGCTTCACCGCGCGCGAGAAATCGCCCTGCGCCATATAGCTCGCACCGAGCAGATAATTGGCCTGGGGGTTCTTCGGCACCGCCGACACGACCTTTTTGAATGCTTTCGCCGCCTCGTCATATTTGCCCGAGGCGAAGGCGTCGGCGCCTTTCTTGTAATCGACCGTCGGGTCGTAGCTGCTCTGGCTCGGCGGCGCGCTGCCGCCCCCTCCGCCGCCGCCCGCCGCGAAAGCGAGCGGCGCGACGAAGATCGCGCAAGCGGCAGCGATGGATAGTGAAGATCGATAGCGCATCACGAGTCTCTCCCGCGGTCGATACGGGCGCAGCCTATCACAAATGCGGCCCGCGCGGAACGAGGAAGCGACGGTCAGATCATCGTGATCAGCCGCTCGACCTCCTGCCCGGCGACACGCGCGGCGCGCACGAGATTGGCATGGAAATCGCCCGCACTGTCGCCGTTCGCTTCGTCGGTGACCGCCTTGATCGCCGCCCACGGCTTGCCCAGCCGCGCCGCGACCTGCGCCACCGCGCCAACCTCCATATCGACGAGTGTCGCACCGAGGCTTGCAAGATCGGCGGCGGCATCGGGACACGCGACGAAACTGTCGCCGCTCGCAATGCGCGCGTGCGGCAGACGGAGCCCAGGGTCGGGCATCGCCGAAAAATGTGCCTCGCCCGCCTCGCCGATCGGCCATTCGCCCGCGCGGTAGCGGCGAAAAAGGCCGGGCTGATTGGCGCCATAATCATGCTGCAACGCCTCGGCGATCCAGTAAGCGCCCGGCGCCGCGCCCAGCGAACCGCAGGTGCCCGTCATCAACAGCGGGTCGGCATCGCCGCCAAGCATGCCCGCGCACAACGCGGCATTGACCTTGCCGAGTCCGCAGGTCGCGATGGTGAGGCTGTGGCCACCGACCACGAGCCGCCGTTCGGCAAACAGCCCGTCAGCGCGGTCGCCGGTGCCGGGAAACAGCGCGTCGGCCTCTTCGGGCAGCGCGGCGAGGATCAGGATATGGGCCATGGCACGTATGTAGCCGGGCGGCGGACCATGGCTAGTTCGAATGTTAACCGTCGCCCCTGCGGAGGCAGGGGCCGCTGGCAGCCTTGCTCAACACCGATGGCGGCCCCTGCCTTCGCAGGGGCGACGAAATCATCTCAAGCTTGCCATTCATTTCTCATCCCGCCATCGCTCACACCAATGCTGTCCCGTATCTTTCCCGACCGCTTCGTCCCCGTGCTGTTCGCGACTATCCTGCTCGCGAGCCTGCTGCCGGTGCGCGGCGCGGCGGTGCCGATCGCGGGAGGGCTGTCGACCGCGGCGATCATCTTCCTCTTCTTCCTCAACGGCGTGCGCTTGCCGCGCGAAGAGGTTCTCCACGGCATCCGCAACTGGAAGCTGCAGGGGAGCGCGCTCGCCTTCTGCTTCGGCTTCATGGCGCTGCTCGGCCTCGCGGCGCAGGCGGCGACCGCGCCGCTGCTCCCCGCGACGCTTGCGCTCGGTTTCCTCTTCCTCGGCATCCTGCCCTCGACCGTCCAGTCGGCGACCGCGGCGAGCAGCCTTGCGGGCGGCAATGTCGCGGCGAGTGTCGTCGCGGCGGCGCTGCTCAACCTCAGCGGGGTCGCGCTCTCGCCGCTGTTCTTTGCGCTGCTCGCGGGCAGCGCGGGCGATATCCATGGCGAGGCGGTGCTGCGTATCGTTTCGATCCTGCTCGTGCCCTTCGTTGCCGGCCAGTTCGTCCAGCGCTGGCTGCGGCCGTGGGTGCTCGCGCATCGCGGCCTCGCGACCTTCATGGACCGCACCGCGATCGCGATCGCGGTCTATGTTGCCTTCTCTGCGGCGGTCGTCGCAGGGATCTGGAGCCTGCTCGACGGGCGCGAGATCGCCATCGTGCTCGCCGCGGTCGCGGTGCTGCTCGCACTCTCTTTCGGCGGCGCCTGGGCGCTCGGCGGGCTGCTGAAGCTCGCGCGGCCCGACCGCGTCACCCTGCTCTTTTCGGGCGCGCAAAAGAGCATCGCGGTCGGCGCGCCGCTCGCCGCGACGCTTTTCCCGCCCGCCATCGCCGGCATGGTGCTCGTTCCGATCCTCGTCTATCATATGGCGCAACTGATCCTGTCCGCATGGATCGCGCCGGTGCTGCGGTCGCGGCAGGGTGTGGTGCTTGAATAACACAGATGCGCATGCCATATAGGCATTGGCCAGATTTTCTATTGGGTGGCTGGAAGGAAGACGAATGAGCGAACTGACCGCGACGGCAACCGCGACCGACGAGTTGAAGCTGACCCCGCCCGATCCCGTGCCCGCAGTTTCCCCCGAAAAGGCCGCCGGCCTGGTCCCGCTGTCGACCGAACAGAAATCGAAGCTCGAGGAACGCGTCGATGGCTTCATCGACGATCTCGTCGCGCAGGACGTCAACTCGCCCGCCTTCGGGCAGAAGGTCGACCAGATCACCAACATGGGCCGCAAGGAAATGCTCGAGGCGGCAAACCAGTCGAACCGTTTCCTCGACCGCCCGATCAAGGCGATGGACCGCGACACCGATATCGGGATGAACCTGATCGAGCTTCGCAACACCGTCGAACGGCTCGACCCCTCGGCGAACGGCAAGCTGTTGACGAAGCGAGGCTTTTTCGACAAGATTCTCGGCAACAAGGTGGGCAATTATTTTGCGCAGTACCGCAGCGCGCAGACGCATATCTCGGGCGTGCTCACCGCGCTGTCGAACGGCAAAGACGAACTGTTGATGGACAATGCCGCCATCGACGTCGAGCGCCGTAAGCTGTGGGAAGCGATGGGCAAGCTCGAGCAGATGGTCCACATCGCGGGCACGCTCGATGCCAAGCTCGAGGCGAAGGCGACCGAGCTCGACGGCATCGACCCCGCCAAAGCGAAGGTGTTGCGCGAGAACGCACTCTTCTATGCACGCCAGCGCACGCAGGATCTGCTCACCCAGATGGCGGTGACGGTGCAGGGCTATCTCGCGCTCGATCTCGTCAAAAAGAATAATGTCGAGCTGGTGAAGGGCGTCGATCGTGCGAGCACGACGACCGTCGGCGCGCTCAAGACCGCGATCACCGTCGCGCAGGCGATGACGAACCAGAAGCTGGTGCTCGAGCAGATCACCGCGCTCAATACCACGACCGCGAACATCATCGACGGCACGTCGAAGATGCTGAAGGACAACACCGCGCGCATCCACGAGCAGGCGGCGTCGAGCACGATCCCGATGGAAACGCTGCAGCGCGCGTTCCAGAACATCTATGACACGATGGACGCGATCGACACCTTCAAGCTGAAGGCGCTCGACAGCATGAAGACGACGGTGACGACGCTGGAGGGCGAGGTCGCCAAGTCGAAAGGCTATATCGCGCGCGCCGAGGGTGCGAGCCAGGCGCAGGCGAGCGTCGGCGGTGCCGACAGCCCGCTCGCATCGCTCGAAGGCTAAGGCACATCATGACAATGAGCGAAGTCGACAAGATTCGGGTTACGGCCGCCTCCGCGATCGAACGGTCGCGCGAGCGCCGCCGCCCGATCGGCACCAAGAGCGTCGCGCTGCGCCGCCAGCATCTCTATAAAAAGCTCGGCCGCGTGTTGATCGCAGGCGGGATCGTGCTGATCGGCGCCGCGGTGTTCGGCGCACTGATCCAGCCGCTCGGTTTCACCGGGCTGCTCGCCTTGTTCATCCTCTTGATCGGGGTCGCGGTGCTGTTCGGCCGCTCGCCCTTCCCCGAACCACGCCAGGCCGATCTGCCCAAGGCCGACTTGAAACAGCTCGCCGGCCGCACCGAAATCTGGCTCGAGGCACAGCGCCCCGCGCTCCCCGCCCCGGCGCGCCAGCTCGTCGACGGCATCGGCGTCCAGCTCGACCTGCTCGCGCCGCAGCTCCAGACGCTCGACGCATCGAGCCCGGCGGCGGCGAACATCCGCAAGCTCGTCGGCGAGGATCTGCCCGAACTCGTCGCGGGCTATCAGCGCATCCCCGCGGGGCTGCGCACCGAAGCGCACGCCGGCCGTACCCCCGACGAAACGCTCGTCGGCGGCCTGAAGATGCTCGAAAGCGAGATCGGCAACGCCGCGCGCAGCCTCGCGGCGGGCGAACTCGACAAGCTCGCGACGCGCGAACGCTATCTCCAGCTCAAATATCAGGGCATCGATGGCGAGGATGTGCCCGCCAGCTAAAGTCGGGCGCGCTAGGCTTGCCGCCAACGCTGCGTCCCGAACCAGAGCAGCAGGATAAGCAGCAGCGGCGGCGCAAGCCCCCAATGCCCCGCCCCGGCGAACGGCGCGAGCAAGGGCGCCGATGACAGCAGCCACAGCGCCGCGAGCAGCGCGCCGACAGCGAGCGCCTCGAACGCGAAGCTGCGCCAGAAACGCGACCGCGCGCTCGCATAGGCCGCCTGCGCATCGATCGCGCGCTCGACTCCGGCCGCAAAGCCGCGATCGCCCGGCCGCGCGGGCGGCGCCAGCATCGCGGCCAGCATCGCATCGATGTCCCGATCGTCAGGCGCCGTCATGCGTCCGCTCCTTCGCCGATCATCTTCTGCGCCTTTGCCCGCCCGCGCAAGACAAGCGATTTGAGCGTGCCCAATGGCAAGCCCATGATCGCGGCCGCCTCGCCATGCGACCAGCCATGGCCGAAGCATAAGGTGAGCGCGGCGCGTTCCTGCGGCGACAAGGCGCCGAGCAAGCGGTCGGCGTCGATCGCGGCGTCACTTGCCGGGCGTGGGTCGATCGATGCCGCAGCCTCCTCCCCCGCTGCCAGTCCCTCGCGCCGCCGCGCGGTGCGCCGCTGGTCGAGGAACAGCCGCCAGCCGATCCCCATGACCCACGCCGCATAACTCCCCTGCCCCCGATATTCGCCCGCGCGCTGCCACGCACGTACGAAAGCTTCCTGCGCCAGATCGTCGGCATCGCACCCGGCGGCGCGGGACAGGAAGGCGCGCAATCGCCCCTCGTGCCGCAGCACGAGGAGCTGGAAAGCGGCGCGATCTCCTCCGGCAACACGCTGGTTGAGGGCCCAATCTTCATCGGCGCTGGCCTCATCACGCAGCGGCGCGCTCCTCGGCAGCCGCAGCGCGCGCGAGGCGGCGGCGGACGAAGAGTGCAATACCGACAAAGGCCGGGAAGAGCGCGGCGCCCGCCGAAACGCGGATCAGCTGCTCATTCCCCTGGATCAGCCCGAAGCCCGCCATCGCGAGGCCAATTGCAAGCAGCACCAGCGCATTGCGGTCGTCGCCTCCACTGGCCGTTTCCTTGTCGCCCTGTCCGCCGAGATGCTCATACGGCTTGTTAAGCTTGTCGATCAGCGGACTCACCGCATCCGACTTGGCCTCGAGCGCGCGGCGGATCGAGCGATGCAACATCCAGGCGTGAAGCAGCCGTGCGAGCAGGAAAAAGCCGACGACGAACAGCGCGACCATCGTGATATTTTCGAGCAAGCTGAAGAAACCGTCGCTGACCGCGACCAGCTCGGTGGTCGGCGCGGGCGCCGGCACATAGGAGGCCACTTCCCGCGGGCTGATATAGGCGGCGACATCTTCTGCGCTGAGCGATTCCCCGGCCGGCACCGTGATCGTCGTGACGGCGGGGGGCACCGCGGCCGGGGCGGAAACCGTGGCGGCAGCGGCCGCTGCGGCAATCAGAAAACCCATTATCACTCTCCTTCATGCCGCGTCGACATGGTGAAACCACAGGCGGCGGCCTCCGGCAAGGCGGAGATGATCTGCACCGGGGAGCACATATCGACCACCGCGCGACGCCGCCGCCCGGACCGGCGCGGGGCCGATCATGGACTGGACGGCACGACGCGCGCCAATGGATGCAAGGGGAGAGTTTTTTTGGGGGTGAGGAGCCTAAAGCCCCTCGCCGCCCGTCCAGTGCGCGTTGACGAGGCGGCGCGCGAGCGCGCTCACCTGGCCCCGGATATCGGGCACCGCGACGACTTCCCACAGGTCGCCGCGCGTCATCGGGCCGATCGCGAGGATATGCTCCGACGAACGGCCCGACGCATCGACGATATGCCCGTCGCGGTCGATATCGAGCCCGAGGCGCAGCGCATCGGGGCGGATACGCCGCGCACCGAGCAGGCGTTTCACCAGCGGGTCCGACGAGCGCAGCAGATCACCCTGCGGGCCGGTACAATTGATCATCCGCGCCGCGCGCGTCGTTACCAGCTCGGCTTCGCCGCGCGGCAGCCACGCGACGGCGAGCGCATCGGGTTCGATCGCGACATGCGCGATCTTGCCCGCGCGGAAATGGAGCTGCCCCGACGCGACAAGCGCGTCGATGCGGTCGGCGACCTCGGGCGCGAGCCGGTGGCGATGGACGTCCCAAAAGGGGCGCAAATGACGCAGGAAGCGCGCGCGCTTGCCGGCGTCGGCGGCCGACCACATCATCTGCGTGATCGGGCGGATCGAATCGACGACCAGCCGCCAGTCACGCTCTCTCGCTTCGCCCCGCGCCCAGCGCACCAGTTCGGAGAGGTCGGGGGCGGGTTTGGCAAGGACGGGCTTGGGACGCGGCAGGCCATCGATATGGCGATGCGGGCGCAGCCCGCGGCGCGAGAGCGCGGTAATCGGCCCTTCATGGCCGTGTGAAACGAGGCGCAGGATCACGTCGATCGCGGTCAGCCCGGTGCCAACGACAAGCACCGGCGCCCGCTTGTCCATCCCCTCCTCGAAGGCACTCGCCCATGGATCGCCGATATAGCGATGCGACGGCAGATGCGCGCCCTCGATCGCGGGTGGATCGTGCGGCGGCAGGTTGCCGATCGCGAGCACCGCGCGGTCGGCCTCGATCAGCCCGCCGTTGACGAGCCCGAGCGTGACCTGCCCGCGCTTCTCCTCGATATCGAGCACTTCGTCGTCGACGAGCTTCAGCCGCCGGCCATATTTCTCCATCGCCGCGCGCAGCGTCTCGCGCAGATAGCGGCCGTAGGTCGCGCGCGTGACGAACGCCGCCTCGCAGCCGAGCCCGCGCGCTGCCAGCCAATCGCAGAAATGATCGGGCCGGTCGGCGAAGGCGCTCATATTGCCCGCGCGGACGTTGAGCAGGTGCGAGGTTTCGGTGCTGCTATACGCGACCCCGGCGCCCATCCGGTGCCGGTCGCGCTCGATCAGCAGCACCTCGACATCGGGCTGTTCGAGCAGGTTGATCGCAAGCAAGGTCCCGGAAAACCCAGCACCGACGATCGCGACGCGCGTCGCGGTGCGAAAACGCGGACGCGGCGAGTGCAGCTGGGCGTCGATCATCCTCATCGGGTTACCACGTCGCCCGACACCGTCACGCGTTCGAGCGCGCGATATTCGGGCCAATAATCGCCGACCGCATAATGCTGGGTCGAGCGATTATCCCAGATGCCGATCGCGTTCGGGGTCCAGCGGAAGCGCACCTGATATTCAGGGACCTTGATCCGGTCGAACAGCAGGCGGAGCAGGCTGTCGCTTTCCTCCTCGCTCACCCCGATAATGCGGCTGGTAAAGGTGTAATTGACGTAGAGGATCTTCTCGCCCGTTTCGGGGTGCGAGCGCACGACCGGGTGACGCACCGGCGGGAAGTCGCGCGCGAGCTGCGCACGCTTTTCCTCGGTCACGCGGCCGCCGAAGCTGCGCACGATGTCATGCTCGGCTTCGAGCCCCTCGATGCGGTCCTTCACCGGCTGCGGCAGCCCGGCGTAGGCGGCGACGGTGTCGGCCCACATCGTATCGCCGCCGAGCGGCGGCAGGTGCCGTGCGCGCAGGATCGAGGCGATCGACGGCCGCTCGCGGAAGGTCACGTCGGTGTGCCATTTGTTATACGCCTGGAACGGCGCCAGCGTCTCGGCGGTGAGCTGGACGCCCTCGACGCCTTCGATCTTGAGGATTTCGGGATAGCCCTCGACCGAGGGGATCACCGGATGACCTTCGAGATCGCCGAACAATTCGCCCAGCCGGACATGGCTTTCGTGGCTGATGTCCTGATCGCGGAAGAACACGACCTTGAAGCGCAGCCAAGCGGCGCGCAGTAAATCGGCCTCCTCGGACGAAAGCGGCCGGTCGAGATCGAGCCCGCCGATCTCCGCCCCGATCGCCGGAGTCGACGGCGAGATCGAAACGCCGAGCGATCGCGCGGTCTCGAACAGGTCGGGGTTGTTCAGCTGCGTGGCCATATGCGGTCCTTTCGCTCGTTCGATTCGGAATATTCCCAGAACAGCGAAAGTAACTCAACTTATATGATTGACAAGCCCCAACGCGCCGAGCCGCATGAATTGCGCGACCTACGGCCGATAGGGAATGGCGTCGGGCAGGATCACGCCGACATCCTGCGCATAACGATCCCAAGCCGCCGCAAGCTCGGCCTTATGGTCGGGATGGGCAAGTGACAGGTCGCGCGTCTCGCCGGGATCGCGCGCGATGTCGAACAATCGCCAGATACCGTCACCAATATCGGTAAGCTTCCAGTCGCCGCGGCGATAGGCGCGCGAGCCGAACAGCTCGGACCCCACGCCATCGTCGGCGCCATAAACGCGCGCATTGGCGTTCTTGAGCCAGGCGGCCCACGAGCGGCCGGTGATCGGCACGACCTTGCGCCCCGCGACACGCGTCGTCTTGGCATCGGCGCCCGCAAGGTCAAGCAGCGTCGGCGCGATATCGGCGACCGACAGATATTGCGTTTCGGCGCCCTTGCGCGCCACGATACCCGCGCCGCTGATGAAGGCGACCGCGCGCGTGCCGCCCTCGCTTTGATAGCCCTTGGTCAGCCACGACGGCGCGGTCGCCGCCTGCGCCCAGCCCGCACCATAGGTCAGGTACGACGACGCCGTGCCGCGATTGGCGAAGCCATTGTCGGCGCCCTTCAGCGGCGCGGCGAGCATCTGCGCGCCCGTCGTCTCGACATCGAGCGCCTCGGCGCCATTGTCGGCCAGGAAGACGATCACCGTGTTGTCGAGCTCGCCCGAAGCGCGCAGCGATTCGATCACGCGGCCGACATTCTGGTCGAGCCGATCGACCATCGCGGCATAGATTTCCATGTTGCGCGCGGCGAGCCGCTGCTGATCGGCGGTCAGCGAATCCCAGCTCCCGTCGCGGTTGCGCGGGGTGTGCGCCGCGACATCGGGGCCAAGGATGCCCAGTTCGCGCTGCCGCGCCAGCCGCCGCTCGCGCAGCACGTCGAACCCTTCGTCATAGCGCCCCTTGTAGCGCGCGATGTCCTCGGGGTGCGCTTGCAGCGGCCAGTGCGGCGCGGTGAAAGCGAGATAGCCGAAAAAGGGCCGCGCGGGCTTTCCGCTGGCCGGCTTTTCGCCGAGGAATTCGATCAGCCGCGTCGCGAACGTGTCGCTCGAATAGAAATCGGCGGGGAGCTGCGTCAGCCGCTTCCCCTGTTCGGTATAGGTTGCCCGCCCACCCTTTTCGGGATCGGCGTCGGTGCCGAAATGATTATGCCCACCCTGCAGCAAGGCAAAGCTGCGCTCGAACCCGCGCGCGTGCGGGTCCTGTTCGGAGGTCAAACCCAGGTGCCATTTGCCCGACAGCAAGGTGCGATAGCCGCTGACGCTCAGCCGCTCGGCGAGCGTCGCGACGTCGCTGCGCAAATAGCCCTCATAGCCCGGCTTTCCCTGCTGGTTCGGGCGGATCATCTCGGCCATCGTGCCGAGCCCGGCGCGGTGATTGTCGGTCCCCGAAAGCAGCATCGAGCGCGTCGGCGAACAGGTCGGCGCGGTGTGAAAACCTGCGAGGCGGATGCCGTTCAGCGCGAGCTTGTCGAGATTCGGCGTGCGGATCTCGCCGCCGAAGGCGCCAAGGTCCGAATAGCCGAGATCGTCGGCAACGATGACGAGCAGGTTTGGCCGCCGCTCCTTCGCCTGCGCAGACCCGACGGTCGCGGCAGCACCGATCAGCGCGGCAAAAAGCAGACGGGCGAAACGCGAACCATGGGTCATCGGGTGGTCTTTCGAAGGTAAAAGGTCGGCGCGCCCGGGCGAATGGAACCGGGGCGCGCCGCAGACAGGGCCGGCGCAGTCACAGGAAGGAAGGGAGAGCCATAAACGCCGGCCGATTTCGTCAGGCGGGTTCGTATTGAACCGCCTTTTCCTTGCGGACGGTGCGGCTGCGGCGCCCGTCGATCGCGACCGGAACCTCGCCCGAAATCGTCGCGCGACGGAGCGTCCGGCGCTGCAGGCCGAAGTCGGCGGTCGCGCGGTGCTGCGTCGACTGATTATCCCAGATCGCCACGTCGCCCTCGCGCCAGCGCCAGCGCACGACATTTTCGGGCTTGGTGATATGATCCTGCAGCGTCTGGAACAGCCGCGCGCTGTCGGCCGCGTTCAGCCCGACGAACTGCTTGACGAAATGGCCGAGCAACAGGCTGCGCTGGCCGCTCACCGGATGGACGCGCACCACCGGATGCTCGGTTTCGTACACCGTCGAGGCGAAGACGTTGCGATGCTCCTTGATCCGCTTCGCCGCGCTTTCGCCGTCGGGCGCCGATTGCAGGATCGACGCATAATCATAGAGGTTGGTGTGCGTCGCCCACAGATTGCCCACGAGCTGGCGCAGCACCTCGGGCAAGCCCTCATAGGCGGTTTCGCCATTCGCCCACTGCGTGTCGCCGCCCGCTTCGGGGATGGTCAGCGCGCGCAGGATCGATGCCTTGGGATAGGCGTCGACAAAGGTCACGTCGGTGTGCCAGCTCGACGCCGCATAGCCTTCCTTGCTGTCGAGTTCGAGCAGGTAGCGCGATCCTTCGGCAACCGGCACCGTCGGATGCGCGACCGGATCGCCGAGCAGCGCAGCAAAATCTTCATGCTCCTGATCGGTCAGATGCTGCTGGTCGCGAAAGAAGAGCACCTTGTGCCGCACGAGCGCAGCTTGAATAGCCTGCACCGTCGCCGCGGGCAGATCGCCCGACAGCTGGACGCCGTTCACGATCGCGCCGATCGTGCCGGTCACGGGGGTGACGTCGAGGTCGATAGTCTTGTCGCGCGCATTGGCATAGCTGTTGTGAAGGTCCGTCATGTCAGTCTCCTTTGGGGGTTGGACGGCGGGGATATCCGGCAAGAGCCCCGGCGGGCGGTCGTCGAATGGGGTGGGCGCGTGGTTCACGCGCAAAAGGGGTGAACGCCGCCATCACAGCTTCGTCCGCAGCGTCGCGCCGATCGTGCGCGGTTCGCCGATCAGCGAGGTGACGATGCCGGTGTTCTGCGCCGACAAGGTCTGGAAATAATCCTTGTCGAACAGGTTGCGCGCCCAGATCGACAGGTCGAACAATCCGTCGTCGGTGCGGATGCCGATGCGGGCATTGGCGATGCCGTACGCCGGAACATCGGCATAACGGCTGTCACTCGACGAGGTGTTGAAGGTCGAGCGGTGCGAATAATCGGCGTGGCCGTATAGTGACAGGTCGCGCCCGCCGAGATTGCCGAGCGGCGCCGACACGTCGCCGCCGAGCGTATAGGTGAACTTGGGAACGCCGGGCAGCTGCTCGCCCGTCAGGTCCTGGATGCCCCCCTGATTGAGCCGCTCGGGCGCCTGCGGCGCGGTGCGGTAATCGCTGTACGTCGTGTCGGCGTAAGCGACCGAGGCATAGAAGCTGGCGCGTTCGCTCGGCGCGAAGCTCAGGTCGCCTTCGACCCCGCGCGAGCGCACCCCCGGAATATTCGCGATATATTGGCGGACGTTGACCGTGTTCGGCACCTGCTCGGTGATCGCGGTCTGATAATCGCTGATTTCGGTCCAATAACCCGCGACGTTGAGTGTCACCGCCTTGTCGAACCACTCGGACTTGATCCCGAGTTCGTAGCTGTCGACCTTTTCGGGCGCGACATCGGGATCGATCCCGGCGGGCAGGTTGGTGAGGTTGAGGCCGCCCGACTTGTTGCCGCGCGAATAGGTCGCATAGGCCAGCGCGTCATCGCTGAACTGCCACGACAGCGTCGCGAGCCCCGACACGCTATTGTCGGTGAAGCCCGTCGAATAGCTGGTGACGGGGTTAAATTGCGCACGGAGCGCCGCCGCCTGCGCCGCCAATCCGGCCGGGAGGGTCGCGAGATCGGTTCCCGCGACATGGATCTGCGTGAACGAACCGCTCTTCTTTTCGTGCGTGTAACGAAGCCCCGCGGTGAGCGTCAGCCGGTCGGTGAATTTCCAGTCGAGCTGGCCGAACAAAGCATAGCTTTTGGTGCGGGGGTCCGAGGTCGAGTTCGCCTCGAAGCCGTTGAGTGCGGCTTCCCATGCGGCGAGCGGGATCGGCGAGGTCGCGGGGCGGTTCCACAGCGCGGCGGCGGGGCCGTAGGCGCTCGCGCCCTTGCCGCGGATGACCTGCCAGAAATAATAGGCGCCGACGACATAGTCGATCGGGCCTTCGGTATCCGACGCGAGCCTTATCTCTTGGCTGAACTGGCGCTGGCGGTTCGCCTGCTGCGCCTTGACGATCACTGGCAGCGAGGTGGAATCGCCATCGTTGGCGGGGTTCCAGTCCCACCAGCGATAGGCGGTGATCGAGGTCAGCTTGGCGGCGCCAACGTTCCAGTCGACCTGCCCCGACACGCCGTACCCGTCCATGTTCGACTGATAATGGCTGTCCGCCTCGCCGCGCCGCGCAAAGGGATCGATCGCCGGGAAGCTGTAACCCGGGAACCGCGCCGCGCGCTCGGCAAAGCTGTTCGGGATCGCCGCGCCATTGTCATAGGTGCCGAAATAGTCGGCGAAGATGTTGAGGACATGGTTCTGCTTCTGCCGCGCGAAGTCGCCGATGATGCGGACTTCGAGGTCGGCGGTCGGGGTGAACAGCAACTGCCCGCGCACGCTCCAGTTCGAATAATCCTGCGCGCGCTCGTTCTGCGTGTCGTTGTAGAGGAAGCCGCGCCGCTCGGTCACCGAGCCGCTGACGCGGACCGCGAGCAGATCGTCGATGAGCGCGCCCGATGCCGAGCCGCGCAGCTGATAATAGCCGTAATCGCCGACGCTCGCCTCGCCCGAAAATTCGGGGTCGAAGCTTGGCTTTCGCGACGTGATGTTGATCGCGCCCGATGTGGTGTTCTTG
Organism: Sphingopyxis sp. 22461; assembly: GCF_052044915.1. NCBI lineage: Bacteria > Pseudomonadati > Pseudomonadota > Alphaproteobacteria > Sphingomonadales > Sphingopyxidaceae > Sphingopyxis > Sphingopyxis sp. 22461. Next base: position 229,694 of record NZ_JBQENY010000008.1, read on the forward strand.
CCGAACAAAGTCCCCTGCGGGCCGCGCAGCACCTCGATCTGCTGCAGATCGACCAGGTCGAATTGCGACTGGCCGACCCGCCCATAATAGACATTGTCGATATAGAAGCCGACGCCATTCTCGAGCCCGTCGTTGGTCAGCGCGACATTGCTGCCAAGCCCGCGGATGTTGATGTTGGTGTTGCGCGGGTTGAAGCTGAACACTTGCAGGCTCGGCACGATCTGCTGGATCTGCGTCAACGAGTAGTTGCCCGTCGCCTCGAGCTGCGACGCGCCGACGACCGACAATGCGATCGGGACATCCTGCGCGCTTTCGTCGCGGCGGCGCGCCGACACGATGATCTCGGCGCCGTCGTACGAGGCGGCAGACGCGGCCGCCACCGCAGCGCCGGCGGCTTCTCCGTCGACTTCGGCGCCGTCGGCAGAGGTTGTTTCGGTTTCGGCGGCAAAGGCCGGTGCGGCAGGCAGCAACAGCGCCGCGCCGAGCAGAAACTTCAAACGATGATCGGGAGAGAAACGGTTCATTATATTGGGTCCCCGGGCGGTGATCCCGCCCCCTTTTTGATGAGATGGATGGTGGCGCGGTGCGCCGCGCCGGATCGGGCAGCCGCCAGCTCCGCCCCCCACAGCGCCCGGGCGGCGCTGCGCAGGGACGCAGGATAGCGAGCCAGATCCGACAGGTCGGATTGGGTCAGCAAAGGCATGGTTTTTCCCCGCGCCGGCGCTCGGGTGCCGGACGTCGAGCCGCAACGTCTCGCGAGAGGAGGCGCGGCTGGAGATGTTGGGATGCCGCGAGACGAAGCGGGGCGCGGTCGGTCCGCTACCCCGCGCGAGCCACGCGGCGACGATCTAGTTGATGGTGCTACACATACGCATCGCAATACCCCTTCTGGGGGAACGCAATGCCTGGCGATGTCGCCCGAGCATCACGCGCTTTAGCCGTTGTTTACGCGGAGCAAGCTGCTTCCCGGTCAAAAGCCGCGGGTCGAGGGGGAGAGCCCGTCATTCGTCTCGACCAGTCCCGAACGACAATGTCAACTTAATCGATTGATTTTAGATTCGTCAACGCCAGAGGCCGCTTTTTCCGACGAAGAAAATCTATCGGCGGACAAGCCGAGGCTTATCCGCCGATGATAAATTCCGCGAGCTGATCGCGCCCGCCGGTCAGAAGCGCTTGATCGAGAGCACTTCGAAAGTCTGGCGCAGCGTGTCGATCGAATGGTCGTAATCGCCGAGCGCGAGCGCCGCGATCAGCGCGTCGACGACGCAAAGCTGCGCGATCCGGCTCGTCATCGCCTCGGTGCGAAAGCGCGTTTCGCGCGCCATGGTGAAGAGCACGGTGTCGGCATAGGCCTGGATCGGCGAGCGCGCGAAGTTGGTGATGACGATCGTCCGCGCCCCGGCTTCCTTTGCCAGCCGCGTCGCGGCAACGGTCTCATGCGTCGCGCCGCTGTGCGAAATCGTCAGCACCGCGACGTCGGGATCGCAGCGTGAGGCGCTGATCGCCTGGATATGGCTGTCGGTGACCACGCGCGCGTCGAGCCCGATGCGCAGCATCCGGTAATGCGTGTCCTCGGCGATCGGCGCCGACGAGCCGATGCCATAGATTTCGACGCGCTTCGCGGTCCGGATCGCCTCGACCGCGCGCGAGAGCGCCTGGGGATCGAGCACCGAGAGCGAGTCGCGCAGCGCCTGGATTCCCGAATGAAAGACCTTGCGGCAGATGGTATCCATATCGTCGTCGCGCCCGACATCCTCGTGGATGAACTGCACCGGCTGGACCACTTCGCGCGCGAGGCTGAGCTTCAGATGCTGGAACCCCGACAGGCCGATGCCGCGGCAGAAATTGACGACGCTGCCCTCGCTCACCCCGACGGCTTCGGCGAGTTCGGTGATCGACATGCGGACGATCTCTTCGGGCTGCGCCAGTATATGGTCGGCGATGCGGCGCGCACCCCGCGCCATAGTGCCATGAGCCATTCTCATTCGTTCGAGCGCATTTTCGATCGGCGCCCGATCGTCCCCCGCCGCTTTCGGCGCCCCGCCCGTTTCATTCATCTTACGCAATTCTCCGTCAGAATCCGAATGTCGCCCCTGCGGGACAGAGAAGGTTAGCCGAGATCGCAGCGATCCGAAAGTGCAATTTACTCATTTTTATATAAATCTAAAATTGAGCAAATTTCACTCAACTGTCACACGCCGCCCCTAGCGGATGCCTCGCACATTGGTGCGGCGCAGCATCGAGTCGTGAACACGGCCACCCCTGCCCCACCGAATGTGATCGCGATTCTTCAAAAGGGGCATGATTGTGCACAAGGCTTCCAAATTTCGTGCGGCCATGGTTTTTGGCCTGATGCTGTCGGCGAGCGCGCTGCCGTCGGTCGCCTTCGCCGCCGTCGATGAGGCGACCGCCGACAGCGCCGATGCCGGTTCGGACGCGGGCGACGAGATCATCGTCAACGGCACCGCGGCAGTCGAGGCGACGCCGCTCGCCGCCGCGGCGGTCGAATATGGCAACGCCGTGCAGATCGTGACCTCCGAAGAAATCGCCGCAACGGGCGCGACCAACTTCGCCGAAATCGCGCAGTTCCTGATCAAGGGCGCGAACATCGGCTATTCGCCCGACGAGGGCGAATATACGATCCGCCTCGACGGCGGCAGCGACCGCGACACGCTCGTCGTGCTCGACGGCGTACCGCTCTACGATCGCGGCCCCGCGCTCGAGGATATCTGGGGCTCGACGACGATCGACCCGCACATGATCGAGCGCGCCGAGGTGTTCCGCGGCGGCAACAGCCTCTTTTTCGGCAGCAACGGCGGCATCGGCGTGATCAGCCTCGTCACCAAGCGCCCCGACGGCAGCAGCAAGTTCGAACTCGGCGCGCAGTACGGCGCGTTCAACACGCGCGAAATCTGGGGCAACGCGCGCTTCCCGATCGACCCCGAGGGGCGCCACAGCCTGATGGTCTATGGCGGCAGCATCCAGACCGACGGCCCGCGCATCTTCGCCCCCGAATCCTATGTCGACAATGTCGCCAAGGCGGGCGGCATCCAGGACTATCCGCTCAACCGCAGCAACATCGGCGTCAAATATCTGTGGAAGGTCGACGACAAGAGCGAGTTCCGGGTCAACGGCCAATATACGCAGATCGAATTCCACGACCCCTTCCCCGACGCCGAAACCTTTTCGCCCAACCGCGTCCGCTATCCGATCGTCGATTTCTCGCTCGACCGCCGCTGGTCGGACAATTTCTACACCGAAATCGCGGGCTACTGGAGCAACCCGCGGCTCAACAACACCGAGACCTTCGCCGAAATCTGCAAGACCCCCGCCGGCTGCACCGACCCGACGACGGGCAAGCTGATCCGTTTCGGCGACGCCACGGGCAAGTCGATCCCCTTCCCGAACAAGGGCTTCGGCAAGGATTCGAAGGTCGGCGGTTTCCGCGAGATGGGGCTCAACGTCCGCAACACGCTGTCGCTCCCCAACATCCTCGAAGTCGTCGCGGGCGTGCAGGTCGTGTCGTACAAGAATGACTCCGACCCCGTCTTCCCGATCTCGAACAAGGCGAACACGATCACCGGCGTCTATGCCGATTTCCGCCCGGTGATCCCGTTCAGCCCCGACACCAAATTGTCGCTCGCGCTACGCACCGACTTCGCCGACAGCTTCGGGTCGCGCACGATCTGGAAATTCGGTTTCCGCCAGCCGATCGGCGCTTTCTATATCCGCGGCAACGGCGGCACCTCATACAGTCTGCCGCGCACCAACGAGCTTTTCGCCCAGAGCCCGACGCTGGTCGGCAACCCCGACCTCAAGACCGAGGAAACCGAAACCTATAACGGCGGCATCGGCTTTTCGCAGAGCTTCGGCAATGTTGAGGTGAATGCCGAGGTCGGCGCGTTCCGCACCGATGTCACCAACCGCATCCAGACGACGTCGGGGCTCACCCCCAACACCTATTTTAACAACGACCGCATCACCGAAATCCGCGGCCTCACAGCCGAGCTCGACGTCCGCGTCGGCAAGGGCTTTTCGTTCAACGTCAATTACACCAAGCAGAAGGCGCGCCTCGACGGCAGCAAGCTGCAGATCAACGAGACCCCCGAATATATGATCGGCGGCAACGTCCGCTGGACCAGCCCCGACGACCGCTTCTCGGTCACGCTGTTCCCGCGCTATCAGGGTCCCGAATATGCGACGGGCGGCGTCAACAATTCGCTGCGCCACAATTTCGGCAATTATTTCCTGCTCAACGGATCGATCGGATACCGTCTGGGGGACGAGCGCCAGCACCAGATCCAGCTGCGCGTCGTCAACATCTTCGACAAGGAATATGCCGAACGCTACGGCTACGGCAACATGCGCTACAGCTCGGCGTTCATCCGCGGCGAGATTGCGCTCAACAGCCCCGAATATTTCTATGGCTATGAGTTCGAGGGCAAGCCGCGCGCGGTCTATGTCTCCTTCTCGACGATATTCTGATCGAGCCGGTTCGGAGAGCCCGGTTCATGCCGCTGTCACAGCCCCGTCGTAATCGCCGCTCGTTTTTCGGGTCGACGGAGATTGTGTATGCGGCGGTGGATGATTGCGGGCGTGCTGGCGGCGCTATGCGTCGCCGGCACGGCCTGGCTGGCCCTGTCGCCGCGATCGGCCTCCCCGCGGTCGGCACAGCCGCCGCTCCGCGTGCTGCTGATCCCCGCCGACGGCGGGACCGAGAGCGGCACCCTCGCCGACTATCGCCCGATCTTCGACGCGGTCGCGCGCAGCACCGGCCTCAGCTTCAACCTCAAGGTCGCGCAATCCTATGGCGGGGTCGTTGAGGCGATGTGCAACGATGCTGCCGATATCGCCTTTGTCGGTTCGGTCACCTATCTCCAGGCGCAAAAGCGCGGCTGCGCCGAACTGCTCGCGGTCGCGGTCAAGGGCGGCCGCTCGGTCTATTATTCGGGGCTGTTCGTCCGCGCCGACTCGCCCGTCCGGTCGATCGCCGACCTTCGCGGCCGGCGCGTCGCGTTCGGCGACGTCAATTCGACCTCGGCTTTCATCTTTCCCGTCGCGATGTTCCTCGACGCCGGGATCGACCCGGTCCGCGACCTGTCGGCGGTGCGCATGACGGGCACCCACGCCAACAGCCTCGCCGCGCTGATTAACGGCGAGGTCGACGCCGCCGCGCTCTCGTTCGACAGCTATGACAAGGCGGTGCGCGCCAATGTCCCCGGCGCGCGTGACCTTCGCGTGGTCGCGCGCAGCGAGCCGATCCCCTATCCGCCGCTGATCGCGAATACGCGCCTCGATCCAGCGCTGCGGGCCCGTCTGCGCGGCGCTTTCGAAAGGATCGATCGCACCCCCGGCGTCACGCCCGAAATGATCCGCGGCTATGGCGGCGCGCGCGTCGATGGCTATGTCGGCCATCTTCCCGTCGATCACTTCGACCCCGCTGCGCGCAAGATGGCGCAGGTCACCCCGGCGCTGAAGGACGAAATGCTGCGCAAGGCCGCCGAAAGGGCGGCGCGATGATCGACATCGGCATCGCCGATCTGTGCGTCCGTCATGCGGGCGGCGCCGACGCGCTTGCGGACCTGACGCTTTTCATTCCCGCCGGCCAATTCTGCGCGGTGCTGGGCGCGTCGGGCGCGGGCAAATCGACGCTGCTCCGCGCGATCGGCGGGCTTGTCGCGCCAAGCGGAGGGCGCATCCTCTATGACGGCGTTCCCGTCAGCCGCGCGCAGCGCCGCCGCATCGGCCTGATCCCGCAGGATTTCGCGCTGAGCGGCCGGGCCAGCGTCGCGCGCAATGTCATGGCGGTCGCCGATATCGGCATCGCGCGGTCGCTCGCCGGCCTTTACCCGCCCGCCGACCGCATGCGCGCCGCACACTTGCTCGCCGGCCTCGGACTCGACGAAGCCCAGCTTACGCGCCGCGCCGACAGCCTGTCGGGCGGGCAGCAACAGCGCGTCGCGGTTGCGCGCGCGCTGCTCCATCGTCCCGCGATCATTCTCGCCGACGAACCGATTGCCAGCCTAGACCCGGCGACGGGCGAGGCCACACTCGCGCTGCTCCGCGACGAAGCGCGCAGCCTCGGCGCGACCTTGCTCTGCAGCCTGCACCAGCCCGAACTCGCGCGCCGCTTCGCCGATCGCATCATCATGCTCGATGCCGGGCGCGTGGTCTTCGACGGCCCGCCCGCGATGCTCGACGGCGAGCGGACCCTGCCGCGAATCCGGGCGGTGGCACGGTGAGCCCGGCTGTGCCCTGGCGCTTCCCGTCGCTGCTCAACGCGCGCGCCGTCGCGTTGCTCGCCGCCGCGCTGCTGACCCTCTGGTACACCGGGCAGCGCGTCGAGATCGGCCGGATGCTCGCGCTCAGCGGCGAGGCGGTGCTGGCAGAGGCGGGCCTGGCCGACCGGTCGCAGGTCGCCGACGGGCTCGGCTCGACGCTGGCGCAATTGGTGCCGATCCAATTGTCGTCACGGCGCGAGGTCAGCCGCATCGAGGGGTTCGACCCCGATCGCCTGCCGCCCTTCGCGCGCGTCGAAACCATCGAAACGCGCGTCACCGAACTCAATCCCGAAACGCTGCGCCGCGAAGAGCGTATGGTGCGCACCGCGTGGCTGGTCGAACCGTTCGGCTATGCCTTCCATGTCGCGGCCAAGATGCTCGAGACGCTCGAGATCGCATTATGGGGTAGCGTGATCGCAGTACTGATCGGGATGCCGCTCGCGCTGCTCGGCGCGCGCAACGTCACGCCGCACCCCGCGTTGCGAACAGGCTCGCGCGCCGCCTCGGCTTTCCTCCGCGCGATCCCCGAGCTGATCGCAGCACTGTTCCTCGTCATCGCCTTCGGCTTCGGGCCGATCGCCGGGGTGCTCGCGCTCGGGCTGCATTCGGCCGGGTTCCTCGGCAAATTTTACGCCGACGATATCGAGGATGCCGATCCGCGCCCGCAGCAGGCACTAACGGCGATGGGCGCCGGGCGCCTGACCATCTGGGGCAGCGCGATCGTGCCGCAAGTGCTGCCGCAGCATATCGCCTGCACGCTCTACACCTTCGACCGCAATGTCCGCATGGGGTCGGTGATCGGCCTCGTCGGCGCGGGCGGCATCGGGCAGGAGCTCAAGGGCCGCTTCGACCTCTATGAATATGGCCATGTCGGCACGATCCTGATCGCCATTTTCCTTGTCATCCTGACGCTCGACCTTGTCGCCTCGCGCGCGCGGCGGGCGTGGCGATGACACCCCATTTCCCCTTGAACCCGGAGTAGTTTGGATGAGCAATTCGAGACGCGATTTCCTGAAGGCCGCAGGCGTTGCAGGCTCCGCCGCCGCCTTTCACGCGAGCATCGGCCGCGCGCTCGCCATCCCGGCGAAGCGCACGACGGGCACGATCAAGGATGTGCGCCATATCGTCATCCTGATGCAGGAGAATCGCTCGTTCGACCATTATTTCGGGACGATGAAGGGGGTTCGCGGTTTCGGCGACCGCCATCCGATCCCGCTCGCGGGCGACAAGAATGTCTGGTTCCAGAGTAACGGCGCGCGCGACCTGCCACCCTTCCACCTCGACACCGCGCGCACCAACGGCCTGAAAGTGCCGGGCACCCCGCACAGCTTCTCCGACGCGCAGGCGGCGTGGAACCAGGGCAAGTTCGGCCTGTGGCCCAAGTTCAAGACCGATTATTCGATGGGCTATTACAAGCGCGAGGACATCCCTTTCCAGTTCGCGCTCGCCGAGGCGTTCACGATCTGCGACGCCTATCATTGCTCGATCACCACCGGCACCGATCCGAACCGCATCGTCTTCTGGTCGGGGTCCAATTTCGATCCCGACGTCGCCGCGACGGGCACCAACTGCCGCGACGACAAGTCCGAACCCAATAACCTCCGCTGCTGGATCAAGGGCGCGCTGCCCGAACCCGGCTATACCTACGCCGGAAACGCGCTCGAATGGGCGACGATTCCCGAGGTACTCGAGGCGGCGGGCGTCGACTGGCGCATCTATCAGGACCCCAACGACAATTGGACCGGGGCGATGCACGGCGGCCTTGCCTTCAAGGGCTTTCGCGACGCCAAGCCCGGCTCGCCGATCTACGAACGCGGCATGTCGCATCATTCGCTCGAAAAGCTGGCCGAGGATGCGAAGAACGGCACGCTGCCCGCGGTGTCGTGGGTGCTTCCGCCCAAGCAATGGTCCGAACATCCGTCGGCCTCGACCCCGATCGAAGGCGCCGAATTCACCGCATCGGTGCTCGATGCGCTGACCGCCAATCCCGATACCTGGGCGGGCACGGTCTTCTTCCAGACCTTCGACGAGAATGACGGGCTGTTCGACCATTTCCCGCCCGCCGCGCCGCCATCGTACAATGCCGACGGCACACCCGCGGGCAAGGCGACGCTCGCGCTGCCCGGTCATTATTTCGACGATCATGAGGATAAATATCTCTCGCGCGACGACACTATCTCGGGAACGACGCGGCCGTTCGGCCTCGGCCCGCGCGTGCCGATGTATGTCGTCTCTCCGTGGAGCAAGGGCGGCTGGGTCAGCAGCGAAGTGTTCGACCACACCTCGGTCGGCCAGTTCCTCGAACAACGCTTCGGCGTTACCATCCCCGCGATCAGCCCGTGGCACCGCTCGGTCTGCGGCGACCTGACCTCGTGCTTCGACTTCTCGAAGGGCGCCGACGCGGCCTTCCCCGCGCTGCCCGATGTCAGCGGCTCGGCCGCGATCCTCGACACCCACCTCCAGCGCCCGAAAGCGCTGCCGCCGCGCGTGCCGCAGGACCTGTTCCAGGAAAAGGGCATCCGCCGCTCGCGCGCGCTGCCCTATGTGCTTCACGTCGACGCGCGAATCGACGCCGGCGGCCAAGCGGTTGTGCTCGATTTCATCAACGAGGGTGCGGCGGGCGCGGTATTTCACGTCTATGACAAGCACAACCTCGACAGCATCCCGCGCCGCTATACGGTCGAGGCGGGCAAACGAATCGACGATCGCTGGAGCGTCGGGACCGACGGGGCGTTCGACCTCTGGATTCTCGGCCCCAATGGCTTCCACCGCGCCTTCCGCGGCACGCTCGCCGACGCCGCGCGCGCGCCCGCGCTGACCGCGCGCTACAACGTCAAACAGCGGGCGCTTGCGCTGGCCTTCGTCAACGACGGCGGCGATGCGCAGGAAGCGAAGATCTTCCGCGACGCCTATGCCCCCGCGGCCGGCAAGACGGTGGCGATCGCGAGCCACGGCGAGGCGGTCGAGGCGTGGCCGACCCCGAAGGATCATGACTGGTACGACGTCACCGTCGCGCTGCCGGGCATGGAAGCACGTCTCGCGGGCCGCATCGAACGCGGCGCGCACGGCATCAGCGATCCGCTGACATTGGCTTAGGAGGATACGGTGCCGGGCGCGCGATCGGGCCGCCCGGCGCTCTGCGGACGTTTCGACTTCAGCGATTTAAGAAAAGCTCTGGATGCCCCGCAAAGGTCGGCGAGCGCGGGCCCGGCTTCGACCATAGCTATCTCGTCAATACGCCGGCTTGGAAAGAGATGTCTGCCCGCCGTCACATCATGTGCGACAAGCAGCGTGGCCCCGGCAAATCGCCCGCGACGAGAGGACCGCTTGTATCCAGAATATGGTTCAGAACGGCCACTCCCACCTCCCCATCATCGCTTGAGCTGGAAGCCCGGACCCAAGTATGTCTTGACCGGATTTCCCCGTTCGAGCCGCCTGTTGCGGTCCCACTCTTCTTTGCGCGCATTCCGCGCCCCATCGTCCCGGCGCTCGATCAACATCAGGGCAAGCTTTATGCGGGCGAGCTTGCGGTTGGCATGTTGCGAGCGCTGATCTTGCGCCGTCGTGATCAAGCCCGTCGGAAGATGTGTCGCCCGAACCGCGCTGTCCGTTTTGTTCACGTGCTGCCCACCGGGCCCCGATGCGCGCATCGCCTGATAGACGATATCTTCCGGCCTGAGTTCGGCGATTTCATCGATCGGGGGAACCAATGCCGCACCGACAAACCAGTTACGCCGCTTATGATTGGGCCGGAATGGACTGGCGCCCACCCACTGGATGGTCCCCGCTCTCTGCCTGGCGAATTGCTCGGCCCCGGCGCCGGTAACGCGCAGGAGGAGCGACGCCGGGTTGCCCGCTGCCGATTCGAGCAATTCAGTGCCAAGCCCCGCAACAGCGGCTTCCTTCAAAAAGACGCGCGCCAGCTGGCCGACGACCCAGCGGCACTCCTCCGGCCCCTGACCCGACGACAGATGCATGATGATTTCGGTCATGTCCGCCTCGTTTTATAGCTCAGCAGCGGGCGCAGGCTTGCGATGACCCGGATCAGCCCCGCCTCCTCAAGATCGCGAATGACAACGCCGATATCCTTATAGGCTTGTGGTGCTTCCTCGAAGATCAGCCGGCGGTCTTCGCAAATCACGCGCCCGCCAAGCGCGGTTCTTTCCAGCTCGGCCGGCCGGAATCGCTTCGAGAGCCTGCCATGGGCATCGTTGCGGCTCCACTTCCGGCCGGCACCGTGGGCGAGCGAATATAGAGCCTCGGCGCCCCGATCGACGACCGGCTCGACCAGATAGCTGAAATCGCCGCGCGACCCGGGGATCACCACCAGCCCCTTGTCGGCGGGCGCGGCCCCTTTGCGATGGAGCCAGCCGCCTTCGTGCGCCGTCACGCTGTTGTGGCAGATGTCGAGCTTGCGCTCGGCCGCCAGTCCGAGCTTTTCGCAGAAGCGTCGCGCAATGACGTCGCGGTTAAGCACGGCCCATGCGACCGCATGATCGTGCGCCGCGAGATAGGCTGCTCCTGCCTCGCTCGCCGCCTCGGCCGCAGCGCTGCCGTCGCGCCGCGTCCATGCATCCAGTATCGCCTGGCCGAGCCCGCGCGAGCCGCTGTGCACCATGAGCCAGAGGGCGTCGGCGCGAAATCCAAGCCCCTCGAACAGGTCCCCGTCGATGACCTGTTCGATGCGCTGGAACTCGGCAAAATGATTGCCGCCGCCGATCGTGCCCAGCGCGGCATCACCAAGCCCGGGCGCGAGACCGGCTCCGGACAGCGCAGCATCCGCATCGCCGTCCCACGGCTCATCCAGCCCCCGGAGTTTCCGTTCGGCCGCATCGAGCTTGAACTTGCGGACCGGCAGATCGGTCTCCCACAGCCCCATCCCGCAGCCGATGTCGCTGCCGACCAGATGCGGGAAAACCATGTCGGGCGACCAGAAGGCCGCACCGACGGCGATCCCGCGCCCGGCATGCAGATCCGGCAACCCGACGACCCGGTCGATGCCTTCCAGTCGCGCCGTCTGTGCAAGCTGATCGAGCGCGAGCGGATCCATCCGGCCGATGTCCGACGAAATGATCGTGATCGATGCCCCGGTCATGCGGCACCTCCCTTCCCACCATCGCGAGGCGCGATATCCTGTGGCAATTCCGACCAGTCCTTGAGGATGCCGTCGCGCGGATCGACGAAGAACGCGCGGCGGCGGGACCAGCGGTGGGGCCGACCCAGCACTTCGCCCTCGAACATCCATTCGCCTTGCCGGCCGACGGAAATCCGGGCTGCGACAATGTCCTCCAGATGGAGCCTGACGTGCATCTTCACCGTGCTGCCGGTGTCGAGTTGCACGCAAATCTCGCTGAACACATCGTCCCAGCGGCATCCGCGCTTGCTTCGCAAGAAGCGGACGAGCGGTTGCAGATTCTCGTTGAGCGACTTGGTATAGGCGGCTTCGCATTTTGCGTGCCGTTTCAGGCCGATAAATTTGCGATCCGGATCACGGCTCCTTTTCAGTTTGACGGGCGGCGCATGGCTCGCGCCCCAGCGCGGCCGTTCGACGATGACTTTGAACATGTCAGACCGCATGAAGAGTCTCCCCGGAATAGAGGAAGGCCCGTCGGAAACGGGTGGTCTGGAAATGGAATATGAAGTGGTCAGCGGCACCCGGACCGCGCGACCGGGTCAGGCGAGCAGGCTCGCCCGAAAGGAAATTGCCCATGCAATTTGTTCCTGAATAGTCTGGAGTTCGAAAATTGTTGCGTTGCGGACGGATGCTGCTCGCATGATTTTCTCCTTTCCAGTTTCAGAAACACGCCGGGATCGACAACGGGGCCGCTACGCTATTTCGCAGATGACTGCAAGATGGCGACGCGCATGTGGCGCGGGCCCGGCCATTTCGGGTCAGGCGGGCTCGGGCGTGCGGCGGATCAGTGCGCTGGCGAGCTTCTCGCTGAGTTCCGCGAGATGGTCGAAGCGCGCCTCGTAATGCGCCATGCCCTGGCTCAGTGATCGCAGTTCGGGCTCCAGTCCGGGAAGCTCAGCCTCGGGCAGCAGCAACTCGATCACGTCCCAGCGAGACCAGCCTTCGAGCGGCGTTATTCCCAGCACCTGGCCGCGTCGGCTGGTCGCCGCGGAGGTGATCCGTGAAACGGCGCTGCCCGGCGCCCGGATCGTCACGTGCGCGAGCGGCTCGAGCAGATAGGGCGTCGCCGCCGCCAGGGCTTCTGCCATGGCGATCCGGCCGGCGGTGCGAAAGGCCAGTTCCGAGCTGTCGACGCTGTGAAAGGAGCCATCGACCAGCGCAACCGCGACATCGACGACCGGAAAGCCGAATGGCCCGCGCGCCATCGCATCGCGCACGCCCTGCTCGACCGCCGGAATCCATTGCCGGGGGATCGCGCCCCCGGTGATCCGGTCCTCGAACTGAAAGCCGTCGCCACGCCCGCGCGGGCGGAGTTCGATGATGACGTCGCCGAACTGGCCGTGCCCGCCGGATTGCTTCTTGTGGCGGCCATGCTTTGTCACGGTCTTGCGGATCGTTTCCTTGTAGGCGATCGCGGGCGGACGCACCGATATGGCAACGCCGTAACGCCGTTTCAGCCGTGCCTGGACGACGGCCAGATGCTCGTCATTGAGCCCGTGGAGCAGCGTCTCCTGCGTCGCCTCGTCGAGCCTCCAGCGCAGTCCGGGGTCCTCCTCGACCAGTCGATTGAGCGCTGTCGACAACCGCACCTCGTCCTTATGGTCGGTGACCGCGATGGCCAGCGCATAATTGCTTGCCGGCCGCTGCACCGCGTCCACGACAGCATGCGGGTGACCGGCTGCGCCGAGCCGGTCGCCCGCCTGGACGACATCCACCTTAGCGATGCCGACGATGTCGCCCGGTTCGGCGCGAGCGATCTTCGTGGTCGCCGCTCCCTGCACTGCGAACAAGGATCCGATACGCATCGGGTTCCCATCGGCGCCCAACAGTTCGGCCCCCTCGGCAAGCGGCGCACCGAAGACACGCGCGAGCGCCAGCCGGCCCACCGCACTGCCATGCGTGACCTTGAACACCTGCGCCGCGGCACCGTCGATAGCAAGCCGATCCGCCGTCAGCGCGGCGGGGGGTGTATCATGGCGCAGCATTTTGAGGAGACGGCGGATGCCAAACCCGTTGAGCGCCGAGCCAAACAGGATCGGTACGATCTGCCCCGCCGCGGTCTCACGGGCGAGATCGCCAAAGATTGTGTCGAAGCTTGGCTTCTCGTCGTTCAGCAATTGCTCGAGCAGTATATCGTCATGATCTGCCAGCTGTTCGAGCATGTGGAAGCGCGCATCGGTCTCATCGCTCCGGAGATGGGCGGCCAACGGCACCCGTTCCGAGCGGCGGTCCGGCTGATAATGATAGGCGCGCTCCAGCGCGAGATCGACAAAGCCGGCTACGCGCTCGCCGGCCCGGATCGGGATTTGCCGAGCCACAAGCGCCGTGGCGCTCAGCGGCTGGAGCGCTGCAAGCAGATCCTCGATGCTGCCGCGCGCCTGATCGATCTTGTTTACGAACAGTGCGTGCGGGAGGCGGAGCGCTTCCAGACGTCGCAATGTCGGTTCGACCAGCGGCGCACGCGCCGGATCGGGATCGATCACCACCAGCGCCAGATCGGCCACGGCCAGCGCCATCTCCGCGTCCGCCGCGAAGCCCACCGACCCGGGCGCGTCGATCAGCGCATAGCCTTCCTTCATCCATTCGAAGCGCATCAGGTTCAGTTCGGTCGAACCACATCGCGCGCGCGCTTCCGGGCTGGCGTCGCCGACGCTGCTGCCGCCATCGACCGCGCCCAGCCGGGCGCTGGCCCCCGCCGCGAACAGCATGGCCTCGGCGAGGCTCGTCTTGCCTGTGCCGGCGGGTCCGACGATCGCGATGGCTCTGGTGCCGTGGATAGTCCCATCCATGTCGCTCTCCTCCTGCCTGCCTATTTTCCTCGCCGGAAAATGGCCCGCTGGAATTGCGAGGATCGACCTCAACGCGCCCGAACACAAGATCAATTAGAGATCCAAATGCCCCGGTCTTTGCGTTGCCCCAAAAACGGGATCCACACGGCCTCTGCTATGGCAGCTTCAGCGCTAAATCGACGGAGGGTCGTCAACGGGTTAGCTGCCCCAGGCAGTGGACGCTCCGGCCTGCGCCGATGGCGCCGCAAACATGAAGGACCGCTTTTGGGGTCGCCGACCCGGCGTTCGAATGGCCAGGTTGAGGTGCAAAGCGGTCAATGGCACGTCGCCACTACGTAGAGAGGGTGAGGCACCGCCTGAGGATCTCGCGCCAAAGGAATTTCGCTTCACAATTCCGGAAAGGCTCGAAATTCATACCCACAGCCGCTGCTGACCCAACGTCACCGGCAAATTTTGGTGGAGGATATGGGGAAGAGTGCTACCACTCCAAAATTCTCTAGCAAAAACAATGTGATAGCTAGGAAATCTGGATGCCCCGCGAGGATTCGAACCTCGATAGGCGGTATCAGAAACCGCAGTCTTACCATTAGACGACAGGGCAGCAGAGGCGGGCCAAATATGACTGCACGGGCCCGCTGTCAAGGCCGGTTCGCCCACTCGAACAAGTCCGCTTGCCCTGACGCATTTCGCCGCTAGCATCGCCCGCATAACAAGATAGGGGCCGCGCGCCCGCGCGGACACCCGAAGGAGTGGGTTGATGCGTCATGTCGCGATCGTCGGGTCGGGCCCTGCGGGTTATTATACAGCCGAAACATTACAGAAAGCGGACGATATCGCGGTCGACGTCATCGACCGGCTGCCCGTCCCCTATGGCCTGATCCGCACCGGGGTCGCGCCCGACCACCAGTCGATCAAGGCGGTGTCGCGCCGTTACGAGGGCACCGCGCTCACCGACAATGTCCGTTTCGTCGGCCATGTGTCGGTCGGCACCGACGTGACGATCGACGAACTTGTCGGCCTTTACGACGCCGTCATCCTCGCAACCGGCGCGCCGAACGACCGTCCGCTCGACATCCCCGGCGCCGACCTACCCGGCGTGATCGGCAGCGCCGCCTTTGTCGGCTGGTACAACGGCCATCCCGATTTCGCCGATCTGAACCCGCCGCTCGACGCCCCGGGGGTCGTGGTGATCGGCAACGGCAATGTCGCGCTCGACGTCGCGCGCATCCTCGCCAAGACGCCGGGCGAATTCGCGGGCAGCGACATCGTCGCGCACGCCCGCGATGCACTGGCGCAAAGCGCGGTGCGCCATATCCAGATCCTCGGCCGCCGCGGCCCGCACCAGATCGCGATGACGCCGAAGGAGCTCGGCGAACTCGGCCATCTCGAACGCGCCAGCCCGCGCGTCGACCCCGCCGACCTGCCGCCCGAGGGCGACGACGCCATGCTCGAACCCGGCATGCGCAAGTCGGTCACCCACCTGCGCAGCTTCACCGCCAACCCGGTCGCCAAGCCGGTGACGATCGATTTCGACTTCTTCGCCATGCCCATCGCGATCGAAGGCGACGGCCGGGTGCAGCGCGTGATCGTCGAGCGCACGACGCTCGACGCCGACCTCACCAGTCACGGCACGGGCGAGACCTATGCGCTCGATGCCGGGCTGGTGATCAGCTGCATCGGTTACCAGACCCCGCCGATCCCCGGCGTCCCTTATGAGCATGGCCGCGGGCGTTTCGCGAGCGACGAAGGGCGCATCCTGCCCGGTCTCTACGCGGTCGGCTGGGCGCGGCGCGGCCCGTCGGGAACGATCGGCACCAACAAGCCCGACGGCGCGCGCATTGGCGAAATGGTGCTCGAGGATATCGGCCGCGGTGCGGGCAAGGCGGGACGCCCCGGTCTCGATGCGCTGCTCGCCAGTCGCGATGTCACCCCCGTCACCTTCCGCGACTGGCGCCGAATCGAGGAGGCCGAGGTCGCAGCCGCGCTCGACGGCCGCCCGCGCGAAAAATTCACCAGCATCGAGGCGATGCTCACCGCGCTCGGGCGTTGAACGCCCCGGTCCGCACGGCACTGCGCTGGCTGCTCGCGCTGGCTTATGGCTATGCGGGCTATCGCCACCTTGCGGCCCCCGCGCCCTTCCTCGCGATCACGCCGCCGTGGGTGCCGCAGCCCGGGCTGGTCGTCGCCGCGACCGGCATCGCCGAGATCGCGGGCGC
Source organism: Sphingopyxis sp. 22461 (assembly GCF_052044915.1). Taxonomy (NCBI): domain Bacteria; kingdom Pseudomonadati; phylum Pseudomonadota; class Alphaproteobacteria; order Sphingomonadales; family Sphingopyxidaceae; genus Sphingopyxis; species Sphingopyxis sp. 22461. The sequence continues at coordinate 246,114 of NZ_JBQENY010000008.1, forward strand.
CATCGGGCTAATGATCCCCGCCACGCGCAAGGCGGCCGGCTGGGGTCTTGCGCTCTATGCGCTCTGCGTCTGGCCCGCCAATTTTTACCACGCGCTCGCCAATATCGCGATCGGCGGCGAGACTTTGAGCTGGTGGTATCACGGCCCGCGCCTTGCCGCACAGCCGCTCATCATCTGGTGGGCGCTATGGGCGGGCGGCGCGACCGACTGGCCGTTTCGCCGCCGCCCCTAGCTCTTATTTCGCGACCGGCGTCTCGATCGGCGGCTGGCCCTTCTGGCTCGCCGCATAGGTCTCGACCGCCTTCAGCACGCGCAGCATGTTGCCGCTCGCGATCTTCTCGAGATCGGCCTGACTGTATCCGCGCTTCGCGAGTTCGGTGAACAGCGCGGGGTATCCCGACACATCCTCCATCCCGACCGGCGCCGAATCCATCCCGTCATAATCGCCGCCGAGCCCGATATGATCGACCCCGATCGTCTTTTTGAGATGATCGATATGCTCGGCAACCTTGGCGATACTGGTCGTCGGCATCGGATTGGCCGCGTCCCACGCCTGGAGCGCCGCCTTCTCCGCCGCCGGATCGCCCGGATACATCGCCTTCAGCCGCGCCTGCTCGGCGGTGCGCGCCAGCCCCTGCGCGCGGACATCGGCATCGAGGAAACCCGGCAGCAGCACGATCATCACGATCCCGCCATTGGCCTTCACCGCAGGCAGCACGCTGTCGGGAACGTTGCGCGGATGCGGATTGATCGCGCGGACGCCCGAGTGGCTGAACATCACCGGCGCCTTCGATACCTCGAGCGCATCCTTCATCGTCGCTTCGCTGACGTGGCTCAGATCGACGATCATCCCGATGCGGTTCATCTCGCGCACCACCTGGCGGCCGAAATCGGTGAGGCCATCGTGCGCGGGCGCGTCGGTAGCGGCGTCGGCCCAGCTGAGATTCTTCGAATGGGTGAGCGTCATGTAACGCGCGCCCAGATCGTACATCTGTCGCAGCACCGCGAGCGACGAGCCGATCGAATGGCCGCCCTCCATGCCGAGCATCCCGGCGATCTTGCCCGCCTTCATCGCCTTTTCGAGCTCGGCCGAGGTCGAGGCGAGCGCGAGGTCGCTCGGGTAGCGCGCAACCAAGCGCTTCATCACGTCGATCTGTTCGATCGTCTGCTGCACCGCCAGCTGCTCGTTCGGGTTGCTCGGCACATAGACCGACCAGAATTGCGCGCCGACATGCCCCTTGCGCAGCCGCATCAGGTCGGTGTGCATCGCGATTTCGGGCGGGGTCGCGTCGGGCTTGGCGGTGTCGGTCGTGTCCTGGAAATCGAAGCCGTTGATGACATTGCCCTCGCGCAGCCGCAGCGCCCATGGCACGTCATTGTGCCCGTCGAACACCGGCGCGCGCTTGAGCGCGGCTTCGGCAGTCGCCTCGGGCGACTTTTGCGCCATGGCGGGGGTGGAGATGAGGGCGAATGCGGCGAGGCCGGCGAGCAGGGAGGGCTTTGTCATGGCGCGCGACCTTAAGTCCTTGTTGCCGCAGCGCAAGCCCGACTTGACGGGAACGTCAACGCCGCGCAGCATCGCGCCATGACAGCCTTTGACGACTGGCGCGCAAGATCGCCCTATTATGACGAAACCCACGAAGCGCTGGCGCAGAGCCTCCGCCGGTTCGTCGCGCGCGAGATCGCGCCCAACATCGACCGTTGGGAGGCCGAGGGCGAGTTGCCGCGCGAACTCCACAAGAAAGCTGCGGAGGCGGGCATCCTTGGCCTCCGCTTTCCCGAACAATATGGCGGGCACAGCACCGGCTTCGACAATTTCCACAGCCTCGTGCTGACCGAGGAACTCGCCGCGGTCGGCGCGGGGGGCGTGGGCGCCTCGCTGATGACGCACGGCATCGGCCTGCCCCCGATCATCGCGCGCGGCTCCGATGCGCTGAAGCAGCGCATCGCGCCGCCCGTCCTCGCGGGCGAGAAAATCATCGCGCTCGGCATCACCGAGGCAGGCGGCGGCAGCGACGTCGCGAACCTCAAGACGACCGCGGTCAGGGACGGCGACGATTATGTCGTCAACGGCGGCAAGATGTTCATCACCAGCGGCATGCGCGCCGACTGGCTGACCTGCGCGGTGCGCACCGGCGGGCCGGGAGCCGCGGGCATTTCGCTGCTCCTCATCGACATGGACAGCCCCGGCGTCGAGCGCACGCGGCTCGACAAGATGGGCTGGCGCTGCAGCGACACCGCCGCGATCCATTTCGATGGCGTCCGCGTCCCGGCCGAAAACCTCATCGGCCAAGAGAATGCCGGCTTCATCGGCATCATGCGCAATTTCAACAGCGAGCGGCTCGGCATGGCGATGGGTTGCTGCGCCTACGCGCGCGTCGCGATGGCCGAGGCCGCCGAATGGGCGCAGAACCGCGAGACCTTCGGCAAGCCGCTCGTCGGTCACCAGTCGATCCGCATCAAGCTCGCCGACATGGAACGCCAGATCGAGGCGACGCAGGCGTGGGTCGATCTCTGCGCGTGGCAGGTCAAAGAAGGCAAGGACCGCCCCGCCGACTTCGCGATGCTCAAGGTGCAGGCGACGCGGATGCTGGAAAGCGTGGCGCGCGAGGCCGCACAGGTCCTCGGCGGCGCGTCCTATATCACCGGCAGCAAGGTCGAACGTATCTACCGCGAAGTCCGCGTCAACGCGATTGGGGGCGGCAGCGAGGAAATCATGCTCGATCTGGCGGGTCGGCAATTGTTTGGTGGGCGTTAACAGCGAATGCCCACGAATATCAGCAGGCTACGTGGGAAGATCCTTCCGGCTCCAAATAGCTACCAAATTTCGGTCGCCCCTTTCCGACCAGAATTTGAGGAATCGTATTTGTCACGCCACCCAGAAACGACATGATCTCGTCATATTCGAAGGAAGGTTGCACAAACTTCCATCCGCCATTGTGATACCAGTACCCCTTCCCCACAACGCATATGGCATTGATTATGGGATTTGTGTCGGCGTCAGGATCATATTTCCGATAACGATCAAGCTCGCTTTCCCGGTTTCCCGATAGATCGCTTGCGAACGCAAATAACGCTTTTACCGGACCAATCGGGTTACGAGTGACGGCTTGCACGATTTTCCCTGCCTCGTTGCTCAATCCCCAGTGATCCGATTGAACCATCGGCAAGGCGGCGACTGACGCAGCGTTGGCTAAAGCCTCCTTAAGCTTCGCGGTGGTCAGCTTAGACTTCACCTCGATGACATATGCCGCCGACTCTATCGGAAAGAACCCATTCTTCTCATCATGAAGCCAAGGCGGGAGTATTGAAGGCGAATAGAGAATGAGGTCAATTTGAGAAGAGGTTTCCCCTTGGCAGGAGACCAGCTTCCCTGTTCCAATTTTTACTTCTGGAGGAATAACTTTGCTAAATATTTGACCAGCCGCGATCTCTCTAACAGCACCCCGCATCCCTGGGTGATTAATCCCAGAAGCCGCGTTCGCGTCCATTATTGCCTTTCGACAATTATCGATGAAGGCTTGCCTAAAAACGCTGCCCTTTTTGGCCATTCCCACCCCCAAGACATCACTCACGCACTAGGCGTGCGTGAGTGCAATCATATGCGATAGCTGCTGTCCCACAACAGGGCGGATCGAGACTCGACAAATAGCTCTAGGAGCATCATTCCAAAGCGATGAACATCGCATCGCACAGCTGGCCCGCCGAGGCAGAAACGCTCCTCGGCGACCTCGTCGACCTCCGCCGCGCGATCCACCGCGAGCCCGAGCTCGGCCTGCAGAACCCGAAGACGCTCGCGAAGATCAAGGATGCGCTCGCCGGGCTGCCGCTCGAATTTCGCGAGGGGCCGTCGACCACGGGCCTGATCGCGATCCTCCGCGGCCCCGCGAACGGGCGCACCGTGCTGCTGCGCGGCGACATGGACGCGCTGCCTTTGCTCGAGGACACCGGGCTCGATTTCACCTCCGAGATCGCCGGCGCGATGCACGCGTGCGGGCACGATACGCATGTCGCGATGCTCGTCGGCGCGGCGAAGCTGCTCTGCGCGGCGCGCGACCGGCTGCCCGGTACGGTGATGTTCATGTTCCAGCCGGGCGAGGAGGGGCATCATGGCGCGCGCTTCATGCTCGAGGACGGGATCATCGACCCGCTGCCCGACGCCGCCTTCGCGCTCCACATCATGCCCAACGCGCCGCACGGGATTTTTGCGGGGCGCGCGGGGCCGCTTCTCGCCTCGTCCGATGTCCTTTCGATCATCGTCAAGGGCGCGGGCGGGCATGCATCGATGCCGCACGACAGCATCGACCCGATCCCCGTTGCCTGCGCGATCGTCACCGCGATCCAGACGATGGTGACACGCCGCATCTCGGTCTTCGACCCCGCGGTCGTCACCATCGCGAAGATTTCGGCGGGAACGACGAACAATATCATCCCCGAAACCGCCGAGATGCTCGGCACGATCCGCACGCTCTCGCCCGAACGCCGCGCGATGGTCGCGCGCGAGCTGAAGCGCCTCGCCCCCGCGATCGCCGAGGCGCATGGCTGCACCGCCGAGGTGACGATCGAGGAAGGTTTCCCCGTCACCATATGCGACGCCCGCGCGGTGAGCTTCGGCCAGTCGGTGGTCGAAGAGACCTTTGGCGAGCAAGCCTGGCTGACGATGGACAATCCGGTGATGGGCGCCGAGGATTTCTCCTACGTCCTCGAAAAAGTCCCAGGCGCGATGTTCTGGCTCGGTGCGAGCGCGGCGGGCAGCGACTGGCGCCAATGCTGCGGCCTCCATTCGAATCATATGGTGCTCGACGAGAGCGTGATGGCGCGCGGCGCCGCCTTGCACGCCGCACTCGCCGAGCGCTTCCTCAATGAAGGATTCAATGCATGATCAACATCATCGGCGCGATCATCTCGGGCCTCGTCATCGGCGCACTCGCGCGCTTCTTCTATCCCGGCGCGGTCGAGATGGGATGGATCGCCACAATCCTGCTCGGCATCGGCGGCTCGCTTCTTGCGGGCCTCGCGACCTCGCGCGGCCGCGGCGACTTCAGCCGCGCGGGCTGCCTCGCCTCGGTCATCGGCGCGATCGTGCTGATTTTGGTCGGGCGGCTGCTCGGCGTCGGGGGCTGACCGCCTATTCGATCATCGCCTCGACCGTCTCGTGCGGATAGAGCATAAATTCGCGATAGAGCCGGTAATGCGCCGTGTCTTCGAGCTGGACCGGCTCGATGCCGAGCGGGCTGATCTGCCACAGATCGGCGTCGGGCAGCGCCATCAGGATCGGCGAATGCGTCGCCATGATGACCTGGCTGTTGTTCGCGCGCTGGATGCGGCGAAGCAATTTTAGGAATTCGAACTGGCGCGACGGCGACAGCGCCGATTCGGGTTCGTCGAAAATATAGATGCCCTGTTGATCGGCGCGCTCTTCGAAAAAACCCAGGAACCCCTCGCCGTGCGACCAGGACAGATAATCGGGCCGTCCTGCGCCAACGTCATAGGCGGCCTGATCGACGTAGCGCGCGAGGGTGAAGAAGGTTTCGGCGCGGAAAAAGAAGCCCTTGCCGATCTTGGGGAACCACGCGGCGCGCAGGGCATCGGCCAATATGCCGCCATCGCTTCCCGAAATGTCCGACCGCTCGACGGCCATATGGCCATAGCCGCCCCCGCCCTCGCTGAATCCGGCGAGCACCGCGATCGCTTCGAGCAAGGTCGATTTGCCCGAGCCATTTTCGCCCACCAATATCGTGACGGGTTTCTCGAGCCGGATTTCGAACGCGGGGTCGGCGAATAGCGGGATATTGAAGGGATAGCGATCGCGATCGACCGCGGGCTTGTCCGCGTCCGGGGAGGGCTCACGCATCCACACCCGCCGCAGATAGGGCGGCGGAAGCTTCGTCCGCGACCCTTTAGCCACCGATCACGGCACCAGCACCGTATCGACCGCCTGCGGCAGCAGATCGGGGTAATCGAGCGTGTAATGCAACCCGCGGCTTTCCTTGCGGTGAAGCGCGCTGCGCACGATCAGCTCGGCGCATTGCAGCAGGTTTCTGAGCTCGATCAGGTCGGTGGTGACGCGGAAATGGCCGTAATAATCCTCGACCTCGTGCGTCATCATGTCGATGCGGTGCCGTGCGCGCTCCAGCCTTTTGGTCGTGCGCACGATGCCGACATAATTCCACATGAAGCGGCGGATTTCGGTCCAGTTCTGCTTGATCACCACCTCTTCGTCCGAATCGGTGACGCGGCTCGCGTCCCATGGCCGGATCGCGGGCGGCGTGTCGAGCTGGTCCCAGCTCTCGATGATATGCTTCGCCGCCGCCTCGCCGAACACAAAGCATTCGAGCAGCGAGTTCGACGCGAGACGATTCGCGCCGTGCAGCCCGCTCTCGGTGCACTCGCCCGCCGCATAAAGCCCCGGCAGGTCGGTGCGTCCGTCGAGGTCGATCAGCACCCCGCCGCACGTATAATGCTGCGCGGGCACCACCGGGATCGGCTGCTTCGTCATGTCGATGCCCAGCGTCAGCAGCTTTTCATAGATGTTCGGGAAATGCCCCGCGACGAAATCGGGATCCTGATGGCTGATGTCGAGGTGGACATAATCGAGCCCCGAGCGCTTGATCTGGTCGTCGTTCGCGCGTGCCACGACATCGCGCGGCGCGAGTTCGGCGCGCACGTCATAATCGGGCATATAGCGATGCCCCGTGACCGGATGCTTCAGGATTCCGCCCTCACCGCGCACCGCCTCGGTGATCAGGAAATTCTTGACGTCGAGATTATAGAGGCAGGTCGGGTGGAACTGCATCATTTCCATGTTCGAAACGCGCGCGCCGGCGCGCCATGCCATCGCGATGCCGTCGCCGGTCGCGCCGCGCGGCGCGGTCGAAAACTGATACACGCGCCCCGCCCCGCCGCTCGCGAGGATCGTCGCGCGGCCGACATGCGCGCGGACCTTCCCCGTCTTTTCGTCGAGCGCATAGACGCCCCAAACGCGGCCCGACCCCGAATAGCGTTCCTCGTGCCGTCCGGTGATCAGGTCGATGCACGCCTGTCCGGGCAGCAAGGTGATGTTCGGATGCGCCTCGGCGGTCTTGAGCAGCGCCGCCTGCACCGCCCAGCCGGTCGCGTCGTCGACATGGACGATGCGGCGGTGCGAATGCCCACCCTCGCGCGTCAGGTGCAGCGCCTCGGCATCCTTGTTGAACGGAACGCCCATCTCGACGAGCCGCTCGATCGCGTGCGGGGCGTTCTCGACGACAAACTCGACCGTCTCGCGGCGGTTGAGGCCCGCACCCGCGACCATCGTATCCTCGATATGGTTTTCGAACGTATCGCCCGCGTCGAGCACCGCGGCGATCCCGCCCTGCGCCCACGCGGTCGACCCGCCGGTCAGCTCGCCCTTCGCGAGCACGAGCACGCGGCAATGATCGGCGAGGGCGATCGCGGCGGTAAGGCCCGCGGCGCCCGAGCCGACGATGATGACGTCGTGCGGGGTAGCGCTCATTTGCTTTGCCCGGACAGCGCGGCCCCGTAAGCGACGATGCTGTCCTCGGGACCGTTGCGAAAACGCTTCATCGCGCGTTGAACTGGCCAAACAATAGAGCCATCGACGAGCTTCATGCTTATATTGATTTCTACTTCCGGGTCTTTGTCATCAGCTACCCACTCGCCGCCAAGCTGACGACGCAGCGTTTCACCGACATAGGCGCCAATCGCAAAAATTCTCGATCCGACCTGTTCTGAGAGTAGTCCGTCTGGTCGAGCGACTCCCCTCGGAGCATGTTCGTCAAAAAAACGATCGATTTCGCCAAAACTCGCCAACGTGAAATCAGCCCGATAGCCCGACGACGACAAGGCGGTGGCGATCCACTCGGCGGAAGCCAAGGCATCTGAAACGATCGACGACTGAATCATGGCAATGGCGTTTCCTCTGAATGCAAAGAGAGAAAGCATAGCGGCGGGAAGCGCTACAATCTGACGGCGCGACGCCGTCATCCGTTGGCCGCACGCGTCAAATTCAGGAACACATCTTCCAGATCGGCTTCGCGCGTCGACACGTCGACGATGCCGTGACCCATCGCATTGACCGCGGCGAGCACCTCGCCCGCGTTCATGCGGTCCTTGTTGTAACTGATCGCCAGCCCGCGCTCGCCCTCGCGCTCGATCTTTTCGAACGCCGGGTGGGTCGGCAGCGTCGTCACATCGGCGTCGAGCGTGACGACGACGATCTTCTCGCGCGCCATGTCGACCAGTTCGCGCGTCGGCTTGTTTGCGATCAGCTTGCCATGATTGATGATCGCGATCCGGTCGCACAGCTCCTCGGCCTCTTCGAGATAATGCGTCGTCAGCACCACGGTGACCCCGCGATCGTTGAGCCGCTGGACATAGTCCCAAAGCTGTTGGCGCAGTTCGATATCGACCCCCGCGGTCGGCTCGTCGAGCACGATGATCGGCGGCGAATGCACCATTGCCTTGGCGACGAGCAGGCGCCGCTTCATGCCCCCCGACAGCGTACGCGCATAGGCGTCGCGCTTGTCCGACAGATGGACCGCGGCGAGCAGTTCGTCCGAAATCCGCTTGTCCTTGGGCACGCCATAGAGACCCGCCTGATTCTCGAGCGTCTCGAAGGGCGTGAAAAAGGGATCGAAGACGATTTCCTGCGGCACGATGCCGATCGAATATTTGGCGTTGCGCGGATCGGCGTCGATGTCGAAGCCCCAGATGCTCGCATGGCCGGCCGTCTTGTTGACCAGCCCCGCAAGAATGTTGATCAGCGTCGACTTGCCCGCGCCGTTCGGCCCTAGCAGCCCGAAAATCTGGCCGCGCGGCACGTCGAAACTGACATTGTCGAGCGCCTGCTTGCCGCCGGCATAGAGTTTGGAGACGGCGTCGATGCGGATGGCGGCTTCACTCATGGCCGCCTCCATAGCCGCGCACCAGCCCTCGCGAAAGCCTGCTAATTTTTCGTCAGCCGCGCGTTAACGCTAAATTCGAAACTCGCGGCTAGAGCAGCAGTTGTGAGGACCAGCCACATCATTTGCCCGCTGTCGATACAGCGCGGCCTAGCCATCTTTGCGCTCCTGATCGCGCCCACCGCCGCTTCGCCGGCGCTGGCGCAGAACAGCGCGCAAGGCGCGGCCGAAGCCATCGTGCTTCGCCCGCTGTCCTTCTTCAAGGTCAACGACCTCGACTTCGGCGATATCATTCCGTCGGCGACCGCGGGGACGGTGACAATCGAGCCCGACGGATCGCGCAGCCGCACCGGCGGCGTCACGCTCGCGGGCAATGGCGGCGAGCCCGCGCGCTTCGCGGGGCTCGGCAGCTTCAACCGCCAGGTCAATATCTCGCTCGGATCGAACACTATCTGGATCACCGGGCCGGGCGTCCGGATGCGCGTCCGCAATTTCGAGATCGGCAGCACGCCGACCGCGATCCTGTCGACGACCCCGACGCGCTTCCGCATCACCTCGCCGCTCGGCAACTATAATTTCCCCGTCGGCGGCACGCTCGAAGTCGGCGCGAACCAGGCTCCGGGCGATTACAGCGGTACGTTCACGATCACCTTAAACTATCTTTAGGCCTTCCTGTGGGGGGAAGACGGCACCGGGGGACCACTTGCACCCAAAAGGGTGCCCGCACCGGTGCCGTCAAAGCCCACACCGATTACGCAGACCCGATTGCGGGCGCCCGTCCTGCTTGCTATGGGCGCGGTCGATGACCCAGCCCGCACCCGAAACCATCCGCACGCCCAAGACCCGCATCGCCTGCGACGGCACCGGCGACGGCCTCGCCGACGCGGCGCTCGGCCACCCGCGCGTGTGGCTCGAAATCGACACCGACGAGGGTTTCGCCGACTGCGGCTATTGCGACCGCCGCTTCATTCTGATCGGCGGGATCGCCGACAAAGGCTGAACGTCGGCGTTGCCGACAACGCGTGATTCCCGGGCCGGAAGTAAACGGCCGATTCACCAACCCCATGCATCAGTGATGAAGGTCCCGCTGGCATAAGATGTGCCAGACAGGAGCAGAATCTGTGGGGATTCAGGGGACCAGACATAGTCGGGGGGCTACTCGCGCCCTGATCCTCGCTGTGGCAATGGCGAGCGCGGCGCTATGCGGACCAGCCTATGCCGCCGACATGCCCGGCACCGCCAACGCGGCGGTCGTGCGCCCGAACACGCTGATCAAGACCGACGATCTCGATTTCGGCACGCTGATCAGCGGCGCGACCGGCGGCACCGTCACGATCAGCCCCGTCACCAACGCGCGCACGACCGGCGGCGGCGTCACCCCGGTCGGATCGGCGGCGCAGCGCGCGGTGTTCCAGGGCACCGGCGGCATATTGCTGATCACCGTATCGGGCAGTACCTCGGTCACGCTCACCCGCGCCGGCGGCGGTGCGGCGCCGATGACCGCGAGCCTTGTGCGCGCCGCGAGCACCAGCGGCGGCGGCATCGCGCTGCTCGGCGGGACGTTGCTGCCGAGCGGGGTCCAGAGCTATTATATCGGCGGCACGCTCACCGTTCCCGCGAACCAGCCCGAGGGCGATTACAGCGGCACCTTCACGCTCACCGTCAATTATCTCTGACCGCTGGCGTCGGGGGATGCGCGTGCCTATATCGGCGGCATGACCAGTCTCGATCCCCGCCGCTTCCTCTATCGCGCCGACGCGCTCGACCCCGATCTGGCGCAGGCGCTCGCGCGCGAAGCGCTCGCCAAGGCCGACGACGGCGAGCTCTATTTGCAATATCGCGCGACCGAGAGCTTCGGCTTCGACGACGGGCGCCTCAAGACCGCGGACTATTCGACCGACGCCGGTTTTGGCCTGCGCGCTGTGTCGGGCGAGATGACAGGCTTTGCGCACGCCAGCGACATCAGCGCCGGCGCGATCCGCCGCGCCGCCGAAACGCTCGCGCTGCTCGATCCGTCGAATCAGGCGCACGCCGCGCCGCCGCCGCGCACCAACCGCCATCTCTATGACGAAGCGAACCCGCTCGACCTCATCCCCTTCGCGAAGAAGGTCGCGCTCTGCCAGGAAATCGACGCCGCCGCGCGCGAACGTGACCCCCGCATCGTGCAGGTCTCGGTTGCGCTCGCGGGCAGCTGGTCAGTGGTCGAGATCGTCCGCGCCGACGGCTTCCTCGCGACCGACATCCGCCCGCTCGTCCGCCTCAACGTGTCGATCGTTGTCGAGGAAAATGGCCGCCGCGAAACCGGTTATTTCGGCCTCGGCGGTCGCTATATGTACGACCATCTGTTCGAACCCGCGCAGTGGAACCGCGCGATCGACGAGGCGCTGGCGCAGGCGCTCGTCAATCTGCGCGCGGTCGACGCCCCCGCGGGTGAGTTCACCGTCCTCCTCGGCCCCGGCTGGCCCGGCGTGCTGCTCCACGAAGCCGTCGGCCACGGGCTCGAGGGCGATTTCAACCGCAAGGGCACGAGCGCCTTTTCGGGCCGCATCGGCGAACGCGTCGCCGCGCCCGGCGTCACCGTCGTCGACGACGGCGCGATGGACAGCCCGGTCGGCGGCGGCCGCCGCGGCTCGCTTTCGATCGACGACGAAGGCACCCCGACCGGCGAGACGGTGCTCATCGAGGACGGTATCCTCAAAGGCTATATGCAGGACCGCCTCAACGCCCGCCTGATGGGGGTCGAGCCCACCGGCAACGGTCGCCGCGAAAGCTTCGCCCACGCCCCGATGCCGCGGATGACCAACACCTTCATGCGCGGCGGCAACGACGATCCCGCCGAGCTTCTGTCGCGCGTCAAGAACGGCATTTTCGCGAAAAGCTTCGGCGGCGGACAGGTCGACATCGTGTCGGGCAAGTTCGTCTTCAGCTGCACCGAGGCGTACAAGATCGAGAACGGCAAGCTCGGGGACTCGATCAAGGGTGCGACCTTGATCGGCGACGGGCCGAGCGTGCTCACCAAAGTCACCGGCATCGGCAACGACATGGCGATCGACGAGGGCATCGGCATTTGCGGCAAGGCCGGCCAGAGCGTCCCCGCGGGCGTCGGCCAGCCGACCCTGCTGGTCAACGGGCTGACGGTGGGCGGCACGGCCTGATCCCATATCCATCATGCCGGGCTTGACCCGGCACCCGCCTTTTCTTCGCGAAGGAAGGCAGGCCCCGGATCAAGTCCGGGGTGACGAAGATTTGCATCGCATACAGCCTGTGATCACCCTCACTTGGCGTTCCGCCCTCCCGCGCATATAGTTTACGCAAACAGAAGAAGAATCGGTCGCATCATCCGTGGGGGGATCCCCTGCAACAGGGAGGGTAATATGCGTTCGAATCTGCGTTTCGTTTCCGTGGCCGCCGTCGCCGCGGTCCTCGCCGCCGTTCCCGGCTCGGCGCAAAAAACCACCGGCCCCAAAGAGCGTTACGAAATGGACGTCGCGACGATGTCGGGCTTCGCCGCGATGGCGGGCGGCGGCAGGGGCGGCCTCGGCGGCGCGATGGGGATGATGTTCGGCGGCGATCCGTCGAGCAAGGTCGCGCACCAGCTCCTCCTCCGCCTCGGCTCGAATGATGCCGCCACCGCGCCGCCACCGAAGGGCGACCATTTCTTCCTGCCGCAGGCGAAGATGGGCAAGTCGGTCCCGCTGACGACGATCGAGGGCAAGGAGGAGACCGGAACCACCCCGTTCGAACGCCCGAAAGGCCGCCTATTGCTCTATTGGGGCTGCGGCGCGAAGGCGGGGCCAGGCCAGCCGGTGGTGATCGATTTCGCCAAGGTCGCCGCGGGCCAGATGCCGCCTAATCTCTTCTCCAGCGCGGTCCCGGTGATCCGCGAAGTGAGCAAGGCGAATAGCCGTTCCTATGTCGACTGGCCGAACAACAAGGGCGGCAAGCAGCCCGGATCGGGCTCATCGTTGCTCGGCGCGCACCGCGTCGCGAGCAATATCGGCCCCGACATCAACTTCACGCTGGCGCAGGATTATATGCAGGGGCTCAGCGCCTCGACCGCGATCCAGGGCGACCAGTCGGTGATGGTCCGCTGGAACAGCGTGCCGAACGCTACGGGCTATGTCGCGTGGACGATCGGCGGCATGGGCAATGGCGGCGGCAAGAATGACATGGGCGATATCGTCTGGTGGACGAGCAGCGCGTCGAAGGAATTCGGCGGCGGGCTGTGGGACTGGCTGCCGCCATCGGTCGTCGCGAATCTGATCACCAAGAAGATCGTGATGCCGCCAACGCAGACGAGCTGCCAGATCCCCGCCGAGGTCAAGAAAGCGTCGGGCGAAATGCTGATCGGCAACCTCAACGCTTTCGGGCCCGAGGCCAATTTCTCCTATCCGCCCAAGCCCGCGGGCAATGCGGCGTGGAACATCGACTGGACCGCGAAGGTGCGCTTCCGCTCGCATACCATGCTGATGGTCGGTGCCGATTTCGGCGGGATGAGCGGATCGAATACGGGCGGCAGCACCCCGGCCGAACCCGCGAAGAAAAAGAAATGCAAAGGTCCGCTGGGCATCCCGCTTCCCGACGGGGCGTGCTGAAACGGCGGCGAGTCAGCCCCTGTTCACGCACGTTGGCGCAAAAAGGCGCCGGGTAGGGTATGAAAGACAGGAGTCGAACCATGCGTCACCTCATCCCGGCGTTTCTTGCCGCCGCAGCCATCGCGGCCGCCCCCGCCGCCACCGCGCGCGAAAAGCTCGCGCCCGAAGACCAGCTCGCGAAATTGCTCGAAGGCCGCGTTGCGGGCGAACCGCAGGATTGCATCTCGCTCTCGACCGCGCGCAGTTCGCAGATCATCGAGAAGACCGCGATCGTCTACAAGGTCGGCAGCACCTATTGGGTCAACCGGCCGAAGGGCGGGGCCGAATCGCTCGACGATGACGATATCCTCGTCACCAAGACGATCGGCAGCCAGCTGTGCAGCATCGACGCCGTCGAACTGCGCGACCGCACCAGCCATATGTACGCCGGCTTCGTATCGCTCGGCCAGTTTGTGCCGTACAAGCGCGTCAAGGGCGAATAAGCTCGGGCGCGGTTGCGCGCCCTTCGATCCACATTAAAGTCGTCGTCCCGGCGAAGGCCGGGATCTCCACGTTGCGTCAAACCGTTACGTCGAGATCCGGTTTCAGAGTCACGTGCCTCTGAACACCCTTCGCCGGGATGACGCTTGATGGGAACAAAGACCTTGGTCGAAAACGAAAACGCCCCGCCCCCCGCCGACTGGGCGCAGCAACTCCTCGCCTTCTGGTTTGACGAGCATGGCATGGACGACTGGTACGGCGGCGGCGCCGAATTCGATGAAGCGGTCCGCGATCTGGCGGAAGGCTGGCACGAGGCTTTGCGATCGCAGCCCGCCGAAGCCTTCCTCACCGATCCCGACACCGCGCTCGCCGCGACGATCCTGTTCGATCAGGTGCCGCGCAACATCTATCGCGGTCACGCCGACGCCTTCGCGACCGACGATCTCGCCCGCGCGATCGCGCGCGGCATCGTCGCGCGCGGCTGGCACGAAAACTGGCCCGACGAGCGGCGCCAATTCGCCTGCCTGCCCTTCCAGCATAGTGAGAATATGGACGACCAACGCGAATCGCTGCGCCTGTTCGCCCAGTTCGACGCCCCGATATTCCAGGATTATGCGCAAAAGCATTTCGACATCGTCGACCGCTTCGGCCGCTTTCCGCATCGCAACGAGGCCCTCGGCCGCGCCACCCGCGCCGACGAGGAAGCCGCGATAGAAGAGGGCAGGAATTGGTGATAGGGCTGGCGCGATACGGAGAACAGTCATGGAATTCACCGATACGCTGACTGACAAGCATATCGCCTTTATCGAAAAACAGCCGGTCTTTTTTACCGCGACGGCCGCCGCCGATGCGCGCATCAACCTGTCGCCCAAGGGCTATGCCGACAGCTTCAAAGTCCTTTCGGACGCGCAGGTCGCCTATCTCGACCTTGGCGGATCGGGCAACGAAACGCACGCGCATCTTGCCGCCGACGGGCGCATCACGATCATGTTCTGCGCCTTCGATCGCACGGCATTGATCCTGCGTATCTATGGCCGCGGCCGCCCCGTGCTGCCGCAGGATGCCGAGTGGGACGCGCTCGCCGCAAACTTCACCCTGCTTCCCGGCACACGCCAGATCTTCGTGATCGATATCGACAGCGTACAGACGAGCTGCGGCTGGGGGGTGCCGATGATGGAATTGCAGCACGAGCGCGACACGCTGCAAAAATATCACCGCCAGGCCGACCGCACGCTGTGGGTCGAAAAATTCAAGGAACGCGACCGAAGCATCGACGGCCTGCCGACGCGCCCGACCGACCGTTTCATCGCGGGCGACGCCTGATGCCATTGGTCGAGCTGGTGCGCCTTCCCAACGGCGCCGAGGCCGAGCTGCTGCGCGGCCGGCTCGAGAGCGCCGGCGTCCATGCGGTGTGCTTCGATGCGGGCATGAACATCGCCGAAAGCGTCGGTCTGCTCATCCCCGTCCGCATCATGGTGCTCGACGAGGATTTGGACGAGGCGCAGGCGCTGATCGCCGAATTCGAGTCCGGCGGGAACGGAAACGCGGCCTGAGCGCTTGAAAAACACGTCATGATCAAGGTCGCCAGTTACAATATGCGCAAGGGCATCGGGCTCGACCGGCGCCGCGACCCCGGCCGGGTGCTGTCGGTGCTCGGCGAGCTCGACGCCGATATCGTCGCGCTGCAGGAGGCCGACCGCCGTTTCGGCACGCGCGCGAGCGCGATCCCGCCGCATATGTTCGAGGACCATAGCGATTATGTCCCGGTCGACCTGCTCAGCGGCCGTCCCTATGCGATCGGCTGGCACGGCAACGCGCTGCTCGTGCGCAAGGGCGCCGTGGTCGAGGAAAGCCACGCGCTCCATTTGCCGACGCTCGAGCCGCGCGGCGCCGTCGCGGCGACGGTGCGCATCGGCGAAACGCGGCTCCGCGTCGTCGGCATGCATCTCGACATTTCGGGGCTGCGCCGCCGCCAGCAGGCGCGCGCGATCCTGAACCATGTCGCCGAGGGCGAGGATCTGCCGACGATCCTGATGGGCGATTGCAACGAATGGCGGCCGCGCGGCGGCTGCCTCGCCGATTTCGGCGAGCGCCACCGGCTTGTCGACACCGGCCACAGCTTCCACAGCCGCCGCCCGGTCGCAAAGCTGGATCGTATTTTCGCGACCCCCGACCTCGAAGCCGTCGAGGCGGGCGTCCACCAGAGCGCGCTCGCGGCACGCGCGTCGGACCATCTGCCGATCTGGGCGCGACGGCCATTGCCCAAATTTTAGGCAATCCGCTGCCTTCCCTGCCCACCGAACGACCGAATAGGTCGCTTACCCCGCTCACGCCGTCACAAAATGTTAACTTTCGCGCGCCCCGCGTAATCTGGCACGGCCGTTGCAGTGCAACATGGTGCCATTAGCAAAAGGGGGCGTCATGAAGCTGATCTTGGCCATCATCAAACCATTCAAGCTCGACGAGGTGCGCGAAGCGCTCACCGGTCTGGGCATCGCCGGCATGACCGTGACCGAGGTCAAGGGCTTCGGCCGGCAAAAGGGGCAGACCGAAATCTACCGCGGCGCCGAATATGCCACCAACATGGTGCCGAAGGTGAAGATCGAGCTCGTCTGCGACGATGCGCTTGCACCACGGGTTGTCGAAACGCTGCAGCAGACCGCCGGAACCGGTTCGATCGGCGACGGCAAGATTTTCGTCCTCGACGTGGGTCAGGCGGTGCGCATCCGCACCGGCGAGACCGGCGAGGCGGCACTGTAATGACGAAGGGGGAAAACATGACGTTCGCAAAGAAATTTGCGGCGGGCGCCGGGGCCGTCGGCCTCGCGCTGTTCGCCGCGCTGCCCGCCTGGGCGCAGGAAGTCGCCGCGGCGGCACCCGAACCGGTGGTCGCGGCCGTGGTCGACAAGGGCGACACCGCCTGGATGATGACCTCGACCGTGCTCGTGCTCCTGATGATCCTGCCGGGCCTCGCGCTCTTCTACGGCGGTCTCACGCGCACCAAGAATATGCTGTCGACGATGACGCAGATCGGCGCCGCCGCCTGCCTCGCGATGATCATCTGGGTGATCTATGGCTATGGCCTCGCCTTTGGTCCCGAGGGCAATGCCTTCATCGCCTGGGGCAAATTCTTCCTCGCCGGTGTCACGCCCGACAGCCTCGCCGACACGTTCAGCGACGGCTTCAAGCTGCCCGAATATGTGTTCATCAGCTTCCAGATGACCTTTGCCGCGATCACCCTCGCGCTGGTCCTCGGATCGGTCGTCGAACGCATGAAATTCTCGGCGGTGATGGTGTTCGGCGCGATCTGGCTGACGATCGTCTATTTCCCGATCGCGCACATGGTGTGGGCGGCGGGCGGCCTCTTCTTCGAAATGGGCGCGCTCGATTTCGCCGGCGGCACCGTCGTGCACATCAACGCGGGTGTCTCGGCGCTCGTCGCCGCGATGATCCTCGGCAAGCGCATCGGCTACCAGAAGGAAATCATGGCGCCGCACTCGCTGACCCTCACGATGGTCGGCACCGGCATGCTGTGGGTGGGCTGGTTCGGCTTCAACGCCGGCTCGGCGCTCGAAGCCAATGGCTCGGCCGCGCTCGCGATGATCAATACCTTCGTCGCGACTGCCTCGGCCGCGCTGTTCTGGATGCTCGCCGAAAAGCTCGCGGGCCATAAGCCCTCGGCGCTCGGCTTCTGCTCGGGCATCATCGCCGGCCTCGTCGCGGTGACCCCGGCGGCGGGCAATTCGGGGCCGTTCGGCGCCATCGTCCTCGGCGCGGTCGCCTCGCTGATCGCTTTCTACGCCGTGACCGTCCTCAAGCCCAAACTCGGCTATGACGACTCGCTCGACGCCTTCGGCATCCACGGCGTCGGCGGCATCGTCGGCGCGATCGGCACCGCGATCGTCTATGCCCCCAGCCTTGGCGGCCCCGGCGGCGACGATTTTGCGATCGGACCGCAGCTCGTGACCCAGATTTCGGCGGTTGCCGCGACGATCGTCTGGGCCAGCGTCGGCACCGTCATCGCCATCTATGTCGCCAAGCTGCTCACCGGCCTCCGCGTTTCGGAAGAGGTCGAACGCGAAGGGCTCGACCTCGGCGAACATGGGGAGCGCGCCTACAACTACTGACGAGACAGGAGACCCGTCGCCGCACGTCTCTCTCCTTTCAAACGGCGGCGGCGGGATCCTACCGAGGTTCCTCCTGCGAACCACTGGCCGGGGCTTGCCCCCGGCCATTTTTTAAGTTTGTGGCCCGAACGGCCACTGGCCGGGACACAGGTCCCGGCCTTTTTTTGTGGCGGGAACGGCCGCGAGCGCGGGACACAGTCCCGTCCATTTTTGTCATTTTCTTACTGTGGCTGGCGCGCAACATGTCCCGGCCTTTATTTCGCGTAATATTCATGCGCCATTGCGTAATGGAAACAAGAAGCGCACCCTCCCGCCCGGACCAGCGTAGATTGGCCATCAGGAGGAGGATTATCATGAATGCACGAGCATCTATGCTCGCGGGCTTGTCGTGCCTTGCGCTTGCAAGCACCCCGGCAGTGGCGCAGGACGCGCCTGCAAACAGCTATGACGGCAACGAGATTATCGTCACCGCGACCAAGCGCGACGCGAGCCTGCAGGACGTTCCCTTTTCGATCAACGCGCAGACCGAACAGGCGATCGAGCGCGCCAATGCGAGCACGGTCGAGGATCTGTCGCGCAACGTCGCGGGCCTGACGGTCCAGAATCTCGGGCCCGGGCAAAGCCAGGTGTCGGTGCGCGGCGTCTCGGCGGGCCAGATCGCGCGCGACCAGCCGGGCGTGAAGGAACAGGTTGGCGTCTATCTCGACGAATCGGTCGTCTCGCTGTCGCTCTTCACCCCCGACCTCGACCTGTTCGACCTCAACCGCGTCGAGACGCTGCGCGGGCCGCAGGGCACGCTCTTCGGCTCGGGTTCGGTCGGCGGCACGCTCCGCTACATTACCAACCAGCCCAATCTCGACGGCATCGAGGGCAAGGTCGAAGGCAATGTGAACCTCGTCGACGGCGACGATTTCGGCGGCCACCTCAAGGGCGCGATCAACCTGCCATTGAGCCCCAATCTCGCGATGCGCGCGGTCGGCTATTATACGCGTTACGCGGGCTTCATTAATGCGCTGCGCGAAGGCGGCGGCGAGAGCGAGGACGTCAACAGCGGCGAACGCTATGGCGGGCGCTTCTCGCTGCTGTGGAAACCTGCCGAGAATCTGTCGATCACCCCGCGCTTCGTCTATCAGAAGGTCAAGACCGACGGCTTCAACCGGCAGGAGGTCTATAACCTCTTCGCCAACCAGTTCACGACGACGCGGCCGCAGGTGGCCTTCAAGGAACGCCAGCAATATCTGCTGCTCGACGAGGCGTTCGAGGATGAGGTCAAGCTCTTCGACCTGACAATGAGCTATGATGGCGACGTGATCGGCGTGACGTCGGTGACGACCTACACCGATCGCGACATCCTCGTCAGCCGCGACGCGAGCGCGCTGACGGGCAGCGTTTCGGCCGACCTCGGTTTTCCGGTTGCGGGCATATTGTTGCCCTCGAACCTTGTCGACACCACGGGCGTCAAGCAATTCACGCAGGAATTGCGGGTGAACTCGGCGGGAACCGGCCCCTTCCAGTGGCTCGTCGGCGGCTATTATGCCAACGTCAAACGTGACTATACCCAGCGCCTTCCGACGCCGGGTTATGACGTGTTCACCGATGCGAGGTTCGGCGCGGGCACCTCGGCGGCGCTCGCCAACGGCTTTGGTCCCGATTCGCCCTATAACGCCGACATCCCTTATGACCTGTCGCAGATCGCTATTTTCGGCGAGCTGAGCTACGATCTCACCGAAGCCTTCACCGCGACGCTCGGCGGTCGTTATTATGCTTTCGACGAAAGCCGGCGTTTCGTATCGGGCGGGCTATTCCCCAACGGCGACAACGCCCGCGACAAGACCTCGTCGACCGGCTTCTCGCCGCGCTTGCTGCTCAGCTATGATGTCGCCGACGGCATCACGCTCAACGCGCAGGCGTCGAAGGGCTTCCGCCTCGGCGGCGTCAACGATCCGCTCAACCTGCCGCTGTGCGACGGCGGCGTGCCGAACGGCCCCGACGCGCAGACCTTCAGCGGCCGCCCGCGCTACGACGACGAAACCTTGTGGAACTATGAAGGCGGGGTGAAGGCGCAGTTCGGTGGCATCACGTTCAACGCCGCCGGCTTCTATACCAAGATCAACAATCTGCAGGTCACCGCCGATGCCGGCAGTTGCTCGTCGCGTATCGTGTTCAACGCCGACGCGCATACGATGGGGCTCGAGGTCGAGCTGTCGGCCAGCCCGTTCACCGGGCTCGATCTCGGGCTGTCGGGCAGCTATGTCGAGGCCGAATTCGATTCGACGCTCACGCGCCCGAACGGGACGGTGATCGAGGGCATCCGCGAGGGCAACCGCCTGCCCTCGGTGCCGAAGTTCCAGATGGCGGCGAACGCGACCTACAGCTTCCCGATCGATGCGTCGTCGGACACCAACGCCTTCGTCACCGCATCCTTCCAGCATGTCGGCAGCCGCTATACCCAGCCCGGCGATCAGGAAAACAACCCGCGGACCTTCGTCCACGGCTTCACCTTTGGCGGCGCGCCGATCGGTTCGGCGACGACGCTTGACCTCAAGCTGCCCGATTATCAGCTGGTGAACCTCGGCGCAGGGATCGAGTTTCCGAACGAGTTCGAAATCTCGGTCTATGTAAACAATCTGCTCGACGAAAATGCGCTGCTCGCCTTCGACCGCGAACGCGGCGGGCGCGCGCGGCTCGGCTTCGCGACGAACCAGCCGCGCACCTTCGGCGTCACGGTTCGCAAGGGCTTCTGACGGGGAGAGATGGGCCGGGCGCGGACGCGTTCCGGCCCATTTTCAGGCGCTGAAATGTTGCACAAAATTTGCGCAGCATTGCCGCAATTTAAGCCTTCCCATCATGACATTAATATGGCATTCATTGCGTCAACAGTTTCAGGAGGGGAGAGCCTGAAAGGCTGGGCCGGGACGCAAGTCCCGGCCCTCTTTTTTTGTGCGCAACACAGATGCTGCCTAAAATCGGCAGTTTTCAGCGATTTGTGCGCGCATAGCGCAGCATGGCGAAGATGCGCCAGCTGCCGTCGTCCTGCAGAATCGAATCGCTGACGACGAGTCTTCCGTCCGCTTCAAGGACATAGGTCGACCGGCCGATTTCGACATCGGCGCTGCCCCAATGCGTCCACCATTTCGCCGCATTCACCCCGCCGACCACCGCGCGCGTCCCGCCATAGCTGTCGGTCCATTTTCCGCGCACGCGCCCCTTCGTGTCGAAGGCGTACGTCGCCTCGGCCGAATAGGCGATCGGCGGCGTGCCCGCGATGCGCAGACGATAGGCGAGCGTCGTCGCCTCGCCCACGCCCGGTGCGATGTCGAGCGTCGCCGTCGCGGGCTTCCCGAACGCCTCGCCCTTACCGGCCCAGCTGCCATGCCAGGCGGCGAGCGACGGGGCTTCGGCGGCGGGCGCGGCCGGCGCCATCAGCGCCGCCGCCGCCCACCAGAGCGATGTCATGCCGCGATCTCGGACTGCGAGAACATGAAGGCGTTGCCGTCGGGATCGTAAAAAGTGAGCAATTTCACCAACCCCGGAATATGCTGGATATCGCCATCCTGCCGCACACCCTCGGCATCGAGATGCACTTTCGCCTCCTCGATGTCAGCCACCTCGAACACATTGGTCGCGCCGCCGCCCTGCACGACCGCCTCGACCTGGCTGAGCCCGATATTCACCCCCGCCATCGGGGTCTTGAGTTCGCACCAGCCAAGCTCGTCGGCGCGATAGAGCAGCTCGCACAACAGCACGCGCTCGTACCAGGCGATCGACGCGGTCATGTCCTTGACCCCCATCGAACAGGTGAGTTCGGATCCGATCTGAAGCGCCATGCCATTCCTCCCTTTTCGCGAAGCACCGAGCCCCGCGGAGAATCGCATGGCCCATATCGCTTGCCTCAATGGTCTGGTTTGTATAGTTAGTTGCAAATGCCGTCAACCGCGTCCGACCCCGTGCTGATTCAGCTCGGCAGCCATCGCTGGCTGGTGCCGCTGCTCGCCGATCTGGCGGCACACAAGGGTGCGCGCTTCGTCGAACTGATCCACCGCCTCGGACTCTCGCGCGACAGCCTCACGCGCACGCTGGAGGCCGCGGCGACGATCGGCTGGGTGGCGCGCAACCCCGGTCACGGCCACCCGCTCCGTCCTGAATATATCCTGACCGAAGCCGGCGCCGCCGCCGCCGCACGCGCCGCAACGATTAGCGAGGCGCAAGCGGCAATTGACCTGCCGCCCGGTGCCGCGACGCGCTGGGGACTTCCGCTCGTCGTCGGGATCGGCGCGGGCCACGACCGCTTCAACGCGCTGTCGCGCCTGCTGACCCCCGCCACCCCGCGCGCGCTGTCGCAGGGGCTGACCGCGCTTGGCAAGCACGGGCTGGTGACCCGCGAAATACTCGATATGCGTCCGCCGGCGAGCCGTTATGACCTCACGCAAAGCGGTGCGCTGCTGGCCGCAGCGTGCACCGCCTAGTTCAGCGCCGCCTTCACGAAATCGGCCGCCCGCTCCCCGATCATGATGCTCGGCGCATTGGTGTTCCCCGAAACGAGCCGCGGCATGACGCTCGCATCGGCAACCCACAGCCCGTCGATGCCACCCACTTTCAACGTCGGGTCGACGACCGCGTCGGCGTCATTCCCCATCCGGCACGTGCCGACGGGGTGATAGACGGTGTCGGCGCGGCTGCGGATCAGCACGTCGAGCGCGGCATCGTCGTCGAGGTCCACTGGATGGCGGTCGACCCCGGCGTAGTCCGAGAGCGGCGGCGCCGCGGCGATGCGGTGCATCATCCGCACCCCCGCGCGCAGGGTCGCCATATCGCGCGCGTCGGTCAAAAAGCCCGGGTCGATCGCGGGTGCCGCGGCGGCATCGGATGACGCAAGCCGCACCGTCCCGCGGCTCTCGGGCCGCAGCACGCACGCGTGGCACGAGAAACCGTGCCCCTTCACCTTCGTGCGCCCATGATCTTCGAGCATCGCGGGCACGAAATGATATTGGATGTCGGGCGCGGGCAGGTCGGGGCGCGATTTCCAAAAGCCCCCCGCCTCGGCGAAACAGGTCGTCATGATCCCGCTGCGTTTCGTCCGGTGCTCGAAGATCGCCTTCACCATCCGCCAGGTGCCGCCGGCGCTGTCGCCGAACGGCTCGGTCGAGCGCGTCTCCCAACTCGACACATAGTCGATATGATCCTGCAGATTGTCGCCGACCCCCGCGCGGTCGAGCGTCACCTCAACCCCCTTGTCCTTCAGATGCGCGCCCGGCCCGATCCCCGACAGCATCAGGATTTGCGGGCTGCCAAACGCCCCCGCCGACAATATGACACCGCCCCGCGCCCGCAGCGTCTCGCGGTTGCCCCCGCGGCGGATCACCACCCCCGTCGCGCGCCCGTCTTCGACGAGTATCTTCTCGACCAGCGCGCCGGTGCGCACCACGAAATTGCCATGCCCCTGCAGCGGCTCGACATAGGCGCGCGCCGCCGACCAGCGTTCGCCCGCCTTCTGCGTCACCTGATAAAGGCCAAAGCCTTCGTTGCTCGGGCCGTTGAAATCGGCCGTGCGCGGCAATTGCAGCGACGCCGCGCTCTCGACGAAGCGCCGGCTCGTCACATTGGGCCAGCGCTGGTCCATCACATTCAGCGGCCCGCCGCCCCCGTGGAATTCGTCGCCGCCGCGCTCATTGCCCTCGCTGCGCTTGAAGAAGGGCAGCACGTCGGCATAGCTCCACCCCGTCGCGCCGAGCGCCGCCCACTGGTCGTAATCGAATTGATGCCCGCGGATATAGACCATCGCGTTGATCGCGCTCGACCCGCCGAGCCCGCGCCCGCGCGGCTGATAGCCGGTGCGCCCGTTCAATCCCGCCTGCGGCACCGTTTCATATTTATAGTTCGAGCTGTTCCGGATGAAGGGCATGAACCCCGGGGTCTTGATCAGCATATTGTCGTTGCGCCCGCCCGCCTCGACCAGACAGACGGTACGCTTGCCGTCCTCGGCCAGCCGCCCCGCCGCCGCGCTCCCCGCGCTGCCGCCGCCGATGACGATGATGTCGAACTGATCCATGCTTGCGACTCTCCCTTACGCCGCCTGCTGGCGGTCGCCCGGGTGCTTACATGAATGTCATTAGGGGGTGAGGCAAGGGGGCTGATACCCTTCACCGTTCGCATCGAGCGAAGTCGAGATGCCCATCGGTCGCGCGCGCCTTCGAGGTGTCTCGACTTCGCTCGACACGAACGGGTTTAGGGCAGCCCTACTCCGCCGGTTCTTCCACCGGCCGCCCCGCCGCCCAGCGTTCCTTGATCATCGCGCTCGTCGCGCGGCTGCCGTCGTGGCTCCAGCCGGGCTCGCGCCACATATAATCGAGCTTGTGCCGCCACGGCGCGTGCCACACGTCCTTCGCGATCCCGACCCATTCATGCACTGCCGCCCACAGGATGTTGAAGCTGCCGAGCTGTTTGACGATCCCATAACGCACCGGCTCGTCGTCGCGTTCGGGAACGAAGCTGCCGAACATCTTGTCCCAGATGATGAACACGCCCGCATAATTGGCGTCGAGATAGCGCGGGTTCACGCCATGATGGACGCGGTGGTGCGACGGGGTGTTCATCACCGCCTCGAACCATCGGGGCAGCCGCTTGATCGCCTCGGTATGGATCCAGAATTGATAGATCAGGTTAAGCCCCGCGCAGAAGAACACCATCGCGGGCGGAAAACCGATCAGGAACAACGGCAGGCGGAACAGGAAGGTCAGGCTGAAAAACCCCGTCCATGTCTGCCGCAGCGCGGTCGAGAGATTATAATGCTGCGAGCTGTGGTGGATGACATGGCTCGCCCAGAACCAGCGCACGCGGTGCGCGCTGCGGTGGAAGGCGTAATAGGCCAGATCGTCGAGGAAGAAGCAGAGGACCCACGCCCACCACCAGCGGCTGAATTCGATCCCGATGTCGAACAGGCGGAACTGGTACACAAACACCGACATGCCGATCACCGCCGCACCGACGAGCGCGCCCGCAACCTGGCTCACCGTCCCAAGCATCAGCGACGTCAGCGTGTCGCGCGCCTCGTACCGGCTCTTGTCGGCGCGCAGCGAGATGAGCATCTCGGCGATCAGCAGCAGGATGAAGGCAGGAACGGCGTAGACGACGGGATCGGGCAGCTTATCCACGGCTGAACTCGCGCATCCGGCTGGCCCACATCCCCGCATCCTTCCCCAATTGCAGCGTCACCGCGCCGAATGTCCGCTCCGGCGTCGTCAGTGTCAGGAAATCCTTGTCGAGCCGCCCGATCACGCTGGCATCGACCGGCCGCGCGGCAAAGAAATTGCCATGCGCGCGAACCAGCATCATCCGTCCCTCGGCATTGCGCACGATCGCGGCAAAGCCCGCCCGGTCGCGC
>NZ_JBQENY010000009.1:0-271503 GCF_052044915.1 Sphingopyxis sp. 22461
GGGCGCATCGCGACGACAGGATGCGTGATGACGCTTTTCGCGAACTGGGGGCGATCGACGTCGACCCGCCGATCCTGGCCGATGCCGACGACGACTATCGATATGGCGGCCGTTTTCCCGACCCGGAGCCACCCGCAGCGGCGATGGACGAAGGCCGACTCGCCGCCGCGCCAACCGGCGATCCCTCACCGCCCGACACGACAGCGGAACCGGTGCCCGCCGAATATTGACGCCTTAGCGCGGCGGCGTTGTCGTCGGCGCGGCGCAGCGGGTCGTGTCGCCGGCCTTGCACGCAGCAGCGTCGGCTTCCCATTTCATCCGCTCTTCGGCCGACATCGCGGCGACGCGCGCCTTCTCAGCCTCATAAGCGGCGGTTTCCTCGGTGAACACTTGCTGGTCGTGTGCGACCTGCTGCTGCGCCGCCGACACTTCCTGTGCATAGACCGTGTTGTCGGACCTGGCGCGCGCGGCCTGTTCGGCGTTGAGCCGGGCGGTGTTCGACCGTTCTTCGGCCGTGGTGCCGTCCTTCATCGGTTTCGCCGTCGTCGCCGTATCGGCCGGCGTCTGGAAGGCCGCCGCCTGACCCGAGGCGAGCAGCGCGAGCGCGGCGGTGGCCGCCATCAAATTTCTGGTCATCGAAGCTTCTCCTTCACATCACATCTCTGCCGATCCAACGCTTTGCCCGATGGGCCGTTCCCGCCCCGAATTGACCTCCCCGATTTGACCTCGAGCGGGGCAAACGTCATGCTGATCCTCCTGACCATGTCCGATCGGCCGATCATTTGCCAGCATCTCCGAAGCATCCCCTCAATCGCCCGGTGTTTTTCACGCCGCTCGCGGTGCTTCTCGCCGCCGTTGTCCTCAGCCTTTGGCAAGGGGCCGCTGTCGTCGCGGCCGAGACGGCGATCAACGACTGGATATTGCGCTATTTCTCCCCGCTCTTCGCCTGGGCGGGGATCGGCTTTCTTGCGCTCCTTGCGGGCATTGCCGTTTCGCCGCTCGGCGGGCGGATCATTGGCGGCCCAGCCGCAAAGCCGATATTGACCCGATGGCGCTGGTTCGCGGTGACGCTCTGCACGACGATCGCCACCGGCATCCTCTTCTGGGGCGCCGCCGAACCCCTCTTCCACCTCAACGACCCGCCCGCGATGCTGGGGCTCGAGGCGGGCAGCGATGCGGCGGCGACCTTCGCCATGTCGACGATGTTCCTGCATTGGACGCTGACGCCCTATGCCATCTACACCGTCGCGGGCCTCGCCTTCGCGCTCGTCTATTATAACCGCCGCGAACCCTTCAGCCTGTCGTCGCTGTTCGTTCCGCTGATCGGCCGGCGCGCGCATGGCCCGGTCGGCACCGGCATCGACATCATCTGCCTTTATGCGCTGGTCGCGGGCATGGCGGCGTCGCTCGGCGCCGGCCTGCTCGCGCTCGCGGGCGGGGTCGAGGGGATCGGCGGCTTTGACGGCGGCACGCCACTACGCTGGGCGATTGCAGGAGCGATCGTCGCGAGCTTCCTGATTTCCGCCGCGACGGGCCTGCAAAAGGGCATCGCAGGCCTCTCGGTGCTCAACACCTGGCTGTTCTTCGCGATCATCGCCTTTGTTCTGATTGCGGGGCCAACCGCCGAGATGATCGGCCTGTCGCTGCGCGGCACCGCCGACTATTTCCAGACCTTCATCCCCCGCAACCTCGGCCTCGACGTCGATACCGGCTGGCACCGGCAATGGACGATCTTCAACTGGGCCAACTGGTTCGCGTGGGCGCCGGTGACCGCGCTTTTCCTTGGCCGCCTCGCGGTGGGATACAGCGTCCGCGCCTTCATTATGTACAACCTCATCCTGCCGTCGCTGTTCGGTGCGGTATGGATGACTGCCATTGCCGGCGCGACCATCGCGTTCGACCAGCAGAGCGGCGCCGGCCTTTACGCCGTCCTGACCGCGCAAGGCCCCGATCCGGTGTTGTTCCGGCTGTTCAGCGCGCTCGGCGGCGGCCCCGTCGTTGCCGGGATCGTGCTGTTCGCCATCTTCCTGTCCTATGTCGCGGGCGCCGACGCCAATGTTTCGGCGATGAGCGCGCTGTCGACGCATGGCATTACGCCCGACGCGCCCGAGGCCCCGCTGTGGGTTCAGGCGGTGTGGGGCATCACCGTCGGCTTGGTCGCAATCGTTCTGGTCGCGGGCGGCGGGATCGACGGCATCCGCATGATGTCGGTGCTCGGCGGCTTTCCCGCGCTGTTCGTCATTGTCGGCGCGGCGCTGTCGCTGGCCGTAATGGCGGTACGGGGACGGCACGAAGCCGCCCCCGCCCAATCCTGAGAAAGGGGTCTCAGGACTACCAGATCCGCGTGCGGTCCTCGGGCTTCAGATAATATTTGGCGCCCGCGGCGACGCTGAACGCCTTGTACCACGCATCGACGTTGCGCACAGGTCCAATGATGCGCCAGCGCGCGGGGCTGTGCGGATCGCTCGCGACCTGCTGTTTGATCGCGTCCTCGCGCTGCTTCGTCCGCCAAGCCTGCGCAAAAGCGAGGAAGAAGCGCTGGTCGCCGGTCAGCCCGTCGATCACCGGCGCAGGCTTTCCCCCGAGCGACCGGCGATAGGCGTCATAGGCGACCTCGAGCCCCGCCAGATCGGCGATATTCTCACCCATCGTCAGCTCGGGGTTGATGAACGACCCCGGCGCCGCCTCATAAGTCGCATATTGCGCGCCGAACGCCTTGGCCTGGGCGTCGAAACGCGCCGCATCCTCGGGCGTCCACCAGTCGCGCACCGCGCCCTCGGCGTCGATCTTGCGCCCCTGATCGTCGAAGCCATGCGTGATCTCATGGCCGATGACGGCGCCGATCGCGCCATAGTTGACCGCATCGTCGACGTTCTCGCTAAAGTACGGCGCCTGCAAGATACCCGCCGGGAAGACGATCTTGTTCTCCAGCCCGCCATTATAGGCGTTCACTTCCTGCGGGTTCATCGACCATTTCTTGCGATCGACCGGCTTGTTGAGGTCCGACAGCGCATAGGCATATTCGAACGCCGCGCTGCGCTTCACATTGCCGTACAGGTCGGCGGGATCGATCTTCAGCCCCGAATAGTCGCGCCATTTGTCGGGATAACCGACCATGACGTCCATCTTCGCGAGCTTCGCCAGCGCGGCGTCCTTCGTCGCGGGCGCCATCCAGCTGTTGTTCCGGATGCGGTCGCCCATTGCGAGTTTCAGGTTGGTGACGAGCACCTCCATCTTCGCCTTCGCGCTCGCGGGGAAATATTGCTTCGAATAGGTTTCGCCGACCAGTTCGCCGAGGCTGCCGTCGACCAGCGTCAGCCCGCGTTTCCAGCGCGGACGCAGCTCGCCGACGCCGCTCAGCGCCTTGGTATATTCGAAGCGGCTGTCGACGAACACCTTCGACAGATAGGGCGCGGCATTGTCGGCGACATGGAATTGCTGCCACAGCTTGATCGTGTCGAGCGGGGTCTTGGCATAGAGCGCCGCGATGTCGCGGACCGCGGTCTTTTCGTTGACGATGATGCGTTTCTGCGGCGCGATGCCCGATCCCGCGAACCACGCCTTCCAGTCGAGCCCCGGGGCATAGGCCGCGAGTTCTTCCGCCGACATCGGGTTGTTGATCTTGCCGATGTCGCGGCGGTCGGCGATCGCCCAGCTGACCTTCGCAATCTCGGTTTCGAACGCCATGATCGCATGGGCCGCCTTTTCGGGGTCGGCATTGCCCGCCATCTTCATCGTTCGCGCGATATAGGCGCGGTAGGCGTCGCGCTGAGGCTTGAAGCTGTCGTTCAGATAATAGTCGCGCTCGGGAAGGCCGATCCCCGCCTGCCCCAGCCACAGCACGTTGACGGTTGGGTCGGCGGTGTCCGCGTAAGGCCCGCCGCTGACGATCGTCGAACCGAACGTCCCCTGCGTGCCGCCCATGAAGCGCGCCATCTCGCTCTTGTCCTTGATCGCCGCGACTGCGGCGATGTCGGCGAGCAGCGGCCTGGCGGCGAGCGCCTCGACGCGCGCCTCGTCCATGAAGCTCTGATACAGGCCGCCGACCTGGCTCGCCGCGGGCGCGCCCGCAACGACCGCGCGGAGCTGACGCTGGGTCAGGTTATAGACATCATAGTCCACCCCCGCCGACGCCTGATCCGACGGGATTTCGGTGCGCGCGAACCAGCCGCCATTGGCGTAGCGATCGAAATCGTCGCCGGGCTTCACCGACGGATCGCGCGCGTCGAGGTCGACACCCCATTTGCCGAAGGTCAGCGCCTTCAGCGATCCCGCCGACGAAGCGTCACCCTCGTCGGCCGCCGCAACCAATAGCGTTGCATTGACGCCCACTTCGCTCGCCACCGCCGGTACAGCGGCCTGCGCAGCTACCATCGCCATTCCCGCGGCGCCCCAAAAAAAGCTCTTCATTTCCCCAGTCTCCCGATTGCCTGCGCCGTCGGGTCGAGACGGCGCACATGGTCATTCTTGTCCGCCTGTGACGCCAAGCGGTCAAGCAAGCGACACGACGCTTGGTCGAAGCCTTTGGGATGTTGGTGGAAAGGCTGGTCAGCGCACGCGCATTGCGGTGCGGCTCTTGCCGCCCTATCTATCGTGCAACCGCGCAAAACCGCACTTGCGCCTTTAGAACAAATCTGGAACAAACCCTCCCCATGAGTCTCACCCATATTTCCGTACGCGGCGCGCGCGAGCATAATCTCAAGGGCGTCGACGTCGACCTGCCGCGCGACGCGCTGATCGTCATCACCGGTCTGTCGGGCAGCGGCAAATCGTCGCTCGCTTTCGACACCATCTATGCCGAGGGCCAGCGGCGCTATGTCGAGAGCCTGTCGGCGTACGCGCGCCAGTTCCTCGAGATGATGCAAAAGCCCGACGTCGAGCATATCGACGGGCTGTCGCCGGCGATCAGCATCGAGCAGAAGACGACGAGCCGGAACCCGCGATCGACCGTCGCAACGGTGACCGAAATCTACGATTATATGCGCCTGCTGTGGGCGCGCGTCGGCATCCCCTATTCGCCGGCGACCGGCGAGCCGATTTCGGCACAGACCGTCACCGACATGGTCGACCGCGTGATGGCGCTGCCCGAAGGAACGCGCGCCTATCTGCTCGCCCCCGTCGTGCGCGGGCGCAAGGGCGAGTATAAGAAGGAACTCGCTCAGTGGCAGAAGGACGGCTTCACGCGCGTCCGCATCGACGGCGAATTCTACGAAATCGGCGAGGCGCCGGCGCTAGACAAGAAATACAAGCATGACATCGAAGTCGTCGTCGACCGTATCGCGGTGCGCGAGGGCCTCGGCACGCGGCTCGCCGACAGTTTCGAGACCGCGCTGAAGCTCGCCGAGGGGCTCGCCTATGTCGATCTCGCCGACGGCCCGGTTCCGGGGCGCGAGGAAGAAGACACCGGCGGCGCGATGAAGGGCGCGGGCATTCCCGCGAACCGCCTGATCTTCTCGGAGAAATTCGCCTGCCCCGTGTCGGGCTTCACGATCGCCGAGATCGAACCGCGGCTGTTCAGCTTCAACGCTCCGCAGGGCGCGTGCCCCGCGTGCGACGGGCTCGGCGAGCGGCAGGAGTTCGATCCCGATCTCGTCGTCCCGAACCATGCGCTGAGCCTGAAAAAGGGCGCGGTGGTGCCGTGGGCCAAATCGAACCCGCCCTCGCCTTATTATATGCAAGTGCTCGAAAGCCTCGGCAAAGCCTATGGCTTCGACCTGACGACGCCGTGGCAGGACCTGCCCGGCGAGGTGCAACTGATCATCCTCTATGGCAGCGGCGGCAAACCCGTCGAGCTGACTTTCAAGGACGGCAAGCGCACCTACACGACGCATAAGGCGTTCGAGGGCGTCATCGGCAACCTCAACCGCCGCCTGCTCCAGACCGAAAGCGCGTGGATGCGCGAGGAGCTGAGCAAATATCAAGCGCCGCATCCGTGCGAGACGTGCCACGGCGCGCGCCTGCGCCCCGAACCGCTCGCGGTGAAGATCGCGGGCGAAGACATCAGCATGTCGGCGCAGCGCTCGGTCGCCGACGCGCTCGGCTGGTTCAGCACGCTCGACGAAAAGCTGAACGACACGCAGAAACAGATTGCCAAGGCGATCCTGAAAGAGATCAACGAGCGGCTCGGCTTCCTCAACAATGTCGGGCTCGATTACCTCAACCTCAACCGCACCTCAGGCACGCTCAGCGGCGGCGAGAGCCAGCGCATCCGCCTCGCCTCGCAGATCGGTTCGGGGCTGTCGGGCGTGCTCTACGTCCTCGACGAGCCGAGCATCGGCCTCCACCAGCGCGACAACGACCGCCTGCTCGCGACGCTCAAGCGCCTCCGCGACCTCGGCAATACGGTGATCGTCGTCGAGCATGACGAGGATGCGATCCGCCACGCCGACTATGTCGTCGACATGGGCCCCGGCGCGGGGCTGCACGGCGGCGAGATCGTCGCCGAGGGCACGCTGGAACAGGTGCTCGCGAACACCAAGAGCCTCACCGCCGCCTATCTCACCGGCGCGAAGCGGATCGAAGTGCCCAAGCATCGCCGCAAGGGCAATGGCTTCGACCTCGTGCTCAAGGGCGCGCGCGCGAACAACCTCCAGAATGTCACCGCAAAAATCCCGCTCGGCACCTTCACCTGCGTCACCGGCCTGTCGGGCAGCGGCAAGTCGAGCCTGATCATCGACACGCTCTATGCCAGCGCCGCGCGCGTGCTCAACGGCGCGCGGATGATCGCGGGGCCGCACGACAGCCTGAAGGGGCTGGAGCATTGCGACAAGGTGATCGACATCGACCAGTCGCCGATCGGCCGCACCCCGCGCTCGAACCCCGCGACATATACCGGCGCCTTCACGATCATCCGCGACTGGTTCGCAGGGTTGCCTGAAAGCCAGGCGCGCGGCTACAAGCCCGGGCGCTTCAGCTTCAACGTCAAGGGCGGGCGCTGCGAGACCTGCACCGGCGACGGGCTGATCAAGATCGAGATGCACTTCCTGCCCGACGTCTATGTGACGTGCGAGACGTGCCACGGCAAACGCTACAACCGCGAAACGCTCGAGGTGAAGTTCAAGGGCCACAGCATCGCCGACGTGCTCGACATGACGGTCGAGGATGCAGCCGAATTCTTCAAGGCGGTGCCGTCGATCCGCGAAAAGATGGCGATGCTCGTCCGCGTGGGCCTGGGCTATATCAAGGTCGGGCAACAGGCGACGACGCTGTCGGGGGGCGAGGCGCAGCGCGTCAAGCTCGCCAAGGAATTGTCGCGCCGCTCGACCGGACAGACGCTCTACATCCTCGACGAACCGACCACCGGCCTCCATTTCGAGGATGTCCGCAAATTGCTCGAAGTGCTCCAGGCGCTCGTCGATCAGGGCAACAGCGTGATCGTGATCGAGCATAATCTCGACGTCATCAAAACCGCCGACTATATCCTCGACCTCGGCCCCGAAGGCGGGGTCAAGGGCGGCGAAATCGTCGCCGCGGGCACGCCCGAACAAGTGGTGAAGGAGAAGCGCAGCTTCACCGGCCAGTATCTGGCGCCGTTACTGAAGTAATTGCCGTACTCCTACTGGATTGACAGGGCACTGACAGCCCTGCAAGTAATCCTTGGCCGCACTCTGCGGCTTGGGGGAAAATGGATGAATTACCTGAGGGGCGCGGCCGCTTTTGCGGCCTCTTTTACCATGCTTTCGATTTCGGTTCAGGCGCAGGAAGCCGCGGCACCGGCCGTGACGGCCGAGCCCGCCGCCGTCGCCGAACCTGCCGCCACGCCGGCTGCGGTTCCGGCGGTTGTCGCCGCACCCGCGCTCGCCGTCGCGGCGCCGGCGCCCGGCCTGATGCTGCCGTCCTATACCGAAGTGATCCTGACGCCCGACGCCGAGGCGAACAGCAAGAAGTTGCGCGAGGGGCACACGATCTCGATGCACACCGTCTTCGACGTGATGCACAATGGCGTCGTCGTGATCCCGAAGGGCACGCGCGGCATGGGCACCGTGACCTGGCGCACCGGCAAGGGCGCGTTCGGCAAGTCGGCGAAGATGGAAGTCACCTTCAACGAACTGACGCTGCCGAACGGCCATCGCCTGCCGCTGGCGGGCATGCACCGGCAGGAGGGTGAGGGCAACACCGGCGCCGCGATCGGCGCGGCGATCGCGGTCGGCGTGTTCGGCGCCTTCGTCACCGGCAAATCGGCGATCATCCCGAACGGCCAGCATCTGATGGCACGGACGAACGAGGCGCTGGCCTATTCGATCCCGGCGGGTGCGGTGATCATCCCGACCGCGCAGCTGGCCCCCGCGGCGAGCGTTGCGGTGGTGACGCCCGCCGCGGCGGTGACGCCCGCAGCCGAAGCGCCGGCCCCGGCCGCGCCCGCGGCCGGCAGCACCCCGACCACCGACTGAACGGGTCGAAGAATGGGGGTCCCGAACGAGATTTTGGGGCCCCTTCCCTTCGCGACTCCCGCTGGAGAAACCGCGCGGAGACGGCTAGGCTGCGCGCATGATTTGCGGCGGGAGTTTCATGCGATGCCTATCGATCCTGTACGCCTTGCCCTTTCCTTCATCGCGGCGCTGCTAGCGGCGGGGCCCGCGGCAGCGGCACCAGCGCCCTCCTCACCCGAAGCCGCGCTCGAAGCCTATGTCGACGGACTGCGCACGGGGCGGGTCGAGCGGCTGCAGGCGCTGTTCCTTCCCGACGGGCAATTCTGCACGCTGGCGAAAGACGGCGCGGCGGCGCCCGTCGATTGCAAGCGCTTCGCCGAGGTCCTCGGCGGCTGGACGGCGCGACCCGATCCCGCCGCGACCGGGCGCGTCCTCGACCGCCGCGACGCGACGCCGTCGATGAGCGCGGTCACCTATGAACTGCATTTCGGCGGCGACCGCTACGTCGACCAGCTCCTGCTCTATCGCACCGATGCCGGATGGCGCGTCGTCGCCAAGACCACCGCGGTCGCCGCCGCCCGGTAAATCAGTGCCACACCGCCGAGAGCGGGTAGAGCGCGATCAGCCAGATCAGGCAGGCGCACGCGATGCGCCGGTCCTTTGCCGCGATCGCGAGCAGCGCGACGGGGAAGAAGGACCAGGTGATCACGATGTTGCGCGGGTCGAAGGGAGGCGATTTCGCAAGCACCACAACAGTGGCGAGCAGCGCGACGTTGCAGAACAGGATGCCGCCGAGGACCTTGCGATAATGTTTGTCGAAATGCGCGCTGAGGTCGCCCCACGCCTCTGCATCGTCGGGAAAGACAAGGCTCGCCGCGAGGAAATAGATGGCGGTGACAATAAAGCCGCCGAACAGCACCGGCCAGCTCAGCGGCAACAGGTCGCGCATCGCCCAGCCGTACATCCAGAAGGTGACGACGTCGCCCGACACGAACAGCCCGAGCAGCGCGGTCGGCCAGCCGATCCGCACGCGGTGGCTGGCCTTCAACGCGCGCGCCAGCCCGCCGAGCCCCTCGGCAAGCGCAAGGCCGAGGATCAGCCCGAATAGCGAAAAGATGAATTCGAACCCGCTCATATGACCCCCGGCTGTTCCCCGAAACGTCGCCCTGCCCCGGTTAAAGCCACAAAAGCCCCGCATGCGCGATGCGATTTTGTGTCCTTTGTGGCTTTAAGCCGCCGCGCCGACGGCGCCCGCCGACACATATTGCCGTGGCGCGCGCATCGCCCAAAGGAAAGGTCCAAGCGATGGTGCCACGGCAAAATATTGTAGGACAGCGGTTTTTTAAGCCCCTCCCGCTTGCGGGAGGGGCTTGGCGAGGGCCTGTAAACCAACCCGTCCCGCCTTCCTGGAATATACCCTCTCCCAACCCCTCCCTGAAGGGAGGGGAGTATCAGGTCACCCCATCAGCTTCGCGGTGATATCCTCGGCGGCATAAATCCGGATCACCGGCGGCTGCGGCGACAGCGCGCGCATTTCGGCGACGAAGGCGGCGGACGCGGGCACCGCGAAATGGGCGCGGACCGCGTCGATGCTCTCCCACTCCTCGACAAAGACGAGGCATTCATATTCCGAGCCATCCCGAGCCTGTCGAGGGACGACATCGACATGGCAATGATGCGCCAGACACCCCGCCTCGCCCCGCGACCGCGCGCTATGCTCGGCGCCGAGCGCGATCATGCGCTCGCGATGCTGGGGGGTGAGGATGACGTGGCCGGTGATGAGGATCATGCGTTCCCGACTGGAGCTTCCAGCATAGCGATTTTCGACTCTTCAGGCGAAGCGTCTACAAGTTTCGCTTGCTCATTGGCATCTTCGCCGGAAACCTTCTTGTTGTCTTCTTCGAAATAAAGCTCCCCAAATGCCTCAAAGAAGCATTTTTGGAATCTCTCATCCTTCGAAACAAAGTCAAAGACCGGCCATTCTCGAAAATCGTCGCAGCTTATCGATTTATTGGCAACAACCGCGGGAAATATGCTGCAAACTTCCTCAATGTCCTCTCTAATGGCAGCAACGCAAATTCTAAAATTATCTGCCGATGAAGACCAATCTTGACTGTCGATAACTTTATGGCATTTTTCGTTCTCTTTATTATGCTTTAGTGCGCTAGCTTGATTAACAATCATCATGAGCCTAGTAGAGCTATCAACATCAGACCCCTTGAGAGAAAGACAGAACTCTAATATATTAATGGGAGCTATATATAAGCGTTGAAATATCATTTTGTAGCACACATGATTTATGTGAGGAAAAAGATCCTTGTCTCCAAATCCCTTTCTCTTTCTCCAAATCACGAGCGCCAAAAGTATTTGAAATTCAATAAGAACATTCACCATCTGGAGCAGATATCTGTATGTCAGCTTCAGCTCAGTGCCCAGAAGCTCCTCCGCCCCCTTATGCCCATGAGATTGGCAGATTCTCACGTAGCGATCGGTAAAAGCGGACTCTCCGTGTGCAACTAGATTACGCCGTTCAAAAATCTCGATAAAATCTGGCCATCGCCTCCACGTTTCTATAACTTTTACCCCAAACCATTTCTCGATTTGACGGACCTGCTCATCGTGGCTCCCACGAGAAAAATCATAGACTTCCTCGTCAACTAACCTGTCTCTCAACTCCTCGAAGTCACCGCATTTCAGAATCTCTTTAAACGACAGCTTTCTTTCACCATTTTCGATATGCTCAGGATGGTCTTTGAGCATCTGACGAACAAAGTCATTGATCGACGAATCAAAGCTGGAGACCGCCGTGAGAAGCACGGCTGTCGGCAAAAACGCAAACCCGTTTTCCATTCTATCCAATTGACGATGGGCTTCTCTTATTTTTGCAAGCCTATCGGTACTAATTCCGTAAATTTCAAAGGCGTCGGTTTTCTCAATTAGATCGCCTGAGCTTCTAACTGGATCAACAATGTCAATTCTTGTCACAATTGCTGAATACATGGAATGCAACGGCCGCGCTGCCACCGAAAGTTCGCGGAGAGCCAACCCAGTATCACATGCCCGACCTATGAAAGTCTGAAACGCTGATGTCGGGTCTCCTCCCTTCACTTCCGCATCAACCTGCTGTTTAGTTTCCCTTTTTTCCGAATTGAGGCTTTCCTTCAATCCAGCCAAATCAGGGCCGAACGAAAATGATGAAACATTGTTAGCGTCTTTGCCGAGGCGTAGTGCGATATAGGCGGGGTGTTTTTTGGTCATGCATCATTGTTTGCCGAACTGCTTGAATAGTGTCTACCCTTTCCCAGCGAAGTAGATGACACTTATATGACACTCCCTGTCACAAACACGTCACAGTACTCCCTCAAATGGCCCTCAGCGAGTCGCCGCGGGGGTGGTGGCTTGGATCGGTAACGACCCCCACCACAGGATTATCCCATGCTGCAGAAATTCGCTCCCCGGTTGCTTGGCGTCGCTGGTGCCGCGACGTGCGCGCTGGCGCTTTCCGCGTGCCAGGATCAGGCGTCTTCGGGCGGCGGTGCGCGCGATTATATCAGCGCGGTCGGGTCCTCGACCGTCTATCCCTTTGCCACCGCGGTCGGCGAAAAGTTCGCCGAAGCGACGGGCAATAAGACGCCAAAGATCGACAGCACGGGCACCGGCGGCGGCTTTGAGCGTTTCTGCTCGGGCGTCGGCGGCGACACCCCCGACATCGCGAACGCGTCGCGCCGCATCAAGAAGAAGGAATTCGACACCTGCGCCGCGAACGGCGTCAAGGAGATCGTCGAAATCCAGGTCGGCATCGACGGCATCGCGCTCGGCGAAGCGCAGCGCGGCCCCGGCTTCAAGCTGACCGAGGAAGATGTCTATAAGGCACTCGCGGCGAACCCCTATGGCAAGCCGAATAGCGCGAAGACGTGGAAGGACGTGAACCCGGCGCTTCCCGCGGTCGCGATCTCGGTCTTTGGCCCGCCGTCGACCAGCGGCACGTACGATGCGTTCAAGGAGCTGATCCTCGGCCGTGGCTGCGACGCCAATGCGGAGATGAAGGCGCTGAAGGACAGCGACAAGGACAAGCATGAGGCGACCTGCACCACGCTGCGCGGCGCGCCCTATTATGTCGAGCAGGGCGAGAATGATAACCTGATCATCTCGAAGCTCGACAAGAACCCGACCAGCCTCGGCATCTTCGGCTTCAGCTATCTCGATGCCAACAAGGACAAGATCAAGGCGGTTCCGGTGCAGGGCGTCGCGCCGACTTACGCGGCGATCGCCGACGGCAGCTACCCCGGTTCGCGTCCGCTCTTCATCTATGTGAAGAAGGCGCATGTCGGCGTCGTCCCCGGGCTCGCCGAATATGTCGCCGAGTTCCTGAAGGGTGCGGGCGAAGGCGGGTATCTGAACGCCAAGGGCCTGATCGTGTCGCCGAAGGCGATTGCGGACACAGCTGCGGCGAACGGCAAGGGCATGACCGCGCTGAACGGCGCCGAGCTCAAGTAAGTTTCCTCCCGCTGGTGGCCGGGCGGGTTCGCCCGATCCGGCCACCGTCTTTTTACGGATCGTCATTGCGAGCGAAGCGAAGCAATCTCCAGCGAGCCTCCGGGCCGTTCGATGGCTGGAGATTGCTTCGTCGCTACGCTCCTCGCAATGACGAAGGTTTTGACCGGATGAAGATCAAGTGACCTTCAACGCCGCCGCCCTTTTGCTTTTGATTGCGGGTCTCGCGCTGATCGGCTGGCTTGCCGGTCGCGCGCGGTCGAACCTGCTCGCCGGCCGTGCGGGCACCAAGCTGCATTCGCGCCCGCAATATCATGGCTGGTATGTCGCGCTGTGGCTGTTCGCCCCCGCGGCGCTGTTCCTTGCGGTGTGGGCGAGCGTTTCGCCCGCGCTGATCACCAATCAGGTGCTGACGAGCGAGGCGGCAGAGAGCCTGCCCGCATACGGCTTCGAGCGCGGCGCGGTGCTGTCCGACGCGCGCAATGTCGCGCTGGGCAAGCAGGACAAGGTGCGGATGCCCGCCGCGACGCCGCTGGTGAAGCCCTACGCCGATGCGAGCCACAAATACGCGTGGATCGGCATCGCCGCGATGCTGGCGCTGGCGCTGGCGGGCGGGCTTTATGCCTTCACGCGGATCAAACCCGATTTCCGGGCGCGCACGCGGGTCGAAAAGATCGTGATGCTGCTGCTCCTGCTCGCGTCGCTCGTCGCGATCCTCACGACCTTCGGCATCGTGCTCTCGCTGCTCTTTGAATCGATCCGTTTCTTCCGCCTTGTCTCACCCGCCGAATTGCTGTTCGGCACCGAATGGGCGCCGACGAGCGGCGCGCCGCAGCCCGACACCTTTGGCGGCATTCCTCTGTTCTGGGGCACGATCCTGATCGGCGCGATCATCGCGATGATCGTCGCGATCCCCATCGGGATGATGACCGCGGTCTACCTCACCCAATATGCCGCACCGACGGTGCGCAAATGGGTGAAGCCTTTGCTCGAGATTCTCGCGGGCGTGCCGACGGTCGTCTACGGCTATTTCGCCGCGCTGACCGTGGCGCCGGCGCTGCGCGAGTTCGCGGTGATGCTCGGCATTCCCAACGCCTCGACCGAAAGCGCGCTCGCCGCGGGTATCGTGATGGGCGTGATGATCATCCCGTTTGTGTCCTCAATGGCCGACGACAGCATCAACGCGGTGCCGCAGGCGATGCGCGACGGCAGCCTTGCATTGGGCGCAACGCCGAACGAGACGATCCGCCAGGTGCTGATCCCCGCCGCGCTTCCGGGCGTGATGGGCGGCATATTGCTCGCGGTCAGCCGCGCGATCGGCGAGACGATGATCGTGGTGATGGCGGCGGGCCTGTCGGCGAACATGACCGCCAATCCCTTTGCCAGCGTCACCACGGTGACCGCACAGATCGTCAAGCTGCTCACCGGCGATCAGGAATTCGACAGCGCGAAAACGCTCGCCGCCTTCGCGCTGGGGCTCGTCCTCTTCATCGTCACGCTGCTGCTCAACATCGTCGCGCTGCGCATCGTCAAAAGATATCGTGAAGCTTATGAATAGGCAGACCGCCCCCACCGACTGGAAAGGCTCCGTGATGCAGACGCGCATCGCGAAGCGCTACGCCGCCGAACGCCGCTTCAAGCTGATGGGGCTGGGCGCGGTGTTGCTCTCGGGCGCTTTCCTCGCCTTCCTGCTCTTCGTGATGGTCGGCAACGGCGCGCGCGGCTTCATGTACACGCATGTCGCGGTGCCGGTCGATTTCAAGGCGATGCCGCTGACGATCGACAAGACGCGGCTCGGCGATGCCGACGCCGATCAGGTGATCGCGAACGCGGGGCTGTCCGACATCGTCGCCTTTGCCGCCGACGAGGCGCTGGGGACCGACGGATCGAAGCTGATTTCCGAAAATGCTTGGAAAGAGGTTCGCAGCGCGATCAAGGACGATCCCGAATTGCTGAACGGCAAGTCGGTGTTCGAACTGCCCGCCGCGTCCGAAGTCGACATCGCCGCCAAGGAAGGCGCCAAGGGCGCGCTTGGGGCAAAAGTCGACGCGCTGGAGAAGGACGGCAAGCTGTCGACCGGCATCCACTGGCCCTTCTTCAAGAACGCCGACGCCACCGATCCCGCGGTTGCGGGTATCTGGGGCGCATTGAAGGGCTCGGTGCTGACGATCTTCATCGCCTTCCTCATCGCCTTCCCGACGGGGGTGCTCGCGGCGCTCTATCTCGAAGAATATGCGCCGAAGAACCGCTGGACCGACCTCATCGAAGTGTCGATCAACAACCTCGCCGCGGTGCCCTCGATCATCTTCGGCCTGCTCGCGCTCGCGGTGTTCATCAACTGGTTCGGCCTGTGTCAGGCGAGCCCGCTCGTCGGCGGGCTGACGCTCGCGCTGATGACGATGCCGGTGATCGTGATCGCCAGCCGCAACGCGATCAAGTCGGTGCCGCCATCGATCCGCGATGCGGCACTGGGCGTCGGCGCTAGCCCGGTGCAGGTGGTGTTCCATCATGTCCTGCCGCTCGCCCTCCCCGGCATCCTCACCGGCACGATCATCGGCATGGCGCGCGCATTGGGCGAGACCGCGCCGTTGCTCCTCGTCGGCATGCGCGCCTTTATCGGCGACGTTCCGGGCGGCATCTGCTCGCCGTCGACCGTGCTGCCGATGCAGATATTCCTCTGGTCGGACGAAGTCGACCGGGGCTTTGTCGAGAAAACCTCCGCCGCGATCATCGTGCTGCTTATCGTGCTGCTGTCGATGAACGCCTTTGCGATCTATCTTCGCAACAAATTCGAAAAACGCTGGTGACCTCCATGACCCAAGACGATCTTACCATCGCCGATCCCAAGATGAAGGCGCACGGCGTCAACGTCTTCTATGGCGGGAAACAGGCGATCAACGACGTGTCGATCGACGTCGGCACCGACCTTGTCACCGCCTTCATCGGCCCGTCGGGCTGCGGCAAGTCGACCTTCCTGCGTTCGCTGAACCGGATGAACGACACGGTCGCGAGCGCACGCGTCACGGGGCAGATCGAGCTCGACGGCGAGGATATCTATGCGCCGTCGATGGACGTGGTGCAGCTGCGCGCACGCGTCGGGATGGTGTTCCAGAAACCGAACCCCTTCCCCAAGTCGATCTATGACAATGTCGGCTATGGGCCGCGCATCCACGGGCTCGCGCCCGGCAAGGCCGACCTCGACGTGATCGTCGAGCGCGCGCTGGTGCGCGCCGGCCTGTGGGACGAGGTCAAGGACCGGCTCGCTGAAAGCGGCACCGCCTTGTCGGGCGGACAGCAGCAGCGCCTGTGCATCGCGCGCGCGATCGCGGTCGACCCCGAGGTCATTTTGATGGACGAGCCCTGCTCGGCGCTCGACCCGATCGCGACCGCGAAGATCGAGGAGCTGATCCACGAACTGCGCGGCAAATATGCGATCGTGATCGTCACGCATAACATGCAGCAGGCGGCCCGCGTGTCGCAGCGCACCGCCTTTTTCCACCTCGGGACGTTGGTCGAATATGGGAAGACGACCGACATCTTCACCAACCCGAAGCAGGAACGGACCAAGGACTATATCACCGGCCGCTACGGTTAAGCCGCAGCCAAAAGGACAAGAGTGATGGCACTAACGAACGATCATACGGTCAAAGCCTTCGACGAAGACCTGAACCGCCTCCGCGGGCTGATCAGCGAAATGGGCGGCCGCGCCGAACAGGCGCTGCTCCAGGCGATGACCTCGCTCAGCAAGGGCGATCTCGACCTCGCGGCGCAGGTCGTGCGCGACGACAAGAAGATCGACGCGCTCGAGGCCGAGGTTGAACAGCTCGCGGTCCAGACGATCGCGCTCCGCGCGCCGATGGCCGACGATCTGCGCGAGATGATCGCGGCATTGAAGATCGTCTCGGTGGTCGAGCGCATCGGCGACTATGCGAAGAATATC
Source organism: Sphingopyxis sp. 22461 (assembly GCF_052044915.1). Taxonomy (NCBI): domain Bacteria; kingdom Pseudomonadati; phylum Pseudomonadota; class Alphaproteobacteria; order Sphingomonadales; family Sphingopyxidaceae; genus Sphingopyxis; species Sphingopyxis sp. 22461. Next base: position 16,804 of record NZ_JBQENY010000009.1, read on the forward strand.
GCCAAGCGCGTCGCGCTGATGGACCAGACGCGCTCGATCGAGGCGATCCCGCTGCTGATTTCGATGTCGAACATCGTCGCCGAACTGATCCACGACGCGCTCGACAGCTTCGCCGCGCGCGACGCCGAACTCGCGGTGCGGGTGACGGTGCGCGACAAGAATGTCGACGATTTCTACAACAGCATCTTCCGCACGCTCGTTACCTTCATGATGGAAAATCCCAAGTACATCACCGAAAGCGCGCACCTGCTGTTCGTCGCCAAGAACCTCGAGCGCATGGGCGACCATGCGACGAACATCGCCGAGATGGTCTATTATGTCGTCACCGGCGACCATATGGAGGAACGCGAGCGCGGCGAGCAGCCCGAAGATGGCGCCGCGGAGCAGGAGCAAGGCTGATGCCGCAGCCCGACCTGCTGCTCATCGAGGATGACGAGGCGATCGCCGAACTCATCGTCTGGCATTTCGCGCGCGAGGGCTTTTCGGTCCGCCAGACCCCCGACGGCGAGCAGGCGCTCGTCCTCGTCGAGGAACGCGTCCCCGACATCGTCCTGCTCGACTGGATGATCGAGAGCCTGCCCGGCATCGAGGTTTGCCGGCGCCTCCGCCGCAATCCGAAGTCGGCGAATGTGCCGATCATCATGCTCACCGCGCGCGGCGAGGAAGAGGACCGCATCCGCGGGCTGGAGACCGGCGCCGACGATTATGTCACCAAGCCGTTCAGCCCGCGCGAACTCGTCGCGCGCGTGCAGGCGGTACTTCGCCGCCTGCGCCCCGCGCTCGCTGGCGAGATGCTGACATATGCCGACATCGAACTCGATTCGGTGGCGCACAAGGTCGTGCGGAACAGCCAGATCGTCGCGATGGGGCCGACCGAATTCCGCCTGCTACGCCACTTCATGGAGCATCCGGGCCGCGTCTTCTCGCGCGGGCAATTGCTCGACAGCGTGTGGGGCCAGGACAGCGATATCGAACTGCGCACCGTCGACGTCCATATCCGGCGTTTGCGCAAGGCGATCAACCTGCCCGGCACGAGCGACATCATCCGCACCGTGCGCTCGGCGGGTTATGCGCTCGATTCGGGCAAGAGCGTCTGACGTCGGACGGCGCCGGCCCGGTTGATTCTCACCGTCAGGCCGGATAGGTCCGGCGTGCCGAGAATAGAGTAGCAGGCTGGTATCTCCTGCGCCCGTTTAGCGGGTTCTTCTCCGCCACGGCGTCGACCAGCCTTTTACGGCGGGTGGCGCGGAATTGCAGTTGCCGCCCCGCCGCTACCGACGACGGAGCATCGCCATGCAATATATCTACCTCGCCATCGCCATCGTTGCAGAGGTCGTTGCGACCAGTTTCATGAAACAATCGGAAGGCTTCACGAAGCTCGTCCCGTCGCTGATTACCGCCGGCGGCTATATTGTGGCCTTCTATTTCCTCTCGCTGACCCTCCGGACCTTGCCCACGGGAATCGCCTATGCGATCTGGTCCGGCGTCGGGATCGTGCTGATCGCGGCGATCGCGTGGGTGTTTCAGGGCCAGAAGCTCGATACGCCCGCCATGGTCGGCATGGCGCTGATCATATGCGGCGTGGTGGTGATGAACGGCTTTTCGAACAGCACCGCACACTGATCGCCGGAATCGACGGATGCCTTCGGGTCCGATGAGATTGCTGCACTTCGCGGCAAGCTCCTTTTCCGACCGGAAGCCCCGGAAGTCCGCTAGCGACCGGAAGCGGATCCCCATCCCCATAACCCGTTCGCATCGAGCGAAGTCGAGATGCCCCTCGGGACAGCGCCATTACGATGGGTGTCTCGACTTCGCTCGACACGAACGGCATTTGAGAACGGCTTGAACCAACCCTCCCCTTCTTCGTCACCCCGGACTTGATCCGGGGTCCATAACGACGGCGCGACTATGGATCCTGGATCAAGTCCGGGATGACGAAAGAAGAGTGAGCAACAACGTCCGCTCACTACCAAAAGCCGCAATCAGATCAGAAATCGATCTGCGTGCGCAGCCCGAACGTGTCGGCCGAATAGCTGCGGTCGCCCGTCGCGGTGGCGACGCGCGCATCGTCGAGCCAGACTTTGCCGTAGTTGGCAGTGATCCGGACATAGTCGATCGGCGCCCAGGCGAGCCCGATCAGCGCCGTCTTTTGCTGCCCGCCGCGCACGCCCGCGTCGTTGAGGTCGAGATAGTCGTAGCGCGCATTGACCTCGATCGCGCCGATCCCGCCGGCGGTGATCGGCTTCGACGGCTTGAGGCGGTCGAACGCGCCATCCCTGTACCCGCGCGCGTCGCCGCCCGTCAGTACCATGCCGACTTCGGCATAGCCGCCGAAGAAGGTCGGGTCGGCGGCGGCGGTGCTGCGCTTGACGCTCTGCCAATAGGCTTCGCCCGCGGCGTGGAACGGCCCGGCGATCACCGCGCCTTCGAGGCCGAGGCCGCGCTCGCTCGATATGTCGATCAGCCCCGTGTCGACCAGCCGCACGTCGGTCGTGTGGACGAAAGGACGCGCGCGGTAGCGGTTCGTCGCCGCGGGGTCATTGGGGTCGCGGTAATGGGCCGATGCGGCAAGGTGAAGCTGCGCGTTGCCAAGCTTCGGCATGAACACGACGCGGCCGTCGACGCTGAGGCTGTGGTTGCTGTCGGTGAGGTCGGCGGCATTGTCGCTGAACACCCCGCCCTGCAGCAGCAGCGCTTTGCCCTTATATTGCGCTGACAGGCCGACACGGCGTTCGAAACCGAATGCTTGGATAAAGGCGGCGCGCTCGGTGAAGCTGGTGAACAGATCGCTCGTCATGTCGTCGAGCGACCAGAAAGGCTTGACCTGGCCCGCGGTGATCGACAGCGGCCCGGTGCCATAGGCCAGGTAAATATCGGTCAGTTCTACCTCACTGTTCGCGAGGTCCGCCTCGACGCGGTACGAAAAGCCGCCCGGAATTTTGCCGTCGACGCCGAGGTAGATACGGCGGAACTCGGTCGCAGTGCCGCCGCGGATGCCCGTCACGCCCGCCGGCGCGTCGATGCCCGCGACGTCGAGCTGGACGCGCCCGCGCGGCTTGAAGCTCCAGCCGTCAGCGGTCTTGATCTCGGGGGCGCCCTTCCAGCTGATCTCGGTCGCGGGCTTCGCTGTGACCGAAGGCGGCGCGGTCGTCGGCACCGGAGCCGGTGCGGGCGCCGGCTGCGGGGTCGCGGTATCGAGCCGCGTTTCGAGCGTCTGCACCTTCGACTTCAGCGCCGCGAGCTCGGCGCGCAGCTGCGCCGCTTCCTCGGCGGTCATCGCCTGAGCGTGGGCGGCGGTCGGCAGGCTGAACATCGACGTCGCCAGCAGAGCGGCGGTCAGGGCGTGGCGCATGAGGGATTTGCTCCGTTGCGAAAGGTTACAAGCTCGGGGCGCTGCTATGACGCTTGCGTGACATATGCACGTCATTTGCGTGACATTTTTGTTTCATCCGGCATTTTCTCTCCCTCTTGCCAGCAAGGAGCGAACGGCTAAGGACGTTCCAGTTTTTTCGGGCAACCTTTCTTCGGGGAGGCCGCCCTATCCGGGAGACCATCATGACGATCAAATTTGACGGCCGCGTTGCTATTGTCACCGGCGCCGGCGGCGGTCTTGGCCGCGCCTATGCGCTCGAACTCGCGCGGCGCGGGGCAAAGGTGGTCGTCAACGACCTCGGCGGATCGCGCGACGGCACCGGCCATTCGGACGCCGCGCTGCAGGTCGTCGAGGAAATCCGCGCCGCGGGCGGCACCGCGATGTCGAACGGCGGCAGCGTCACCGAATATGACCAGATGGTCGAAATGGTCGCACGTGCGAAGGAAGAATGGGGCGGTGTCCATGTCCTCATCAACAACGCCGGCATCCTGCGCGACAAGAGCTTTGCCAAGATGGAGCCCGCCGATTTCGACCTGGTGCTGAAGGTGCATGTCAGCGGCAGCGCCAACGTCACCAAGGCGTGCTGGGACCTGATGCGCGAACAGGCGTACGGCCGCATCCTGATGACCGCGTCGTCGACGGGCCTCTACGGCAATTTCGGCCAGGCCAATTATGGCGCGGCGAAGCTGGGTCTCGCGGGCCTCACCAAGACGCTTCACCTCGAAGGCGCGAAATATAACATCCGCTGCAACACGATCGCCCCGGTCGCCGGCACGCGCATGACCGAGGACATCTTCCCCGCCGAACTGTTCGAGAAGTTCACGCCCGAGAATGTCGTTCCGGCGGCGCTCTATCTGGTCAGCGAAGACGCCCCGACCAACATGATCGTCGGCGCGGGCGCGGGCGCGTTCCACGCCGCTTATGTCACGATGACCCCCGGCGTCGCGCTGCCCGAGGGCGAGCGTACCCCCGAGGGCGTCGCCGCGGCGTGGGAGAAGATCATCGACCGCAATGGCGAAATCGTCCCGCAGTCGGGCAGCGAGCAGTCGATGAACGTCATGAAAGCGTTGATGGCGCTGGGCTGAAGCTGATCTTTCCTCCCTGTCGCGGAGCGATGGGGAGGTGGCAGCGCGAAGCGCTGACGGAGGGGCTTATGGCGCAAGGTCGCGGCCCCTCCACCACTCGCTACGCGAGCGGTCCCCCTCCCCATACCTGCGGCACGGGGAGGATCGGCTTTCACTACCGCCACGCTGTATTGACACACTAACACGCTCATGCCATAACCATCGCGGGGCAAGGGGATCGGACAGAAGGACGACCCCGATGTATAGTGAAACCGACCTGCAAGCTGCGGTCGATGCAAAGGTACTGACGCCGGAGGCCGCGCTGGCTTTCCGGTCGCATATCGCATCGGTGCGCGCCGCCCCCGGAGCGGATGAGGAATCATTCCGCCTTATCACCGGCTTCAACGATATTTTCGTCAGCATCGCGGCGGTGATCCTGCTCGTCGCGGTCGGCTGGATCGGCGCCTCGATCCATACCGCGCTCGGCGGCGCCTTCGTCGCCGGCTCGGCATGGTTCCTCGCCGAATATTTCACCCGCAAACGCCGGATGGCGCTGCCCAGCATCGTCCTCGTCCTCGCCTTTGCCGGCGGCGTCTTTGCGACGATGGTCGGTGTCCTCGTCGAGCATGGCGAGGCGATCTTCGGGAGCGATCCCGGCGAAACCACCGGCGCGATCCTCATCGGTGCGATGGCGCTCGTGACCGCCGGTGCGACATGGGCGCACTGGAAGCGTTTCATGGTGCCGATCACCGTCGCCGCCGGGACCGCCGCGCTCGCCGCGACCGCGGTCGCGCTCGTGCTCGCGATCACCGGAATGCCCAGCCCCGACGGCACGCTGCCGATGGTGCTCGTGCTGATCGCCGGGCTCGGCGTCTTCGCGCTCGCCATGTGGTGGGACCGCAGCGACCGCGTACGTCAGACACGCCGCAGCGATGTCGCCTTCTGGCTCCACCTGCTCGCCGCGCCGATGATCGCGCATCCGATCTTCCACCTGCTCGGCGTCACGCGCGGCGACGACATCGGCAGCGCCGCGGCGGTGATGGTGATCGGCGTCTATATCCTGTTCGGCCTGATCGCGCTCGCGATCGACCGCCGCGCCCTGCTCGTCTCCGCCCTCGCCTATGTGCTGTTCGCGATGACGCAGCTGTTCAACACCTTCGGTGCGGTCGAACTCAATGTCGCGCTGACGGCGTTCGTGATCGGTTCGGCGTTGCTGCTGCTCTCGGCCTTCTGGCAGAATGCGCGGGCGGTGGTGGTCGGCTTCCTGCCCGACAATCTCGCGAACCAGCTGCCCGCGACGATCCGTCCGGTCAGTCTCCAACCAGCTTCATAAGCTTGCGTTCGACGGGGGCGAGCACGTTCGACAGCTCGTCCCCGCGCTTCAAAATCGCCCCGGCTTCGGAGACAAGGGCCCACATGCCCTGCCGGCTCCGCAAGGCGGGGCGTTTTTCTATACAATATTCGGGGCGTTCGGCGGCGCGGCGAAAGGCCGAGAAGATCGCGGCGTCGCGGTGGAAATCCATCGCATAATCGCGCCAGTGACCCGCCGCGACCATCCGGCCGTAGAGGTCGAGGATACGCATGAGTTCGGGACGCTCGAATCCGGTCTGCTGCGGCGTCGTCCTATTTCCGAACGACAGAGGCGTGACCGTTCCCATCAGGCGCCGGTCCGGCTCCCTTTGCGCCGCGGCGCTTCATCCTCGGCCGCGAGCTCGCGTTCGTCGAGCAACGCCTTCAGCTGCTTCTGCATCAGGTCGAGCTGGCATTGCAGCAATTCGACCTTCTGCGTCGCGGGGTCGAAATTCTCGCTGCACGACGTGCCATAAGGCACGAACTCGCGGGCATATTCGGTCGCGTCGAGCAGGGTCGAGCGCGCGGGAATGCCGACCATCACCGCGCCTTCGGGCACGTCCTTGGTCACGACGGCATTCGCGCCGATGCGCGCGCGCGCGTTGACGGTGACGGGGCCAAGAATCTGTGCGCCTGAGCCGACGATCACGTCATCGGCGAGCGTCGGATGGCGCTTGCCGCCGATGCCGTTCGCGGGGTCGGTGCCGCCCAGCGTCACGCCCTGATAGATGGATACATTATCGCCGATCTCGGCGGTCTCGCCGATCACGACGCCAAAGCCATGATCGATGAACAGGTGGCGGCCGATCGTCGCCCCCGGATGGATGTCGACCGCCGTCAGGAAGCGCGACAGGTGATTGACGAAGCGCGCGAGGAAGAACAGCCGCGCCTCGAACAGCCAATGCGCGATGCGGTGCATTCCGACCGCCACAAGACCCGGATAGAGTAGAATTTCCCAACGCGACCGCGGCGCCGGATCGCGCGCCTTGATCGAATCGAGATAGGCGACCAGCCCGTTGAACATATAATGTCCCCTGCGACCCTATTTTGTACCGCACAAGATAGATGTTCGGGCGCGGCATTTCCACCCCCGGCGCATTTTTATCGTCAGCGGCCGAACAGGCCGAGGCGCAGCAGCAGCATTCCCTCGCTACGCAAATGCCGCTCGCCATCGTGGCTCGCGATCATGCCGGCCCAGCGGTCGAGCATCAGAAGCGGCCGGTTTCGGCCAAAAACCCTGCGCGACGGCGCATCCAGCGCCTTCGCCTGATCGAGCAAATCGCGGGCTTCGGCCTCGCCTTCCTCGACGCCCGCGCCCCAGACCAAACCCCAGCGCCGTCCGCCAGCTTCGCCGCCGCCGGACAGCGCGAAAAGCTGTCCGCCAAAGCTTTCGGAGGCCGCGCGCCGATCGCCGTCGCTCTCGGCGAGCAACATCGCTTCGGCGGCGTCGACGAGCGCGTCGAGGCCGCCCTGCCCCGCCCATGTTTCCTGAAGTTCGGCGAGCAGCGGCTCGCCCTTCGGCAAGGCGCCCGGATCGCGCGCGATCATCGCCGCCATGTCGCGCCACCAGGCGAGCTTGATCTGCCCGATCAGCGGCTCGCGCGCATCGAGCAACAGCTTGGTCAGCCGCGCGGCCAATCCCCAAAGCGCCGACAACGCTGCGCGCCGCGCGTGCGGTACGGAGACCAGCACGCGCGGATCGCGCATATCGGGATAGAAAGCCGTCTCTTGGTCGTCAGGCGCGATTGCGGACCGCCTTCACGGCTGCCACGACGCGCGGCGTATCGATCAGCGCGGCCTTTTCGAGATTATGCGCATAGGGCAGCGGCACATCCTCGTTGCACACGCGCATCACCGGCGCATCGAGGTCGTCGAAGCCATGCTCCATCGCGACCATCGCGAGTTCGCTGGCGATCGAGCAGACCGGCCAGCCTTCCTCGACGATGACAAGATGGTTCGTCTTCTTGAGGCTCGCGAGCACGGTCGCGGTGTCGAGCGGACGGATGGTGCGGAGATCAATGACCTCGGCGTCGATGCCCTCGCCCGCCAGCTCGTCGGCGGCTTCGAGCGCGAGCCCGACGCCGATCGAATAGCTGACGATGGTGACGTCGCTGCCCTGCCGCATGATCCGCGCCTTGCCGATCGGCAGGACGAAATCGTCGACCTCAGGCACGTCGAAGCTGCGGCCATAGAGCAGTTCGTTTTCGAGGAAGACGACGGGGTCTTCGGTGCGGATCGCGGCCTTCAGCAGCCCCTTGGCATCGGCGGCGTCATAAGGCGCGATCACGATCAGGCCGGGGACGCTGGCATACCAGGGCGCGAAATTCTGGCTGTGCTGCGCGCCGACGCGCGCCGCGGCGCCGTTCGGGCCGCGGAACACGATCGGGCAACGCATCTGGCCGCCCGACATATAGTTGGTCTTCGCCGCCGAGTTGATGATGTGGTCGATCGCCTGCATCGCGAAGTTGAAGGTCATAAACTCGATGATCGGACGCAGCCCGCCCATCGCGGCGCCCGCGCCGAGACCGGCGAAGCCATATTCGGTGATCGGGGTGTCGACGACGCGCTCCGCGCCGAACTCCTCGAGCAGCCCCTGCGTGACCTTGTAAGCACCCTGATACTCGGCGACTTCCTCGCCCATCACGAAGACGCGGTCGTCCTTCCGCATTTCCTCGGCCATCGCGTCGCGCAAAGCTTCGCGGACCGTCAGGCGAACCATCGCGGTGCCTTCAGGGATCGCGGGGTCCGATGCGCGTTCGGCGGGTGCCGCCTTCTCCGTCGTCCCAGCGGAAGCTGGGACCGCGGGCGTGGGAGCGCTGGCGACAGCGGCCCCAGCTTCGGCTGGGGCGACGTCTTTGGCAGGTGCGGCGGCCGGTGCCGGCGCCGGTGCGGCCGCTTCCTCGCCCTCGCCCGTGATCGTCGCGATCACGGTGCCGACCTTCACATTGTCGGTGCCCTCGGCCACGAGGATCTGCCCGATCGTGCCTTCGTCGATCGCTTCGAATTCCATCGTCGCCTTGTCGGTTTCGATCTCGGCGAGAATGTCGCCCGACTTCACCGCGTCGCCTTCCTTGACGAGCCACTTGGCGAGCGTGCCTTCTTCCATCGTCGGCGACAGTGCCGGCATTTTCAATTCGATGGCCATCTCAATATTGCTCCACCAGCACGTCGGTATACAGTTCATGAAGTTCGGGTTCGGGCGCGCTTTCCGCAAAGTCGGCGGACTCGGCCACGATCGCGCGGATTTCCTTGTCGATTTCCTTGAACTTGTCTTCGGTGATGCCCGCATCGGGCATCAGCTTTTTCAGATGTTCGATCGAATCGCTCTTGTCGCGCACCGCCTGCACTTCCTCGCGGCTGCGATATTTGGCGGGGTCGGACATCGAGTGACCGCGATAGCGATAGGTCTTGAGCTCCATCAGCACCGGCCCCTTGCCCGCGCGCACCCATTCAAGCGCCGTCTCTGCCGCGCCGCGCACCGCGAGCACGTCCATGCCGTCAACCTGCATGCCGGGAATACGGAAGCTTTCGCCGCGACGATAAAGCTGGTCCTCGGCAGACGAGCGATTGACCGAGGTGCCCATCGCATATTGGTTATTCTCGATCACGAAGATGATCGGCAGCTTCCACAGCTCGGCCATGTTGAAGCTTTCGTAGACCTGGCCCTGGTTCGACGCGCCGTCGCCGAAATAGGCCATCGCCACCCCGCCGTCGCCGCGATATTTGTGCGCGAACGCGAGCCCGGTGCCGAGCGACACCTGCGCGCCGACGATGCCGTGGCCGCCATAGAATTTATGCTCGACGCTGAACATGTGCATCGAGCCGCCCTTGCCCTTCGAGATACCGGCCTGGCGTCCCGTCAGCTCGGCCATGATGACCTTGGGGTCGATGCCGTAGGCGAGCATATGGCCATGGTCGCGATAGCCGGTGATCACGCTGTCCTTGTCGCCGTCGAGCGCCGACTGCAGGCCGACCGCCACGGCTTCCTGCCCGATATAGAGGTGACAGAAACCGCCGATCAGGCCGAGGCCGTAAAGCTGCCCCGCCTTCTCTTCGAAGCGGCGGATGAGCAGCATCTCGCGATAGAATTTTTCCAGCTCTTCGGGCGTCGCGTCATAGGGAACGGGATCGCGCGGTTGCTCGCGGTTGCTCGCGGCGGCCGGGGTGGATGCAGTCTTTTTTGGCGCGGGGGAGGTGCGCGCGGGTGCTTTGGCCAAGGCGGGTTCCTTTGCAGTTAGCCGTTACGGCAAGCGCTCCCTATAGGAGAGCCGCGCGCCACTTGGCAACGCCCACCATGGGCGGGCGCGATGCCAACTTACGTATGCAGCAAGAGACGCGCTTACGCCCCATCCTCGTCATTCCCGCGAAGGCGGGAATCCCGCTTTTCCGAACCAAGAGGGAGGCCGATGCTGTGCCCGCAAAAAAGGAAGCGGGATCCCCGCCTTCGCCGGGATGACGGGAAAGCAGATGACAGGCTTAGCGCTTCGCGTCGGGTTCCATCGGAATGATCACCTCGTCGGGGTGATAGGCGCCGAGCTTTTCGCGGACATATTCCTCGGCCAGATCGGGATCGACGCGGCGCCGGTCAAGCAGGTTGACGCGGTTCTGCAGCTCGGTCTGCTTTTTCGTCAGCTCGCTCAGGATCACGCGCTGCTTTTCGACCGACTGGCCGTAATCGCCCCAGGCGTACAGGCCGGTCGGACCGAAAATGATGTAGCCGATCATCGCCAGCACCACCATCACCGCGATGGCGGGACCGGCGGCCCGGTGCATCGATTTGCGGAATTTGTGGCGCTGCGTCATTCCGGCCCTTGAATCAGAGTTGATTCGCGGCGTCAAGGCGCCAGGTGCGGGTTTTGCACCGTTTTCCATTTCAAAAACCATCAGCGGGACCATGGCCGACGCGACGGTGCTAGAGGACCACGCATCGGACGAAACGAACGGGCGTCGGCTGTCTGTTGATGAAGGTGCAGGAGGAAGCGCTTGAGAATATCTTGAAATCGCCGCCAGCAACATGAAACTCGTCATTGCCGAATTCAATTATCAATAGGCCGTCGACAACAAAAATCATCTCGTGGCCTATCTCCGAATGCGCTTCCGACCGATAGCTGTCGCCGGGACCAAGCGACCACAGCCACAATTCGGTCTCCTTCGTCGACGGGGCGGTTCCCAGCAACCTGGCCTCGCTGCCCGCGGCCTTCCCCTGCCACGCAAGGCTGTTCACCCGCCTGCCATCGGCAGCATCTGGCGGCCGAACAATCTCGGAAAACGTGACCGACATCGCTGCGGCCAGTCGATCGATGCTCGACAGGCTGACGTTCGTCTCTCCGCCCTCGATGGCGGAAATCATTCGCCGGCTGAGTCCCGACATCTGGGCCAAGGCGGTTTGGCTCAAATCCCTTTCATCGCGCAATCTGCGCAGGTTTTTCCCAACATTGGCAAGCACATCGGACCTATCCGATACATGACGTTGACTGCGCAATATATTGCTCATACTAAAGCCGACCACTGGATAATTGGGATAGCGCGGTTTGCCACCAACGACCAACCGGGAAAGTGATTGATATGCACGGTCGCCCCATGATTTTAGCAATGATGCTCGTCCCGGGCCTGTGCTTTTCCCCGGTCGCGGCGGCCGAACCGGTAGCAGAGGCACCGGTAACGGCACCCATCCTGACCACCGCAACGCGCGACGCGGCGCTGCAAGCCATCAAGGCCCGGCTAACCCGGGCCTATATCGATCCCGAACGCGTTCCCGCGATATTGGCACGGCTCGATTCGTCGAAGGCGCGCTATCGGACCGACGATCCGACGCGGTTTGCGGCGCTGATTACCGCGGACATGCAGACGGTCGCAAACGACACGCACCTCTATTTACGGTTCGAGCCCGAATGGTATCGCGCGGCGACGGCCCCGCCGGATCAGGCCGCGATCGCGGCATCCAATGCCTTCGAAGCGCAGCATGCGCGCGACTTCAATCACGGACTGGTCGAAACACGGCTTTTGCCGGGCAATATACGGTATCTGAAGATCGTCGGCTTCTTCTGGAACGAAGCCGAGACAGCGCGGGCTTATGACGACGCGATGCGCTTCTTGAAAGGCGGGCGAGCGATCATCATCGACCTGCGCAGCAATCAGGGGGGCGACACCAACGCGCTCGACTATCTGCGGAGCCATTTCTTCGCCCCCGATACGCTGATGACCACCCTGATTACCCCCGGCAGCGCCGACGTACAGGTCCGATCGCAGCTCAACCTTCCGAGCGGGCGACTAACCGGCATTCCCCTATATGTGCTGATCAACCATCGCTCGCGCTCTGCCGCCGAAGCATTTGCTTATACGATCGGGCAATTCAAACTCGGCGAACTGGTGGGCGAACGCACCGAGGGTGCGGCCCATTTTTCGGACGATACCGCGGTGCCGCCATTCTTCCGACTCTCGGTGCCGCTCGGATATACGCAGGATCCCATCGGCAAGCGCGACTGGGAAGGCACGGGCGTTTCCCCGACCGTCGAGGTTCCGGCGCCTGAGGCGCTGGAAACCGCCTACGACCTCGCCCTCGCCCGGCTGCTGCCGGTCACGCCCGCCGGGATCGAAAAGGATTTTCTTGTCTGGGCACGCGACCGGCTGGCGGCGCAGCGCACCGGTTATGCGCCGACCCCGACCGAACTCTCGGCCTTCGCGGGCCAATATGGCGCCGCGAAGATCGAACTTCGCGGTTCGGCCTTATGGCTGATCCGGCCCGACCGCGAGCCGCGGCAACTCAAGCCGCTCGGCGCCGGGGGATTGTTCGAAGCGGAAGACGATGACACCTTCCGCGTCAAAATCGGGAATGACGGCTTATATTTGTTGCGCCCGGGAAGCCCGCTTACCCTCGATTATCCGCGTTGACGCCTCAACGCCGAGCCAACGGAACCGGCACGCTTCGCTCGCTCACCCGAAAATCGAAGCCCCCGGATAACGCGCCATGTCGCCCAGCTCTTCCTCGATGCGGATCAGCTGGTTGTACTTGGCAAGCCGGTCCGAACGCGCGAGGCTGCCGGTCTTGATCTGGCCGCAGTTGGTCGCGACCGCGAGGTCGGCGATCGTCGAATCCTCGGTTTCGCCCGAGCGATGCGACATGACCGCGGTGTAGCGCGCGCGGTGCGCCATATCGACCGCGTCGAGCGTTTCCGACAGCGTGCCGATCTGGTTGACCTTGACGAGCAGCGAGTTGGCGAGCCCGTCCTTGATCCCCTGCTCCAGCCGCAGCGGATTGGTCACGAACAGATCGTCGCCGACGAGCTGGCACTTGTCGCCGACCAGATCAGTGAGCGCCTTCCAGCCCACAAAATCATCTTCGCTCATGCCGTCTTCGATCGACTTGATCGGATAGTCGTTCACGAGCGCGGCGAGATATTCGGCCATCTGCTCGGGGCTGAGCGAAAGCCCCTCGCCGCTGATCTCATATTTGCCGTTCTTGAAGAATTCGGTCGCGGCGCAATCGAGCGCGAGGACGACGTCGGTGCCGAGCTTGAAGCCCGCCTGATCGACCGATGCCGCGATGAAGTCGAGCGCGGCGCGCGTCGAGGCGAGGTTCGGGGCGAAGCCGCCTTCGTCGCCGACCGCGGTCGCGAGGCCCTTGGCCGACAGCCCCTTTTTCAGTGTGTGGAAAATCTCGCTGCCCCAGCGCACGGCTTCGGCGATGCTGCCGGCGCCGACGGGCATGATCATGAATTCCTGCACGTCGATCGGATTGTCAGCATGCTCGCCGCCGTTGATGATGTTCATCATCGGAACGGGGAGCGTGCGCGCCGAAACGCCGCCGACATAGCGATAGAGCGGCAGGCCGCGTGCGTCGGCCGCGGCCTTCGCGGCGGCGAGGCTGACGCCGAGGATCGCATTGGCGCCGAGGCGGCTCTTGTTCGGCGTGCCGTCGAGGTCGATCATCGCCTGGTCGAGTTCGCGCTGGTCCTCGGCATCGAGGCCGATCAGCGCCTCGGCGATATCGCCGTTCACCGCGGCAACCGCCTTGATCACACCCTTGCCGAGATAACGGCTCTTGTCGCCATCGCGCAGTTCGACGGCTTCGTGCGCGCCGGTCGAGGCGCCCGAGGGCACCGCCGCGCGGCCGAAGCTGCCGTCTTCGAGCAGGACATCGACTTCAACGGTCGGGTTGCCGCGGCTGTCGAGGATTTCGCGGCCGTGGATGTCGATGATGGCGGTCATGGATTTTGTCCTGCTGATGCCCTGTCGACAGGGCGTAGGGAAAGGCGCCCGCCTGTTATCGGCAGGGTGACCTTAGTGCAACCGCTGCATAGGAATTTTGCGGAGGGATGGAACCATTCGGTCCGCCTTGCTATATATTGAGGCAGGACCAAAAGGGGACGCCCGCTGATGCGGCGCCCGTATAAGAAGAAGAGGACAAAGCCGATGGCCAAAGCCGCTACTCCCGCGACGAAGAAAGTTGCCGCTCCCCGTCCCAAGGCGCCCGTGAAGGCCGCCGCCACCAAGGCGGCGCCGGCACGCAAGCCCGCCGCCAAAAAGGCGAACGCCAAGGATCACCCGATCCGCGACCAGATCGCCGCGACGCGCGACACCATCAAATCCGAAGCGTCAAAGAAAGCCGCCTCGCTGAAGCAGGAAGCGACGACGCTGAAGAATCAGGCTTCGACCAAGGCCCGCGACGCCGCAAACAAGGGCAAGGACAAGGCCGCCGAAGCCGTCGGCAGCCTCGCCAAGCTGCTCGAAGACAGCGCCGGCACCGTCGACACCAAGTTCGGCAAACAATATGGCGACTATGCCCGCTCGGCCGCGACGACCGTTGCCGGCCTTGCCACGACGCTCGACAAGAAGGATCTCGACGAGCTCGCCGCCTCGACGCGCGACATGGTCAAGAAGAACCCGGCGATCGCCGTCGGTGCCGCCACGGTGATCGGCTTCGTGCTCGCCCGGATGCTCAAGGGCAGCTCGAACGATTGACAGGGCATTGGCATCTTCCGATCCGAATACCCCGCCGGCGCCCAACGCGCGCAGCTTTGACGGCATAAGTCATGGTTATGCGCCCGACGGACGTCCGGTCACGCCGCCGCCCGTTCCGCTCGAAACGATTGTCGGCGATGTCGTCGACAATCTCTCGGCGACGGCACGGGCGGAACTGGCGCTGCTTGAGGCCCGCAGCGAACTGGCACTACACGGCGCGTCATGGACCGCGGCGTGGGGCGCGGTCGCGGCAACTGCCTTGGGCATCGCAATGCTTGCACTTGCGTTCGGGGCGATCCTCGCGCTCGCGCCGCATGTCGGGCCATTCGTTGCGACACTGATCGTCGTCGCGGTGCTGCTCGCCATCGCGGGCTTTGCCGGATGGCGCGCGCAGCTCAGCTATGGCGACATCCGTACCGCGCTCCGCCGCGACCTGACGAACGAGGGGATCGACGATGCCTCGGACGCGTAATCGCCTAATCGCCGCCGCGCGCCGCTCGATGCTCCAGCGGGGCGAACTGCACCGCCGGCTCGACGTAGCGCGCGCGGCGCTGAGGCCCAGTGCGCTCGTCGATCGCGGCAAGTACCGGATTGGCGAGGCCGTCGACGACACCGCGCATGCCGTGCAGCAGCAGTTTCGCGACAACAAGCTGCCGATCGCGATCGCAGCGGCAGCCGGCCTCGCTTGGTTGCTACGCGAACCGATCAAGGAACATGCGCCCCGCCTGATGCAAAAGATTCAGGACCTGGCGACCGACGTCGCCGATCATTTTCGTTCCGCCGATGAACCGGCGGACGAGGATGACATCGAAATATTGGAGGAAGATGATGAAGCCATTCGGTGAAACCGCCCGCGAGACGCGTGCAAAAGCGAGTGAACTTGCGGAGAAAACCGCCGAAAATGCTCGGCTGACCGCCGAGGCGGCAAAGGCGCGCATCCAGGACGGCTATGGCCGCGCCCGCGCCGCGACCGAAGACCTCGCAGCCAAGGCGAGCGAACAGGCCGGCGTCGCCCGCGAGGCGGCGGGCGAAGTCTATGAAAAGGGCAAGGCGCAGGCGAAGCGCGCGAACAGCAAGCTGAAGGATGCGGCCGAGAAGCAGCCGCTGGCCTTGGTCGCGGGCGCGGTCGCGATCGGCGCGCTGCTCGGCTCGCTGCTGCCGAAAGGCCGCAAGGGCGAGGATTGAGCCGCACTTGCCGTAAGGGCAAAGCGCTGGTAGGGGGCGCGGCTTCTCCCCTCCCCAGCGCTAGCCCGCAAGGAAAGCAGCCATGAGCAAATTGCATCTCGTGTTCGGCGGCCGCGTCGCCGATCCGCAGGGTCTCGACTTCGTCGACCTGCACAATCTCGACGTCGTCGGCCTCTATCCCGATTACAAGTCGGCCGAAAAGGCGTGGCGCAGCGCCGCGCAGCGCACCGTCGACGATGCCGAAATGAAATATGTCGTCGTCCACCTGCACAAATTGTTGCAGCCGGACGCCGAAGCCTGAAAAAAACGTCGCCCCAGCGAAAGCTGGGGCCGCTATCGCCCAGGCATGGCGCCCGCGATCCCAGCTTTCGCTGGGATGACATGATTACCGGAAATTGTCGGCGTAAGCCTGAATCTTGAGCGTACGCACAGGGGGCGCGGTCACTTCGACCTCGATGCCGTTACGCTCCGCGTAAGCCACCGCTTCTTCGCGGCTCGCGAAACCCAGGCGCAGCTGGCGCTGCGTGTCGCCGCTACCCGCCCAGCCCATCAGCGGATCGGCCTTGCGCGCCTCGGCGGGGGCAAATTCCAGCATCCAGCGCTGCGTCCCGGCACGCCCCGACTGCATCGCATTCTTGGGCTTCTGGAAGATACGCGCTTTCATCGGGGTGTCCTGTAACTGGTGCCTGTTCCGCCGCCTTAGCGCCAACCCAGCCCTACGAAAAGAGGTCTATTGCGCATCGCGCCGCGCCTGCGCCGCTTTGGTCATCAGGCTTGGCCGCGCGTTCGCCGGATCGTCGGGCCAATTGTGCTTGGGATAGCGCCCGCGCATCTCGCGCGCCACATCGTGCCAGCTGCCGCTCCAGAAGGAGACGAGGTCGCGCGTCGTCTGGATCGGCCGGTGCGCGGGCGAGGTCAGCGCGAGCACCAGCGGCACCGGCGGGTCGCCGATCGTCGGATGACGCGCGAGCCCGAACAATTCCTGCACGCGCACGCAGACCGTCGGCCCGCCGTCGGCGCCATAGTCGATCGGATGCCGGCTGCCGACGGGCGTCGCATAATCGGCGGGCGCATGCTTCTCGAGCAGCTGGCGCGCCGGCCAGTCGAGCGTTGCCATCAGTGCATCGGTCAGCTTGCGGTCGCCGATGTCGCGAAGGCCGCGGCACCCCGCAAGCAACGGCTCGAGCCAGAGTTCGAGACTGTCGGCGAGCGCGCCGGTCGATAGCGCATCGATCCCCGCATAGGAGGCGCGCTGGCGCAACGCCTGCGCCGCCGACCCCCAGCCGATCAGCCCCAGCCCCTTGCTGCGCACCGCCGCCATCCGCACCGCGATATCGTCCCCGGCATTTTCGCTGCGCCCCGCCTGACCGCTCGTCAGCGCGATCGCGCCGAGGCGCCGTTCGCGGCGATGGTCGACGCGATCGTTCGCGCTGTCGTAGCTGCTCGCCGAATGCGCGACGATACGGTTGGCGAACAACTCTTCGATCTCGGCCTGGTCGATCGGCGCCGCGGCGAGGATGCGCACGCCCGCGGCATGGCCTTGCGCATCGGCGATCGCGAGCCACTCGCTACCCGCGAGCGGATCGACTGCGTCAATGCGATAGGCGCGGCCGCCGACGCTCAGATATTCGCCGCGCTGCCCTGCCCGCTGCCGCGCGACGCGGTCGGGCCAGGCGGTCGCGATCCAGCCGCCGATCGAGCGCGGTTCGACATCGCCCGCCTCGGCCGCCAGCTTCTCCCCGATCGTCGCCAGCCGCCGTGCGAGCCTCCACGCGCCCTCGCTGCGCTCGTTGCGCTGCCCCCGCCAGCGCCCGAGCCGCGCCTCGACATCGACGCCGCGCCCGCCGAGCCCCGGCTCGGTCAGCAGCACCGCGAGCCGCCCCGCCAGCTCGGCCTCCCCCGCCCGCGCCGCATCGAGCAGCATATGCGCGAGCGGTACCGGCAGCGGGATCGCGGCAAGCGCCTTGCCATGCCCGGTGATGCGGCCGTCGTCGGCGAGCGCGCCGATCGCCTGAAGCCGCGCCTTCGCTTCCGAAATCGCGGCGGGCGACGGCGGGTCGAGCCAGCCCAATTGGCGCGGATCGATGATGCCCCAGCTTGCGCAATCGAGCACGACGGGCATCAGGTCATTCTCGTGGATTTCGGGCGGATCGAACGGCGGCATGCCCGCGGTCGCCGCGGCCTCCCACAATCGGTACGCAACGCCCGGCCCTTGCCGCGCCGCACGCCCGGCGCGCTGGGTTGCCGACGCCTGGCTCGCGCGCTCGGTGACAAGGCGCGCAATGCCCGCGGCCTTGTCAAAGCGCGGACGGCGCGAGAGCCCGGCGTCGATGACGATGCGTACGCTATCGATCGTCAGGCTGGTTTCGGCGATGCTCGTCGCGAGGATCAGCTTGCGCCGCCCATCCGGGTCGCGGACGAGCGCCTTACGTTGCAGCGCCGGGTCGATCTGGCCGTGCAGGCGGTGGACCGCGAGCGGCAGCCGCGCCTCTTCGACCGCGGTCGCGGCGCGTTCGATGTCGGCCGCACCCGGCAGGAAGGCGAGGATGTCGCCGTCGGCCTCGTCGGCCATGGCCTGCCGCACCGCGCCGAGCACCGACGCCTCGAGCCGGTCCTCGGCGCGGCGACCGATATGGCGGAGGTCGAGCGGCCAAATCTTGCCCTCGCTCTTCACCACCGGCGCACTACCGAGCAAAGCGCCGAAGCGCACGCCGTCGAGCGTCGCCGACATCGCGACAAGGCGGAGGTCGTCGCGCAGCCCCTGCTGCGCGTCGATCGCCAGCGCGAGCGCGAAATCGCCGTCGAGACTGCGTTCGTGAACCTCGTCGAACAGCACCGCCGACACGCCATGAAGCTCGGGATCGGCGAGGATTCGGTTGCGGAACAGGCCCGGCGTCATCACGAGCAGCCGCGTCGCCGCCGACTGCTTGCTATCGAGGCGTGTGGCATAGCCGACGCGCCCGCCAACCGCTTCGCCCATCTCCTCGGCGATCCGCTCGGCCGCGCCGCGCGCCGCGAGCCGGCGCGGCGAGAGCAGCCACACCGCGCCCTTGCACCACGGCTGGTCGAGAATCGCGGGGGCGACGCGCGTCGTCTTGCCCGCGCCCGGCGGCGCAACGACAACGGCGTTGGGTTTCAGCACCAGCGCCGCCATGATATCGGGCAGCACGACATCGATCGGCAGCACCTGCATCATGTTCGCGCCGCGGGGTTGCCCAATTCGGTATTGAGGCGAAAAGCGTCGGCGGCGAGGCGCGACACCGCATCGGCGGTGACCTCAGTCGCTTCGGTCATCACCAGATTGCCCAATTCATATTTGCCGCTCGCCTTGATGCGCGGATCGAGGTCGCGCAGCCTTTTGCCCCGCCAGAAGCCAAGCAGCACGCGATGCTCCTCGGCGCGGATCAGGATGCACGGACCATTCGCCATGAAGACGAGGTTGGTCCATTTGATCGTCTCTTCGAAGGGCGCCGCGCGCCGGATCGCCGCGCGCATCATTTCGCAGCGTTCGCGCTGCCAGCCCGACAGTGCAGCGATATAGGCGTCGGGGTTTTCGGCTGCTGGACCCATCATCGCCATATGTCGTTCCCGATATGCTGGAAAGCCGATCTATTATCCTCGTCACCCCGGACTTGATCCGGGGTGACGAAAGGATGGCGTCGCCGATCTTCCCTCAAAAGTGGAGCGTCAATAGGCGCGCGCGACGGCGAAGGCGACCGCTTCGGTCAGCGCCGACTTCGCCTGGCTGGCGCTGAAACCCCCGATCGCATCGACCGCGCGCTGGCCGTAATGGCGCGCGCGCGCGAGCGTGTCGGCGATCGTGTCGTGCTTGTGGAGCAGGCTCGTCGCGTAGCCAAGATCTTCGTCCGACGTGCGGTGCCCCGTGATCGCGAGCTTCCAAAACTCGCGCTCCTCGGCGCTGCCGCGTGCATAGGCGAGGATAACGGGCAGCGTGACCTTGCCGTCGCGAAAATCGTCGCCGACGCCCTTGCCCATCGTTTCGGCGTCCGAAACATAGTCGATCGCATCGTCGACGAGCTGGAACGCGATGCCGAGGTTGCGGCCATAGGCGTCGAGCGCGGCTTCGGTCGCCTCGTCACGCTCGGCGACGACCGCGGCGATCTTGCACGCCGCGGCGAACAGCTCGGCGGTCTTGGCGTTGATGATCGCGAGATACTGGTCCTCGCTCGTCTCGATCCGGCGCTGCGCCGAGAGCTGGTTGACCTCGCCCTCGGCGATCACGGCCGAAGCGCGGCTGAGGATCTTGAGCACCTTCAGCGAGCCGTCCTCGACCATCACCTCGAACGCGCGGCTGAACAGGAAATCGCCGACGAGCACCGAGGCGCTGTTTCCCCAGATGAGGTTCGCGGTCTTGCGCCCGCGGCGCAGGTCCGATTTGTCGACGACATCGTCGTGGAGCAAGGTCGCGGTGTGGATGAACTCGACCGCGGCGGCGAGCTTGCAGTGGCGGCGCCCGGGATAGTCGAGCAGCTTGCCGCACGCGAGCGTCAGCATCGGCCGCATGCGCTTGCCACCGCCAGCGATCAAATGACCCGCAAGTTCGGGGATCAGCGGCACTTCGGACTGCATGCGGTCGAGAATGACCGAATTCACCTCGTTCATGTCGGCGGCGACGAGCGCCATCATCGGGTCGAGCGAGGGCGGCCGGTCGCCGTGGAGCTGATGGATTTCCGCAGTCATAACGCGGCGAGCCTTGGCGCCGTGCCCACGATTTTGCAACGACTTTCGGCTTGCTTTGAAGCCCCGCACGGTGCCAAGCGTGCCGGAGAAGAGAGGAATCGCGCACCCATGGACGACCAACTGAGCCGATATCGCCAGAGCATCGACAATATCGACGCGGCGCTCGTCTATATGCTCGCCGAACGGTTCAAGGTGACCAAGGCGGTCGGCGAGCTCAAGGCGCGCGAAGGCCTGCCCCCCGCCGACCCCGGCCGCGAGGAGCGGCAGATCGAACGGCTGCGTGAGCTGGCCCGCGATGCCGACCTCGACCCCGATTTCACCGAGAAATTCCTGCGCTTCATCATCAACGAAGTGATCCGCCATCATCAGCAAGCCAAGCGCGAGCAAAGCGTATGAGCATCGACCATCCGATCTTCGCGCGCTGGCCGGCGCAGCACCCCGACCGGATCCAGCTTTTCTCCGCACCGACGCCGAACGGGGTGAAGGCGGGCATCATGCTCGAGGAAACCGGCCTTGCTTATGAACCGCACCGGATCGACATCATGGCGAACGAGAGCCATGATCCGGCCTTCCTCGCACTCAATCCCAATGGCAAGATCCCGGCGATCTACGATCCGCAAGGCCCGGGCGGAAAGCCGCTCGCGCTGTTCGAATCGGGCGCGATCCTGATCTATCTCGCCGACAAGAGCGGGCAGTTTCTTTCGGCCGATCCTGCCGAACGTTATGAGACGATCCAGTGGGTGATGTGGCAGATGGGCGGCGTCGGCCCGATGTTCGGCCAGCTCGGCTTCTTCCACAAATTCGCCGGCCGCGAATATGAGGACAAGCGCCCGCGCGACCGCTACGCGGCCGAATCGGCGCGATTGCTCGGTGTGCTCGACGAAAGGTTGGCGACGCGCGAATGGGTGATGGGCGCCGATTACAGCATCGCCGATATTTCATTGCTCGGCTGGGTCCGCAACCTGATCGGATTTTACGATGCGCGCGAGATCGTCGGCTTCGACCGGTTCACGCATGTCCAGCGCTGGCTCGAGGCAGGTCTCGCGCGGCCGGGTGTACAACGCGGGCTGGAAGTCACCGCGACGTGATTGGTCCTGGCGAACGGCCGCGCCCCCACGGTACGGTCAATCGCTTTGGGCTTATCGCCGCCGCGCTGCTGGTCTGCCCTAGTCTCGCCGCCGCACGCGATGACGAAGCCCTCGAACCGCGTTCGGACCTTGTGCACGCCGACACCCCGCTCTGGGGTTTTGGCGATGACATTCAACCGTACAACTTCACCGACGGCGATGACTTTGGCTGCCTCAGCCGCATCGCCTATGGCGATTGGACGATCCAACAAGCAGCCGACCCTGACGCCGAACCCGAATGGATGCGGCTGACCAACTATGGCGTTTTCCACTGCGCGATCGTCGAACGAAGCGCCCATGATCGGGACTATCTGGACCGCAGCGCCTACCGCTACTCCTTCTTCGTCCACATCGGCGATACGAAACGCGACGGCAAACCGCTCGAATTATGGGTTCTTCAATCGGGCACGCGACCCGGCAGCGACTATTTGCTTCTGGCACGCACGCCCGCCGAGGAGATCATCAAGTCCTTCGACGTCTTGCAGAGGGAATGCCCGTCGTCCGCCAGGCGCACGGGTCTGCAAATGGACATCTGGCAGACCGATTATTGCAGCATTAATTCGCGTGGCGCCCTGATCGCGTTCGCCAAAGCGATGGCAAGGAAGCCACCATTGGCCAGGCTTGCCCATTTCGGCGAGCCCCCCGAAGACCCCGCCGCAACCGAACAATCGGCCGAAGCGGTTTCGGAGCCTTAACCCGCCGGCAGCCTCAGCCGCACGAGCAATCCGCCGAGATCCTCGCTCTCCTCGAGTGCGATGCTGCCGCCGTAGATTTCGGCAACGTCGCGCACGATCGCGAGTCCCAGCCCCGTCCCCGGTTTGCCGCTGTCGAGGCGGACGCCGCGGTCGATGACGCGGTCGCGGTCGGCGGGCGAGATTCCAGCGCCATCATCCTCGATCAGGATTTCCGCCATCCCGTCTTCGCGGCCGACGGTAACAAAGACACTGCCACCGCCATATTTGGCCGCGTTTTCGAGCAAATTGCCGACGAGCTCGTCGAGATCCTGCCGCTCGACGCGCACAACGACGGTCTTGTCGCCGGCCGCATCGAGCCGCGCATCGGGATAGAGCGCGGCGACCGCGCGCGACACGCTGTTCACGCTGTCCCAGACGGTCGCACGCGCCTGTGCCGCGCCGCGCCGCCCGACCGCGCGCGCGCGGGCGAGGTGGTGGTCGACCTGCCGCTGCATCGTCGCCGCCTCGCGCCGCACGGTCTCGGCAAGTTCCGATGTCGAGCTCGTCGCGCTGTTCACGAGGACGGTGAGCGGGGTCTTGAGCGCATGCGCGAGGTTACCAGCATGCAGCCGCGCCTCCTCCGCCTGTTTTTCGTTATGCGCGAGCAGCGCATTGAGTTCGTCGACCATCGGCTGCACCTCGAGCGGCAAAGGCGCATCGACGCGGCGGTTCTGCCCGCCGCGCATCGCCGCGATCGCGCGGCGGATGTGGCGCAGCGGCCACAGGCCATAGAAGGTCTGCAGCGCGGCAAGGATGATGAGGCCGAGGCCGAGCAGCGCAAGGCTGGGAATCAGCGTCGCGCGCACCGCGCGATTCTGCGTATCGAGCGCTTCGCGCGACTGGGCAATCTGGAACCGCCAGTTGGTCTGGCTGCCCGGCAGGATGACATTGCGTTCGAGCACGCGCAGTTCCTCGTCGGGAAACTGGGTGCTGTCATATGTGTGGATCTGGTTGTCGACATGCGGCGTCGGCGCCTTCAGCGAGCGTTCCCACAGCGAGCGCGAGCGATAGGGCTCCTGATTGCCCCCGCTGATCTGCCAATAAAGCCCGCTATAGGGTTCGAGGAAGCGCTGGTCGCCGAGCGGTTCGACCAGGCGCACTTCGCCATCGGGGCCAATCTCCGACGAGCGGATCATCGCGATCAGCACATATTCGAGGCTCGAATCGAAGTTGCGCGTGATCGCACCGGTCAGCACGCGATCAAGCGCAAAGCCGCCGCCGATCAGCAGCACCGAAATCCACAGCGCCGCGATCGCGATCATGCGCCGCGCGAGCGAACCGGTGATGCGACTGGTAAGCGCCGCCGGTTTTTCCGCCGCGTCCGGGTCCTCTACGACCGCCGGGGCGACGTCGGCCTCCGTCACGGCTTACTGCGGATCGTCGAGCTGATAGCCAAGGCCGCGGATCGTCGTGATGATGTCGGCACCCAATTTCTTGCGGATGCGCGTCACGAACACTTCGATCGTGTTCGAATCGCGGTCGAAATCCTGATCGTAGATATGCTCGATCAGTTCGGTGCGCGACACGACCTTGCCCTTGTGATGGAGCAGGTACGACAGCAGCTTATATTCCTGCGCCGTCAGCTTCACCGGCTCGCCGGCCAGCGTGACGCGGCCCGAGCGCGTGTCGAGGCGCACCGGACCCGCCGTCAGCTCGCTCGACGCATTGCCCGCGGCGCGGCGGATCAGCGCGCGCAGGCGGGCGATCAGCTCTTCGGTCTGGAACGGCTTGGCGAGATAGTCATCGGCGCCCGCGTCGAGCCCGGCGACCTTGTCGGACCAGCTGTCGCGCGCGGTGAGGACGAGTACCGGAAAGTTGCGCTTTTCGCGGCGCCAGCGGTCGAGCACCGTGAGCCCGTCGATTTCGGGCAGGCCGAGATCGAGGATCGCGGCGTCGTAATTTTCGGTCGAGCCGAGGAAGTGCCCGTCCTCGCCATCGGTCGCGAGATCGACGGCATAGCCCGCCCCCTCCAGCGTCGCCTTCAGCTGCGGGCCCAGCGTGGGTTCGTCTTCGACAATCAAGATCCGCATTCAGGCGCCTTTCCTTTGCGCACCGGGCAACCCGGCCGCATGTTTCGACTGTGTATCAAGTCCGAACGATCATCGCAAAATCTCGTTGCGACGAAAGGTCGGTTCACGGGAATGTCAGGGTTTGCGTCCCACGATCCGGCCGGTGCGGGCATCGACATAGACGACGACCACCTGGCTGCCGTCCATGAATTTCAGGGCATAGATCATCCGCCCCGCATCGAACTGCGGGCCGCCGAGATAGGTCATCTCGCTATAGGGCGCGCGCGAACGGACGTCGGCGATCAGCTTGTTGAGCGGGATAACCTGTCCCTGCGCCGCCGCTTCGCGCAGATTGTCCTGGTCGCGGTTGCCGCGGGCGGTCGCGGGCGCGCCTGCCGAGAGCAGCAGCGCGGAGATGAGGGAGAGGGTCAGTGTACGGATCATGGCCGTTTCTCTAACGCGAAAGCATTGAATAGGCGATGAATGGCCGGGTCAGCTCCGGTTTCGGTTCGTGCCATGGCCGGAGGGCCATGGTGGGCGCGACAGGGATTGAACCTGTGACCCCACCCGTGTGAAGGGTGTGCTCTACCGCTGAGCTACGCGCCCGATCGGTGCATGCCGGAAGCCCGGTGTCCGAAAGTCGGACGTCCATAGCCGCTGCGACGGTGATTGCAACGGGCATTTGCTCAATCTTCACGCACAAATCGCATGGATCCCACCGGCAGATACAAATCGGGCCGCAGCTTGCGCCGCGGCCCGAGATGGTTTCACCAGAAGGCGCCTGTCAACTTAGTTGACGGCGTCCTTGAGGGCCTTGCCGGCCTTGAACTTCGGCTGGTTCGACGCCGCGATGGTCATCGTTTCGCCGGTGCGCGGGTTGCGGCCGGTCGATGCCTTGCGCTTGCTGACTGCGAAGGTGCCGAAGCCGACGAGACGGACTTCGCCGCCCTTCTTCAGCGAACCCGTGATCGCGTCGAACACGGCTTCAACCGCTTTGCTCGCGTCACCCTTGGTCAGGCCGCTCGAGTCAGCGACGGCGGCGATCAGGTCTTGTTTGTTCATGCCTAAGGAACCCCTGCAATATGGTTGGTTTAATGATTCTCATGGCCCGAAGCCATGGCGCGTCACTAACGATGTTTAGCCCCGCCTTGTCAAAGCAAAAAAGGGCGCAAAACGCCCCAAAACGTCGATTTTGCGACGAATTTGGGGCGAATTGCCGTCAAGCGGCGATGTCTCAGTGCCGAATCGTCGTTTCGGGGTCGGTGCCGGAGTGAACCGGGGGCGACGCGGCAAGCTCGTCGGCCTCGGTCCATTCGATCGGCACGACCGGCGAAACGAGGGCCACGGCGAGCACTTCGTCGACGTGGCTGACCGGGATGATCTTCAATCCGGTCGTGATATTCGCCGGGATTTCAACGAGGTCTTTCTCATTCTCTTCGGGGATCAGCACGGTCTTGATGCCACCACGAAGAGCGGCGAGCAGCTTTTCCTTGAGGCCCCCGATCGCCAGAACGCGGCCACGCAGCGTGACTTCGCCGGTCATCGCAACGTCGCGGCGCACCGCGATCCCGGTCAGCGTCGAAATCATCGCGGTGACCATCCCGACACCGGCCGAGGGGCCATCCTTCGGCACCGCGCCTTCGGGCAAGTGGATGTGGATGTCCTTGCGCGCGAACAGGCTGGGCTTGATGCCATAGGCCGGGGCGCGCGCCTTCACGAACGACAGCGCCGCCTGCACCGATTCGGTCATCACTTCGCCGAGCTTGCCGGTGGTGCGGACCTGCCCCTTGCCCGATGCGGTCACGGCTTCGATCGTCAGCAATTCGCCGCCGACCTCGGTCCATGCCAGCCCCGTGACGGCGCCGACCTGATCTTCCAGATCGCCCATGCCGTGGCGGAATTTGCGCACGCCCGCGAATTCGGACAGATTGTCGGGCGTCACGGTGACGCTTTCGGCCTTGCCTTCGAGAATGCGGCGCAGCGCCTTGCGCGCCAGACGCGCGATCTCGCGCTCGAGCGTGCGCACGCCGGCCTCGCGGGTGTAATAACGGATGAGGTCGCGCAGCCCTTCTTCGGTCAGCTCGAACTCGCCGGCCTTCAGCCCGTGCGCCTCGATCTGCTTCGCGATCAGGTGCAGCTTGGCGATCTCGACCTTTTCGTCCTCGGTATAACCTTCGAGCCGGATGATCTCCATGCGGTCGAGCAGCGCCTGCGGCAGGTTGAGCGAGTTCGCGGTGGTGACGAACATGATGTCGCTGAGGTCGACGTCGACTTCCAGATAATGGTCCTGGAATTTGCCATTCTGTTCGGGATCGAGCACCTCGAGCAGCGCCGACGCCGGATCGCCGCGGAAATCCTGGCCGAGCTTGTCGATCTCATCGAGCAGGAACAGCGGGTTCATCGTGCCGGCCTTTTTGAGGTTCGTCACGATCTTGCCCGGCAGTGAGCCGATATAGGTGCGGCGGTGGCCGCGGATTTCGGCTTCGTCGCGCACGCCGCCCAGCGACTGGCGAATGAACTCGCGCCCAGTCGCCTTGGCGATCGATTTGCCGAGGCTGGTCTTGCCGACGCCCGGAGGGCCGACGAGGCAGAGGATCGGCCCCTTCAGCTTGTTGGTGCGCGCCTGGACCGCGAGATATTCGACGATCCGGTCCTTGACCTTTTCGAGCGCATAATGGTCGTCGTCGAGGACTTCCTGCGCCTTCGCGATGTCCTTTTTCAGTTTCGACTTCTTGCCCCACGGCAGACCGATCAGCGTGTCGAGATAGTTGCGGACAACGGTCGCCTCGGCCGACATCGGCGCCATCGCACGCAGCTTTTTCATTTCGGCCTGCGCCTTGGCCTTGGCTTCCTTCGACATTTTGAGGCTGTCGATCTTGAGCTGAAGTTCGGCCAGATCGTCGCCGCCCTCGCCATTGTCGTTGCCGAGCTCGCGCTGGATCGCCTTCAACTGTTCGTTGAGATAATATTCGCGCTGGCTCTTTTCCATCTGGCGCTTCACGCGGCCGCGGATCTTCTTTTCGACCTGCAGCACGCCGAGCTCGCCTTCCATGAAGGCGAAGACCATTTCGAGCCGCTTCGAAGGCGCGTCCTCGACGAGCAAAGCCTGCTTGTCGGAGACCTTGATGTTGAGGTTGCCCGCGACCGAATCGGCGAGGCGCGAGGCGTCCTCGATCTGCGACAGCTGCACCGCGGTTTCGGCGGGCATCTTCTTGTTGAGCTTGGCGTAATTTTCGAACTGATCGACGACCGAGCGCATCAGCGCGGCGGTATCGACGCTATCGTCGATCGTGTCGCCGACCGGCTTGACGCTCGCCATCACGGCCTTGTCTTCGTTGGTGAGCGCGAGCAGCTTCGCGCGCTCCTTGCCTTCGACGAGCACGCGGACGGTGCCGTCGGGCAGTTTCAGCAGCTGGAGCACGGTGGCGATCACGCCGACGTCGTACAGATCGTCGCGCTGCGGGTCGTCCTCGCCCGGATCGAGCTGCGCGACGAGGAAGATTTCCTTGTCGCTTTCCATCGCGGTTTCGAGCGCGGCGACCGAGCGGTCGCGGCCGACGAACAAGGGCACGATCATGTGCGGGAAAACGACGATGTCACGAAGCGGAAGAAGAGGATAAGATTGCGTCATTACGGCTCCTGGACGGGCCCCGCGACCGGGCGCACCGCCCTTCTTATAGGTGGTTCTTCGCTAATATGGCGTAAGTTGGCACGCATTCAATGTCGCTGCGCTGAACAGCGGGGCAAAGCTGGCTCAAAATGGCAGCTTGAAGCCCGGGGGGAGCGGCAGGCCGCTCGTCATCTTGCCCATTTCTTCGTTACTCGCCGCATCGGCTTTTTCGCGCGCGTCGTTGAACGCGGCGGCGAGCAGGTCTTCGAGCATCTGTTTATCGGCGGGCACGATCAGGCTGTCGTCGATCGAGATTTGCTTGATACGGCCCTTGGCGCTCGCACGAATCCGTACCAGACCGCCGCCCGAAACGCCTTCGACCTCGACGCTGTCGAGCTTCGCCTGCGCCTCCTGCATCTGTGCCTGCACCGTGGCGGCCGCTTCCTGCGCCGCCTTCATCATTTCTTCGATCGATTTCATGGGTTCGACTTATGGCGATTGTCGCCGGCCTCTTCAAGTTTTGCGTCGGGAAAAGCGGCCAAGGCGGCCTTCACCACCGGCAGCTCGCGGATTCGCGCGTCATTGTCGGCGAGCGTCGCGGCGCGGATTTGGCCAAGGCTCGGCCGTCCCTCGCCTTCGCCTTCCCGCACCTGCCAGCGGCTGCCGGTCTGCGCGAGCAGCGCGTCGCCCAGATCGCGCGCGAAGGACGCGCCGAGTGCGCCGACGGGCGCGAAAACGAGATTGCCGGGCTCAAGGGTGATGATTCGCAGATGATCGTAGACATCGACCGCAAGCCGATGATTTCCTGTGCTTTCGAGCAGCTGGTGGATTTGCGCCACGGTCAATGCCGACGCGGGTGAATCGGGGTTTGCGGTTGAGGGGCTTTCGACCGCAGCGACGGATTCGGCCCCGGTATTTTCCTGCGCCGCGGGCGCCGCCGGCGCGACCATCGGCGTCGCGGGCACGCCGCCCTTTTCGAGCAGCTTTGCGAGTTCACCCGGGTCGGGCATCGACGCGGCGTAAATCACGCGCAGCAGCAGCATTTCGAGATGTTCGAGCGGATTGTTCGCGCGGAGTACCTCGTCATGCCCCTTGAGCAGCAACTGCCACAGCCGGTTGAGCGGCGCGAAACCGAGTTTTTGCGCCCAGTCGCCGATGCGTTCGCGGTCGGCCTCGGCCAGCGCGGGGTCGTCGTGGCGCGACACTTTGGCGAGCGTGATCGCGTGCGTCAGGTCCATGAGCCCGCGCACCATCGCGACGGGCTCGATCCCGAGCGCATATTGCGCCCGGGCGAGATCGATCGCAGCGCCGGCATCGCCTTCGAGGATCGTCGCCATCAACTGTCCGATCGCTGAGCGGTCGGACAGGCCAAGCATCACGCGAACCTGCGCCGCGCCGATCATCCCGCCGCCATCGAGATCGGCATGCGCGATCGCCTGATCGAGGATCGACAGGCCGTCGCGCACCGACCCTTCGGCGGCATTGGCGATCAGCCAGATCGCGGGCGCCTCGGCCTCGACGCCCTCTTTCTGCAGGATTGCGCTGAAATGCGCGAACAACATGTCGGGAGTGATGCGGCGAAGATCGAAGCGCTGGCAACGCGACAGCACCGTCACGGGCACCTTGTTCACTTCCGTGGTCGCGAACAGGAATTTGACGTGCGGCGGCGGCTCTTCGAGGGTTTTCAGAAGCGCGTTGAAGGCGTTACGCGACAACATGTGCACTTCGTCGATGATGTAGATCTTGTAGCGCGCCGACACCGCGGCATAGCGCACCGCCTCGATAATCTCGCGCACATCGTCGACGCCGGTGTTCGACGCGGCGTCCATCTCGATGACGTCGATATGGCGCCCCTCGGTGATCGCGCGGCAGGGTTCACACACACCGCACGGGTCGATCGTCGGCCCGCCCTGTCCGTCGGGGCCGATGCAATTGAGCGCCTTGGCGATCAGGCGCGCGGTCGAGGTCTTGCCGACCCCGCGCACCCCGGTCATCAGAAACGCATGCGCCAGCCGGTCGCGCGCGATCGCATTGCCGAGCGTGCGCACCATCGCATCCTGCCCGATCAGTTCGGCAAAGGTTTGCGGGCGATATTTGCGGGCAAGGACGCGGTACGGACCGCTCGATGGCTGCGGCGCCGTCTCGGGCAGGTCCATTCCCAGCATCGGGGTTTCGTCGTTGGCGGAATCGCTCATGCGTTCCGTATTAGGCACGGCATGCTCGCTTGTCGAAGGAGAATACGGGCGGTTCGATCCAATATCTCGTCACCCCGGACTTGATCCGGGGTCCCACTCAGCGACGTCGACAAGTGGAACCCCGGATCAAGTCCGGGGTGACGATGCGAATTAACACGATGAGATGGTGAGGGTGGGAGCCGGAACGACCCGCAGCGAATTCGTTGCGGCTGCTTCCTTCCGGACCTGACCGGGTTGGCGAAGACTGCGTCCGCCCGACTCCCGCGGCGCATATGGCGGGGAGCGCGAGGAAATGCAAGCGTAGCCCCAATCAGCGGGATGACGAGGGTTGGGGTTCAGCGTGGCCCCTGCATGTTGCGGCTTTCGGCGGGGATATGCACGGTGAGCCCGTCGAGATCGTCGGTCAGCACGATCTGGCACGACAGCCGGCTCGTCCGCCGCACCCCGGCGGCAAGATCGAGCATATCCTCTTCCATCTCGCTTGCGGGCGGCAGGCGGTCGAAATCCTCTTTTGCGACGATGACGTGGCACGTCGAGCAGGCCATCTGGCCCTCACACGTGCCTTCGAGCGGCATCATATGCGCCTGCGCGACGTCGAGCAGGATCGAACCCGGCTCGGCCTCGGCCTCGGTGCGCGCCTTGCCGTCGGCGTGGATGAAGGTGACGCGCATCAGTTGACGCCCTGCAATCGCGCGGCGGCTTTGATCGCATCGAGGCCATCGCGCAGGTCCTGCTCGCTGGTGTAGCGGCCCCAGCCGAGGCGGATCGAGGCGCGCGCGTCGGTTTCGCTGACGCCCATTGCGCGCAGCACATGGCTGACCTTCCCCGACCCGCTGCCGCACGCGCTGCCGAGCGAGAAGGCGATTTCGCGGGCGTCGGACATCAGGCGCAGGCCGTTGACGCCCTCGCGCCGGACGTTGAGATTGCCGTGATAGCGATGGTTCGCATCGCCGTTGATCGTCCATTCGGGGAGCATGTCGAGCGCGAGCGACCAGAGGCGTTCGACATGTTCGGCGTCGGCTTCGAACCGCTCGGCCGCGAGCGCCGCCGCGGCGCCGAAGCCGGCGCAGAGGGCGGGCGAGACGGTGCCCGAGCGCATCCCCTGTTCCTGCGCGCCGCCGAACATCAAGGGCGGCAGGTCGACGCCGTCCCTGACCCAGAGCGCGCCGATGCCCTTGGGCCCGTGGATCTTGTGCGCGGAGATAGCGATGAGATCGGCGCCCTCGGGAATCGCGACGCGGCCATAGCCCTGTACCGCGTCGCAGAGCAGCAGGCTGTTCTTCGCGTGCGCTGCCGCGGCGAAATCGGCGACCGGCTGGATCGTTCCGACCTCGTTGTTCACGAGCATCGTCGCGACAATGCCGTTTTCGGGGATCGACGCGTCGTCGGGCGGCAGGGCCAGTCCTTTGCTATCGACGGACAGGATGTGTGCGTTCAGCCGCTCGAGACATTGCAGCGACGCCGCATGTTCGATGCTGAGCCCCGCGACGCCGCCCGGCTTCGCTTCGGCTCCGCGCAGCAGCGCCCAGTTGAGCGCCTCGGTCGCGCCGGAGGTGAAGAAGACCCGCCCGCCCTTCGGCAGCAGCGCCGCGACCTGATCGCGCGCGACTTCGACCGCCGCCGCGGCGGCGCGGCCGGCCTTGTGCGTGCTCGACGGGTTGGCAAAACCATCGCCCGCCCCCGGCCCTTCGAGCCAGCGCAGCATCGCCTCGCGCGCCTCAGGAGCGAGCGGGGTCGTGGCTTGGTAATCGAGGTAAATCATCCGGCGGACAGATCCTTATTGCGAGCGATTCGCAAAAGTTGCAACATGCTACGCAATTTCTATATAGGCGCCATCTTCGCTCCGCCACCCTGCCAGCCCGGCGATTCGGCAGCCAGCCATAAAAGATAAGAGGTGCTCCCATGCCCGACGTGATTTTCCCCGGCCCCGAAGGCCGCATCGAAGGCCGATTCTCGCCCCCGCCGCGCCCGCGCGCGCCGGTTGCGCTGATCCTTCACCCGCATCCGCAGGGCGGCGGCACGATGAACGACCGCATCACGCAGGCGATGTACAAAAGCTTCGTCGCGCGCGGTTTCGCGGTGCTGCGCTTCAACTTCCGCGGCGTCGGCCGCAGCCAGGGCACGTTCGACAACGGCATCGGCGAGCTGAGCGATGCCGCTTCGGCGCTCGACTGGGTCCAGTCGATCCATCCCGAAGCGCAGACGACGTGGATCGCGGGCTTCAGCTTCGGCGCGTGGATCGGCATGCAGCTGCTCATGCGCCGCCCCGAAATCCGCGGCTTCCTGTCGGTCGCGCCGCCAGCGAATATGTATGACTTCAGCTTCCTCGCGCCCTGCCCCTCGTCGGGCATCATCGTTGCGGGCGGGCAGGACGAGATCGTGCCGCCGAGCGCGGTGCAGAAGCTGGTCGACAAGCTGCGCACGCAAAAGGGCATCACGATCCATCACGACGAGATCCCGCGCGCGAACCATTTCTTCGAGCATGAGCTCGACCAGTTGATGAAGTCGCTCGATAACTATCTGGATATGCGGCTCGCGCCCGATTCGCCGATCCGCTGATTAACGCCCGTCGCCCCCGCGAAGGCGGGGGCCGCTGGAGGTTTATGCAGCGAGGNCCTTCGCGGGGGCGACGAGGTTCTATTTCACCGGCACCAGCCAGATCGCGACATTCGCGAACATCACCAGCGCCGCGACGAGCATCAGCAGCGCGCGGCGGCGGTCGCCCTTGCGAAAAACATAGGCTGCGCCGCCGGTCAAAAGGACGCCGGTGAGCATCAGGATGGACATGATCGTGTCGGACATGGGGCGGCTTTATCGGGGCCGTCACAAATTTGCCACCTCGCTTATGGCCAATCCGCGCCGCTTCGCCTAAAGGGCGCTCATCGATTCCCTATCGCCCCGCGGGAGCCGCATCATGCGCATTGCAATAGCCTCTGACCACGCCGCCTGGGAGCTGAAAGCCGCTCTCGCCGACTGGCTTCGCGAAGCCGGCCACGAAGTCGAGGATCTCGGCACCAACGGCCCCGACAGCGTCGACTATCCCGATTTCGGCTACGCGCTTGGCCAAGCCATCGCCGACGGCCGCGCGACACGCGGCGTCGCCCTCTGCGGATCGGGCATCGGCATTTCGATTTCGGTCAATCGCAACCCCGCCGCGCGCTGCGCGCTGGTCGGCGAACCGCTGTCGGCCAAGCTGTCGCGCGAGCATAATGACGCGAACGTCATCGCGATGGGCGCGCGCCTGACCGGCATCGACATGGCCAAAGCCTGCCTCAACGCCTTCCTCACCACCGATTTCGCCGGCGACCGCCACGCGCGCCGCGTCGACAAGCTTTCCAATCCGCCCCAACTGGAGACCAGCCGATGACCACAGACACGCTCGCCAAGCCCATCAAATCGGCCGGCTATTTCACCGACGGCGTCGGCACCGTCGACCCCGCGGTCGCGGCGGCGATGAAGCATGAGCTGGAACGCGAGCAGTATCAGATCGAGCTGATCGCGAGCGAGAATATCGTCTCGAAGGCCGTGCTCGAAGCACAGGGCAGCGTGTTCACCAACAAATATGCCGAAGGCTATCCCGGCCGCCGCTATTATCAGGGCTGCGCGCCGTCGGACGAGGTCGAAACCCTCGCGATCGACCGCGCGAAGCAGCTCTTTGACTGCGGCTATGCCAACGTCCAGCCGCATTCGGGCGCGCAGGCGAACGGCGCGGTCATGCTGGCGCTGACCAAGCCCGGCGCGACGATCCTCGGCATGAGCCTCGACGCCGGCGGCCACCTGACCCACGGCGCGCCGCCCGCGATGTCGGGCAAATGGTTCAACGCGGTGCAGTACGGCGTGCGCGCCGACGACCATCTCGTCGATTTCGACCAGGTCGAGGCGCTCGCGAAGGAACATCGCCCCGCGCTGATCATCGCGGGCGGCTCGGCCTATCCGCGCACGCTCGATTTCGCGCGTTTCCGCAAGATCGCCGACGATGTCGGCGCGCTGCTGATGGTCGACATGGCGCATTTCGCGGGCCTCGTCGCGGGCGGCGCGCATCCTTCGCCGATGGAGCATGCGCATGTCGTCACGACGACGACGCACAAGACGCTGCGCGGTCCGCGCGGCGGCATGATCCTGACCAATGACGAAGCGATCGCCAAGCGCATCAATTCGGCGGTCTTCCCGGGTCTGCAGGGCGGCCCGCTGATGCACGTCATCGCGGCGAAAGCCGTGGCGTTCGGCGAAGCGCTGCGCCCCGAGTTCAAGGACTATGCCAAGGCGACGATCGCCAATGCGCAGGCGCTCGCGAACCGGCTGAAGGACCGCGGCGCCGATGTCGTCGCGGGCGGCACCGACACGCACCTCGCGCTGATCGATCTGCGTCCGCTCGGCGTCACCGGCCGCGACGCCGACGAGGCGCTCGAACGCAGCGCGATCACCTGCAACAAGAACGGCATCCCCTTCGATCCGCTGCCGCCGGTCAAGACCAGCGGTATCCGCGTCGGATCGCCCGCGGGCACGACGCGCGGATTCGGCATCGCCGAGTTCGAGGAAATCGGCGATATGGTCGCCGACGTGCTCGAGGCGCTGCGCGACAAGGGCGAACATGGCGACGCCGATGTCGAAGCGAACGTCCGGGGCCGCGTCCGCGCGCTGTGCGAACGCTTCCCCATCTATCAGGGATAAAGCGATGGCGCGGCAGCACCCCGAGGAACCGACGCTGGTCGAACTCTCGATCGAAGAGGTCAAGGCGATGGGCAAGCAAGGGCTGGCCCATCCCTCGACGCGCCCGGTGCTGATCGGCGGCGCCGTCGGCGCAGCGGTGGGCTTGCTGCTCGATGCCGTCAGCTGGCCCGTCGGCCTGTTCGGCGGCGCCCTCATCGCGCTGGTGATGCGGGTGAAACGCTAGCCCATGCGCTGCCCTTATTGCGGACATGAAGACAGCCAGGTGAAGGACAGCCGTCCGACCGAGGACGGCGCCGCGATTCGCCGCCGCCGCCAGTGCGAGGATTGCGGCGCGCGCTTCACGACCTTCGAACGCATCCAGCTTCGCGAAGTCGGCGTCACCAAGGCCGACGGCCGCCGCGAACCCTTCGATCGCGAGAAATTGATGCGCAGCATCCAGATCGCGTGCCGCAAGCGCCCGATCGACGGCGCGCGCATCGAACGGCTGGTGTCGGGCATCCAGCGCCAGCTCGAAACCTCGGGCGAGAGCGAAGTGCAGGCGGCGCAAATCGGCGGCATGGTGATGGAGGCGCTGAAAGGCTTCGACAGCGTCGCCTATATCCGCTTCGCCAGCGTCTATCGCGAGTTTACCGAAGCGAAGGACTTTGAGGAATTCGCGTCCTCGGTCACCGAGGCGGCGCGGCCGATCAAATGACCGCGGCCGCCCCGCCCCCCGTCATCATCCTCGTCCGTCCGCAGCTTGGTGAGAATATCGGCAAGGCGGCGCGCGCGATGCTCAATTTCGGGCTGACCGAGCTCCGCCTCGTCACCCCGCGCGACGGCTGGCCCAACCCCGACGCCGGCCCGGCATCGGCGGGCGCCGACATCGTGCTCGCCGAGGCGAAGGTTTTCGGCAGCCTCGCCGATGCGGTCGCCGACTGCACCACCATCTATGCCACCACGGTGCGCAAGCGCGGCGTGATGAAACCCGTGCTGACCCCCGAAGCGGCGGCGCGCGAGGTTCACGCCAGCGCGGGCCGCTCGGCCTATGTCTTCGGTGCCGAACGCTCCGGCCTCGAAACCGACGATGTCGCGCTCGCGCACGCGATCGTGACGGTGCCGATAAACCCCGAATTCGCCTCGCTCAACCTGGCGCAGGCGGTGATCCTGCTCGCCTATGAATGGTCGAAGGGCATCGCGCTCGCGAGCCCGCCCGAAGTGCCGCTCGACCCGCCGGCGCCGCATGCCGAACTCGAACAATTGATCGAACATCTGACGCGCGATCTCGACGCGAGCGGCTATTTTGTTCCGCCCGAGCGCACCGAGGCGACGCTGCGCACCTTGCGCACCGCGCTGACCAAGACGGGCTGGTCGCACAATGATATCAGGATGATGCACGGAATCGTGACGGCGCTTGGCAGGAAACCCAGGGCCGGGTAACGAAAGCACATTCCTCGCTGGTGGCCGCTCGATGTTTTACCTCCTGATTTCCTTCGCCCTTTCGGCCGCCGCTCCCGAAGCGAAGACCAGCCAGCCGAGGCCCGAAACCACCCCCGCGCCCGAAAGAAAAGCCGGTCCGAAACCGATCTGTCGCACCATCATCTACACCGGCAGCCGCCTCCCGCAGCGCGAATGCCGCACCCAGGAGCAATGGGACCGCCGGGCCGACGAGACCGGTAAGTGGATGGATCAAGACAAGAATTGACAATCGATATTTGGCATGCTGCATGTCAAATCATCGCTCACCTTGCCGTGACGACCCGGTGACAATCCCCCAGGAGTTTGATTTCATGATAAGCCTACTGCTTTCGCTCGCCCTCGCGGCGGCCGGAACCGACGCGGCGAACACCCAGCCGGCGACCGAAACAGCTGCCAAACCC
Source organism: Sphingopyxis sp. 22461 (assembly GCF_052044915.1). Classification (NCBI taxonomy): domain Bacteria; kingdom Pseudomonadati; phylum Pseudomonadota; class Alphaproteobacteria; order Sphingomonadales; family Sphingopyxidaceae; genus Sphingopyxis; species Sphingopyxis sp. 22461. The sequence goes on from NZ_JBQENY010000009.1 coordinate 53,643, forward strand.
GAAAAAGCCAAGCCGAAGCTGATTTGCCGCCGCCTGGCCGACACTGGCAGCCGCCTGCCCGAACGCGAATGCCGCACGCAGGAAGACTGGGATCGCCAGGCCGACAGCATCAGCAAAAGGCTGCACAACGAGAAATAAATGCCGTTGGCTGGACTTCCGGGGCGCCGGTCGAACGGATGTTCGACGATCATGTCAAGACGAGGAGGGTGCGATTTCGACAACCTCTTGGCTAATGCAGGAAATATCCCTAGGAAGCCACACCCCTCCAAGGAGCGAATATTGTTATGATCTCTGCGATACTTTCCCTGGCCCTTGCAGCAACGTCGCCGACCGTCGCTGCGGATTCGCCCGCAAAGCCAGCCAAGCCCAAGAAGGTTTGCGAAAAGGTCGAAGTCACCGGCAGCACGGTGCCAAAGCGCGTATGCCGCACGGTTGCCGAACCGGCAAAGCCGAAAGACGAAGCGGCGCAGGCCGTCGTCGCGCAGCCCGCGGGCGGCAGCACCAACTAAGCCCGGACGTCAGCTATCGGCGCGCAGGCGGTCCCACCGGGTCGCCTCATAGGCGATCGATTGTTCGACCAGCTCGTTCCACACGGCGCGCAGTCGCTCGGGTTCCAGCCCGGCGGCTTCGGCTTCGCGCGCGACATTGTCGAGCACCTGGGCCTTGCGGGCTTCGTCGCGAACGCTGCCGCGGTCGGTCTTGATGCGCGCCGCAGCGTCCATATAGCCGAAACGGCGAACGAGCAGCGCGACGAGCGCGCGATCGACCTGGTCGACCCCGGCGCGGACATCGATCATGGTTTCGCACTGTTCGGGAAGTTTGGCGGACGTCATGCGCGCTGCCTTTAGCGGCTTTTTCGACGCTGTCGAGGCATGCGTCCAACTTGCGCCGCAACGCTTGACTTTGCCGCCCTCGCCGTCTAACCGCGCGCCTTCGCAATGGACCCCGCACCCCGGTGAAGCGGCGGTCGCATATGGCATCTGCCCATATGGTGCGACCCGGGAAGCGCCGAAATCCTTCGGCACACAGCATATTGGAGACGACATATGTCGAAGCGCCAGAGCGCCAAGTATAAACTCGACCGCCGGATGGGTGAAAACATCTGGGGTCGCCCGAAGAGCCCGGTCAACCGCCGCGAATATGGCCCCGGCCAGCACGGTCAGCGCCGCAAGGGCAAGATGTCGGACTTCGGCATCCAGCTCCGCGCGAAGCAGAAGCTGAAGGGCTATTACGGCGACATCACCGAAAAGCAGTTCAAGAAGAACTATTTCGAAGCGTCGCGCATGAAGGGCGACACCGGCCAGAACCTGATCGGCCTGCTCGAGCGCCGCCTCGACGCGGTCGTCTACCGCTCGAAGTTCACGCCGACGATCTTCTCGGCGCGCCAGCTCGTCAGCCACGGCCACGTCTATGTGAACGGCGTGAAGTGCAACGTCGCCAGCCGCCTCGTGAAGCCGGGCGACGAAGTCACCCTCGGCAAGAAGGCGCAGGAAATGGCGCTGGTCGCCGAAGCGCAGAGCCTGCCTGAGCGCGACCTGCCCGAATATCTGTCGGTTGACGGCACCAAGTCGACCTACGTCCGCGTCCCGACGCTCGACGAAGTGCCCTATCCGGTGAAGATGGAACCGAACCTGGTCGTCGAATTCTATTCGCGCTGATCGAGTTCGCTATCGAATTCAAAGGGGCGGTCCGGCAACGGGCCGCCCCTTTTCGTTTCAGTGCGGCAGAAAGGCCGAAATCTTGCGGAGCATGTCGGCGCGCGCCTCCCCTGTTTCCAGGCCGTGGCCCAGTTCGGGATATTCCACCAGCTCGACCCGCTTGCCCTTCGCCGTCAGTTCGCGTTTCATCGTCCGTGCCTGCGCGACGCGGACATTCTGGTCAAAGGTGCCGTGGAACATCAGCACCGGTGCCTTGATTGCCCCGGCATTCTGCGCCGGCGATCCTTCGCGAATATGTGGACCGGTGCCGATAAACCGCGCGTTGATCGCACCGCCGCCGGTATCCCCCTCTTCGGTGCGCAATTGCTCCAGGTCGGTGACAGGGGCGATGGCGACGATCGCTCGGAACAGATCTGGCGCGACGACACCCGACTGCAAAGCGGCATAACCACCATAGGACCAGCCCACGATCGACAATTTCGCAGGATCAGCCCCCTGCCCGGAAACCAGCCAGCGCCCCCCGTCGGTAACATCGCCCATCGCAGTCTTCCACGATTTGAACCCGTTCTTCTGATACCATTCGTCGCCATAGCCCGACGATCCGCGGAAATTGGGCTGGAGCACTGCAAAGCCTGCCTGCGCGAAATATTGTGCCAGCCAGTCGAAACCCCACTCGTCGCGCGCCGACGGGCCGCCGTGCGGCATCACGATGGCGGGCAATCCCTTGGCGTCATTGCGTCCGGGCGGAAGGGTCAGATAGGCGGGCACCATAGCCCCGTCGGCGGCGGGATAGGTGACCGGACGAACGGGCGACAGCGTCATTTCGGCCAGCGCGTCACGCTCGCCCAGCAACGGGCGCAGTTCCTTCGCCTTCGGATCGAACAGGAAATATTGGCCGGGGTCGACGTCCGAACTGGTCCGGACCAGATAGCGGCTTTCGTCGGCCGATGCATCGGCGATCATGATCTGCTTGCCACCCAGCACCTTTGAAAGCGCCGCCGTCATTTTGGCGAGCGCCGGATCCGTGAGCACCGAAACACGACGGTCGGTGGCATAGGAAACCCCGACGATACGGCCGTTGCGACCGACACGAACGATATTGTCGATATCGACTTCGGGATGTTTGAAAACGGTCGTGACGGCGCCGCTGCCGTCCAGCGCCATGGCGACAACGGCCTTGCGCCCCTCGACCGATTGCAGCCCGTAGACGCGGTCGGTGGCGGGATCGATCGCCAACGGGTTAAAGCCTTGCTCGCTCGCAATGTCATAAATGGACAGAGGCTTCCAGACGCTGTCGCCCTTTCCTCGGTAGAGGAAGCGAATGGTCGGGTCCATTTGGCCGCTATTTTGCGAATAGCCCTGCGTCGCCATCACGCGGACCTGCCCGTGGCCATCCGACAGATAATAGATCGCGTCGCGGTTCGGCGCTTCGACGCGCTTGCTTGTTCCGTTCGCGGCATCAACGCGATCGACGCCCAATCCCTCGCTCCGGCCGGCGATGAATGTGCCCGTATTGTTTTCGGGAACATAGGTTCGCGTCATCAGCAGCGACCCGTTTTCCGACGCCGACCAGTCCAGAACACTGCCGCCGCGAAAATCGGCATAGAGCGATCGCGCGCTGCGCCGGTTGCTGAGGGATTTGAGATTCCCGCCCGCCGCATCGATCGCAATGAGGTTGCTGGCGGCGACAATCTCACCCGCCAGCTTGTCACGTTGATATGTCTGGCACGCGAGCCGCGCGTTCGTCACCCAGCCGCACCAGCTCAGAAACCCATCTTCGCCACTGCTCGACAAGATCTGTTTGGGGGTCGCCCCTTCGGTCGCATCGACGACAAACAGGCGACGCATCAACTTTTCGCCATTTTCGATGAAAGCGATCCGCGTGCCGTCGGGCGACAGGCTGACATCCCGGATCGATTCGAGCGCACCGAAACGCGCCGCATTGTCCACAGCCCCCTGCGCAACCGCGCCGGAAAATGCAGGCACAGCCGCGACCAGTGCACAAAGTGGAAGCGCACCGCGCCTCATCATATCAAGTTTCAACAAAAGCCCCTCCCGTTGCCCTTTTTAGGCGGTCCACGGTGAAGACCGCGGCCAATTTTTCAAGTGACTTTGGTGCCTTGCTGGCAGCTTCGGCCGAAAAATCCGCGGCTCCCGCCCCGCCTTGCATCGCGGCGCCCCGGCTGGCACAAGCCCGCTCGTCGCAAATGAAACTTTCCGAGGAATTTCCATGCTTCGTTTCCCCCGAACGACCGCAGCCGTCGCGGTTCTCCTGACCGTTGCCGCGTGCAACACATCCGACAAGGCCGCGACGTCGGCCACCGCCATTCCCGACGTCCAGATCCCCGAACTGTCGCTCGCGACGCTTCAGGAAGTGACGAAGGAATTGTCGTCGGACGCCTATGAAGGCCGCGCGCCCGGCACCCCCGGCGAGGAAAAGACCGTCGCCTATATCATCAAGAAGTATGAGGAAGCGGGGCTGAAGCCCGGCAACAACGGCAAGTGGACGCAGGATGTGCCGCTGGTCGAAATCACCGCGAAGAATGCGACGCCGCTGACCTTCACGGGCGGCAAGGCGCCGGTCACCGCGCAATATGCAAAGGACTATGTCGCGTTCAGCTATCGCGTCCAGCCCAAGACCGCGGTCAAGGACAGCGACGTCGTCTTCGTCGGTTACGGCATCAACGCCCCCGAAAAGGGCTGGAACGACTATGCCGGGCTCGACGTGAAGGGGAAGACCGTCGTCGTCCTCGTCAACGACCCCGACTGGCAGACCAAGGAAGCCAAGGGCGAATTCAACGGCCGCGCAATGACCTATTACGGACGCTGGTCGTACAAATATGAGGAAGCCGCGCGCCAGGGCGCCGCGGCGGTGCTGATCGTCCACGACACCGAGCCCGCCGCTTACGGCTGGAACGTCGTCGAATCGAGCAACACCGGCACCAATTATCTCGCCGAAACCAAGGACGGCGGGGCGAAGGAAACGCTCGCCAACGGCTGGATCCAGCTTCCGAAGGCGAAGGAACTATTCGCGAGCGCGGGACAGGATTTCGACAAGCTGCGCGCCGACGCGGGCAAGAAGGGCTTCAAGCCCGTCGCGCTGACCGGCGTGAAGGCGAACTTCAGCTTTGACAACGCGATTTCAAAGAAGATGTCGCGCAACGTCATCGGCGTGCTGCCGGGCGCGAAGCGTCCCGACGAATATGTGCTCTACACCGGCCATTGGGATCACCTCGGCCGCTGCACGCCCGTTGCCGGCGACGACATCTGCAACGGCGCGGTCGACAATGCGAGCGGCATCGCGGGTCTCGTGACCTTGGCGCAGGCCTTCCACAAGGCGGGCGCACCCGATCGCAGCATCGTATTCCTGTCGGTCACCGGCGAGGAATCGGGCCTGCTCGGGTCGAAGTTCTACGCCGAAAACCCCGTCTTCCCGCTCGCGCAGACCGTCGGCGGCGTGAACATGGACGCATTGAACGCAATCGGCCCGGCAAAGGACATCGTCGTCGTCGGCCGCGGCAAGTCCGAGCTCGACGCCTATGTCGCCAAGCTCGCCGAAATGGAAAAGCGCGTGATCAAGGACGAACCGACCCCCGAGAAGGGTTTCTATTATCGTTCGGATCACTTCAGCTTCGCCAAGCTCGGCGTGCCGATGTTCAACTTCGGCAGCGGCGACGACCTGGTCGAGGGCGGCGTCGATGCCGGCAAGAAGGCGGCGGAAGATTATGAAAAGAACCGCTACCACGCACCCGGCGACGAATATGAGGCGATCACCAACTGGGGCGGCATGATGTCCGACCTGCGCCTCTATTACGCCGCGGGCCGCATGCTCGCGATGACCGACGCATGGCCGAACTGGAACGAGGGCGACGAATTCCGCGCCGCTCGCGACAAGTCGCGTCCCGCAAAGTAAGCGGAAAGAGCGCGCGCCCATGACGCTGAAAATGCCTGCCGAATGGGCGCCGCACGACGCCGTCTGGATCGGTTTCCCGCACCTCGCCGAAGAGTGGGCGGGCGCGATCGACGAGGGACGGCGCGACGTCGCCGCCTTCGCCAACGCCGTCCATGACGGCGGCCGCGGCGAAGAGGTGCGGCTGGTGGTCAACGACGCGCGGCAGGCGGATATCGCCGCCGCGCTCGTCGATCCGGGCGTGCGCATCCTGATCCAGCCCTTGGGCGATATCTGGCTGCGCGATACCGGGCCGATCATCGCCGGCACCGGCACAACCCGCCGCGCGCGCAATTTCGAATTCAACTGGTGGGGCGAGAAGTTCGTCATGCCCGGCGATCAGGAAATCGGCGCCGCGCTCGCCGCCGGATCCGGCCTGCCAGTCGACGATCAGGACTGGGTGCTCGAGGGCGGCGGCATCGACGTCGATGGCACGGGCCTCTGCGTCACGACCGAAGAGTGCCTGCTCAACACCAACCGCAACCCGACGCTGACGCGCGAGGATATCGCGGTGCGGCTCCACCAGTCGCTCGGCATCGACCGGCTGCTGTGGCTCGGCAACGGCTTGGTCGGCGATCACACCGACGGCCATGTCGACAATCTGGCGCGCTTCGTCGGCGAAGGGCGGCTCGCGCTGCCCGTCGCGGCGGGCGCGGACGACCCCAACGCGCATATCTATGCCGATGCACGCGCGCGCACCGCGGCGTTCGGCGGGGTCGAGATCGTCGACCTGCCCTCGCCCGGCCGCATCGAGATCGATGGCGAGGTCGCGGCGGCGAGCTATATGAACTTCTACATCGGCAATAGCGTCGTCGTGGTGCCGACCTATGGCGTCGCCAATGACGTCGCAGCGGTCGACACCCTCGCCGCGCTCTTCCCCGACCGCCGCGCGGTCGGCGTGCCCGCGCGCGGGATCATCGTCGGCGGCGGCAGCTTCCATTGCTCGAGCCAGCAGCTTCCGGCCTAGCATCGGGCGCGAAGCCGCCTATATTCCGGCTCGATTCGAGCCATCACGGACCCCGCCCATGACCCGCACCATCACCGTCGCCGCGCTGCAGCTTCCCCTGCCCGGCCCCGTCCAGCCCAATATCGACGCCGTCACCGCGCTCGTCGAGAAAGCGGCGGCGAAAGGCGCGCAGGTGATTTTGCCCCCCGAGCTCTTCGAAGGCCCCTATTTCTGCCAGGTCGAGGATGAGGAATTGTTCGCATCGGCGCGCCCGACCGCCGAGCATCCGAGCGTGGTGGCGATGCAGGCGCTCGCCGCGAAGCTGAAGGTCGCGATCCCGACGAGCTATTTCGAGAAGGACGGGCCGCATTATTACAATACGCTCGCGATGATCGGTCCCGACGGGGCGATCATGGGGACGTACCGCAAGAGCCACATTCCCGACGGCCCCGGCTATGAAGAGAAATATTATTTTCGCCCCGGCAACACCGGTTTCAAGGTCTGGGACGTGTTCGGCACGCGGATCGGCGTCGGCGTCTGCTGGGACCAATGGTATCCCGAATGCGCGCGCGCGATGGCGCTGATGGGCGCCGAGCTGCTTTTCTACCCGACCGCGATCGGCAGCGAACCCTATGACGCCGATCTCGACACCAGCCGCATGTGGCGCCGCGCGATGCAGGGGCATAGCGTGTCGAACTGCATGCCGGTGATCGCGTCGAACCGCATCGGGACCGAGGGCGACGCCAATTTCTATGGCCACAGCTTTATCAGCGACGAATGGGGCGATCTTCGCCAAGAATATGGCGCCAGCGAAACCGGCGTGCTGATCGAGACGATCGACCTCGACCGCGCAGCGAAGCATCGCGCCGGCATGGGCTTTTTCCGCGACCGCAGGCCGCAGCTTTACGGGCGGCTGGTCGAGGACATCTGACAAGATAGCGCGGGGGCGAAACATGGAATTACCCGACGATATTTTTACCGAGCCCGAGGACGTCGATCCCGAGACGCTCGCCAATCTCGGCCCGCTGCGCCGTCTTGCGGGGATATGGGAGGGACAGCGCGGGGTCGATATCAACCCCAAGGCCGACGGCCCCGAGACGCGCCAATATTATGAGCGGATCGAGATGCAGCCGATCGACCCGCAGGCGAACGGGCCGCAGCTATTTTACGGGCTGCGTTACCATTTGCACGTCAACACGCGCGAAGAGGACATCGCCTTCCACGACCAGGTCGGTTACTGGCTGTATGAGGCCGCGACCGGCCTGATCCTGCAGACGCTGGCGATCCCGCGCGGGCAGATCGCGATTGCGGCGGGGCATGCCGAGTCCGATGCGAAGCAGCTGGTGCTGAAAGCGACGCGCGGCCAAACCGACTATGGCATTTGTTCGACGACCTTCCTCGAGCTCGCCTTTCGGACCGACAGCTATCAGATTACGGTGGATTTTCACGATGATGGGTCGTGGAGCTATGTTTCGGACACGACGCTGATCGTCAAAGGCCAGCACGAGCCCTTCCTCCATCGCGACCGCAACACGCTGACGAAGATCGCCGAACCCGACCTCAACCCCTGGGCAAAGATCACCCGCGGCGGCTAGGTCCTGACCCCAAGGTCAGCTTTCGAAGCGGCGGATGCTTTCGAGGTCGGCGCGGTCGAGCGGCTGCGTCAGCCACAGGCCGCCGCGCCCGGCGCGCGACCAGCGGACGATCGCGCGGCGCTTGACTCCGCCCGCGAGTATCAGGTCGAGTTCCTTGCCGACTTCCAGATGGCCGTCGTGGATGAACCCGGCACCATTTTGCGACAAATCGACCAGTTCGATGCTCGTCGTGGTTTCGTCGGTGACCGCCTGCGCCTGCGTGCTCACGGGCAGGCGCGGCTGGCGATAGCCGGTGGCGCGTTGTTCGGCCGCCAATTGTTTGAGCACGTCTGCGACATCGACTTCCTTGTCGAACGACACGCCGCACCGGCCCGCGTCGGACCAGACGACTTCGCCGCGGATCACAACCGTATCCGAAAGCGCGATCTCCAGCTTCTCGCCGACCCCGATCGGAACGTCGGCCGCCAGCATCATGCCCTTGTCGGAAATATTGCGCACGCGCCACAAACCCGCATCGCCATTGCGCATCACCTTGGCGATCCGCCAGACCGTGCGATAGCGGTCGCCGCCACGACGATCCGTGTCGGCCGCTTTGTCCTGTTCCTCTACCGGGTCGGAGAGGCGACGGTGGTTCATGTCATCTACCTTATCGAAGCAGCATCGAACGGAAGCATAACTTCCCGTCTATACTGGAAAACTCACAATCCCCACGACACCGCATTACTTGAATTAAGCTTATAATTCAATCTTAGTGCAGATCATAGTTAACGTCACATCGGTCAGAAAATGCGAAAGCGCACGGCCCGGCTGGTCGTTCGATAGCGAAGCTCTCGTATTTTACACAATTTACGGTGCGAGCGCGCCGGGATTAAGTGCCAAAGTGACCGGTTCGGCAAAGCCATTCGCGCCAGCGCGCCGGGCCGACCCAACCGAGCGATGCTTTGCGGCATGAAAGCGAAACTACGCTTGACGGCGCCAACTCTACCGATCAAGTTGAGTTGCCGGCCTGATCCCGACCGGCGAGGCGTTTTTCCCGGGATCCGCGGCTTTTGACCGGGAAGCAGCTTGCTCCGCGTTACCAACAGCTAAAGCGCGCGATGCTCAGGCGACAGCGCCAGGTATCGTGTTCCCCTCATGCAATGAGGTGATACGATGCACGTCTCCCCACCGCGATAGCGGCCCGCGTCCGAGCCGGACGCCTCTCTGAATCAAACGCACGCCGATTTGGGCGCAGCCGTTTGGCACCCCTTTATCCGGCGCCGCCCGGCGGTCGCCGCTCGCATCGTCGCGCGCTTCGGCGCCGCGACCCCAATCGACGAGGAATTCGACATGACCATCCAGACGCTCGAACATAGCGAAACCGCCACCAAATTCTTCGACATCACTCCGCTGCAACCGAGCCTCGGCGCGCTGATCAGCGGTATCGACCTCGCCCAGCCGCTGGACCGTCCGACCTATGACGCGCTGCGCGCCGCGCTGCTCCAGTACAAGGTGCTGTTTTTCCGCGACCAGAATCTGACGCGCGAGCAGCATATCGCGCTCGGCGCGGCGTTCGGCGACCTTGAGGAGCATCCGGTCTTTTCGCTTCCCGATTATCCGCAGATCCTGCCGCTGATCTCGCAGGAGCTGAGGGGCAAATATCGCCAGTCGACCGACAGCAACTGGCACGCCGACACCACGTTCCGCACCGAACCCTCGGCGGCGTCGATCCTGATCCAGCGCGTTTCGCCATCGCTCGGCGGCGATACGGTGTTCGCCAACGCCGTCGCCGCTTATGAAACGCTCGACGAGGAGACGAAGGCGCGGATCGACGGCCTGACCGCGATCCACGACCCCAGCATCTTCATCCAGTTCCTCGACACCGAAGAGAAGAAGGAGGCGCTGCGCGCCAGCTTCCCGCCGGTCGAGCATCCCGTCGTGCGCATCCACCCCGAGACGGGCGAGAAGGTGCTTTACGTCAATTCGGTGTTCACCCGGCATATCGTCGGGCTGCCCGAGGATGAGAGCAAGGCGCTGCTCGCGCGGCTGTTCGACCAGGTCAAGCGTCCCGAATTCCAGGTGCGGTGGAGCTGGCAGCCCGGATCGATCGCCTTCTGGGACAATCGCGCGACGCAGCATTATGCCGTCCCCGATTATAGCGAGGCACGCCATATGGAGCGCGTGACGATCGTCGGCGACCGCCCGGTCGGCCCGAACGCTTGATCTGAATTCAGCAGATGACACGCCCCCTCTCCCCTTTCCGCACGCTCGTCGCCGGCGCCTTCCTGTCGCTCGCGGCCTGCGGCGGCGCGGTCGACAGCGGCACGACGATCAAGATCGGCGACCAGCTCCACGCGCTCAAATCCTCGCTCGACGTGTCGGGCGAAGGCCAGCCGACCGATTACAAGATCGAATGGGCGAACTTCGTCGGCGGGCCGCCGATCATCGCGGCGCAGACCGGCGGATCGCTCGATGTCGGCTGGATGGCCGAAACCCCGCTGATCTTCGCGCAGGCCGCGGGCAGCCCGGTCAAGGTCGTCGCGGTGAGCAAGACGATCGACGGCGGCGGCTCGCCTTATGCGCTCGTCGTCAAACCCGACTCGCCGATCCGCAGCGTCGCCGATCTCAAGGGCAAATCAGTGTCGTTCATGAAGGGCACGGTGCTGCACTATTTCATCGCACGGCTGCTCGACAAGCAGGGGCTGTCGCTGAAGGATATCAAGCCGGTGCAGGCGACCGGCTTTGGCACCGGGCTGCTCGACAAGGGATCGGCCGATGCGATCACGATCGGCGAACCCTATCTGACGCAGGCGCTCGACGCCGGGAAGGTGCGCGTGCTCGCCAGCGGCGCGCCACCGAACACGCCGGGCTTCTTCTACCTCGTCGCGTCCGACAAGGCGCTCGCCGATCCGGTGAAGGCGAAGGCGATCGGCGACCTCGTCGCGCGCGCGGCGCGGGCGACGCGCTGGCAGCGTGAGAATCCCGCCAAGGCCGCGCCGGCGCTCGCCAAACGCTACAATGTCGACGCGGCGATCGCGGAAAAGATCATCACGCGCGCGCCCGCCAGCTATGCGCCGATCAGCGACGCGATCATCGCGGCGCATCAGGACGAGGCCGATCTGTTCTTCAAGGAAGGACTGATCCGAAAAAAGCTCGACGCGTCGCAAATCTTCGACAAGCGCTACGACGATATCGTCGCCGCGCAGGAGGCGGCGAAGTGAATGCGCCGACACCGATTGCCCTCGCGGGCGACCCCGGCCGGCTCGTCCAGCCGGTCGTCCGCAGGGCGGGAACCCGATCCGAACGCTTCTCGTTCGCGCGCCGCGCCACCGGCCCGCTGATCATCGTCGCGCTGTGGGCGACCTCGACGAGCGCGGGGTGGATCGACCCGTCGATCCTCCCCTCGCCTGCCGGTATCGTCGCGGGGTGGCAGCAATTGTGGACCGAACAGGCGCTCGCGTCGCAGATCGCCACCTCGCTCACCCGCGCGCTCGTCGGCGGCGCGGTCGGCATCATCTTCGGGCTGATCCTCGGCACGATCGCGGGCCTGTCGAAGCTTGGTGAGGAAGTCTTCGACGCGTTGCTCCAGATGCTGCGCACCATCCCCTTCCTCGCGCTCGTTCCGCTGTTCATCGTCTGGTTCGGGATCGGCGAGGCGCCGAAGCTGCTCCTCATCGCGCTCGCGACGATGTTCCCGATGTACCTCAACACCTATGCCGGGGTGCGCAACGTCGACCGCAAGGTGATCGAGGCGATGCGCAGCTTCGGGCTTGGCGGGCGCCGCCTGATCCTTGAGGTCGTGCTGCCGCTCGCGCTGCCACAGATCTTCACCGGGCTGCGCTTCGCGCTCGGCGTCTCGGTGCTCGTCCTGATCGCCGCCGAACAGATCAACGCCTCGGCGGGGCTCGGTTACCTGCTCAACAGCGCACAAATGTACCAGCAGGTCGACGTCATCCTGATCTGCATCGCCATCTACGCCGTGCTCGGCCTCAGCGCCGACCTGATCGTCCGCTCGCTTGAACGGCTGTTCATGCCGTGGCGCGCGGGTGTCGCCATCCGATAGGAGATTTATCGATGACCGCCGTCCTTTCGATCGATTTCGCCGCCGCCGAGCGCGTCGCCGTCCCTGACTTTTCGCACCGCCCCGTCGCGGTCGAGGTCCGCGATGTCAGCCGCAATTTCACCGGCAACAGCGTCCTCGATAGCCTGAACCTGACGATCCACAGCGGCGAATTCGTCGCGCTGCTCGGCGCGTCGGGCAGCGGCAAGACGACCCTGCTGCGCATCCTCGCGGGGCTCGACGCCCCCGACGGCGGCGAAGCCTGGGTGCCCGCGGCACGTACCGTCGTGTTTCAGGAACCGCGGCTCGTCCAGTCGAAGAGCGTGTGGAAGAATGTCGTGATCGGCCTGTCGGGCAAGGACGCATCGCGCGAGCGTGCCATCGCGGCGCTCGCCGAGGTCGGGCTCGATCATCGCACCGATGCCTGGCCCGCGACGCTGTCGGGCGGCGAGGCGCAGCGCGCGGCGCTCGCGCGCGCATTGGTGCGCGAACCGCGCCTGCTGCTGCTCGACGAGCCTTTCGCGGCGCTCGACGCGCTGACGCGGCTCAAGATGCAGCGGCTGATCGGCGAGCTGTGTCAGGCGCACGGCCCCGCAACGCTGCTCGTCACGCACGATGTCGAGGAAGCGATCCTGCTCGCCGACCGCATCCTTGTGCTGAAAGAGGGGCGGATCGGGTACGACACGCGCGTCCGCTTGCCGCACCCGCGCCGTGCGGGCGGCGAGGAATTCGACGCGCTGCGCGATACGTTGCTCGCCGAACTGGGCGTGCCGCAGGCGCACTAGCGCCGCATCAGCGAACCACAGCAAAGGCTTTGACCGCCCCGGCATGCATCGGCATGCTGGGGTCAGGGGGATTTCGACTCATGGTAATTTCGCGCGCACGGGCCTGGGCCACGCGCATGCCCGGATCGGGCTGGATGATCGTCGCGCTGATCCTCGGCTTCGCGATTGGCACCTTCATCGCGGCATCGTCACCTCTGGTCGAGGCGGCGCAGCTGGTCGGCGGAATCTGGCTCGACGGCCTCCGCATGACGATCGTCCCGCTGATCTTCGCGCTCGTTGCGACCGGCGTCGCCAGCCTCGGCATGGGCGACCATCACGAGGCCGCGCGGCTCGGGCGGCGCCTGCCGCTGGTGCTCATTGGCCTGCTGATCGTTTCGGCGGTGATCGGTGCGCTGATGGTCCCGCCGCTGCTCGGCGCGGTCACCATCGCGCCCGCCGATATCGCCGCGCTGCGCAGCCTCTTCCCTGCGCCGCCCGCACCAGCGGTTCCCGGCGCGGCCGAGACCGTGCACGCGATGATCCCGACCAACGTCGTCGCGTCGGCCGCCGAGGGTGCGGTCCTGCCGCTCGTCATCTTCGCGCTCATACTCGGCCTTGCCGTCGGCAAGATCGACCGCGACCGCGCCGAGGCGGTCCTCCAGCCGCTGCGCGGGCTCGCCGATGCGATGATTGTCGTCGTCGGCTGGGTGCTCCGCGTCGCGCCCGTCGGTATCTTCGCGCTCGCGCTGGCGATCGGCGCGACGGTCGGGACTGCGGTGCTCGCGATCCTCGCCCAATATCTCGCGATCTCGATTGCCGTCACGCTGGTGCTGATCATCATCGGCTATGCCATCGCGCGCTTCGCGGGAGGCGTCCCGCTTGGGAGGTTTGCGCGCGCGATGGCGCCGGCGCAGGCCATCGCGGCGAGCACCCAATCGTCGATCGCGACGCTGCCCGCGATGATGGCGAGCGCCGACCGCATCGGGATCGAGGAACGCAGCGCCGCCGCCATCCTGCCGATGGCGGTCGCGACCTTCAAGATCACCGCACCGTCGAACACGGTGATGATGGCGCTGGCGCTCGCGTGGATGGCGGGGGTCGAAGTCTCGCCGCTGCAGCTCGCGGTGGCCTTGCCGCTCGCGGTCCTGTCGTCGCTGGCGATCCTCGGCATGCCGGGACAGATCAGCTTTTACGCGTCGGTCGCGCCGACCGCGATCGCAATTGGCGCGCCGATCGAACTGCTACCGATATTGCTCGCAATCGACGTCATTCCCGACATGGTCCGCACGGTCGCCAATGTGACGCACGATGTCGCCGCGGCGGCAGCGATCGCACCGCCCGCCTCAATCGATCAGTAGCGGCCCGACAGCAGCGCCCCGGCACCTGGGACTTCGGTCGGCAGTCCTAGCCGCGTGAGCATCTGGTGGGCGGTGCAGATCGCCGCCGACACGACGGGCAAGCCGGTCGCATCCTCGATTGTCTGCACCGACGGCAGCGACGGCATCTGAACGCATGCCGACAGCACGAGCGCGTCGATGCCGGTGAGGTCGAGCTTTTTGTAATGCTCGAGCAGGTTGGCGGGATCCTGCGCCGCGACCTCCAGATTGTCCGGGATTTCAAGGGCAAGCCAGTCGCTTACCTCGATACCTTCATTTTGAATGTAGGAAACGACCATCTGCGTCAGCGGCTTCATATAGGGCGCGACGAGCGCGATGCGCTTCGCCTTCAGTGCCGCCAGTCCCTCGACCAGCGCACCGGCGCTGGTGACGACAGGTGCAGCGCGGCCATTCTCGACCGTCCGCTGGTGCAGCCGCGCCTCGGACACGCGATGATAACCTTCGCCCATGCTCATGATCGCGACGAGGCAGGCATAGCCGAGCACATCGACCGCGGCGTCGGACAGCTCGAGCGCGCAGCGATCGGAATCGGCGTCCATCGCCGCGAGTTCTTCCTTCGTCACCTTCTTCATCCGCATCCGCGACGAGTGGAAGGTGAAGCGTTCGGGTGCGATGCCCTCGCGCGCGCGAAGCAGCGCGGGGATTTCGGTTTCCATCGTGACGTTCGAGCTGGGCACGATCTGCCCGATGCGGATGGGGCGTGTCATCTTAAACGCCTCAGACCGCGATGATCGGATTGCGCAGCGTGCCGATGCCCTCGACCGTGCATTCGACGACGTCGCCAGGCCACATGAACTCCTGCGGATCGCGCCCCGCGCCGACGCCCGCCGGGGTACCCGTCGCGATGATGTCGCCGGGTTCGAGCGTCATCACGCTCGAAATGTCGGCGATCAACTTATTGATATTGAACAACATGAAGCGCGTGTTGCTGTTCTGCTTCTCGACGCCGTTCACATGCGTCAGGATATTGAGGTTGTGCGGATCGCCGATCTCGTCGGCGGTGACGATACACGGCCCCATCGGCGCGAAGCTGTCCTGCCCCTTCGAGACGATCCATTGCCCCGCGCGGCGGCAATCGCGCGCCGATACATCGTTGATGACGGTATAGCCGAACACATGGTTCAGCGCGTCAAGCTCGGCGACCTGGCGCGCGGTGCTGCCGATGATCACCGCCAGCTCGGTTTCCCAGTCGAGCTGCTGCGTCACCTTCGCATTGTGGCGGATCGGATCGTTCCACGCGACGACCGCAGTCGGCGGCTTCGAGAAGATCACCGGCTGCTGCGGCAGCTCGTTCGACGTGTCTAGCGAACGAGCAGATTCAGCGACATGCTCGGTATAGTTTAGACCAATTCCGAAGATATTTTTGCGCGGGCGCGGGATCGGCGCGAGCAAGGTCACATTGCCCTCGGGAAGCGAGGTGCCGATCAGGTCGGCGGTGGTCGCGGCTGCGACAGCTTCCTGCAGGAAGCGCAGCGCGATCGGCCCCAGATCGATGAAATCGAGCATCGTCGAGGGCAGATCCTGCCCGATTGCATCGCCGAAATATTCGACGTCGATCACGAGGCCGTCGTGGAGAAGGCCGAGCCGCGGTTCGGTCTCGGCCGTGCGATATGTCACGAAGCGCATATTCTGTCCTGTCTGCTGCAAATCAGGCGGGTTGGTGGCCGCCATGTTCGGAATAGGCTTCCTCGATCCGGACGCCGAGCGCCTCCATCACGGGGAAATCGTTGAAC
This sequence comes from Sphingopyxis sp. 22461, assembly GCF_052044915.1. Lineage (NCBI taxonomy): Bacteria > Pseudomonadati > Pseudomonadota > Alphaproteobacteria > Sphingomonadales > Sphingopyxidaceae > Sphingopyxis > Sphingopyxis sp. 22461. The sequence continues at coordinate 69,724 of NZ_JBQENY010000009.1, forward strand.
GAGAAGAGGAAGGCCTCCTCGGAAGGATCGAGATTGACATGCTCGTGCCACATCCACGCGGGCACGCAGAAAATGTCGTGCGTGCCCCAGTCGAAACGCTCGCCGCCGATGATCGAATAGCCGCGCCCGCTCGCGACATTATAGACGACATTGCCGGTGTGCCGGTGCGCCTTGCCGTGAAAGCCGGGCTTCAGCATCTGCATATGCGCGCCCATCGTCTGGAGCGCCCAGCCGCCGGTCAGCGGGTTCGAATAGCGTAGCATATGTCCGTCGAACTGCGTGCCGTCGGACACTTTCGCGAGGTTCCACAGCGCGTCGCGCGTCGCTTCCCAGCGATAGACCATCACCGGCGAATAGGGCTTGTCCCACGCGCCAATGCCTTCGGGCCGTAGCGACCCGCCGCCATAGCTCAGCGGCAGGTCGTCGACGGGAAAGACCGCCGTCTGCGCGGGCTGGTCGTAGACCGCGTAAAAATTGGTCTCGAGGCTGTTCATCAACGGAATGTCGAGCCCGTCCTGCCAGATCGACACCTCGCCCCCGGCGACGACGCCATGGTCGTGCCAGCAGCCGCCGGGCGTCAGCACATAGTCATTGGCCCCGAGCGTGATGTGGTGCCCGTCGACGACGGTATAGGCGCCCTTCCCCTCCATGATGAAGCGGTGCGCCGAGGCGGTGTGCCGGTGCGCGGGCGTGATCTCGCCGGGACGCATCGCCTGCATCCCGCTGAACAGCCAGCCGCACACCGCGACATTGTCGCGCCCCGCGTCGCTGTCGTTGAGCAGGGTCACGACGCGGCGCCCCGCCTCCTCGGGCTTCACCAGATCGAGCGCGCGCAGGCACATCGCGCGCATCTCGGCGTAGCGCCAGAGCGTCGGGCGATAACGCGTTTCGGGCTCCCACGGCTCGATCGCGTTCGCGCGTTTCCAGAAGGCACCTGCATTGCGGGTCGCAAGCTCTTGATAAAAGGCTTCGAGTTCGGGCGTGTCGGTGACGCGCGCCCGCCCGAGCACATCGTCGCGCGGATTGATGATCGTGCTATTGCCTGCCATCATGGCGTCTCCTCGTCGGGATCGACGGGCTGCGGCTCGTCGACGAACAGGGCCGACGCGCGGGGGGTCCGGTCGACCGTCAGGTTGAAGATGTCGAAGCGATTATAGCCGCCGATGATGTCGTGCATCAGCTTGGGGCGGATGCAGTCGCCCAGGTCGATATCGGCATAGACGATACCCTCGTCGTCGATCAGCGCCTTGCCCACCAGATTGCCGTGCGGGTCGATTACGCCCGAAAAAGCGCTGTTCGGGCGCGACAGCAGGTCACGATTCTGCGGGCGGTCGGCGCTCATCGCGTCGATGATTTCAGGGCTTATCGCCGAGCAGGCGACGATCGTGAACACCTTGCCCTCGAAGCTGTGCGCGGTCGCGCGGATCTTGATCGCCTCGGCCATATTGTACGACGCCGGCGCGACGGGCAGCGCGATATAATTGGCGACGTGAACCAGCTCGCCCTGCGAGAGCAGCGCGAAGCGCGCGAGCGTGTTGGTATTCTCGCCGCACGCCAGCGTGCCGAGCGGCCCGACCGGCGTGTCGTAGACACGGATCGAACTGCCGTCGCCGCCCGCCCAGGTCAGTTTCTCGGCCCATGTCGGCACGAGCTTGCGGTGCCGCCCGAGCAGCGTCCCGTCGGCGCCGATGATCAGGTTGGTGTTGTAGAGCGTGCCGACGCTCACCGGATCGCGTTCATTGATCCCTATGACGACGGTGCAGCCATGATCGCGTGCAGCGTTGCAAAGCGCCGCAACCTCGGGGCCGTCGATCGACAGCGACGCGCGATACAGCCGCTCGTGCCACTCGGCGCCCTCGATCGGGGTCATCAGCCAGTTCCAATAGGGATAGGCGGAAACGAACACTTCGGGAAAGGCGACAAGCTGTGCACCATTGCCGGCCGCCTCGGCGATCAGCGCGCACGCCTTGTCGACCGTGCGCGCGGTGTCGAGAAAGACGGGCGCGGCCTGCACCGCGGCGACGCGCGACTTGGGCAGGAAAGGCGCGGACACGTCGCTCATGTCACGGCCGCCCGCTGGTGATATTGCGGCTTGTCCCACGCGCGCGTCGCGCAGACCTTTTTGAGCCGCTGGACGGTTTCGACGATATCCTCATAGCGCAGGTAAAGCGGCGTCAGTCCGAAACGAAGAATGTCGGGCGCGCGGAAATCGGCGATCACGTCAAATTCCTTGAGCGCCTGCACGATCTGATAGCCTTGCGGGTGTGCATAAGCGACCTGGCTGCCGCGCTCGGCATGGCCCTGCGTGCTCACCAGTTCGAAGCCGTATGCGTCGCACAAAGGTTGCATCTGCTCGATGAACAGGTCGCCGAGCGCGAGCGACTTGCGGCGGATTTCGGCCATATCGGCTTCGAGGATCAGGTCGACGCCCACCTCGAGTGCCGCAAGGCCAAGCACCGGCGGGGTGCCGCACTGGAAGCGTTCGATCCCCGCCGCGGGATCATAGTCCTCCTCGAAGGCGAAGGGCCGCGCGTGCCCGAACCAGCCCGACAGCACCGGCGTGGCGGCATGATGCCGCGCGGCTGCGAACAGATAGGCGGGCGCGCCGGGGCCGCCGTTGAGGAACTTGTATCCGCAACCGATCGCGAAATCGGCGTTCGCGCCATTGAGATCGACCGGGATCGCCCCCGCGCTATGGCTCAGATCCCATACGACGAGCGCGCCGACTTCGTGCGCGCGCTTCGTGATCGCCGCCATGTCGCGCACGCGGCCCGACTTATAGTGGACCTGCGTCAGCAGCAGCACCGCGACGTCCTCGTTCAGCGCATCGACGATCGCGTCGGGCGCAACGGTGACCGCCTTGACGCGCCCGCCCGAAAAGGCCTCGATGCCCTGCATCATATAGACGTCGGTCGGGAAGTTCGTCGCCTCCGACAGGATCACGCTCCGTTCACGCCGCAACGAAAGTGCGGCCGTCAATGCCTTGAAGATATTCACCGAAGTCGAATCAGTCGCGACGATCTCGCCCGCATTCGCACCGATCAGCCGCCCGATCTTGTCGCCGATCCGCCGCGGCGCAGTCGACCATTCGGCGCCGAGCCACGAGGTGATCAGCCCCTCGCCCCATTCGTTACCAACAACCGCGGCAAGCCGGTCGCCCGTCGCCCTGGGCAAGGCGCCGAGCGAATTGCCGTCGAGATAAATCAAACCTTCGCGCAGGTGAAAACGATCCCGAAAAGGCGCGAGCGGGTCGGCGGCGTCGAGCGCCGACACATCGGTGGCAAAGAGCGTGTCGGTCATGCGATTTCCCTCAAGATGGCGCGCACCGGGCTGGCATCGGCGCCGACGATACGGAGCGGCAGCGCGACGAGTTCGTAGCGGCCGGGCGGCACGTCATCGAGCACGAGGCCTTCCAATATCCGCATATCCGCCGCCTTGACCGCCTGATGCGCGTCGAGTGTCTTCGATTGTTCGGGGTCGAGCGACGCCGCGTCGGTGCCGATCAGCCGCACACCGATCTCGCCAAGCCGAGTGATGACATCGCTGGCAATCGCGGTGAAATCGGAGTCCCACTGGTCGTGCGGGAAGTGCTCATAGGTCCGCAGCAGAACGCGTTCGCTGCCTTCGATCGCATCCCAGTCGATATCGGCAATCTCGACCCGCCCGCGCGCGTGGCGCATATCGAGCAGCACGCACGGCCCGATATAGGCATCGAGGTCGCAATCGGCTGAGGACGCCCCATCATTGGCATAATGCAGCGGCGCATCGCCGTGCGTGCCCGCGTGGAGCGGCGTGAACATGCCGCCGACATTGACCGGGCAGCCGTCGCCGATCACCGCATGGCTGTGCAGCGCGAACGCCGGCTCGCCCGGCCATACCGGGACCGCGGCGTGGAGCGGCTGTGAGATGTCCCAGATCCGGCTCATGCGCCCTTCCCTTCGGCATAGTCGCCACCCTCGCGCGGCGCCGCCATGCGCGTGCGCATCGACCAGAGTTCGGGGAAGAAGCTGAGGTCCAGCGCCTTGACCAGATAATTGACCCCCGACGAACCGCCGGTGCCGGGCTTGTGCCCGATCACGCGCGCGACGGTCTTCATGTGCTTGAAGCGCCATTCCTGGAAATAATATTCGAGCGCGGTGATCTTCTCGGCGAGCGCGTAGAGATCCCAATGCACATCCGGGTCGGTGTAGATCTTGAGCCAGGCGTCCTCGACCGCGTCCGACGCCGCATAAGGCTTGGTCCAGTCGCGTTCGAGAATGTTCGCCGGAATATCAAAACCGCGCCGCGCGAGCAGCCGCAGCAATTCGTCGTAAAGCGACGGCGCCTCGAACGCCGCGCGTAGTCTTTCAGTCGCCCCCGGATCGTCCTTGTGGACGATCATCATATCCTCGCGCTTGTTGCCGAGCAGATATTCAAGCTCGCGATATTGCTGCGACTGGAACCCCGACGCGCGGCGCAGGAAACCGCGGAAGGTCAGGAAATCGTGCGGGGTCAGCGTCGCCAGCACTTCCCAGCTGTTGATCATATGCCGCTGGATCGTCGCGATGCGGTCGAGTCCCTTGCCCGCGATCTCGAGCCGGTCGGCCTTGATCGCGTCGTAAACCAGCCGCCCCTCGTGCAGCACGAGCTTCAGCCACAGCTCCATCGTCTGGTGCATGATGATGAACAGCATCTCGTCGGGCTTATCCGACACGGGCACCTGCGCCGAGAGCAGCTGCGCGGTCTGCAAATGCCGCGCATAGGTCAGGCCATTGTCCCACTGGATCGTCTCGCCGTCGATCTCGGTCTCGAAGATGTCGGTGCCGCCGTCGCGCGTCTGCCTGATCATTGCGATGCCTCTCCGCTCGCCGGCACAGCCGGCAGGTATCCTTCATAGGCGACATCGCCGCGCCAGGCATCCCCGGGTTCGAGCGCGGGTTCGTCAGCGATTTTGCGGTAGATGCTTGCGAAGTCGGTTTCTTCGGTCGCGCGCAACAAATCCTCGAACCCCGCGACGACGAAATAGGTCTGCTGGAATTCGTCGAAATTATACCGCGTGCGCATCACGCGTTCGATATCGAGCCAGATACGTTGCGGTTCGGGCGACGTCAGCGCGGAGAGCGCTTCGGCAAAGCTCGACATGAGGCCGCCGCCGAACGCGCGGAGTTCGCCGTCCTCGACCACGAGGCCGAACTCGACCGTATAGAGCCAAAGCCGACCGAGAAAGTCCGACGCCCCCAGCTTTTCGGCGCGCAGCCCAGCCTGACCATAGGCCACCAGAAAGTCCGAAAAGGCCGGATCGGTGAGCATCGGGATATGGCCGAAAATGTCGTGAAACATATCGGGCTCTTCGCTGTAGGCGATCTGCTCGGGCGGGCGGACGAAGTTGGCGGCGGGAAAGCGCTTGTTCGCGAGATGCTCGAAAAAGGGCTCGTTCGGAATCCAGCCGGGCACCGCGACGACTTCCCAGCCCGATACGGGTTTCAGCAGCGCGTTGAGCTCGGCGAAGTCGGGAACCCCCGGCCTCAGCTTGCGAAGAATGTCGAGGCCATCGAGGAACGATCGGCAGGCATAGCCATCGAGCGCCGCCGCCTGCTGATCGAACAAGCTCCGCCATGTCGCGTGCTGCTCGGCGGTAAAGGCGGCCCAGTTCTGCGGCATCGTCCAATTGGCCGCGACACCTTCGGGCGGTGCGTCGAATATATGTGTCGCGGCCATCGGTCTCTCTCCAAACCTCGGCGCAAGTGATAGCGCGGGGCCGCGCGAACATTGTGCGGATTTCGCGGCAACAGATTGCGGAAAATCGCTAATCGTTCTGCTAATTTCCATATTTGCAGGAATTTGTTCTCAGGTTTAGAATGAAGCGGCCAGATTCTCGCATAAACCCGATTCAGGACGGAACGCATGGACAAGCTCGACTGGAAAATCGTTGCGGCGCTCGAACGCGACGGCCGGCAATCTTACGCCGACCTCGGCGAACAGGTCGGCCTGTCCAAATCGCCCTGCTGGTCGCGGGTGAAAAACCTCGAGGAAAGCGGCGTCATCGAAGGCTATGCGGCGCGGCTCGACCCGATCGCGATCGGCCTCGCGGTGCAGAGCTTCGTCGAAGTCCAGATCCGCTTCGATGCGCACACCGATTTCGAAGCCGCGGTGCTCGCGCACCCCGCGGTGGTCGAATGCCACACCACCGCGGGCGAGAGCGACTATCTGCTCAAAATCTTTGCGCGCTCGGCCGATCACCTCGACGAGCTGCTCCGCCACAATTTGTCGAAACTGCCCGGCGTGCAGCGGCTGAAGACCGTGGTGTGTCTCAAGACGATCAAGCGGCACGGCGACCTCGCGGAATGGGCGCGGACGACCGAAGGCCGCGGGCGCGGCGATTAGCGCCGCTGCAGCGGGCGTCAGTGCTTCAGATATTGACTCGGCGGCACGCCGAAGGCGCGGCGGAACATCGCGGCGAAGCCGCTGGGGCTGTCGTAGCCGACGTCATAGGTGACCTGCGTGATCGACGCGCCCGCCGCGAGCATCGAAAGCGCCTCCATCAACCGGACCTGCTGCCGCCAGACGGCGAGCCCCATTCCCGTTTCCAGCTTGAAGCTGCGCGTGAAGGTGCGCCGTCCCATCGCCGCGAGCGCCGCCCAGTCGTCGATGTCGCGCGGGTCCGACGGATCGGCGATGATCGCGTTGCAGACGCGGAGCAGGCGCGGGTTCGACGGCATCGACACCTGATAGGGGGCGTTCGGCATGCGCCCGATCTCGTCGAGCAACAACGTGATGATCCGCCCCTCGCGCCCGTCGACGTCATAGAGCGCCGGGAAATCGACGACCTCGAGGATCAAAGATTTGACGAGGTTCGACACTTCGAAAACGCGGCACTCGTGCCCCGTCTCGCCGCCCCGACACGGCAGGTAGAGCGTGCGGAGCGACACCGCGCCGCGGCACGCGACCTCGTGCCGTGTTCCCGCGGGCAGCCATACGGCGCGTTGCGGCGGGATGACGAAGCTCGTTTCGGGCGTGCGGACCGACATCACCCCCGACGACGCGTAGAGGATCTGGATATGGTCGTGGCTGTGCATCGGATCGATGAAGCCGGCAGGATATTCATCCTGCAGCGCAATGACCGGGCGGTCGTTCGTCAGAACATCGGCACTATGCTTCATGGCCCGATCCTCACAAGCTTTGGACAAATACACAATATAGGCCGCGCGCGCCGCTGGCCAGCGATGATGCGCCCACTGGCCTGTCCGCTGCGGTGATTGGCCCAAATGGGCGATAGATGGGGACGCGCAAAAGCTATCAGGCAATCAAGGATCGTTTCGAGAAGGATAAGCGAAATATGTCAAAGGGCTTAAGCGTCATGCAGAACGACATGGCCGACCCCGATATCCGGCGCTTTGTCGACGCGATCAACGCCGCCTATGCGGAGCATGGCGCACCGGCGGGCGCGAGCATGGCGACGCGCCGCGCCGTCGCCGAACGCGTCCGCCAGCCGTGGCGCGAGGGTGGCCCGATAATGGCGGAGAGCCGCGAAATCGACATGGGCGGCGTCCGCCTGCGGCTCCACCGCCCGGTCGCCGACGCGAAGCTGCCGGTCATGCTCTATATTCACGGAGGCGGATGGACGCTGTTCAGCATCGACACGCACGACCGGCTGATGCGCGAATATGCCGCGCGCGCGGGGATCGCGGTGCTCGGCATCGATTACAGCCTGTCGCCCGAAAGCAAGTTCCCCGTCGCGCTGGAGGAATGCGCGGCGGCGCTCGACTGGATCGCGGCAGAGGCGGATACGCTGAACCTCGATGCGACCCGCGTGCTGATCGGCGGCGATTCCGCAGGCGCCAACCTGTCGGTGGCGGCGTGCCTGTTGCAGCGTCAGCGCGGCCGTCCGCTGCCGGCCGCGATGCTACTCAATTATGGCGCTTTCGCGCCCGAGCGGACGCCAAGCTACGCCCGCTTCGGCGCCGGCGACTATTCGCTCGAAGCCGACGAAATGGACGCCTTCTGGGCCTCCTATGTCGATGGTCCCGGACAGCTTGCCGACCCGTTGGTCGCGCCGCTCAACGCCGACCTGACCGGCCTGCCGCCCGCGTTCCTCGCCATCGCCGAGTGCGACATCTTGGCCGATTGCAATGACGCCTTCGCCAGCAAGCTCGAAGAGGCGGGCGTGCCGACGCGCGCGGTCACCTATCTGGGGGCGACGCACAGCTTTCTGGAGGCGGTATCGATCGCGCCGCTCGCGGGCCGCGCGCTCGACGAGCAGGCGGCGTGGATCCGTGATATCGTCGCGGCATGACCGACCTCTACACGCCGCGCGGCGCCGCCGACATCGGGCAGCTGATCGCCGACTATCCGCTCGCCTGGGTGATATCGGGTGCCTTCCATGCCAGCCCGCTGCCGCTGATCGCCGAGACGGACGATGCGGGCGCGGTGGTCGCGCTGTTCGGCCATTGTGCGCTGCGTAATGCGCTGGTCGCCGATTTCCGCGCTGACCCGCGCGGGCTGATCCTGTTCAACGGGCCATCGGGCTATGTTCCGACGACTTTGTTGTCGAAGCCCGACTGGGCGCCGACGTGGAATTATGCGGTGTTGCGCTTCACCGTCGAGGTCGAATTCGTCGGCGACGAAACGCAGGGCGCAATCGAGCAGCTCGTCGCGAAGATGGAAGGTGGCGCCTGGTCGACAGCGAGCCTCGGCGCGCGCTATGAAAAGATGCTCGACCAGATCATCGCCTTTCGCGCCCACGTCCGCTCCGCCGAACACAGCTTCAAGCTCGGGCAGGATGAGAGCGCCGAGGGCTTTGACAAAATCGTCGCCGGCCACAGCGACCGGACGCTCGCGAAATGGATGGAAGGACAGAGGTGAAGCTTTTCTTCGACGATCGCCAGACCGCCCACGCCCCCTCGCGCGAACTGCACAATGGCGACTGGGTGCCCTATGCCGAGAATATCGAGCGCCCGCGTTCGATCGTCGAACAGTTCAGCGACTGGAGCGCTGTTCGCGATTTCGGCATGGCGCCGCTGCTCGCCGTTCACGACTCCGACTATCTCGCCTTCCTCGAGCGCGCGCATCGCGACTGGGTCGCGGCGGGACGCAATGGCGACGCGATCGGCTATACCTTTCCGGTCAGGCGCCGCCGGCCGCTCAGCTTCGGGCGCATCGACGCCGATCTCGGCGCATACAGCTATGACGCCGGGACGCCGATCGCGGCGGGTACGTGGGAATCGGCCTATTGGTCGGCGCAGGGTGCGCTGACCGCGCTCGATCATCTGGCGAACAGCGGCGAGGCGCATGCCTTTGCGCTGTGCCGCCCGCCGGGCCACCATGCCGGGCGCGACTATATGGGCGGCTATTGCTACCTCAACAACGCCGCGATCGCGGCGCGCGAGGCGCATGATCGCGGGCTCGGGCCAGTCGCGGTGCTCGACATCGATTATCATCACGGCAACGGCACGCAGGACATCTTCTATGAAGATCCCGGCATCTTCTTCGCCTCGATCCATGCCGACCCGCGGACCGATTATCCCTTTTACTGGGGGCACGCCGACGAGACCGGCGAAGGTGCGGGCGAAGGCAGCACGCTCAACCTCCCCCTCCCCCGCGGCACCGACGGGCAAAGCTATGCGCCCGCCCTCGACACCGCGCTCGCGGCGATTTCGGATTGGGGCGCGAAATTCCTCGTCGTCTCGTTCGGCGCCGACACGCACAGCAGCGACCCGATTTCGAGCTTCGCGCTCGAACGCGAGGATTATGTCACGCTCGCGGGCCGCATCGCGGCGCTCGGCGTGCCGACGCTGATCGTGATGGAGGGCGGTTACGCCGTCGGCGATCTCGGCAAGAACGTCGCCGCGTTTCTCTCGGGTTTCGAGAAATAACGTCGGCTTAGAGGAGGGAAGCCGCCACCCCAACATTCGTCATTCCCGCGAAAGCGGGAACCCAGCGGCAACGGCAGCTCGCTGGGTCCCCGCTTTCGCGGGGATGACGAAGTAGGAGGTGGAGCGGCAACTAACGGTCGTTTCCGGTCATTTCCAAATGACCGCCCCGCCTTCCCGGCGGGGCAGCTCCTTTCTTGATCTCAGTTCAGGCTGAACCTTACGCTCGCGCCCAGCGTGCGCGGCCGCGCGACCGAGCCCGCAAAGGCGAAGGGCGCGTTCAAAATGCCATATTGGTTGAACAGGTTCTTCGCGAACAAGCTGAGCTCGATCCGGTCGCTCACCGTCACCGATGCGTTGAGATCGACGAGGTGGAAGTCGCCCTTGTCGAGCGTCCCGGCGAAATCGACGGGTGCGCTCGACAGATAGCGGTGCGCGATCCCGAAGCGCGGCTTCAGCGACATGTCGGGGAAGCTCAGGTCGAGCGAATTCGACAGCGTCCATTCGGACGCGCCCGGCAGACGCGTTCCCTTGGCATAGCCGCCGCCCGGCGCGAAGCTGTCGGGCAACAGCGACGACAGCCGCGCGTCGTTATACGCGATGTTCGAAGTGAAGCTGAGGTTGCGCGTCGGGCGCAGGTTCAGGCTGATTTCGACGCCGTCGATGTCCGCGCCGCCGCCGTTTACCGTGTAAGCGCGGAAGTCGCCCGGCGTGAACAGGCGGGCCTGAATATTGCCCCAGTCGATGTGATAGGCGGTCAAATCGACGCTGAGCGTCCGGTCGATCAGGTCGAAGCGCGTGCCGATCTCATAATTCTTCGTTGTGTCGCTTTCGAAGGTCAGCGGCAGCCCCGCGGTTGCGAGCGAATAGACGTTGAGACCGCCGATGCGGAACCCTTCGGAATAGAGGCCATAGATCATGAAGTCCTTCGACGGCTTCCACGTCAGCGACGCCTTCGGGATGAAATCCGAATCCTTGGCTGTATCCGGCGCATAGTCGAAGGGCGGGATCAGGTCGGCATTCGGCAGATATTGCAGCCGCGGCGCGGTGCGATATTCGAACAATCGCCCGCCGAGCGTCAGCGTCAGCGTGTCGACGATGTCGAACGACGCTTCGCCGAAAACCGCCTTTTCGGTGACGCGGTTGCTGCTGACCGTCCGCGATGCCAGGTCATCGGGAGCGAGTTCGCTGCCCGGCCGCCCGCCGAACTCGCCCGGATTGGCATCGATATAGTCGGAGATGCCCTCGATAAAGGTGCCGTCGGTGCTGTTCGAACGCAGCCGCGTGTAGTTGACGCCGAGCAGCCAGCGGAAACGCCCGCCGTCGGGCGACGCGAGCCTGAGTTCGCCATATTCGGTCTTCGACTTGCCCTTGCCGCTCGCGAGTTCGGGGGTGTCGGTGCGCGGGTCGTTGCCGCCAAAGATCGAATTGTCGAACGCCAGGTCGGCCTTTTTCTCGGTATAGCTGCCCACCGCGGTCAGCGTCGCAAAGCCCAGATCCTGCTCGATCCGCAGGCTGTGCATCATGAACTGCGTGTCCTGATATTCGGCAACGTTAGTGGCGCGTTCGAAGGTCTTGGGCGGGCCGAAGATCACATAGGTCTGATCGTCGAGATCATATTCCTGGTACATGCTGAGCGCCGAGACGCGCGTCGTCTCGGTCGGCGTGAAGACGATCGAACCGCGCAGGCCGCGGACGCGGAGGTCGTTGCTGCCTTTCTCGCCGAGCAGCGTGTTGTCGAGATAGCCGGCGTCGTAGCGCTGGAGCGCGACGAGACGGACGGCGAGCTTATCGGTCGCGATGGGCACATTGACCATGGCCTTGACCGCATAGCTCGCCTCGCCCGCGCGCTTGGTGGTCGAAACGCCGCCTTCGAAGCCCGCATCGAAGCGAGCGGGATCGGCCTCGTTCACGACATAGTTGATCGCGCCGCCGAGCGACGAGGAGCCGAAGAGCGTGCCCTGCGGTCCGCGCAGCACCTCGACGCGGCTGACATCGAAGCTGTCGACGTCGGGGATCACGAGCGGGAAGCCGGGCTCGATCAGCGGAACTTCGTTGAGATAATAGCCCGTCGTCGCCTGGTTCGCCTCATGATAGGTCGACGAGGCGACGCCGCGGATCACGACTTCGGAAACGCCCGGCTGATAGTCGTTGAAAATGACGCCGGGGACGCGGGTGATGTAATCGGAGAGGCTCTGGGCATTGAGCTTTTGCAACGTCGCCTCGCTGACCGCCGACACCGAGCCGCTGACGTCGCGCACCGACTGTTCGCGCTTGGCTGCGGTGACGACGATCTCGGTATCGTCGGTTTCCTGCGCCAGCGCGCCCGATGCCTGTCCCAGCGCCAGGATCGAGATGCCACATGCGGCGACCCGCCTGATCGATGCAAAGCCCATTTTTGCCTCCCTTATTGATTATGCCTATTGGTAAGAAAATCCGATGCTCAAGCTATCATGCGAAATTGGCGTGTCGGCGATGGTCGGGCCAGTTTCCAGCCGGATCGGGCCACCCCTGTGGCGCAGGAAAGCGTGGTTTCATGAGGGGTTGCGGCCAATTTGCCCGATCGGTGGATTGGGCGGCCTGATCGGCGCAGTAAGCCAACCCGGGCGGCATACACTGGACGCGACATCCCCACCGGGCGAGAGAGGGTCGCATGCAGAACATCGAGAACAAGGGTCGGCGCGCGTTCATGGGCAGCGCCGCGATGGCGGCGCTCCTGCTGGGAAATCGCGCGGCGTGGGCGCTCGATCAGGGCGGCGCCGGGCGCTGGCCCAAAATCGCGCCACCGCAATCGCCGCGTGTCTCGCATGTGATCGATCAATTGGGCCGCCAGCGCGACGATGCCTATAGCTGGATGAAGTTCATCCCGGCGACGGGCGAGCGCACGCGCGATAATTTGCCCGACGCCGTCGGCGCGATGCTGAAGGCGGAAAATGCTTACGCTGACGCGATCCTTGCACCGCTCGCGGGCGAACGCGCGAAGCTGCTTGACGCGATGCTCGCGCGGGCGTCGGGCGACACGGCCGCGCCGGCGCTCGAAAAGGACGGCTGGGACTACGGATCGGCGCGGCCCGCCGGCGCGGCACATGCGATCTATACGCGCAGCAAGAAGGGCGGAAAGCCCGAGCAGCTCGTCGACGAGGCGGTGCGCGCCAAGGGCCAGCCCTATTTCCGCAGCACCGGGCATCAGCCGAGCCCCGACCACCGCTATTTCGCCTGGGCCGAGGATGTGATCGGCAACGACCGTCACCGCATTGTTATCCGCGACAATGCGAGCGGCGACGTGCGGACGATCGTCGACAAGGATGCCTATGGCTATGGCGGGCTCGTCTTCGCGCCGTCGTCGCGCTGGCTGTTCTGGATCTGGCGCGACGCGCGCAACCGTCCGACGCGGCTGTATCGCACCTCGGTCGACGGCAAGGTCACCGACCTCGTCTATGAGGAAAAAGATCCCGCGATCTTCATGCAGGTGAAGCGCACGGCGGCCGACGGCTTCATCGCGCTGACCCTCGCCGGCCCCGAGACCGCCGAAGTGCGGCTGGTGTCCGCGGCCGACGAAAGCGCGGCTCCCGCCGTCGTCTGGCCGCGCAAGACGGGTGTGCTCTATGACATCGACGAGTGGAACGGCGGGCTGATCGCGCTCACCGATGCCGGCGACGCGTTCGACATGGCGCTGCTGCGCCTAGACCCGAAGAGCTTTCGCACCCTCGCAACGCTCGTGCCGCACCGCGCCGGCACCCCGATCCTCCAGATCCAGCCTTTCGCGGCGGCACTCGTCCGCCTCGAGCGCGTCGACGGGCTTCACCGGCTCGTCATCCTGCGCCCCGATGGGTCGGAACAGACGGTCGCTTTCGACGATCCCGCCTATGCGATCGAACTGCCGCTCGAGCAAAGCTATGGCGCGTCATCGGTGATGATCGTCCATCAATCGCCCAAATCGCCGCGCCGCTGGATTCGCGTCGATCTAGCCAGCGGCAAGCAAAGCGTCGTCCAGCAACAGGCGGTCGCCAATTTCGACCCCGGTGATTATGAGGTCGAACGCCTCTTCGCTCCCGCGCCCGACGGCGAGATGGTGCCGATCACGCTGTTGTCGCGCCGCGGCGCGCCGAAGGACGGCAAGGCGCCGCTGCTTCAATATGGCTATGGCTCGTATGGCGTGCCGAGCGATCCCGAATTTTCGATCCCCGCGCTCGCGCTCGTCGACCGCGGTTGGCGCTATGCCATCGCGCATGTACGCGGCGGATCAGAGAAGGGGCGCCGCTGGTTCCTTGGCGGGCGCAAATTCACCAAACGCAACAGCTTCACCGATTTCATCGCCTGCGCCGAACATCTGGCCGCCGAGGGCTATACTGCGAAGGGCAAGGTCGTCGCTTACGGCCTGTCTGCGGGCGGGCTGCTCGTCGGCGCGAGCATGAATATCGCCCCGACCTTGTGGGGCGGCGTGATCGCACAGGTGCCGTTTGTCGACATGCTCAACACGATGAGCGACGGCGCGCACCCGCTGGTGCCGCTGTTCCGCCCCGATTGGGGCGACCCGCTCGCCGATCCCAAAGCCTATGATTATATCGCCTCGATCTCGCCCTATGAGAATGTCCGGGCCGCCGCCTATCCGCCCTTGCTCTGCACCGCGGGACTTAAGGACGACCGCGTCGCCTATTGGGAGCCCGCCAAGCTGGTTGCCGAAGTGCGGCGTCGCTCGACGAGCGGCAACCCGGCGCTCTTGCACACCGACATGGACAGCGGCCACCAGGGCAGCGCCGACCTGAAAAGCGAATATCAGCAGAAAGCGCTGTTCTGGGCCTTTGCGATGCGCTGCGTCTAGAAACCGCGGAACGCAGGCACGGGCGCGAACATGAGCATAAGGAAGCCATAGGCGCTCGCGAGCAGCAACAACACGCCCGCGGCGCCGACCAGCCAGTCGGCGCGCAGGCGGCGGACGAGATACGCCCCGATCGGCGCGGCGATCACCCCGCCGATGAGCAGGCCGATTGCGGCGGTGCTGAAGCTTTGCCAGCCCATCGCCCCGATGAACCCCGCCGCGATCGTCACGGTGACGAAGAATTCGGACGCGTTGACCGTGCCGATGACGGTGCGCGGCTCGGCGCCCTGCGCGAGCAGATTGGCGCTGACGATCGGGCCCCACCCGCCGCCGCCCGACCCGTCGGCAATCCCGCCGATCAGCCCGAGCGGCCCGACGAACTTGATGCTGCGATAGGTTTGCGGGCGCCGCGCGCCGCGCCACAGCAGATAGATGCCGACCGCGCCGAGATAGGCGAGCACGACCGGCCGCGCGATGCTGTTGTCGATATTGGTCAAAATCCACACGCCGATCAGCCCGCCGACGATGCCCGGGACGACGAGGCGGCGGAACAGCCGCCAGTCGACGTTGCGCTGCATCGCATGCGCCAGCCCCGACACGCCGCCGGTAAAGCTTTCGGCGACATGCACCGCCGCCGAGGCGGACACCGGCGGCAAGCCCAGAACGAGCAGCAGCGCGGTGCCGATGACGCCGAACGCCATGCCGAGCGCGCTGTCGATCAACTGCGCCGCAAATCCCACGACGATGAAGGGCAACAGCGCCCAGAGCGTCAGCCCGTCGAATATCGTCATCGGGCAGCGGACCGGGGGCGCGTGGTTTTCGGGGTCCGGCGCGTGAAGAGGAACACCGCGGGGAAGCCGAGTGCGATGAGCGACAGCGCACCGGCGAAGACCGGCTCGCCGCCCGCGAGCCAGGGCAGCACCGCGGCCCAGATCGACACGCCGAGCACAGTCAGGAAAATCTGTTCCTGATCGATATCGGTCGCGACCGCGAGCGGCACGCCGCGCGCATCGGCGCGCAACGCCTCAAGGCGGCGCGCAACCGGACTATGCGGTGCCGCGCGCCGCCCCGGGGTCAGCGACGACAGCACCGACCCCAGCCCCGCGCCGACCAGCCGGACGCCGACCGCGCGGGCGAAGGCGCGCGGTTCCTGAAGCCGGTCGCCGACCGCGCGCAGGCTCAGCCGCCCGCCGAACACCAGGTCAATCAGCGCCTCGCCGGTCACCGCCTTGATCGGCCGGTCCTGTACCTGATGGCTCGCCTCGATCCAGTCGAAGATCGCACCCGGCACATCGATGCTGCACGCGCGTTCCAGCCCCTGAAACCCCGGGGCGCTGTTCGCCTCGCAGATCCGGTAGCCCTCATTGTCGAACAAGATGTCGATGCCAGCGACTTCCAGCCCCAGCGTGTCGGCGGCGCGCGCGGCGAGGTCGGCCATTTCGCCGGTCGGCGTATAGGCGATGCCGACGCCGCCGAGCGAGACATTCGATTTGAAATGGCCCGCAGGCGAGCGCCGCTCCATCGCGGCGATCACCCGGCCGCCGATCACGAGCACGCGCACGTCGCGCCCGTGGCTCGACCGGACATAGTGCTGGAACAGGAAATCGGCCTTGGCATCGGCGCTTTCGAGCAAGCCGGCGAGATCCTCGAACTGGCTGCGGTCCTCGCATTTGAGGACGCCGGTGCCGCGCGTGCCGCGCAGCGTCTTGACGATCATCGGGAAACCCAGCTCCTCCTCGACGATGTCGACCCCGATCGGGAATTTGCCGAGGATCGTCGCGGGGATCGGCAATCCGGCGCGCGCGAGCCGCTGCATCGTGTGGAGTTTGTCCGCGACAAGGTCGATCGCTTCGGGCCCGTTGATCAGGCGCACGCCGCGGCGTTCGAAATGGCGGAGCACCGCAAGCGTGAAATAGTCGGTCTCGGCACCCGTCCGGCACAGGATGAAGTCGGGCCGGGCCAGCGAATGGCCCTCATAATGCACCGACCAGCCGTCGACCGGCGCCGCGACGATGTCAAAATTATGCGGTTTCAGGACATGCAGTTCGATCCCGCGCGCCGCCGCGGTCTCCTGAAACCGCAGGATTTCAGGGACCTCCGGCAGGGCCGGATCGAGATCCCGTTGGAAGAAAATCCAGCCCAGCAACGATCGGCTCCTTCAACATCTGGTCGAACGCATAGGCTCAGTGCCAGAAAACCGCCCGCCTGCGCAATCGTTCACGCGGCAAGTCGACCTAAGTTCCTGTTTTGCCGTTTCGATTGCGACGATCCCTCCGATCTGGACCAGACAGGATCGAAGATAAGCGCTCTCTGGCACGAATCCGGCTTAAACCTGCCCTGCGCGACACGTTAAATGTCGCATGACCACCAAAGCGACACAATCGAACGAGCCGGTAGGACGGTTCCTGGGTTGGCTGGGGCTTCGCCAATCGCGCGGCGCTCCCCCCGAAGGGGGCCATGCGCCGCCGAACGGGGCGGGGCCGTACGACCTTGCACGCCAGGCGCGATACGAACTCGCCGCATCGATCACCTCTTTCCTCGTCGATAATGACCTCGACGTGTCACCCGCCAATCTGCTGCTCGCGCACAGCGCCTTTTCGGGCCGCAATCCCCGGCTCGCGCGGCAGGTGATCGCGCAGGCGCAGACTCCCGAGGGGATCAGCCAGAAATGGCTGAACGAACTCGACGAACAGGAAGCGGGCCAGCCCGATCGCGTCGAACTCGACCGGCTGATGACCCGGCTCGAAACCAATATCGAGGCGTTCCAGGCGAATACGAAAGAAGCGCGAACCGCCACCACTGACTATGGCACCGAACTCGAGCAGCATGTCGTCGATCTCGAACAGCTGCAGAAGACGGGGCGCATCGTCTCGAGCCTCGCCGACCTTGCCAAGGTCATGCTCGAACGCACGCGCAAGGCCGAGGACGACATGCGCAAGAGCGAGGACGAGGCGAAGGCGCTGCGCCGCAGCCTCGATCGCGCCAAACGCGACGCCGAGCTCGACTATCTGACCGGTCTGCCCAACCGCCGCGCGTTCGAGGCCTTGCTCGACCGGCACTATAAGGAAGCGCGCGCCGCGGTCGAACCGCTGAGCATCGCCTTTTGCGACATCGACGAATTCAAGAAGGTCAATGATATCCACGGCCACGAGGCGGGCGACCGCGTCATCAAGGCGATCGCCGACACGCTGGCGCGGATTTCGAACGACCATTGTCATGTCGCGCGTCACGGCGGCGAAGAGTTCGTCATGCTGTTCCGCGGCCTGACACCAACGCAGGCCGCCGAAAAGCTGGACGATGCGCGCGAGGCGCTGGCAGACCGGCGCCTGATCAATCGCAAAACCGACGAGCCCTTTGGCCAGATCACCTTCTCGGGCGGGGTCGCCGACGTCTTTGGCTATGGCGACACGCGCGCCGCGCTCAAGGCCGCCGACGCTGCGCTCTACAAGGCCAAGGCCGGCGGACGAAACCGGATCGAAATCGCCGATCCGGCCTGAATTTCTGGGATTCCCGCGGGGGGCGGGAGGCCGCGGGCGATCGCGCACCAGCGCGCGATCGCCCGCAGTTTATTTGTCTCGACCGTTACGCGGTCGCCGGACGCGCCACCCACAGCCCGAAACTCGCAATGATCGCATAGCAGATCAGCGGCACCGCCAGCGCGAGCCGGATGTCGCCGCTGAGGTCGGCCACCGTTCCGAACAGGAACGGGACGATCGCCCCGCCGATGATCGCGGTGCACATGATGCCCGACCCCTGCGGCGTCCGTTCGCCAAGCCCCTCGGTCGCGAGGCTGAAGATCGTCGGGAACATCAGCGAATTGCAGAAGCCGACCAGAATCAGCGCCCAACCCGACAGTGCCCCGGTCGTCACCGCCGACAGGACGATCAGCGAAATCGCGCCCGCCGCGAAGGTCGCGAGCACGCGTCCCGGCTTCGCCAGTCGCAGGATGAAGCCGCCGAGCAACCGGCCGACCAGCGCGCCCAGCCAGTACATCGCGACCAGCTTGCCCGCCGCCTGGAGCCCCAGCCCCATCACGCTCGGCTCGGCCAGATAGGCCATCAGGTTCGAGCCGATCGCCACTTCGGCGCCGACATAGACGAAGATGCACAGCGCGCCGAACTGGACGCGGCGGTTGTGGGTCAGCAAGCCCCAGGTGCCCTCAAGCTTCACATCGTCGGCTTTGGCGTGATCGATCGCCGATCGATACATCCAGAACACCGCCGCGATCACCAGCATCAGCACGCCGAGCCACATATAGGCGGTGCCGATCGACGCGCCCTCGGCGACGCGATAGGCCTGAATCTGCGCCTCGCTCGCGGTCTCGGCGTCGATCGGCTGCTCATCGCCGAGCAGGAAGGTCGCGCCGCCATAGACCATCAGGAACACCCCGATCGAATTGAACGCCTGCGCAAAGGTCAGCCGGCTGTGCGAGGTCTCGACGGGCCCCAGCGTCGTGATCACCGGGTTCATCGCGACCTGCAGGACCGTGATCCCCGCGCCGATGCAAAAGAGCGCCGCGAGGAAGCCGGGGTAGGACGCTGCGGCCGAAGCCGGGATGAAGAGGAAGGCGGCCGCCGCCACGATGACGAACCCGAGCACAAAGGTGCGGATATAACCGAGCTTCGACATGATGATGCCGGCGGGAATCGAAAAGGCGCCATAGGCGATGAAAAACGCCATCTGCACGAGGTTCGCCTGCGCATGCGTCAGGTGGAACATCGGCTTGAACTTGCCGACCAGCAGGTCGTTGATGTTCGTCACCCCGCCCAGCAGGAAAAACACCGCAAAGGCGAGGATCAGCACCACGCGCGTGCTGTTACCGCCCTTGCCCGGCTGTTCGGTCGCGTTCGTCGCGACGTTCGGCGCCAATGCCATTATCTCTCTCCCCTTGCCTTGTCTCAGGCTAACCCGGATGACGGTCTTGTCACTTTACCGCCGGTGGGCAAGGCAGATTCTCCCCGACCGCCTCGACATTCGTATTCAACAGCGTCGCGGCGAAGCCCTTGTCGCTTTGGATCGAGACGGCATAGTCAACCTGCCGCAGATTGGCGCCCGCATCGGCGAAGCAGCGGAGCGGCACCTTGATCGTCGAGACCTGCCCCTTTGGCGCCGCCTTCACCGCCGCCGAGATGTCGAATGCCTTGCCGCCGAGCGCGAGGCTGACCGGCGCGCTGCTGGTCGCATCGATCCGCCAGTCGATACGCAGCGCGAAGCTGTTGTTCAGCTGGCGCGACAGGTCGGCATAGGGACCGCTGAGGTGCAGCGCGGCGGGACCCGTCCAGACGAAGCTTTTGCCATCCTCCTGCGCGCGAACATCGACCGAGCGCGCGGCGATCAGCCCGCCGGGGCTCGATACCGGCGGCGATTCCACGGGGCGCGATCCGCCCGCGTCGGTCACGGTCAGCACCCACGGCGCGCGCGCGCGGCCACCCGAGAAGTAATTTTCGACGTTCAGCGCCGCCGCGATGTCGACGCCCAATTCCTCGGACAGCTGCGGAACCGTCGTGCTCGCGCCATATTTCAGGCCATAACCGACCGCGAACTGCGGCTTTTCGACCGGCGATCGCGCGTCGGCGGGCCAGGCGAAAGGCAGCGTGCCGGTAAAGCCGCGCACCGTCTTTCCATCCTTGCCCGCGACGAGCACGTCGGCGACGCCCGCACCCTGCGATCCCGGCAGCCAGCCCGCGACGAACGCGTCGGCGGCGTTGATTTCGGGGTTGGTGAACATCGGCCGTCCCGACAGGAATAGCGCGACCACCGGAATGCCCGCAGCCTTCAGCTTCTTGAGCGTAGCGAGATCGGTCGCTTCCGACGGCTGATAGTCGAGCGTCGCGACGTCGCCCTGGAATTCGGCATAGGGCGCCTCGCCGAACACGACGATCGCGACGTCGGGCTTTTCCTTATACACGCCGCCGTCCGACAGCGTCGCAACGCCGCCCGCATCGCGCACCGACTTGTTCAGCGCTTCCCAAATCGTCTGGCCGTTGGGGAAGTCGGCGTGAGTGACGTCGGTCCCCTGCCAGCTGATCGTCCAGCCGCCCGACTGGATCGCCATGCTGTCGGCCGCGGGGCCGGTCACGAGCACGCGCGCGCCCGGTTTGATCGGTAGCACGCTGCCGTTATTCTTCAGCAGAACGAGCGACTTGGCGACCGCTTCGCGCGCGACAGCCAGATGTTCGGGCGTGCCGACGGCTTTCACCACGCTGCGGTCGACATGGCCTTCGGGAAACAGGCCGAGCTTGTATTTGACGCGCAGGATGCGCCGCACCGCATCGTCGAGCCGCGCCGCCGATATCATGCCGTCCTTCGCATGTTTCAGCGTGGTCTCGTACAGCCCCTTCCAGCTGTCGGGCGCCATGAACATGTCGAGCCCGGCGTTGATCGACTGCGCGCAGTCGGTGACGCTGCATCCCGCAACCTGCCCATGCCCGTTCCAGTCGCCGACGACGAAGCCCGCAAAGCCCATCTTGTCCTTGAGCGCGTCGGTGAGCAGCCCCCTGTTGCCGTGATGCTTGACGCCCTGCCAGCTCGAGAAGCTGGCCATCACGGTGAGCGCGCCGGCGTCGATCGCGGCGGGATAGCCCATCGCATGCTTGGCGATCAGTTCCTTCTCGTCGGCCTTGGCGTCGCCCTGGTCCTTGCCCTCGAACGTCCCGCCGTCGGCTAGGAAATGCTTGGCGGTCGCCGCGACATGTGTGCCGTCGACCGTCTTGCCCGCGACCAGCGGCCCCTGCAGCCCCAGCACCATCGCCTTGGCGTAGTCGGCGATCAGCTTCGGGTCGGAGGCGTAGCCTTCATAGCTCCGCCCCCAACGCAGATCCTGCGGCACCGCCAGCGTCGGGGCAAAGGTCCATTCGATCCCGCTGCCGGCAATTTCGGCGGCGGTGACCGCGCCGATGCGCTGGATCAGTTCGGGATCGCGCGCGGCGCCGAGGCCGATATTGTGCGGGAACAGCGTCGCGCCGGGGATATTGTTGTGGCCGTGGACGGCGTCGACGCCAAAGATGATCGGGATCGCGACGCCGTTCGCTTGCGGGCGCAAGGACACCGCGCGAAAATCGCCGACCAGCTTCGCCCAGTCGGCGGCGGTCGAGCGTTCATTGCCATTGGGGCCGCTGTTGCCTCCGGCGAGGATCGAGCCGAGCGGATAGGTTTCGAGATCCTTCGGCGTGATCGTGCTGATGTCGCCCTGAATCAGCTGGCCGACCTTCTGCTCGATCGTCATCTTCTTCATCAGCGCGTCGATCCGCGCCTCGGTCTTGGGATCGGTGATCGCCGCGGGGCTTTTTGCCGCGGGCCATAGTTCCGGATGGACCTTGGCCGCTTCGGTTCCAGTGGTCTGCGCGGTCGCGGTTGCCGTTCCTGCCAGCAGCAGCGCGGTCACCATACCCATTGCCTGTCGGCGCATCGTCTCTCCCATTCCTCTTATGTGAACGTTATCAAGTTTCACTTCGCATAGGGAGTGGATGAAAGCAAGCGCTCTGTTTTTGCGTTATATCAGCGCAGCCGCGGCATCGTCGCGAGCAGCAGCACCGCGATCGCGGAGAGCGCCGCGAGCAACAGGAAAAGCGCGTCGAAACCGAAACCCGGAACGAGCGAGATCGTCAGCCACGGCATGATCAGCGACGGCACGGTATTGGTCAGATTGAAGATGCCAAGGTCGCGCCCGCGCCGGTCCGACCGCGGCAGGATGCGCAGCGTCTGGCTGCTATGGAGCGACAGGAACACGGTCGACGCGATGCCGAAGACGAGGTAGCTCGCCTTCGCCGCGTCGAGCCCCGTCGCCAGTGCCATACCGACCATTCCCAGGCTCGACACCGCTGCGGCGACGACGAGCGGCACGAAGGGCCGGTCGTTGCGGTCGGCCCAGCGGCCGCTCGCCAGCGCGATCGGTATAGCGATCGTCAGCGCCATGCCGAACAATCGCGCCTTTTCATTGTCGTGCATTCCGGGATCGATCGAGCGGAACCAGAAATAGAGATAGGCGAACAGCGCCGCCTCGGCGATCTGGACGAGCAGGCGCGCCAGCCACATCCGCACCGCCGGTCCGGTCGGTCGCCGCCGCTCGCCAACTGCGCGAGCCGGGGGCGGCGCGGTAAGGTCGGGGAACGCACGCGGGCGGCCGAGCAGCAGCACCGGCAGGACGGCACTTGCCACCAGCAGCGCAATGACCACAAGCCGCTGCTCCGCCGACACCAGCCCCGGCCAGGTGACGAGCCATCCCGACCAGCCACCGAGCGCCGGCGAAAAGGCGAGCAGCCCGCCGAGCAGCCCCTTTTGTTCATCGGGAACGAGGTCGCCCGCCCATGCCGCGAGCGGCCCGAGCATCATGTTGAGCGTGAGCTGCCACGCGACGATGATCGCAACGAGCGACCAGATATTATGCGCGAGCGGAACGACCAGCAGCAAGGCGATCGTCAGGACCAGCCCCGTCAATATCCAGCCGCGCCGATTGCGCGTCAAATCGCTGAGCCAGCCGAAACCGATGCCGCCGGCGCTCGCCGCGACGGCACCGAAAAAGGTAACATATCCCAGCGTCTGCACGTCCG
Organism: Sphingopyxis sp. 22461; assembly: GCF_052044915.1. Taxonomy (NCBI): domain Bacteria; kingdom Pseudomonadati; phylum Pseudomonadota; class Alphaproteobacteria; order Sphingomonadales; family Sphingopyxidaceae; genus Sphingopyxis; species Sphingopyxis sp. 22461. The sequence goes on from NZ_JBQENY010000009.1 coordinate 92,940, forward strand.
CAGCCCCCGCCAGCTGGGTCATGCGCCCGGGCAGCCAGATCGTCAGGAAGGGAACATAAGCGATCGCCCCGCCCGCCGACGCGAGCGCATAAAGCAGAAGGAAAATAAGAGACTGGCGGCGCGGGGTCCCGGCGTCAGCCATGGACGGCGACAGGCGGCGCTGCGGTCGATCCGCGCTGGACGAGGCCGCCCTGCACGCGCGTCGGTTCGGTCGGACGCGGCGCCCCGCGCTGCGCCGCGATGATCAGCTCGACCGCGCGCGACGCGGTTTCGGCGACCGGCTGGTCGACCGCGGTCAACGCCGGCTGGGTGAAGCGGACGACCGGCGTGTTGTCGAAGCTGACGATCGACAATTGTCCCGGCACATCGATGCCGAGGTCGCGCGCAACCTCCAGCGTCGCGAGCGCCATCTGGTCGCTGCTCGCGATGATCGCCGTCGGCGGATTGGCGCTGGCCAGCAAATGCCGCGCCGCGGCGGCGCCCGACGCATAGGTGAAATCGCCCTCGGCGAGCAGCCCGTCGGTGGCGAGGCCGGCCGCCGCCATTTCGCCTTCCCAGCCGTCGATGCGCCAGCGGCTGAGACTATATTCGGGCGAGCCCGGAATGAACCCGATGCGTTTGTGACCGAGATCGATCAGGTGCCGCGTCGCGCGCCGCGCCGACCCTTCGTCATCCATCGTCAGCGCGATGCCCGCGTCGCCGCCGCGCGAACCGATGCGCGCGAACGGGATCTTCTGCTGGTCGAGCAGCCCGACGATCAACGGATTATCCGAATGCGGCGGGGTCAGGATGACGCCGTCGGGCTGCAGCGCCGCGATCGCCGCGCGCAATTCGCGTTCGACATGATCATTATGCGTGTCGACCAGCTCGAAGATCATGCGATAACCATATTCGGCGCATTTCAGCATCCCGCCGAGCAGCATCTGGTCGACCCAGTCGACCCCCTGCCGCCCCTGCCAGTCGGCAATCGTGCGTTCGCGGTCGTTGATCGCAAGGATCAGATAGGATCGCGACCCGCTCATCCGCTGCGCAGCGATCGACGGAACATAGCCGAGCTTGTCGATCGACGCCTGGACGCGTTCCTTCATCTCGGGCCGGACATTGGGCTCGTTGTTGATGACGCGGCTCACCGTCTGCAGCGACACCCCCGCGTCGGCTGCAACATGCTTGATCGTAACCGACTGCCGCCGACGCCCCATTATCTTTCCCGGCCCCCTATCGTGTCGCAATCGCTAACCGCATCGTCGCCACAATGCCAGCCACTAACCCGTTCTGCTTCCATAATTTCCGCCCTTCAAGCCGCCTGCGGGACTGCGGCGCCGCAATAGCGGGCGACATAATCCTGATGCGCGGGCAGGCCGGCGACCGTCTGGCGCACCTCGCTGCGGATCGCTTCGAGCAGCCGGTCGAGTTCGTCGTCGCGCAGCTTTTCGGCGATCGGGTGATGGCTTTGCGGCTCGATCCCCTGCCCCATCATCACCTGCACCCAGCTGTTCTCGGCGAACAATTCCTCATTCTTGCGGAACACGCGGCCGGTTTCGCGGAACAGCTCGATCTTCTGCGCCAGCGTGTCGGGGATCGGCATCGCCGCGCAATGGCGCCAGAACGGGCTGTCGCGGCGGTTGGTCACCTTGTAATGGAGGACGAGGAAATCGCGGATTTGCAGCATGTCCTGCATCTGCTGCTCGTTGAACTCGGCGACGTCGCGTTCGCTGACGCGCCCCGCCGGCAGCATGCGGATGAAGCGCAGCACCGAGCGCTGGATCAGGTGGATGGCGGTCGATTCCAGCGGCTCCATGAAGCCCGCCGACAGGCCGACGGCGACGCAGTTGCGATACCATTGCTTGCGCCGTGTGCCCGCAGTGAAGCGCAGGAAATTGGGCTCGGTCAACACGTCGCCCTCGATGTTGCCGAGCATCCGGTCGAGCGCAGCATCCTTGCCCAGATAGCGGCTGCAATAGACGATGCCGTTGCCGGTGCGGTGCTGGAGCGGGATGCGCCATTGCCAGCCGGCGTCGTGCGCCATCACGCGCGTATAGGGGACGGGCGGATGGACATTCGGCGTTTGCAGCGCGATCGCGCTGTCGCACGGCAGCCAGTTGCTCCAGTCGTCGAACCCGGCATGGAGCGCGCCTTCCATCAACAGTGCGCGAAAGCCCGTGCAATCGATGAACAGATCGCCCTCGATCCGCCGGTCGCCGTCGAGGACAAGCGCCGCGATATCGCCGCTTGTCCCGTCGAGTTCGACGCGCGCGATCTTGCCCTCGATGCGCTTCGCCCCGTCGGCCTCGGCCATCTCGCGCAGGAAGCGCGCGTAGAGCCCAGAATCGAGCTGATAAGCGTAGTTCATGCGGTCTTCGGGCAGATGCGCGAACTTGCCCGCGATCGCGGCCTTCAGCTCCATGCAATAATCGTCATAGGGCTGCTGATGCCCCTTGGTGCGGCCATAGAGCCAGAAATGCTGGAAGCCCGCCGACCAGTGATCCTTGCCGGTCAGGCCGAAGCTGTGGAAATATTGCGTCCCGAGATCCTTCCAGTCGTCGAACAATATGCCGAGCTTGAAGGTCGCCTGCGTCGCGCGCATGAAATCGGCTTCGTTGATGCGCAGGATGCGGTTGAAATTGACCAGCGGCGGAATGGTGGATTCGCCGACCCCGATGGTCCCGATCGCTTCGGATTCGACCAGGGTCAGGTCGACCGCCTGTCCCAATGTGCGCGCGATGGCCGCCGCGGCCATCCAGCCCGCGGTGCCGCCGCCCGCAATGACGATGCGCTGGATGCGTTTATCTTCATTCATCGGCTGAGTGTCCTCAACAGGAAAGCGCGGAGGCGCCCGGCGCTTTCGGGGGTGAGCCGCGCCAGGATGCTGCGCGCCTTTTCGGGAATATGGTCGGTGACCTGCTCGTTATTCTCGAACACATAATGGTCGAACAGCTCGCGCCAGATCGCCTTGTCCTCAGGCGGCAGGTCGCGGATCGCGAGGATCGCGTGATTCAGCGCGACCTGCGGTTGCCCCAGCCAGGCGGGCGTGCTGCGCCACCAGTAATTGACCAGCACATTGAAGTCCGCGAGCCCTTCGACATGGTGCCACCACATCGACGGGATGAAGATCGCGTCGCCGGGTTCGAGTTCGATCGTTTGCGCCTCGGCCATCGCATCGACGAAGCGCGGGAAGGCCGCGAGGTCGGGCGCGTCGAAGTCGACCATGCTGACCGCACGGCCCGCGGGCGTGTTGTCGATCGGCCCCAGATAGAGGTTGCGGAACTGGTGCGGCGGGAACAGCGTGAAGCGGCGACGGCCGACGGCGCAGCAGGCGAGATTGTCGGGAAAATCATTGTGCGCGGCGATCTTGGTGCGCGTGCCGATCCAGATGCTCTTCAGCGGATCGCGCGTCCCAAGGTCGACCGAATTCGCTTCGTCGAGCCCGTCGAAATGCGACGGGATGTCGATCGAGGCGAGATAGACGGTGCGGTTTTCGCCCTGTTCCTCGGCCGTATCGATGCCGCCGAAGATGTCGGCGAGCTTGCCCGTTCCGATGCGGAAATTCATCTCCATCTCGGCATTGTAGAACAGCCGGCCATCGTGGCCGGGCGCACCGATCGACACCTTGAACGGACGGTCGCGCGCATGATCGAGCAAGTAGCGCCGCGCATCGCGGTCCGAGCGCTTGCCCGCCGCAACCAGCGGCCAGTCGCTTACCAGCCCGCGAAGGACAAAGGGCTCGCGCGCGCCTTCCAGCAACGCGCCCGGCCCCGCCCCCTTATTCCATTCGCGCTCGGGCACCGGCGCGAGGCGGTCGTATATGGCGCGGTCGCGCTCAGCCACCGGCCAGCCTGCGGTTCTTGCGCGCGACGAGCACCGACAGCTGCGACAGCGAGGCGAGCGCCATGAACATCGGCATCAGGTGCCCCGCCGCGTGGAGCGCGCCGAGCGCCTCGCCGCCCAGCGCACGCAGCTTCGCCTCGTCGATGATGTGGAAGCCGACGAGCGAATGGATCGATCCGTCGTCGAGCGTGACTTCGAGGCTGAAGGGTTCGAGCAGGTCGTAGGCGATCAGCGCGTCGTAAAAGGCGCCGCTCTCGCGATGCCCCTCGTCGAGGTCGCCGAGCCGCCCCGCGATCTCGTCGAGATAGGGCGTCGCCATGCCGTCGGCATCGAACAGCCGGATGCCCTCGCCCGCCGCGGCGATGCGCGGGTGGTCCATGTCGATGTGGATTTGCCCCGGACCGTCGCCACCCGCCGGACGTCCGATCAGGAACGGCTGGATCGCGGCCGATAGCGGGCGATAGCGCGCATCCCAGCGGTCGCCGTCGAGGAACAGATTCTCGCCATTTTCGAAACCGAACATCGCCAGCGCGGTAAAGTCGTCGCGCCCCGTTTCGCGGCGGAAGAGGATCGGGAAATGCGCCTGCACGCGTCGGAACTCGCTCGGCACCGTCAGCGTCGCCATGATGTCGTCGCCCAGCTCCGCCCCCGCGTCGGTCCGGATGCGCAGGTCGCGGTGGGTCTTGTTGTCGAGGACGGCGTGGCGGGTCATCAAATTCCTTTCCTATCGCGCCGCGGCTTGGGTACCGGGCGCGAGGGCGTCGAGATAGTCGCGATTGGCGGGCAGCGCCGCGACGAGCGCGCGCGCGCGCTGCCGGTTCTCGGCGAGCAAGGCGGCCGCCCGTTCGCTCGATGGCAGATCGGCGGGCACCCGATAGCCCATGCCATAGAGGATATATTGGTGGCTTTCGGCCGAGAAAATCTCGTCGACGCGCGGGAAATCCCATGCCGACGGCGGCTGGTCGCGCCACAGCTGCAGCATCTCCGTCAGGCGCGGCGGCATGTGCGCGGGGTCGCGCTGGGCCAGCCAATAGGGCTCTTCGCGCCGGCTGAGCGCATAGTGGAGCTTGAGGAACTCGACGATGCGATCCCAGCGATAGCGGAACAGGTCGTTGAAGCGGTCGGCGTGGATCGGCATGGCCGCGCGGCGGGCCGGAAAATTGTCGATGAGCGCCTTCAGCGACAATTCGATCATCACGATCGCCGATGCCTCGAGCGGTTCTATAAAGCCCGCCGACAGGCCGACGGCGACGCAATTGCCTTCCCAGAAACGCGCGCGGTGCCCGGTCGGAAAGGTCAAGCGCCGTGCCGGAACGTCGGATGCATCGGGCAGGACGCGCGCGATATAGGCGCGCAGGGTCGCCTCGGCAGCATCGTCGTCCATGAAGCGGCTGGCATAGACGCAGCCGATGCCGCGGCGTCCCGGCAGGCCGATGTCCCAGATCCAGCCGGCGGCATGCGCGGTCGACACCGTCTGCGACGCGATCGGGCTGCCGGGGGCGACCGGAACCTGCGCCGCGAGCGCGCAGTCGTTAAACAGGATATCGCCGCGATCGATCCACCCGACGCCCAGATGATTGCCAATCAACAGCGATGCATGGCCGCTGCAATCGATGAACAGGTCGCCCGCAATATCGCCGTTCTGGCGTGTCGCCACCGATGCGATGCCGCCCGCACCGTCGCGCGCCACATCGACGACATGGTCCGATATGTGGCGCACCCCGAGCCGCTGCACCGCATGCATCGCAAGCAGGTCCGCGAACTTGCCGGCGTCGAGGTGATAGGCGTAATTCGCCGCGCCCTGATAGTCGGGCATCGCGCGTTGGCGCGGCGCGAGATCGAGATCGCAAACATGCGCCTGCGCGGTCATCGCCGCCGCGAACGGCAGCTCGGGCGCCCCCGCCTGCCAGGCCGCAAGCAGTTCGGCAGTCGGTGCGGCGGGAGGCGGCGTGAACGGGTGCAGGTAACGATCGCCCTCGGCGCCGGTCACCCAGCCGTCGAACCGCGACCCCTGTTTGAACGATCCGTCGCACGCGGCGAGAAATTCGGCCTCGCCGATCCCGATCGATGCCAGTGTCGCACGCATCGTCGGCCAGGTTCCCTCGCCGACGCCGATCGTCGGGATATCGGGAGCCTCGATCAGCGTGACGTCGAGCTTTGCGGCGCGAGGCGCGCTGGCGAGAAGGCAAGCCGCGAGCCATCCGGCGGTGCCGCCGCCCACGATGACAACCCTCTCGATCGCGCTATTCATTACCGTCGATCCTAAGCCAACCCACCGCCGCCGTCACGCAAAAGAGCCGCACCCCGAAAGGTGCGACCCTCTTGCCTGCGACCCGGCGGACGTGGCCCACCCGCCTTAGAAGCTGAACCTGACCCCTGCCGCATAGCGGGCGAAGCCCGGCTGTACGAAGGTGACATTATTCTTGTGCCGCGTGTGGCCCCGCCGTCCCTCGCCGGTCAGATTGATCGCCTCGACAAAGGCGGTGAGGCCGGGGATGAACTCATAGCTGGCGCTGGCGTCGATCTGCCAATATTCCTCGATATAGGTCGGGTTCGGACCCGAACCTTGAAGGAACTCGTCGCGCCAGTTCCACGCGACACGCGCCTGGAGGCCGTTCTTGTCATAATAGGCGACCGCGTTGGCGCTGTCGCTGAGCCCCGTCAGCGCGAACTGGGGAACCGCCACCGCCGCAGGCTTCGTATTGTCATAGGTCGCGTCACCGTTGACGATCGTATAGTTCAGGATCACGCCAAAGCCCGTGTCCCAGAAACTGTGCTGGAGCGCGAACTCCCACCCCTCGATTGTCGCGGTCTGATCGCTGTTGACCGGCGTCGTGATCTCGAAATTGACCTCCGGATCGCCCGGCGCGGCAAGGATGGTATTACCGCTCACCGTACCGGGGAAATTGTTGAGGATATACTGGCGGATATCCCCGACCGTCGGGTTCGGCGGGAGCGCCGCGAGCGCCGCCTGCCACCGCGGGCCGTTTACCGGGGTCGTAATCCCGGGCGCGCTATAGTCGATGCGCGTCGAGGATATGAAATTGCTGACATCCTTATGGAAATATCCAACCGAGACATAGCTTGTCGGTGCGTAATACCATTCGGCCGACAGATCGATATTCTTCGACTTGTACGGGATCAAACCGGGGTTACCCAGCGCCCCCGTGCCGCCGCCCACGCGGAACAGCGTATCGAGCGAGCGCCCGCCCTGCATACTGGCATAGTCGGCGCGCGTGATCGTGTGGCTGTACGACGCACGCAGCTTGACATTTTCCATCGGTGAGACGTCGAGGTCAAACGCGGGCAGCCAATTATTGTACGACCCTTTGAAACGCGTGAACTGCTCATCGGGCGAAAAAATGACATTGAATTCATTCTCGCCCACCCAGGTGGTGGTCACGGGCACCGGCACCAGCGCCGACGATGCGATATCGGTCGTTTCGTAACGGATACCCGCGACGAAATGCGCCGGGTTCTGGAAAAGGTCGAACACGGTCGCGACCTGCAGGTAGGGCGCCAATGTTTTTTCGGAGATGCGCCGGTCGGTATTGAATTCGGCAAGGCAGGTTCCCGGCTGGGCCGTGCCCGTCGCGGGGTTGCTGCACGACTGGTAATTCTGCTCGATCAGACCGGCCATGCGCTCGAAATCGAAGGTGTAGAAGCTCTGGATCATGCCGTCGCGGGCGAGACCCGGGAATTTGTCGGGAAGCGTCACGAGCGAGAAGATGTCGTCGGGAATATCCGAAGCCGGGCCCGCCCCGCCCCACGTATCGTCGTTCTGGATCGTGCCGAATGCCGAGCGAACCTTGCTGTCGACATAGGAAACGCCGAAATCGATGCTGTCGAGGAAACCGCCGTCATGGTCGTATTTGCCGCGGAGCTGGACCTGGTCGATCCGGTTCCGGAAATAGGCGTTGCGGAACGCATTGCCGGTCGGCGTGATCAGCGCGGCATTCAGCGGATCGATCCCCGGATGCATCCCATAGGAGATGACCGGCAGATCATTTTCGAAATTGATCGTCTGGTTGGCGACACCGAAAACGGCATTGCCCAGCGACATGCTCGATCCGAAATTGTTGACCGGCTTCACTTCGGCTGTCGAATGATGCGCGTCGAGTTCGACCGTTACGCCGTCCGGGCCCTTCCATTCGAGATTGAAGCCCAGCGAATTATTCTCCGCCCGGTTTTCCTGAAGCGCGCCGCTGTAGGACAGATCCTTGCCGACCTGGCAGTTGTTCGGCGGGGCCGGCGACGGCGCCGAGCAACCCGGGTCGGGCGGTCCAAAGCGCTCGGTGTAGAAGAGCGGACCCGCGACCGGACCATCGGTCCACGCGCTCGACGTGTCGCCATGGTTGAACCACACGCCGACATTGCTGTTCCGCGTTTCGACGGTGTTGCGCGAATAGATATAATCGACCGTCGCGGTCAGATTGTCGGTCGGGCGAAATTGCAGCACCGCCTGGCCGTTGATGCGTTCGCGGTCGATGTCGTTGAGATCATAGGATGCGTTCTGCGGCACCTGATAGACGTCGGTCGGATCGGGCCGGTTGGTGATGTTCGCAGCGCCCCCCGTACCCGGCTGCGCCAGCGAACCCCAATTATTCTCGCTGCCAAGATAACCGTCGCGATAGCCCACATTGGCCGAGTTCGTGCTCGATTTGCGCTTCTGGTAAGAGCCCGCGATCATGATGCCGATTGTGTCATCGGCAAAGGTCGTGCTGACGATCCCCGAGATTTCGGGGGTGATCGGGTTGCCCTCGTTACGCGAGGTATCATACACGCCCTTGACGGCGAGGCTGCCGCGCAGCCCCGGATTGTCGAGGGGGCGCGGGGTGCGAATGTTGATGGTCGAACCGATGCCGCCCGATTCGATCGTCGCACGGCCGCTCTTGTAGACCTCGACGCCCGCTATGCCTTCCGACGCGAGGTTAGCGAAGTCGAACGAGCGCGACGATGGTGCGCTGCCGCCGTCGCCGATGGTCGCAGTCGGCACCTGGCGACCGTTGACCGTCACAAGGTTGAATTCCGGCCCGAAGCCGCGGACCGTCACCAGCGAGCCTTCGCCATTGTTACGGTCAATAGACACGCCGGTGATGCGCTGCAGCGATTCGGCGAGGTTGGTATCGGGGAATTTTCCGATGTCTTCGGCCGAGATCGCGTCGACGACGCCCTGCGCCTCGCGCTTGATGTCGGCCGATGCGGCAAGGCTGGCGCGGATACCCGTCACGACGATCTCGTCGCCGTTCACTTCGCCCTCGGCCGGCGCCTCCTGCGCGGCGGCCGCTTGCGCCATGCCCATCAAGGACAGCGCCGACGTGCCGACCAGAAATTTGCCCAGCCACTGCTTTTGAGACGCCCGCATCCCATTCCTCCCAAATAGCCGCTCTTTTTTGGCGGCATTCCCGTTATGTGAACGTTATCTAAATGGGAACGTTCTCATTGTCAACGCATCGGCTGTGGCATTTCGGTCACAATATTACAGATTCTGCGCCGCAAACGTATGCGACATAATAAGCGCGAAGTCCGCGATCAGCGGCTCCAGCGCGCAAAAATCGCGGTCGGGAGCAGCAATCCCCGCGCCTCTTCGCGCACCGCGAGTTCGCCGCACTCGACCTTGCCGGGCAGGTCGGCGAAAAGCTGCGCCAGCAACTCGCCGATCGCGAGCGCCGACATGCGCACCGCATAGACGGTCAGGAACAACGCCCGGCTGTCTTCGTCGAGCAACTGGCGGCAGTCGGTGAGCAGGGGCGCCAACCCCTCCTCGATCTGCCAGCGTTCGCCGGTCGGGCCGCGGCCGAATTTGGGCGGATCGAGCAGGATCGCGTCGTAGCGCTTCTCGCGCCGGACCTCGCGCGCGGTGAATTTGCCTGCATCGTCGAGGATCCATCGGACAGGCTTGTCGGCCATATCCGCGAGCGCGGCATTCTCGCGCGCCTGCCCCACCGACTTCTTCGACGCATCGACATGCGTGACCGATGCGCCCACCGCGGCGAGAGCCTGGCTGCCGACACCGGTGTAGCCGAACAGGTTCAGGAAAGCGGGGTCCGCCTTGTCGGCGACGCGTTCGCGCAGCCAGTCCCATACCGGCGCCATGTCGGGGAAAAAGCCGAGGTGGCGAAAGGGCGTACACTGCGCGGTGAAGCGCGTTTCGCGCCATGCGAGTGGCCAGCCTTCGGCGGGCACGGGCTTGTTATAATACCAGCGGCCGCCGCCGTCGTCATCCGACGCGGGGATGAATTCACCGTCTGCCGCTTCCCATTCGCTCGCAGGCAGCGCGGGCGCCCACATCGCCTGCGGTTCGGGGCGGATGAAGCGATAGCGGCCATAGCGTTCGAGCTTGCGCCCATTGCCGCTGTCGACGAGCCCATAATCGTCCCACGCCTCACCGACGAGCGTGACGAGGGGCAGAAGATCAGCCACGCGCCGCTTCCGCGAGGACAAAGGCCTTCACCGCGTCATAGTCGCCGGGGAGGCGCGTATAACGTTCCTCGCGATCGAACAGATTGCCGAGCCGCGCGGGGAGCGGCGGGCGCACGCCGGTCGCGCGCTCGACGGCTTCGCGGAACTTTGCCGGATGCGCAGTCGCGAGGGTAACGACGGGAATATCGGCATCGATGTCGAGCGCGCGCGCGGCGGCGAGGCCGACCGCGCTGTGCGGATCGATGATCTGCCCGCCATGTTCCTGCGCCCAGCGCAGCGCGAGCGCCATCGCGTCGCCGTCGATGCTCGCGCTCGAAAACAGTTCGCGCGCGCCCGCGAGCATGTCGGCGGGGATCGTCATCGCGCGGTTCGTGTCGAACTCGCCCATCATGCCGGTGATCGCCGCGCCGTCGCGCCCCGCGAGGTCGAACAGCAGCCGTTCGAAATTGCTGCTGACCTGAATGTCCATGCTGGGCGTCGCGGTCGCGGTGACCGTGCCCGCGCTATAGTCGCCGCGGGTCAGCGCGCGGTGGAGGATGTCGTTGACGTTCGTCGCGACGACGAGCTTTGCGATCGGCAGCCCCATCTGCGCCGCGACATAGCCCGCGAACACATCGCCGAAATTGCCCGTGGGGACGCTGAACGCGATCGGACGATCGGGCCCGCCGAGACGGACCGCGGCGTAGAAATAATAGACGACCTGCGCCATCAGCCGCGCCCAGTTGATGCTGTTCACCGCCGACAGCGTGACCTGGCCGCGCGCTTCCTCGTCGCCGAACAGTCGCTTCACCATCGCCTGCGCGTCATCGAAGCTGCCGTCGATCGCGATATTATGGACGTTGGGGGCGAGCACCGTCGTCATCTGGCGCCGCTGGACGTCGCTGACGCGGCCCTCGGGATGCAGCATGAAGATCTGGATATGCTCGCGCCCCGCGACCGCCTCGATCGCCGCCGATCCGGTATCGCCCGAGGTCGCGCCAACAATCGTGATGTTCGTATCGCCGCCGGCGAGGAATTTTTCGAACAGCTCGCCGAGCAGCTGCAGCGCAACGTCCTTGAACGCGAGCGTCGGGCCGTGGAACAGTTCGAGCAGCCAGTGGCGATGATCGAGCTGGACGAGCGGGGTTACCGCATCGTGGCTGAAGCGGCCATAGGCGGCCCGGCAAAGCCCGCGCAGTTCGTCTTCGGTCAGCACGCCCTCGACAAAGGGCCGCATCACGCGCACCGCGGTTTCGGCATAGTCGAGACCCGCGAGCGCGCGGATTTCGTCCGCTGACATCTGCGGCCATTTCGCCGGCACATAGAGGCCGCCGTCGCTGGCAAGACCGGCCAGCGTCGCGGCACGAAAGTCGAGGGTCGGCGCAGAGCCGCGGGTGCTGATATAGTCCATGACGAAATGCGCCTAGCGGCGCGCCGTCACGGCTGCAAGCGGCGGCGGACCGCAAGGATGTAGATAATCAGCGCCACGATCGCGAAGAAGAACCATTGGAAGGCATAAGCGAGGTGATTGTTCGGCGTATCATCGGCCGATGGCACCGCGCTGGCCCGCAATCCCGCGACCGGTTGATCGGCGATCAGCATCGCACGCGCGGGCATCGCCTTGCCCATCGCGCGCTCCATCACCGTCGGCTGTTCGGGGCCGGGAACGATCGTCCCCTGCACCGTTCCGCCCGTCCATTTGGGCGGCGTGAAATTGTCGCCGATCCCGACATCGACAAGCACGCCCGGCCCTTCGGCGCCGGTGCGGCAATCGGCGATCATGCGGATGCCCGACTGGCCCTTGATGTCGGTGCCGCTGCGCGGATCCCAGCGCACGGGTTCGAGGCAGACGATGCTGCTCTTGCGATAGAGCATGGCGTCGGGAACGGGCGGCAGCTCGGGATAGGCGACCATCGACGACATCGCCACATTGCGCTGGAACAGCGCGATCAGCGCTTCCTTCTCGCTCTTGCGCTGCAACTGCCAGACGCCGAGCGCGATCATCGCCGCGACCGCGGCGAGCACAAGCAGGGTCGGGATCAGCGGCCAGCGCCGCGTCGGCTGTTGGGCTGGTTCAGTCATTCTTGTCCACCTTACGGCCTTCGGCGGCCTGACGCTGATGCTCGCTCGCCAACAAGGCGCCCTTGCCGACACGCAGGCCATAGATGACCGCGGCGGCGGTCAGCGGCACCCACAGGATGATATGCACCCACAAAGGCGGCCGTACCATGGCATCGAGCGTCAACGCGATCGCGATCAGCAGCGCGCCGATGATCAATGTCAGGAAGGCCGCGGGGCCGTCGCCGACATTGTAGCGGCCATAATCGAGGCCGCAGCTTTCGCATTTCGCGCGGAATTTCACCGGCCCTTCGAACAGCGTCGGCGCGCCGCATTCGGGGCAGAGACCAAAAAGGGCAGCGCGCCAGACCGGCGGCTGCCCCTTTTGAAATTTGTCGCCAGCCGGCAATTTAGTGCGCGGCGATCGGCGCGCCCCAGCCGCCCCAGACATAGACGATGATGAAGAGGAACAGCCACACGACGTCGACGAAGTGCCAGTACCAGGCGGCGGCTTCGAAACCGAAATGCTGCGTCGGGGTGAAGTGGCCCTTGTAGGTGCGCACGAGGCAGACGATCAGGAAGATCGTGCCGACGAGCACGTGGAAGCCGTGGAAGCCGGTCGCCATGTAGAAGGCCGAGCTGTAGTTGCTCTGCCCGAAGCCCCACGGCGCGTGCATATATTCGTAAGCCTGGATCGTCGAGAAGATCGCGCCGAGGATGATCGTCAGCCACAGGCCCTTCTTGAGCCCTTCGCGGTCGCCGTGGATCAGCGCATGGTGCGCCCAGGTGATCGTCGTGCCCGAGCAGAGCAGAATCAGCGTGTTGAGCAGCGGCAGCGAGAAGGGATCGATGACTTCGATGCCCTTCGGCGGCCACATGGTGATCGCCGCCGCGCCGTCCTGGCCGAACAGCGAGGTGACCGCGCCTTCGGCATATTCGATCGGCACCGGGAAGAGCGAGAAGTCGAACCATGCCCAGAACCAGCCGACGAAGAACATGACTTCGGACGCGATGAACAGGATCATGCCGTAACGCAGGTGAAGCTGGACGACCGGGGTATGGTCGCCGGCGTGGGCTTCGTTGATGACGTCCGACCACCAGCTGAAGAAGGTCGCGATCACGCCCATGAAGCCGAGGCCGAGAACCCACTTGCCGATGCCGCCGAAATGGTCGGCGTGCATGGCCATGACGAGCCCGAAGAACATCACGAGGGCAGCGACCGAGCCGATGAGCGGCCAGACGCTGGGATTTACGAGGTGGTAGTCATGATGTTTCGCACCGGACATGGCGTGTTTCCCGTTTTTAGCAGCCCCAGCATGATGATTCCCCATCATCTGCCGGTCTTGTTAGACTCTTGTTCGCGGCCTTAGCTCGCCTTTTTACCCTCGTCTACAGGGTGGAAGGTGTAGCTGAGGGTGATTTCCTGCACGTCGCGCGCGTCGGGGTCGTCCATGATCTTGGGATCGACGAAGAACAGCACCGGCATGCGCATCTGCTGCCCCGGCTCGAGCCGTTGCTGGGTGAAGCAGAAGCACTGGATCTTGGTAAAATATTTGCCCGCCTGATCGGGTGTGACGTTGAAGCTGGCGGTCCCGACGACGGGATGCGCCGAATTATTTTCGGCAATGAAGATCGCCATGTCGCGCGCGCCGATGCTCACCGTATCGGTCGGATGCTCGGGATAGAATTTCCACGGCAGGTTCGGCGAGACATTGGCGTCGAAACGGACCGAGACCGTCTGGCTCAATATTTCGGGCTCGGCCGCCGCGGCGACCGGATCGTAACGCTGCGTCGTACCGCCGAAGCCGGTGACGCGGCAGAAGAGATCGTAGAGAGGCACCGCCGCGAACCCGAGACCGGTCATCGCGAGCGCCATCAACGCCGCGAGGCTTGCGGTCTTCGCGTTCGGGGACATGCGCCCAATGACCGGAAAAAACGTCATGAGAAAATCTGCATCTTGGCGATGGTGATGAAGAAAAAGAGGATCGCCAATGCGCCGAGCATCCACGCCATCAGGTTCGCGCGGCTGCGCTGACGGCGGCGATATTCGACCTCGTCAAAGGGTTCGTTCGGGGTTTCTTCGGTCATAGCGGCCACCAATGGTCGGCGACGACAGCGCCGAACAGAATGAAAAGATAAGCGATCGAATAAGCGAACAAGCGCTTTTCGGGTTGCATCAGGTCGCCCTCGCCCGTGGTGCGCGTACCGACCTGAACCGACAGCAGGACGAACACGGCCGAGAGCACCACCGCGGTCCAGCCGTAAAGCGCGCCGGTGTAGCCGAGCGGCCACGGCGCGATCGCGGCGGCGGCCATGATCAATGCGTAGAGGAGGATCTGGCGCCGCGTCGATTTCTCACCCGCGACGACGGGCATCATCGGGATGCCCGCGGCGGCATAGTCCGAGCGCATGAACAGCGCGAGCGCCCAGAAATGCGGCGGCGTCCACAGGAAGATGAGCAGGAACAGCAGCACCGGCAGCGGCGCGATCGACCCCGTCGCGGCGACCCAGCCGATCAGCGGCGGAAAGGCGCCCGCCGCGCCGCCGATGACGATATTCTGCGGGGTCCGCGGCTTCAGCCACATCGTATAGACGAAGACGTAGAAAAGGATCGAGGCGGCGAGCAACAGCGTTGCCTGCCAGTTCGACGCGAACAGCATCAGGAACAGCGAAAAGGCGGCAAGCCCGACGCCGAACTGCAATGCGGTCTGCGGGTCGAGGCGCCCGGCGGGAAGCGGCCGGCCCGCGGTCCGCTTCATCTTCGCGTCGATTCCGGCTTCATACCATTGGTTGAGCGCGCCCGAAGCCCCTGCCCCCAGCGCGATCGCGAGGATCGACGAGAAAGCGAGCACCGGCGGCACATGCCCCGGCGCCGCGAGCAGGCCGCACAAGGCGGTAAACACCACCAGCGACATCACGCGCGGCTTCGTCAGCGCGAACAGGTCGCGCCAATCGGCGGGTAGTGCCGTTTCGCCGTGGGTCAGGCTCTGCGCCATATTTACTCCGGCCCGAAAGTCGTGCGCCCCCTGCCATCAAACGGCAGGGGGCAACACACATCAGGCGATACGCGGCAGTTCGTTGAACTGGTGGAACGGCGGCGGGCTCGACAGCGTCCATTCGAGCGTCGTCGCGCCTTCGCCCCACGGATTGTCGGCGGCCTTCTTGCCCGCGAACAGCGAGTAGAGGATGTTCACGAAGAAGAAGAGCATGCCGACGCCCATGATCACATAGCCGAGCGACGAGATGTGATGCCAATAGGCATAGGCTTCCGCATAGTCGGGGTAACGGCGCGGCATGCCCTGCTGGCCCAGGAAGTGCTGCGGGAAGAACATGACGTTCACGCCGATGAAGAAGACCCAGAAGTGCAGCTGGCCGAGCGCCTCGTTGTACATCCGGCCCGACATCTTCGGGAACCAGTAATAGAAGCCGGCGAAGAGCGAGAAGACCGCGCCCAGCGACAGCACATAGTGGAAGTGCGCGACGACATAATAGGTGTCGTGCAAATTGGTGTCGACGCCGCCATTGGCGAGCACGACGCCGGTCACACCGCCGACGGTGAACATGAAGATGAAGCCGAGCGACCACATCATCGGCGTCTTGAAGCTCAGCGTGCCGCCCCACATGGTGGCGATCCAGCTGAAGATCTTGATGCCCGTCGGAACCGCGATGACCATCGTCGCGGCGGTGAAGTACATCTTGAGGTTCACGCTCATGCCGACCGTGAACATGTGGTGCGCCCACACGATGAAGCCGACAACGCCGATCGCGACCATGGCGTATGCCATGCCGAGATAGCCGAACACCGGCTTCTTGCTGAAGGTCGAGATGATCTGGCTGACCATGCCGAAGCCCGGCAGGATCATGATGTACACTTCGGGGTGGCCGAAGAACCAGAAAAGATGCTGGTAGAGGACGGGATCGCCGCCGCCGGCCGCATCATAGAAGGTGGTGCCGAAGTTGCGGTCGGTCAGCAGCATGGTGATCGCCGCGGCGAGCACCGGCAGCGCGAGCAGCAGCAGGAAGGCGGTGACGAGCACCGACCACACGAACAGCGGCATCTTGTGCAGCGTCATGCCCGGCGCGCGCATGTTGAAGATGGTGGTGATGAAGTTGATCGCACCAAGGATAGACGCCGCGCCCGCGAGATGGAGCGAGAAGATCGCCATGTCGACCGCGGGCCCCGCCGAACCGCTGGTCGACAGCGGAGCGTAGACCGTCCAGCCGGTGCCGGCGCCATTGCCGCTGCCACCCGGAACGAACATCGAACCGAAGAGCATGACGAAGGCAACCGCAGTCAGCCAGAAACTGACGTTGTTCATGCGCGGGAACGCCATGTCGGGCGCGCCGATCATCAGCGGGACGAACCAGTTGCCGAAGCCACCGATCATCGCCGGCATGACCATGAAGAACACCATGATCAAGCCGTGCGCGGTGATCATCACGTTCCAGAAATGCTTGCCCGCGACCTCGTCGGCACCGCCGCCAAGGGCGCTGGCCCAGCCCGAAAGATACTGGACGCCGGGTTCGGCGAGTTCGAGCCGCATCATGCCCGAAAGCGCGCCGCCGACGATGCCGGCGACGATCGCGAAAATCAGGTAGAGCGTGCCGATGTCCTTGTGGTTCGTCGACATGAACCAGCGGACAAAGAAGCCGGGCGTGTCGTGATCATGGTCGTCATGCGCATGGACGGCATGGCCATGATCGGGTGCAGTTGCAGCGATATCGGTCATCTGTCGGACCCCTTATTAATTCTTGGCGGCCGGCGCGGCGGCGGGCGCCGCTGCCGGAGCAGCTTCGGGTGCAGTGGTCGGGGCGGCAGCCGGCGTCACGGCAGGCGCCGCAGCCGGAGCGGCGGCAGCGGGAGCCGGCGCGGCAGCGGCGGGAGCCGCGGCGACCGGACCGGCGGGGTTACCACCCTTCGAGCGAACCCACGCTTCCCACTTGTCGACCGGAAGCACTTCGACGGCGATCGGCATATAGCCATGATCGACACCGCAGAGTTCCGAGCACTGGCCGTAATAGACGCCGACCTTGTTTGCGGTGAAGGTCGTTTCGTTGGCGCGGCCGGGGACCGCGTCCATCTTGGTCCAGAAGGCCGGGACCGCGAAGCTGTGGATCACGTCGGCGCCGGTGATGATCAGCTTCACCTGACGGCCGACGGGAACGACCATGCGGTTGTCGACGGCGAGGTGATAGGGCTCGCCCGCGGCCTTCGCCTTGTCTTCGGGCAGGATCTTCGAGACATATTCGCCGATGCCCTGGTCGGGATAGGCATAGCCCCAATACCATTGGTAACCCGTGACCTTGATCGTCAGCGCCTCCTTTTTCGGCGGCTCATATTGCGCCGCGAGCAGGCGGATCGACGGCACCGCGATCACCGCGAGGATCAGCACCGGAATGGCGGTCCAGATGATTTCGATGAAGGTGTTGTGCGTCGTCTTCGACGGCACCGGGTTCGCCTTGGCGCGGAACCGGAACATCACCCAGAGCAGGAGGCCGAGGACGATCAGCGTGATCACCGTGATGACGGGCAGCAGGATCACATGGTTGAACCAGTAAGCCTGTTCGCCGATCGGGCTGACCTGCGGCTGGAAATCGATGCCCGCGTCGACCGGCTGGCCAACCCCGGGGGTCGGCTTCATCGGAACGTAGGTCGCATCGCCAGCCGGAGCCGCGGCGGTCGTCGCGACCGGTGCCGCTGCCGGAGCGGCCGCATCGGTGACGACCGGAGCCGGATTCGCCACAGCCGTTGCGGCGGGTGCTTCGGCCGGAGCCGTCGCGGGTGCCTGCGCATGGCCGGCGCCCACCGCGCCCAGCGACAAAGCTGCCGCAATTACAAGGGTTTTCAAGCTCTTCATAAGGATAGTGCCGCCCGTTGCCTGTTGTTCTTATTGATGCCCCACCCCCTTTGCGGCAGCCGCCGGACACGCGTCGCGGCAGCCGGCAAGGGGCTGAATCTCGCGGGCGCTATAGACCCGCTTGCCGCTTGCCTCAAGCATCTCTAACACTATTTTGCGGCTGGATAATCTTCGCCGCCAAAACCCGGTCGCCCATCATGAGCGACGCACAGGACAAAAGAACAACTCCTCCATGACCGATGATGAAATCCTGGCCGAATTCCGCGCCGCCGACGCCCTGCTCCAGGGCCATTTCCTGCTCTCCTCGGGCCGCCACAGCGAATATTACCTGCAGTGCGCGCGCGTATTGATGGACACCGAACGCGCCGGACGGCTCGCCGTCGCGCTTGCCGCGAAGCTGCCGCGCGACCTGAAACAGGCGATCGATATCGTCGTCTCGCCCGCGATGGGCGGGGTGATCATCGGGCATGAAATGGGCCGCGCGCTTGGCAAGCCCGCGATTTTCGTCGAGCGACCGACGGGCACCTTCGAACTGCGCCGCGGCTTTACGATCGACCCCGGCGCCAAGGTGCTGATGGTCGAGGATGTCGTGACCACCGGCCTGTCGTCGCGCGAGGCAATGGAGGCGGTGCGCGCCGCGGGCGGCGAAGTCATCGCCGAGGCCGCGCTCGTCGACCGCTCGGCGGGCAATGTCGAACTCGGCGTGCCCTTCTACCCGCTCGTCGCGATCAATTTCCCGACCTATGCGGAGGATGAATTGCCCGAAACGCTGGCAGGAACCGAAGCGGTGAAGCCCGGCAGCCGGAGCAAGGCGGCTTGAACGGCGGCGCGCCCTCCCGCCTGCGGCTCGGCGTCAACATCGACCATGTCGCGACGATCCGCAACGCGCGTGGGGGCGAGCATCCCGACCCGGTGCGCGCGGCCGAAATCGTCGCGGCGGTCGGTGGCGACGGGATCACCGCGCATCTGCGCGAAGACCGCCGCCATATCCGCGACGACGACCTCGCGCGCATCCAGGCCGCGACCGACCTGCCGCTGAACCTCGAAATGGCGGCGACCGACGAGATGCTCGAGATCGCGCTGCGCCACATGCCACACGCGGCATGCATCGTTCCCGAAAAGCGCGAGGAGCGCACGACCGAGGGCGGGCTCGACGCGGCGGGGCAGCATAACCACCTCGCGCCAATCGTCTCGCGGCTGAACGATGCGGGCATCCGCGTCAGCCTGTTCATCGAGCCCGACGCGCGGCAGATCGAGGCGGCGATGCGCCTCCGCGCGCCCGTCGTCGAATTCCACACCGGCCGCTACGCGCATGTCGAGGGCGAAGAACGCGCCGTCGAACTCCGCCGCCTCGCAGACGCCGCCGCGCTCGCGTGGAAGAATGGCATCGAGCCGCATGCGGGACACGGCCTTACATACGAGAATGTCGTTCCCGTCGCCGCGATCCCGCAACTCGCCGAGCTCAACATCGGCCATTATCTGATCGGCGAAGCGATCTTTACCGGGCTCGAGGACGCGGTGCGCCGCATGCGCGCGCTGATGGACGAGGCGCGCGGGTGAGCGCGCGCCCTCCCCGTCGCCCCCGCGAAGGCGGGGGCCGCTGTCGGCCTGTCACGGTAGCGCAGCTTAAAACCGACAGCGGCCCCCGCCTTCGCGGGGGTGACGGCCTGCTGGGGCCATCATGATCATCGGCCTCGGTTCCGACCTCTGCAATATAGAGCGCATCCAGAACTCGCTCGACCGCTTTGGCGAGCGCTTCGAAAATCGCGTTTTCACCGAAATCGAGCGCGCCAAGGCGGCGCGGCGCCCCTTCACCCGCGCCGGCACCTATGCCAAGCGCTTCGCCGCGAAGGAGGCTTTTTCGAAAGCCGTCGGCACGGGGTTCAAGCGCGGCGTGTTCATGAAGGACATCGGCGTCGTCAACGCACCCTCGGGCGCCCCGACGCTGGCGCTGACCGGCGGCGCCGCCGAACGGCTCGCGCAGATGATTCCCCCCGGCCACAGCGCGCATATCCATTTGACACTGACCGACGACCATCCGTGGGCGCAGGCTTTCGTCATCATCGAAGCAATCAAGGACTGACATCAATATGGCGAAGGACAAGACGAAGGATGACGGGAGTTGGGGCAAGCTGATCCGCGACGTCGTGGTGATATTGCTGCTCGTGCTCGGCATCCACAGCTGCGTCGCCAAGCCTTTCTATATCCCCTCCGATTCGATGATGCCGGTGCTGCGCAACGGCGACCGGCTGATCGTCAGCAAATATCCTTATGGCTGGTCCTATTCGTCGGTCAGCTTTCACCTTGCGCCCAAAGTCGCGGGCCGGCTGTTCGGCAAGCTGCCCGAGCGCGGCGACATCGTCGTGCTCGAACATCCGGTGACGCGCATCGACTATATCAAACGCGTCATCGGGCTGCCCGGCGACACGATTAAACTCCGCAACGGCGAACTCAGCATCAACGGCAAACCGGTGAAGCGCGAGGTCCAGCCGATGTTGTCGATCCCCGTCGATCCGAACCTGCCCGGCCCCGACAGCAGCCTGTTCCGCTTCGTGAACCGCGATGCGGAAGGCAAGGAAGTGCTCGAACTGCCGATCGTCCGCGAAACGCTGCCCGGCGGCGCGACCTTCGACACGATCGACATGGGTCCCGGCTACACGACCGACGATTATGGCCCGGTCACCGTACCCGCCGATCATGTCTTCCTGATGGGCGACAACCGCGACGGCAGCGCCGACAGCCGCGTCGGCACGAACCAGAAAGGCCTCGGCGGCCCCGTCCCCTTCGACGCGATCGCCGGACGCGCCGAGATCGTCAGCTTTTCGACCGACGGAACCGCCGAGTGGTATAACCCATTGAGCTGGTTTAATGCCTTGCGATCGGGGCGCGCGGGAACCGACTTGCGCCCCGAGCGTCAGGGCAGCTAACAGAACAGGGAACACGAGATGGCGGCGACAAGGAAGACAACCGGAACGCACGCCGCCAGCGCCGCCGCGAAGGCCGACGCGCACAGGGAAGCCCCCGGCCCTACCGAGATCCGCAGCCAGCTCGTCCGCACCGAGCTGTTGAAGGCCGGCGTCTGGATCGGCCTCGCGCTGCTCATCGGTCTATGCATCGTCCTGATCCAGCCGATCCTGCTGATCTTTGCCGGCATCGTGATGGCGTCGATGCTCGACGGCGGAACGCGCCTGCTCGGCCGCGTGCTGCCGATCGCGCGCGGCTGGCGGCTGCTCATCGTCTGCCTCTCGCTCGTCGCCTTCCTTGTCTGGACCATCATGTTTGCGGGCTCGCAGATCGCCGATCAGGCGGCGACATTGCAAACCGTCGTGATGGCGCAGATCGAACGCATCGCCGCCTGGGCGAGCAATCATGGCATGGGCAATTTCCAGCTCGATACCAAGACGATCACCGACAATCTCGCCGGCACCTTCGGCCGCGTCACCGCCGCGGTCGGTACGGTTCTCGGCGGGCTGACCAGCCTGATCATGATCCTCGTGCTCGGCATCTTTATCGCGATCGAGCCGCGGCTTTACGAGCGCGGCGTCGCGTGGATGCTGCCGATGAAGAGCCGCGAGAATTTCTACATCACCACCGCACGCATGGGCTTCACGCTGCGCCGCCTGATGGCAGGGCGCCTGCTCGGCATGCTCGTCGAGGGCATCGGCACCTGGCTCGCCTGCATGGCGGTCGGCATTCCGATGGCGGCCCTGATGGGCCTGCTCACCGGTTTGCTGGCGTTCATCCCCAATATCGGCGCGATCGTGTCGGGCGTGCTGCTCGTCCTCGTCGGCTTCTCGGCGGGCACCGACACCGGCCTGTGGGCGATCGCCATCTATTTCGTCGTCCAGACGGTCGACGGTTATCTGATCGTCCCGATGGTCGCCAAGAAGACCGTCGACCTTGCCCCCGCGCTCGTGCTCGGCGCGCAGATATTGTTCGGCGCGCTGCTCGGCCTGATGGGACTGTTCCTCGCCGACCCGATCATTGCGATGATCAAGGTCGCGCTGGAACGCGAGGCCGAACGCAATGCCGACGGCGCCAAAACGACAACGGCGGCGGGCACCTGAGCCCGCCGCCGTTTCTATTTCGTCGAGACCGTCGCTTGTTACTGCGGCGGCATGCCCGGGGGCGGACCGGCCGGACCGCCGGGAGCGCCACCGGGGCCGCCCTGCATCATCTGTTGCTGCTGCATCATCTGCTGCTGTTGCTGCATCTGCTGCTGCATCGCGCGAACCTCGGCCTCCGAACGGAAGTCGAGCAGCGTGACGGCGAAGTGCAGCGTGCTGCCAGCCGGGATCGGACCGACCGCGCGGTCGCCATAGCCGAGCTGCGCGGGGATGGTGATCTTGTACTCGCCGCCCTTTTTCATGCGCGTCAGCGCCTCCGAAAAGCCGGGAACGACCTGCGCGACCTGCATCGGCGCCTGTTCGTTCGCGTCGAAGACGGTGCCGTCGTCGAGCTTGCCTTCATATTTGACCAGCACGACGTCGGCCTTGGTCGGGCTCGGCCCGGTGCCTTCCTTCACGACCTCGAATCCGATGCGCGGGGTCATGTGCCAGGCAAAGGCCGCGCCGGCGACCAACAGCGCGGCGAGGCCAAACCACATCAGCCACAGGCCGCCCTTGCTCACCGGGCGCAGTGGAACCGTCGTTACGCTCATCTTGCAGTCCTTTACCTGCCCCGTTTTCCGGGGGCGAAATGTCGGGCATGCCTATAGGCGGAGCGGCGCGGAACGGTCCAGAGGCAATTACGCGAGGTCGCGATATACGCCAATGTTGGCTTTGGGATGGAGGCTGCCATCGCTTCACTTTCTTTCGTCACCCCGGACATGATCCGGGATCCCGCTTTTTTCGAGGCACCGGCTGGCTTCGACCTCAAGCTGGCCCCCGGATCAAGTCCGGGGTGACGATGATGGATAGTCACGTCCGGTCGCAAACCAGCAACAGACTCTCCAAACCAACGAAAAAGGGCGCCGCGTTGCCGCGGCGCCCTTTGTTCACGATCAGGATCCCGAACGGGAGACGGTCTTACTTGATACCGTCGCGCTCCATCCGCTTGCGCTCCATCTTGCGGGCGCGGCGGACAGCGGCGGCGTGCTCACGCGCGCGCTTTTCGCTGGGCTTCTCGTAATGACGGCGCAGCTTCATTTCGCGATACACGCCCTCACGCTGCAGCTTCTTCTTGAGCGCGCGAAGGGCCTGGTCGACATTATTGTCGCGAACGATGATCTGCATACGCCGTGTCGTCTCCGGTTCGTCCAACGATCAACGGCTACCGGCCATCCGGTCCGCCATAAATCGCCGATATAAGGGCAATAAAAGAAGCGCCGCGAACCCGCGACGTTCCGATGGCTGGGCCACTAAAAGGATTCGCGGCAAAATGCAAGCCCTTGCGCGGTAAACCGCGGCTGCCCCGCTATCGAACCGCGCTGCCCGCTCGCGGGATTGTGCCGCGCCCCATCCTTATGGCATAGGTAGCAGGACGAAACTAACATCATAATGAGGGACAGGCCATGGCGACCCAGCTCAAGCGCAACAGCAAATATAGCGAAGCCGAATGGACGGCGCGGCAGGAGCTTGCCGCCTGCTATCGCATCTTCGCGATGATGGGCTGGGACGAGATGATCTTCAACCATATCACGGTGAAGGTGCCCGACGAGGAAGGCGCCTTCCTGATCAACCCCTATGGCCTGCATTTCAGCGAAGTGACGGCGTCGAACCTGATCAAGATCGACATCGACGGCAATAAGGTCGACGAGGATAATCCCTGGCACGTCAACAAGGCGGGCTTCGTCCAGCACAGCCTGTTCCACCGCGTCCTGCCCGATGCGCATGCGATCATCCACACGCACACCACCGCGACGGTCGCGGTCTGCGCGCTCGAAGGCGGGCTGCAGCCCGTGAACTTCTACGCCTGCAATTTCGCGGGCCAACTCGCCTATCATGATTTCGAGGGCGTTACGGTCCGCGAGGAAGAGGGCGAGCGCCTCGTCCAGAACCTCGGCGACAAGCGCATCCTGATGCTCAAGAACCACGGCCCCGTCGTGATGGGCAAGACGCTGAGCGAAGCCTTCATCAAATATTGGGCGCTCCAGCGCGCGTGCGAGATCCAGATGGCGACGATGAGCATGGGCCAGCCGATCACCGTTCCGCAGGAGGTGATCGCGGTCCACCAGCGCGACCTGTTCATGGCCTCGATCCCCGGGCAGGCGGGCAAGGCCGAATTCGACGCGATGGTGCGCAAGGTCGACAAGATCGACACGAGCTGGCGTGACTAATCCGGCGGTTGCGCTAACAGGAACCGCATGACGCGATTCTCGGTCAACGACCGCCCGGTCGAATATCGCATGGAACCCGAAACGCCCCTGCTGTGGGCGCTGCGCGACGCGTCGAACCTGACCGGCACCAAATATGGCTGCGGCACCGGCGAGTGCGGTGCCTGCACCGTCGACATCGACGGCGAGGCGATTCGCAGCTGCATGGTCACCATTGCAGAGTGCGAAGGCCGCTTCGTCACGACGATCGAGGGTCTCGCGCGCGACCGCAGCCATGCGGTGCAGCAGGCGTGGGTCGCCGAACAGGTGCCCCAATGCGGTTTCTGCCAGTCGGGGATGATCATGGCGGCCGCCGCGCTGCTGCGATCGAACAGCAATCCGAGCGATGCCGAGATCGACGCGGCGATGACCAATATCTGCCGCTGCGGCACCTATCCGCGCATCCGCACCGCGATCCGCCTCGCGGGACGCGTGATCCGCGGCGAGGAACGCATCGCCGCCGCCCCGCCGCCGGGAATCCGCCCCGAGGACGCGGCGCGCGCCGTTCCCGCGCTGCGCTTCCCGCCGGGCAGCTGAACGGCTTTGTTCATCTAGCTGAACCGCAGGCAACAGCGCGGTCAGCCATCGATCATCTTGCTAAGAGTAAGAATCGATTCATCATCCCGGCTGGCGTCTCCAGCACACGGGACATGAGTTGGAGAATGGCGAGATGAAAAAGATGTTCGGAGGGTTGCTGATCGCTGCAACGATCCTGACGCCCATCGCCCCCGCGGCCGCACAGGCATCGGGCGAGCGGGTGCAGATCGCGCAGCGTGACGACCGTGGACCGCGCGGCCCCGAAGTGCGCCGCGGCAATCGGGGTGGCGAAGCGCGACCCGAGCGCCAGCAGCAGCGTAGCGAAATGCGCCAGCAGTGGCAGCAGCAGCAGCAGCGCGGCAACGATCAGCAGCGACAGGCTCAGCGCGAGCAGTGGCGACAGCAGCGTGGCAACGACCAGCAGCGACAAGCCCAGCGCGAACAGTGGCAGCAGCAGCGCGGTAACGACCAGCAGCGACAGGCTCAGCGCGAGCAGTGGCGGCAGCAGCGTGGCAACGACCAGCAGCGACAAGCTCAGCGCGAGCAGTGGCAGCAGCGTCAGGCAGAACAGCGCCAGCGCGGCATCTATGACCGCAACCGCGACGGCCGCACCGACCGCCAGTGGGACCGCAATCGCGACGGCCAGGTCGACCGTCAGTGGGATCGTAACCGTAATGGCCAGGTCGACCGCCGCTACGACCGCAATCGCAATGGCGATCTCGATCGCCGCTGGGATCGCAACGACAACAACCGCGTCGACCGCCGCTGGGACAATAACCGCAACGGCTATGTCGACCGGCGCTATCGCGACGGCCGCAACGATCGCTGGGACCGGGGCGACCGCAACAATCGGTGGAACCGCGACTGGCGGAGCGACCGCCGCTACGACTGGCGCAGCTATCGCGAGCGGAACCGCAGCTATTACCGCATGCCGCGCTATTACAACCCGTATCGCGGTTATGGCTACACGCGGTTCAGTATCGGTTTCTCGCTGAACTCGCTCTTCTACAGCTCGCGCTACTGGATCAACGATCCGGGCTATTACCGCCTGCCGCCCGCATATGGAGGCACGCGCTGGATCCGCTATTATAATGACGCGCTTCTGGTCGACACCTACTCGGGCGAAGTGATCGACGTGATCTACGATTTCTTCTGGTAATATTCCTTTCGGTTATCAGATGACAAACTGAGGGGTCGGTTCGCCGGCCCCTCTTTTTATGCGCTTGCCCTCCCCCGCCCGCCGCGCCACGGTGGCGCGATCAGACAGGGGAGACTTCATGCGTAAATTGGGAATGGTCGCAGCAGCGACGCTCGCGCTGCTGGGTACGACGGCGTACGCGAAAACCACGATCGTCTATGCGGGACGCGTCATCACCGACGCCGGCAAGCCCGCGCAAGGCCCGTCGACCGTCACC
The DNA here is from genome assembly GCF_052044915.1 of Sphingopyxis sp. 22461. Lineage (NCBI taxonomy): Bacteria > Pseudomonadati > Pseudomonadota > Alphaproteobacteria > Sphingomonadales > Sphingopyxidaceae > Sphingopyxis > Sphingopyxis sp. 22461. The sequence goes on from NZ_JBQENY010000009.1 coordinate 119,348, forward strand.
ATCACCGACGACCGCATCACGTCGATCGTCCCCGGACGCACCGAAGCCCCGGCCGGCGCCGAAATCGTCGACCTTGGCGACAAGACTTTGCTGCCCGGCCTCGTCGACCTCCACGTCCACCTGACCGGCGATCCGGGCGAGGATTATCGCGCCGCGACGGTCGACCCCGACGAATGGGGCGTCGTCGTCGGCGCCAAAAACGCGGCGATCACGCTCCGCGCGGGCTTCACCACCGTCCGCGAGGCGGGTTCGGCGCAATATACCGCCTATGCGCTCCGCCGCGGCACGACAAACGGCTTTATCGAAGGCCCGCGCATCGTCGCCGCCGGCCCGGCGCTGTCGATCATCGGCGGGCATGGCGACGTCACCGGTTTCCGCGAGGACGTCCACGACGTGCTCGACCAGGGCTACACCTGCACCGGCGCGCTCGAATGCGCCGAAAAGGTCCGCAAGGCATCGCGCGCGGGCGCCGACGTCATCAAGATCACCGCGACCGGCGGCGTGCTGTCGCAGCAGGGGCGCGGGCTCGAAGGCCATTTCACCAGCCCCGAATTGCAGAGCATCGCCGACACCGCGCACTCGCTGGGCCTCAAGGTGATGGCGCATGCGCATGGTGCGGGCGGGATCACCGCCTCGGCCGCGGCGGGCATCGACAGCATCGAGCATGGCACCTTCGCCGACGACGCGACGCTGAAGGTCATGAAGGCCAAGGGCACCTATCTCGTCCCGACGCTGATGGCGTTCGAGGGCATCCGCGAGCGGCTCGGCAAGGGCATCTATACCCCGACCGTCGAGAACAAGGTGCGCATGACGCTGAACGACGTCGGCAAGGCGGTGACGCGTGCGAAGGCGCTCGGCGTCCCGGTCGCCTTCGGCACCGACGCCGGCGTGTTCGAGCATGGCCGCAACGGACAGGAGTTCGCGCTGCTCGTCAAACACGGCCTCACCCCGCGCGAGGCACTGGCGAGCGCAACGACGGTTGCGGCGAAACTGCTGTCGCTCGAAAACGAGATCGGCCGCATCGCGCCGGGCATGTCGGCCGACATGATCGCGGTCAGCGGCGACCCGCTGACCGACGTCACCGTGCTGGAAAAGGTCGATTGGGTGATGGCGCGCGGCCGGATCGCCGATTGATCGCGGCTGTCACGCGGCGCGGCGGATTCGTCCCCGCGCCGGCGTGACCGTCTTCGGACCGGTCAGCCCGTCGATCTCGACAGCCTCGGCAAATTTCACGCCGACGCGGTTGCCCGCCGACCAGCGCGCCTCTGCATCGAAGGTCTGGTCGGCGCCGAATTCGAGCGTCAGCACCGTCCCGGGCGGCACATTCCATAGCCCCTCGATCAGCGCCCCGCGCGACGATATGTTGCGGACAATCCCCTCATAGCGATACCCCCCGCTGCCGACCTGGATCGTGCGAAAGGTCGTCAGCCGCGCCTCGCGCGCGCTCTTATACCCCTTCGCCTCGGCGCGCCCGCCGCCCTCGCGAAGCAGCGCCAGCACCTCGACCAGATCCATCGGACGCCCATAGATATAACCCTGGACATGGCTGCACCCGAGCCCGCGGATCAGCGCGAGGTCGTCGTGCGTCTCGACCCCTTCGGCGGTCGTTTCCATGTCGAGCGCGGTCGCCAGCCCGACGATCGACGAAATGATCGCGGCGTTCATGCTGCTGGGATCGGCGGCGCCTAGCACGAAGCTCTGGTCGATCTTGATCTTGTCGAACGGCGCCTTCTTCAGATAGCCGAGCGCCGAATAGCCGGTGCCGAAATCGTCGAGCGCCAGTCGCACCCCGGTGCGTTTCAATTTCTGGAACATCGCGAGATTCTCGGGACTCTCGTCGAGGAAGACGCCCTCGGTGATCTCGAGTTCGAGTTGTTCGGGACGGATGCCCGCCGCCGACACCGCGCTCATGATCGTCGCCGGCAGCTTTTCATTGGCGAACTGGCGCGGCGAGACATTGACCGCAACGCGGTATTCGGGGCCGAGGTGCGCGATCGTCGCGCAGGCGGTGCGAATGATCCACTCGCCGATCGGCACGATCAGGTTCGATTCTTCGGCGATGGGTATGAATTTCGACGGGCTGATCAGGCCGTCGGTCGCATGATGCCAGCGGATCAGCGCCTCGAACCCGGTGATCCGCTCGCTCTCGACGTCGACGATCGGTTGATAAAGAAGCCTGAGCTCGTCCTTTGCCAGCGCGTCGCGCAGCGCATCTTCGATCGCCTTGCGCTCGCTTGCCTGGTTGTGCATCGCGTCGGCATAGAAACGATAGACGCCGCGCCCCGCATCCTTCGCGGCATAAAGCGCAAGGTCGGCGTTGCGGACGAGCGCCGACGCCGGCACCCCCTGCCCGTCCGATACCGCGATGCCGAGCGACGACCCGATACGCACCTGCTCACCCTCAATCGAAAAGGGCTTGGCGAGGCTGAGGATGATCGCATTGGCGATGCCGGCGAGCTTTTCGGGCTGGCTTAGCTGCGGCACGACGATCTGGAATTCGTCGCCGCCCAGCCGCCCGACCTGCCCCTTGTCGCCGACGATCTGCGTCAGACGCCCCGCGACCTGCTGCAGCAACTGGTCGCCCACGGGATGCCCCAGCGTGTCGTTGACCGCCTTGAAGCGGTCGAGATCCATCAGCAGCAGCGCGCAGGGCTGCGGCTGCCCGCTATGGCTCTTGAGCGCACGTTCGAGGAGGTCGGTGATGTGGCGGCGGTTCGCGAGGCCCGTGAGCGTGTCGTAGCGCGCGAGCTGGTTGATCTCGCGCTCGGACCTCTTCTTGTCGGTCAGGTCGGTGCCGCTGCCGCGGAACCCCTGAAAATTGCCGAGTTCGTTGCTAATCGGCTGGCCCGAAATCGACCACCAGCGCTCCTCGCCCGGCACCGCGGCCTGTACCGTCAGCTCCTTGAACGGGGTGCGCGACGACAGGCTGAACCCCAGCGTCCGCTCTTCGCTCTCGTCGTTGCCGATCCGCTTGCGGATGATGTCGGTAAAGGGATGGCCGAGCAGGTCGGCGAGCGGCCGGTCGAGCCGCGCCGCGACGGTCGGCGAAATATAGACGAGCTGGCCATAGCGATCGGTTTCCCAGAACCAGCCGCGTCCCGCGCGCTCGAAATCACGCATCAGGTTCAGCGCGCGCTGCTGGTCGCTGACGCCCTGCCGCGCGGCGCGCGTCGCGCGGCGCTGATGCCGGACATCCTCGCGCATCATGACGATCAGCAGGCCAAGGAAGATGAAACCTGCGACCGCGAACGGCCACGAGGCGACGCCGATCGCCCCGCCCAGTGCGGTCGCACCCGCGAAAGCGAAAAAGGCGGGACGAACCACCGCGACCGCCGACGCCGCGACGAGCAGCGAGCCGATGTGGATCGCGGTAAAGGCATCGAAATGGCGGCTGCCGTCGGGAACGGCGATCGCATCGAACATCGCGGCGGCGTTGAGCAAGGTGCCAAGCGCGATCAGCGCCATGCACAGCATCGCCATCAGTCGCACGCGGCTGTGTGCGATCGGGCGCGGTTTGCGCATCGCCTGCCCGATCACCGTCAGCGCTACATCGCATGGCAAGCCGGCCGCCATCACCAGCCAGTGCGAAGGGTGATCGAGGAAGCCCGCAAGGCCCGGCAGAAAGGCGAAGGTCAGGAATGCAAGGACGCGGCCGATCAGCACATAATGCCACAGCTTCGCCACGCGCATCAGATGCATGACGAATTCGGGTGAATCGAACAGCGATTCGCCCGCTGGCAAATCGCCGCCTCCCGGCCGGATGATGTTACGCCGAACCCCCAATGTTCCGAACTTCCCCGCTTTTCTGGTCGCCGCGACCAGTGGCCAAAAAGAGGTTTCCAAATCCTTACCGCAAGCTCACGATTTCCGCCGATATTGTGCCAAAACGGAAGGGGTTACGTTTCGGTTCGCAACTTGTTATAGATCGGCCATGCCTGCCGTCCGCCTGTTCCCGCCCGACCGCTTTTTCGACCGCGCCGAATGGTCGGTGGTCACGCGCGCATCGTCATGGCGCGGCATCTGGCTGGTCGCGCACGCGTGGATCGTCAGCATCGCGCTCGTCGGCCTTGCCGCCTGGTCGCAGAACCCGGTGGCGTGGCTGCTGGCGGTCATCTTTGTCGGTGGACGCCAGCTCGGGCTTGCGATCCTGATGCACGACGCGGCGCATGGCGCGCTGCATCCGAACCGGAAAATCAACAATTTCCTTGGCCAATGGTTGACGGGCGCGGCGGTCGGATCGGACCTGATCGCCTATCGCACCTATCATCTGCAGCACCATAAATTCACCCAGCAGCCCGAAGACCCCGACTTGTCGCTGTCAAAGCCATTCCCCACCACGCGCGCGAGCCTTTGGCGCAAGGTGCTGCGCGACCTGACCGGCCAGACCTTCTTCAAGCAGCGTATGGCGCAATTCGGATTCGCCTTCGTCGGCCTGAAAGCGATTCTGCGCGGCGAACAGGGCCAGAAAAGCGGTGCGAGCACCAAGGCCGGGACGCCGTTCAACAAGCAGTCCGACGACGGCATGACGTCACCGACGATCGACGTCGCGGGGGCGATGGCGGTCGCCCGCGCGGTCGGACGTTTCCTGATCGTGCAGGCGGTGCTGCTCGCGGCGTCGCTCGCGCTCTATGGCTGGACGCCGTACCTGCTGTGGCTCGCGGGGTTGGCGACGACGTTCCAGCTGTACCTGCGCGTCCGCAACATCGCCGAACATGCCTGCACGACGACCGGCAGCGACGACCCCTTCACCCATGCGCGCACCACCCGCGCGGGCTGGCTGGCGCGCGCGACGGTTGCTCCATATTGGGTGAATTATCACGCCGAGCATCACCTGTTCATGGGCGTGCCCTGCTATCGACTGCCCGATGTGCATGCCGCGCTCGGCCGCGCGGGACGGCACGAATCGATGACGATCGCGCCGAATTATGCCGCGGTGCTGCGGCAAGTCACCGCCCGCGGCTGATCAGCCTTCCTGAACGAACCTTGCGCCGGCGCGGTCCTTGACGGTCTTTTCGGGGTCGAAGATCATCCCGTTCATCGCGACATAGACCCCGGGCGGCAGCGTCTGCGCCGCCGCGAGCGCGAAGCCGACGTTGAATTCGGCGTCGCTCGCGCGCACCGACGCGGGCTGCATCGCCCCCGTCATCACGATCGTCTTGCCTTCGATCCCTGCGAGCACGCGCCCCGTGACGACCATCGTGTCGGTGCCGTGCGTGACGAGGATGCGCGATGCGTCGCTCGCCGCGACCGCGGCGCGGATCGCCTCGCGGTCGGCATCGTCGAGTTCGAGGCTGTCTTTGCGCATCAACTGCGTGACGCGGTGCGGGACGTGGACGTTGTTTTCGCGCAGCATGTCGGGGATCGCCGCGGGGCCGATCTGGAACTCGCTCAAGGCATCGAAATAGACTTTGTCGATCGTCCCGCCGGTCGTGAAGATATCGATCACGTCGCTCATGCACATTCGTCCTGGATCGGCAGCGCCGGGGTGCCGTCGGGCGCGGCGAAGGGCTGCTTGAAGGTAAAAGCCTCGGCCGTCGGCCCGTTCGCGTCGAGCATCGCGATCCGCGCCATGCCTTCAGCGACCGTCGGGCGATGCCCCACGGGAACCCACCAAAGCGCCTGATAGACCGCCATATGGTCGAACCACTCCTTGCGGCGCTTCATCACCGTCAGATGATCGGGGGTGCGATAGACATAGGCCGCGAGCGCGTCGATGTCGCGCCACACCGACATGTTCGCGATCAGGTGCGGATCGTCGGTCACCGGCACGTCGGTGGCGTTGTTGCCCTCACCGGTGAGCCGCCAGACGAAGCCGTCAGCCGCCTCGGCGACGGCGTTCACATGGTCGAGCGCGTCCATGAAATCGCGGTTCGCGACATGCTCAGGCGGCAGGCGGAAACGGCCGATGTTGATCTGCGCGAGTTGGAAAGCAGGCTCTACAGGCATGAAACCACTCCCTAATTCCCGCTCGTGTCGAGCGAAGTCGAGACACCCCGTCGGCATCGAGCAAGACCAAGAGGCATCTCGACCTCGCTCGATGCGAACGGAATTTTATGCAAGCGCTTCCGCGATCAGCCGCCGCGTGTTGTCGATGCCGAACAGCGCGATGAAGCTGCCCATCCGCGGCCCGGCACTCGACCCGAGCAGCGTCTCGTAAAGCGCTTTGAACCAATCGCGCAGGTTTTCAAAGCCATAGGCCTCGTTCTTGCCGATCTCGTAGACGATGTTCTGGATGTCGTCGGCACCGGCATCGGCCGGCAGCGCCGCGAGCTTGTCGTCGAGTTCCTTCAGCGCCGCGCCCTCTCCGCCCACCGGCTTGCGGCGATTGAGCGTCGGCGCGACATAGTCGCGGTTATACGCCATCGCATTGTCGATCAGCCGGTCGAGCTCGGGATAGGTCGCCGCATTCGCGCCCTCGACATATTGGCCGAGGTAGCACCAGATCTGATCCTTCGACGCGTCGGCGCCCATCACCCCGACGAGGTTGAGGAGCAGGCCGAAGGTCACCGGCAGTTCGGCTGCGGGAATTTGCTCGCCGCGTGCGACATGGACGTGGTGCACCGGATTGCCGAGCCGCTTGTCGGGCTCCTGCGCCGGATAGCTGCCGCGCATCTGCAGATATTCGTCGACCGCCTTCGGGATCACGCCGATGTGGAGCTGCTTTGCCGCCTTGGGCTCGCGATAGGCGAAGAAAGCGAGGCTTTCCTCGCTGCCATAGTCGAGCCACTGCTCGAGGCTGAGGCCATTGCCCTTCGACTTCGAAATCTTCTCGCCCTTTTCGTCGAGGAACATTTCGTAGATCAGCCCCTCGGGCTTGCGCCCGCCGAGCGCCTTGGCGATCTTGCCCGACTGGACGCCGCTGTCGGTCAGGTCCTTGCCGTACATTTCGTAATCGACGCCAAGCGCGACCCAGCGCATCGCCCAGTCGACCTTCCACTGCAGCTTCGCGCCGCCGCCGAGGATCGAGTGGGTGATCGTCTCGCCCTCATCCTCGAACGACACGAGGCCGGCATCGGCATCGACGACGGTCACCGGCACCTGCAGCACGATCCCCGACTTGGGGCTGACCGGCAGGATCGGCGAATAGGTCGCGGCACGCTCGGCGCGCAGCGTCGGCAGCATGATGTCGAGAATGTCCTGATTGTGACGGAGGACATTTCGCAGCGCGTCGTCGAATGCGCCCGACTGGTAGCGCTCGGTCGAGCTCACGAACTCATATTCGAAGCCGAAACGGTCGAGAAACTCGCGCAGCATCGCATTGTTATGATGCGCAAAACTTTCATACTTGCCGAACGGATCGGGGATCGCGGTCAGCGGCTTGCCGAGATATTCGCGCAGCATGTCGCCGTTCGGCACATTGTCGGGAACCTTGCGGAGTCCGTCCAGATCGTCGCTGAACGCGACCAGCCGCGTCGGCGCGCCGCCGGTCAACGCCTCATAGGCCCGGCGGACCATCGTCGTGCGCAGCACTTCGTTGAAGGTGCCGATATGCGGCAGCCCCGAGGGACCATAGCCGGTCTCAAAAAGGATCGCCTCGCCCCCGGGCTTGCCATCGGGATAGCGTTTGACGATCTTGCGCGCTTCCTCGAACGGCCAGGCCTTGGACGTTTGCGCGGGCTCGCGCAGCGACGGGTGAAGGTGCAAGTCAGTCATAGCTGCGCCCCATAGCGACAAGAAGCGCCGATGGAAAGGAGCACGGAAAACTGCGCAACTTCACGCTGGAATCGTTTTTTTCGGACAGGTCGCACCTTTGCTTCGTCACCCCGGACTTGATCCGGGGTCCAGCGACGGCCGACACCCCAATGGAATCCCGGATCAAGTCCGGGGTGACGATGACAGGAGACGGCCACCCTCGCCGAAAGGTCGGAAAACTGCGTAACTTCACTCCGGAATCGCGTTTCGCTCGCGTATCGACATGCCTTAGAGCGACAAAAGATACCGACGAGCGCGGCGCTTTTGTCTCCCCTTCGACTGCCCGCCTGCGGCAAGCGCTCAGGACAGTCTTTGTCGCTTTAAGGAGAGAGGCGGCGGTCGGTAGCATCCGAGAGGATCAAGCATGCCGGTGCAATGTAGGAAAGCCGATATATCGGCCGATACCGCCCGATGCCGCCGCGTCTCAATTCAGCCCCGCGGTTGCAGCGCCGGCATGAAGCTGCTCTTGCGCAGCAGCGCCGCCGACACGAGCGACACGAGGAGCGCAACCGGGAATATCTCGGTCAGCGTCAGCGCCATGCGGAACAGCGGGTTCTTATACTGCTCCGCCATCGCCCCCATCTCGGCCGAAAACGCCGCGATCTCGGCCGCCGGTTTGCCGGCCGCACGCATATCCTCGACGCTCCGGGCGATATAATCGGTCATGAAGGTTCCGCCGGTCTGCCACATGTAAAGCTCCCAGCCGAGAACATAGAACAGCGCCGCAACAAGCCCGATACCGAGACCAACGCCAAGCGCCTTCCAGAAGCCGATCACCCCGCCCAGATTGACGTCGCGATAGCGTTTCACACCGATAAACACGAACAGCAACGCAACCAGCATCGACAGATAGCCGGCGACCATGCCCATCGTGCCATGGTCGGCGACGAAGGTGATGCTGATAAACATGCCGATGATGACGATGACGCCCGCGATGGCGCCGTAAACCGCAATGATCCTGCCCATGATCCTGTCTCCCCATCTGATGAATGCCATGCGCGATGGACCGGAACAACGGGTGAAATCTATCGCCCAAATGGGTGATTTGGCAGCATTAGGCCGATTTTACGGCAGGATGTCGAGCGTCCGCGCTTTCTGCACCGCCTGCGTGCGGCTGGCGACCGCCAGCTTTTCATAAACGCGCGCAACATGTGTCTTCACCGTGTTGGGCGAGATATCGAGCTGGCGCGCGATCACCTTGTTGGCGTGCCCCGCCGCCAGCATTTCCAGCACCTCGCATTCGCGCACGCTGAGCCCCAGCGCCGCGATCGCCGCATCGTTACGCACAAAAGCCTGCCGCGGCCGCGCCGTCAGCCGGTTGCCGGCCCATATGCCGAGCGCAATGCAAAGGACGGCGATGATCGCGATATAAAATTCGGTCGACCAGCGATGTACGACATGTTTGTAGTTCAGCCATTCGAGCAGGAATGCCGCGGCGGCGAGACCGATGCCATAAAGGATGATCGGACGGACCATGATCCGCGTAGACCATTGTCGGCGATCGCTTGCAACATTGTCCCGGCACGAGCCAACATCGTTACCGGAAAATTTACCATGCGGGCGTAGCGTCCCGGACATGGACAATTTTCGCACCCCCGCCGCCCGCGGCCACAAGCGCACCGCCGTTTCGATAGACGTCACCGTCAATGGCGTGCTCAACTTCGTCGACGGCCGGATCACCGACCTGTCCGAAGGCGGCGCGCGCATCGACGGGGCGAGCATGCCCGCGCGCTCGCGCTGCGAAATTCACTATGGCGGACAGGTGACCTATGCGGTCGTCATGTGGTCCGAGCATGACCGCATGGGCGTGCGCTTCCCCTACGAACTGACGCACGGGCCGCTCTACAACGCGCTGAAGCTCGCCCGAAACGCGGCGATGGTCGAGCCCGCGCAGATTTTCCACAGCAATCGGCCGGCCGTGTTCGGGCGTCGCGGACTGAGCTGAGCGTTCCTCCCTTTTCGTCATCCCCGCGAAGGCGGGGATCCCGCTGACCGCGCACCGAAAAAAAGCGGGATTCCCGCCTTCGCGGGAATGACGAAGAAGAAGTCGACCTTGCCGCGTTCGCCTTTTGTCCCTAGCGTGGGGCGATGGCTCCCGACCCGCTTTCCCTGCCCGCGATCCATGCGAGCCATATCGGCATCTGGATCGCCGATACGCACGGCCGCGTCCAGCGCGTCGGGCGCGGCGAAGCGATCGCCGCGGTCGCGGCCACCCCGCACCTGCTGCTCAATGCGACGCTGACCGGCGACCGGCTGGGCTATCCCGAATTGTCCGGCCTCGACCTGCTCGAACTCTTCGCTTTCCTCTATCCCGCGCGCTTCGCCGTGCCGACCCCGGCGGGGATCTCCGCCGCGATCGGCCTGACGCCGCCGAAAGGCGAAGAGGATATCGCGGCTTTCCTGCCGAAAGCGGCCGCGGCGATGCTCGGCAGCATCGAGAATCCCGACTGGCCCGAGCGCGAAGGCGCGTGGCACGGCGTCCAGGCCTTGTCACGCCAGCGCTGGTCGTGGTCGCCGCTCGTCCAGCCGCGCCTGTCGCAGCCCGACGCGAACGAACGCTGGCTGTTCGCGCGCCTGCCCGAATGGGAGGAGCAGCCGCCGCGCGGCGCGCCGCGACAGGTGACGATCAACGAAGACGATGTGTCGGCGCGGCTCGACCGGCTGACCGGCGACGGCGCCGAGCGACGGCCGGGGCAGCAGGATTATGCGCGCGCAACGGCGTCGATCTTTGCCCCGCGCGAACGCAAGGATGCGCCGCAGATGCTCGTTGCCGAGGCCGGAACGGGCATCGGCAAGACATTGGGCTATCTCGCCCCCGCGAAACAATGGATCGACCAGTCGGCGGGCGCCGTCTGCATCTCGACCTTCACCAAGGCGCTGCAACGCCAATTGTCGCGCGAGACCGAACGCCTCTACCCCGACGCCGCGACGCACCGCGAAAAAGTCGTGGTGCGCAAGGGGCGCGAAAATTACCTTTGTCTGCTCAATCTCGAGGACGCGTTGCAGGGCGGTTTTTCGGGGCGCGCCGCGATCCTCGCGCAGCTTGTCGCGCGCTGGGCCGCCTATACGCGCGACGGCGACATGGTCGGCGGCGACCTGCCCGGCTGGCTCCCCGCCCTGTTCCGCCGCAACGGCACGACCGCGCTCACCGACCGGCGCGGCGAGTGCATCTATGCGGGCTGTCCGCATTTCCGCAAATGCTTCATCGAACATTCGGCGCGCGCGGCGACGCAGGCCGAGATCGTCATCGCCAACCATGCGCTGACGATGGTGCAGGCGGCGCGCCCGCGCGACGGCGGCGCCCCCGCGACGCGGCTGATCTTCGACGAGGGGCATCATCTGTGGGACGCCGCCGATTCGATGTTCGCCGCGGCGCTGACGGGACAGGAAGCGGTCGAGATCCGCCGCTGGGTGCTGGGTCCCGAGGGCAAGTCGCGTGGGCGGCGGCGCGGGCTCGCCGCACGCCTCGCGGATGTTGCAAGCTATGACGAGGCGGGCGACCGCGCGATCCAGGCGGCGATCGCCGCCGCCGCCGAACTGCCTGGCGACGGCTGGCTCGGCCGCTTGTCCGAGAATGACCCGTGGGGCGCGATCGAGCGGCTGCTCGTCGCGGTGCGCGGACAGGTTTATGCGCGCGCGGTCGACACGCGCACCGCCGACGCGGGCTACGGCCTCGAAACCGAGCTCGCCGATCCCGATTCCGACCTGGTGAGCGCAGCCGCGAGCGCCAGCGACGCAATCGAGGCGCTGCTGCGCCCGCTGATGGCGCTCGGCAAAAGGCTGGAGGTGTTGATCGAGGATCCGCCCGACTGGCTCGACGGACAAGCCCGGGCAAGGATCGATGGCGCGCGCCACAGCCTTGGTACGCGGATCGACACGTTAGGCGGCTGGCTTTCGTTGCTCGGGCGCGTCGGTGGGCCCGCCGATCCCGATTTCGTCGACTGGCTCGCGGTCGACCGCTACGATGGGCGCGAGTTCGACTGCGGGCTGCACCGCCACTGGCTCGACCCTGCAAAACCCATCGCCGACGTCGTGTACCGCCCGGCGCAGGGCGTGCTCGTCACCTCGGCGACGCTGCGCAACGGTGGCCACGGGCGCGGCGGCTGGACCGATGCCGATATCCGCACCGGCGCGCGCCATATGGACGGCGGGGTCCAGCATTTCGCGGTCCCCAGCCCGTTCGATTATGCGCGCCAGTCGGAGGTGCTGATCGTCACCGACATCGCGCGCGGAGATCTTCCCGCGCTCGCGGGCGCGTACAGCCGGCTGATCGAGGCGGCGGGCGGCGGCGCTTTGGGGCTGTTCAGCGCGATCCGGCGGCTGCGTATCGTCCATTCGCGCATCGCCGACCGGCTGGCGCGCGCCGGGCTGCCGCTGTTCGCGCAGCACGTCGATCCGCTCGACACCGGGACGCTCGTCGACATCTTCCGCGCCGATCCGCATGCATCGCTGCTCGGCACCGATGCCCTGCGCGACGGGGTCGACGTTCCCGGCGATTCGCTGCGGCTCGTCGTGATGGAGGGGGTGCCGTGGCCGCGTCCGACGATCCTCCACGCGGCAAGGCGCGCGGCGCAGGGCGGCAGCGCCTATGACGACATGGTCATCCGCGCGCGCATCGGGCAGGCGTTCGGGCGGCTGATCCGCCGCGCCGACGATTTCGGGCAGTTCGTGATGCTCTCACCCAGCTTTCCCTCGCGCCTGCTCAGCGCCTTTCCCGAGGGCACCCCGATCCGCCGCCTGCCGCTCGACGAAGCGGTCAACCATGTCGCCGCGGCGAATGTGGAAAGGCGAAAAAGCGCCTTTCCAGCCTTTTCACCGTCATAAGTTTCCGGCACAAGGCCCGCGAACGAGGGCATGGCGCAACGGCGCGGGGAGCGATTTTGAAGACTTTGACTATCCTGCGCCATGCCAAATCGGGTTGGGACGTGCAGGTCGAGCGCGATTTCGACCGCCCGATCAACAAACGCGGGGCGCGCGGCGCCGAACTGATCGGCCAGTGGCTCAAGCGCCAGAAGCTGCCCATCGACCGCATCATCGCCTCGCCCGCGGTGCGCGTGACCGAAACGCTCGACATCTTCCAGCCCGCCGCCGACCTCGACGGGCTTGAGCCGCATTGGGACCGGCGCATCTATCTCGCGTCGGCCGCGACGCTGATCGACGTGATCCGCGACACCGGCAAGGATTCGGAGCATCTGCTGATTTCGGGGCATAACCCGGGGCTAGAAGACCTGATCCTGATGCTCGTTCCCGAATCGGCGGGCGACGAATTGCGCGCGAAGGTCGAGGAAAAGCTGCCGACCTCGGCGCTCGCGCGGCTCGAACTCGACATCGGCAACTGGCACGATCTCGATACGAACAGCGCGCGGTTTGTGGGCTTCATTCGCCCGCGCGATCTCGACCCGGCGCTCGCGCCGGCGATGGATAACGACTAAGGCTTAGCCGAGCGCCGCGGCGAGCCGCTGGCGGAGCGCGACCAGCGCCTCGACCGGAATTCCCTTCACCACGCGCATCGGCGCGGTGCTGTCGAGCACCTCGCGGGTCAATGGCGCACGCGCCGTGGGCGCTGCGCCCGGCTCGGACAGCGCCTTGCGCGCGCCCTCGACGGTGAAGCCCTGGACATGCAGCAGATGATGGATGCGCTCGGCGAGCGCGACGTCCTCGGCGCGGTAGTAGCGGCGGCGGCCCGACCGCTGGAGCGGTTTGAGCTGCGGGAAACGCGTTTCCCAATAACGCAGGACATGCGTCGGAACGCCGATGCGCACCGCCAGTTCGCCGATGGCGAGCATGGCGCCGGTCGCCTTGCCGCCATCGTCGGTCATCTCAAAACCCGACATGGGTCAGGTGCGGTCTATTTGCCGGCAACGCGGGCTCGCATCGTCTGGCTGGCGCGAAAGGTCATCACGCGCCGTGGCAGGATCGGCACTTCGATGCCGGTCTTGGGATTGCGGCCGATCCGCTGCGCCTTGTCGCGCAGGACGAAGGTGCCGAAACCCGAGATTTTCACATTCTGACCGACCGCGAGCGCATCGGACATATGATCGAGAATCGATTCGACGATTGCGGCCGATTCATTGCGCGACAGCCCGATCTGCTGGTTGATCCGCGTCGCAATGTCGGCCCGCGTAAGAGTCCCTGCGGTCATGTTGATCCCTTCCCCCTCTGAAGCGAAAATGCACGATGGGTTCCCTGACAGCCCCCACCGTCACGAGTCCCTGTTCGCATATGTAACAAATGCGAATTAATCCGCCAAACTGAAACGGATGGAGCGAGAAGTTGACGCGCCGGAGCGAAGCGTCAGACGCGCAAAACCGCAGCGCCCCAGGTGAAGCCGCCGCCCATCGCCTCGAGCACCACCAGGTCGCCGCGCTTGATGCGTCCGTCGCGCACCGCGAGGTCGAGCGCGAGCGGCACCGACGCTGCCGATGTATTGGCGTGCTGGTCGACGGTCAGCACGACGCGTTCGGGCGGCAAACCCAGCTTTTTCGCGGTTGCGTCGATGATCCGCTTGTTCGCCTGATGCGGCACGACCCAGTCGATCGACGTGGCCGACAGGCCAACATCGGCCATCACTTCGCCCAGCACCGAGGCGAGATTGGTGACGGCGTGGCGAAAGACTTCGCGGCCCTGCATCCGGACGTGGCCGACGGTGCCCGTCGTCGACGGACCGCCGTCGACATAGAGCATATCTGCGTATTTTCCCTCGGCGTGGAGGCGCGTCGCGAGGATGCCCTGATCGTCGTCGACGTCCTTCGCCGACAGCACGACGGCGCCCGCGCCGTCGCCAAAGAGGACGCACGTCGTGCGATCTTCCCAGTCGAGGATGCGGCTGAAGGTTTCCGAACCGATCACCAGCGCATGCTTCGCCGCGCCGGTGCGCAGCATCGAGTCGGCGACCGACACGGCATAAAGGAAGCCCGAGCAGACCGCCGCGACGTCGAAGGCGATGCAATCGGGGATGCCGAGCAGCGCCTGCACCTTGGTGGCGCTGGCGGGGAATGTATTGTCGGGGGTCGCGGTGGCGACGATGATCAGGCCGATGTCGGCGGGCTCGAGCCCCGCAGCCGCCAGCGCCTGCTTCGCCGCATCGGCGCCGAGCGTTGCCGTCGTCTCGTCGGGTTCGGCGATGTGGCGGAAACGGATGCCGGTGCGTTCGACGATCCATTCGTCGCTGGTGTCGACGCGCGCCGCAAGCTCGGCGTTCGAGACCCGCGTGCGCGGCAAGGCCGAGCCGGTGCCGGCCAATATGGCGCGGAGCGTCATGCTGCGGCTCCGCTACGGAAATTCGCGAGATCCTCGGTCACCTGACGCGTGATATCCTTCTCGATCAGCTCGGCGCAGAG
Organism: Sphingopyxis sp. 22461; assembly: GCF_052044915.1. Taxonomy (NCBI): domain Bacteria; kingdom Pseudomonadati; phylum Pseudomonadota; class Alphaproteobacteria; order Sphingomonadales; family Sphingopyxidaceae; genus Sphingopyxis; species Sphingopyxis sp. 22461. Next base: position 134,380 of record NZ_JBQENY010000009.1, read on the forward strand.
GTGGACGCAGTTCGCCACCCCCTTCGCATCGGCGCTGCCATGGCTTTTGAGCACCACGCCGTTGAGGCCCAAAAACACCGCGCCATTGTGGTTGTTGGGATCGAGATGATGCTTGAGCAGCTCGGTCGCCGGGCGCGAGATCAGGAAGCCGATCTTCGAGCGCGTCGAGCTGGTGAAGGCGCGGCGCAGCAGGTCGGTCACGAAACGCGCCGTCCCCTCGATCGTTTTCAGCGCGATATTCCCCGAAAAACCGTCATGCACGATCACATCGACATCGCCGCGCGACAATTTGTCGCCCTCGATAAAGCCCGCGAACTCCATCGGCAGCCCTTTGGCAGCGCGGAGCATCGCGGCAGCATCGCGAATCTCGTCGGTGCCCTTCAGCTCCTCGGTGCCGATGTTCAAAAGCGCGACGCGCGGGCGCTCGAGCCCCATGGCAGTGCGCGCATAGGCAGCGCCCATGACCGCGAATTGCGTCAGGTTGGTCGGGTCGCATTCGGTGTTGGCGCCGAGGTCGAGCATCACGACGTCATTGTCGCCGAGCGTCGGCAGCAACGCCGCGAGCGCCGGCCGGTCGATCCCCGGCATCGTGCGCAGCGCGAGTTTCGCCATCGCCATGAGCGCGCCGGTGTTACCCGCCGACACAGCGCCACCAGCATCGCCGCGCTTTACCGCGTCGATTGCGAGCCCCATCGAGGTGCTTTTCGCCTTGCGCAGCGCCTGGCTCGGCTTGTCCGAACCCGACACCACGCCATCGGTGTGGATGATATCCGACGCCGCGCGCAGATTGGGGTGGTTTTCAAGCGCCGCCTTGATCTGCACCTCGTCGCCGACGAGGATGAAGCGGAGGCCATCGTGCTTGTGGCGCGCCATCGCGGCGCCGGCGAGCATCATGCGCACGCCGACGTCACCGCCCATCGCATCGATTGCGATTCGCGGTGTCAGTGCCATTTAATGCCCTCCGGCTTGATTTTTACGCGCCGACCGACACCACTTCACGGCCATTATAGTGGCCGCAGGCGTTGCAAAGATTGTGCGGGCGCTTCAGCTCGCCACAATTGGGGCATTCCTGAAAGGCTTCAACCTTCAGGCTGTCGTGGCTGCGACGCATGCCGCGCTTCGAGGGCGAGGTTTTTCGCTTGGGAACGGCCATGATATTTCCTGCATTCTTAAATAGTGTGTCACGAATCGGCTACCCGGATTTGTCACCGCCGTCGCCGGAAATGACTGGCCCGCCCGCCACGCCGAAGCCCGCTCCTGCCGATGTTCGACAGGGAAAAACTTCCGCCGGAGGGTGCCTCAACGCCATATGGTGTCGGGTGCCGGATCGGGCGGGGCTATAGCGTTTTTGCCCGCAAAGGCAAGCCCATTGCGTCCATCCCCGTACAGGCTTGCCGCCCCGGTCGGGGGATGTCACACCCTGCCCGCTGCCGGCAAGCGAAACGCACCGGTCCATAAGGGGGAAACCAGATGATAATCTTGCCGATCAGCCTGACGATCGCCGCCGGGGCGGCGCTGCTCAACCTGTGGCTTGCGGTGCGCGTCGGCCGCGTCCGCACAAAGGAAAAGGTCTTCATCGGCGACGGCGGCAACGAGCCCCTGACGCGGCGCATGCGCGCGCACAGCAATTTCGTCGAAAACACGGCGTTCGTGCTGATCCTGCTCGCATTGGTCGAGCTGGGCCTCGGCTCATCGCTCTGGCTGTGGGGCGTTGGCGCGCTCTATCTTGTCGGGCGCATCCTCCACGCGATCGGCATGGACGGGATGATGTGGGGCCGGATGGTCGGCACGATCATCACCATGCTGACCCAGCTCGGCCTGGCGATCGGCGCGCTCGCGGTCGTCTATCTGACGCCGACGAGTATCACGACGACCGAGATCGAGGAAACAGTGGTCGCGGCGCCGGAGTGACCTTCTCCCCTCCCGCTTGCGGGAGGGGTCGGGGGAGGGCTTGTCGCTAGCTGAGGGCCGAAACATGCCCTCCCCTAGCCCCTCCCGCAAGCGGGAGGGGAATTAACCCGCCGTTCCTAACGCCATATCGCTCACGAACGGATTGGTACGCCGTTCGTGCGCGAAATTGCTGTGCGCGCCGTGTCCGGGCAGGAAGGTCGTGTCGCCGCCGAGCGGCCACAATTTCTGCGTGATCGAATCGAGCAATTGCTGGTGATTGCCGCGCGGAAAGTCGGTGCGTCCGATCGATCCCTGAAAAATCACGTCGCCGACGATCGCGAGCTTCGACGGCGCGTGGTGGAAGACGACATGGCCCGGCGTGTGCCCCGGGCAATGGATGACGTCGATGGTCAGATTACCGACGGTCACCGTGTCGCCGTCGACCAGCCAGCGATCGGGCTCGAACGATTCGCCGACCATGCCGAAGCGCGCGCCATCCTCGGCGAAAGCATCGATCCAGAAACGGTCGTCCTCGTGCGGCCCCTCGATCGGCACCCCGAGCTCCTTCGCGAGCATCCCCGCCTGTCCGCAATGATCCATATGCCCGTGGGTGACGAGGATCTTCTCGACCTCGACCCCGGTCTGCCGGACAGCGTCCTTGAGCTTGTCGAGGTCGCCGCCGGGATCGACGAAGGCCGCCTTGTTGGTCGCGGTACACCACAGGAGGGTGCAATTCTGCTGGAAAGCGGTGACGGGCACGATCGCCGCGCGCATCGGAGGATTGGGAGCGTTCATGGCGGCCGATGTGGGGAAATACGGCGGAAATGGCAAGCGTGGGGGCGAGCATCGCTACCCGATCGACGCGCAACACATCCTATCTCGTCATCCCGGACTTGATCCGGGATCCCGCTTTTTGAGGCATCAACTGGCTTTGATTTCAAGCGGGACCCCGGATCGAGTCCGGGGTGACGAAGGAAAATAAGCGGTGGCAGGCCCCCGCGTCAAAGCCGACGTCCGATCAGCGCAGCGTCATCGTGTCGCCTTCGACGTTCACCGCGGCGAGTTTCGAGAGGAAACTCTGGCCGAGCAGCGATACGCCCATGTCGGCGTCGATGACCGCCGCCTGCACGCCGCGCACCTCGATCCCCTCGACCTCGACACTGTCGAGCGTGACCATCCGCATCGGCACGACGCCGCCCGCGGTGTTCGCGCTACCGCCGACCGGAAGATCGTCGACGTTGATCCCGATCGCCTCGGCATCACTGCGGGTCAGCGCGACAATCGACGCGCCGCTGTCGACGAGCATGCGAATGTTCCGCCCGTCGATCTCGGTATCGGCATAGAAATGCGAATCGCCTGATCGAGCGAGCAACACCTCGCTCGGCCGGCCCGAATGGCCACTGGCTTCGGCGGCGGCCAAGGACCGGTCCTTGCGAACTTTATGCGTCGTCCAATTGTCGTGATTGCCCGAAATGGCATTCGACGTTTCGACCGCGTCATTGGATGAGGACCGGCTGGCGACGCCCGCCAAGCCGACCGAAACCGCCGCGATCACCGCAGCCAGACCGAGAAAGCGCCCCAACATGAGGCGCTTTTGGCAGAAGAGGGTTCGAGATTGGTTAAGCGGGCTCGCGCCGTTCGATAAATGCGCGCCACGTCGGTGTCTCGCCGCGAATGCTGTAGGCAATCCGCGCGCAGGCATAGGAGCGACCTGGCCGATTGTCGGCCTCGACCGCGGTCGCCGGCCACGGCCCTGGGCCGTTTCCGCCCGCCGACCAGCACACCAGCGCCTCGGCCTCCTGGCCTTTCTCGATCGCGGCGCGTTCGTCGGCGCTGAGCGACGCAGGCGCACTCCAGCCGAGGATCGCGCGATGGGTAACGCCCTTCGCGAGGAGCGCAGGCAGGAACGGGCTGTTCGGGTCGCCGAGCAAATTCCTGACGCGCTCGCGATCCGCGGTGGACAGCCATTGCCCGCCGAGCAGCGGCACCCATTGTGCCTCATCGCGCGAACGGAGCGCGGTCGCGAGCTGATCCGCGGCGGCCGCGAAGCGCGGCGTCCAGGCCGAGTCCGCTGCCAGCGGCGCGAGTTTGGAGGAGGGCTGCGCCGCCTCGGGCTCGTTCGGCAGCAAGGATGTCGGCGCCGCAACGACGGGAGCCGAGAGGGCGAAAGCGGCGGCGAGCGCCGACGAAATCAGCATAGCGCGCATGCCCGGCAGTCTAGCAGCAAAGGCTGCATCTGTCATGAACCGGCGGCGAGCCCCTCGCGGAGCCACGCGGGTGCGGCGGCGGCTTCGATATTCTCGGTCCGCCGGTGCTCGACCGACCAGCCGAGGTCGGGATAGGCGATGACCTGCCGCTTTTCGTCGGCCTCGGCGATCGGGACAACGACCAGCCGCCGGTTGACCTTTTGCCGCCAGTTCATCCGCGCGGTGTTTTCCTGTCCGACATAGCAGCCCTTGGTGAAGCTGACGCCATTGAGGTCGATGGCATTGCATTCGAGCCACAAGGTCGTGCCGTCACCCAGTTCGGCGCGTCCTTCGGTGACGCCGAGCGCGAGCCGGTGCGCACGCCACGCCGCGTCGGCGCCCTCGCCTTCACCGGCCGGGGCCAGCCAGCGCTGGCCGAGTTCGGGAAGGCGCGGGTCGACGACGCCCAGATCGCCCGCAGGTGCCCAATGGACCGCCAGATCGGCCTCGATCGCAATCGTGATCGCACGGCGCAGGCGATAGAGCGTCAGGCGCTTCGTCAGCGCCTCGGCCGCCTCGCGCTCGCAATCGATCAGCACGTCGCCTTCGTCGCCCCAGATCAGGAAATCGAACAGCGCCTTGCCCTGCGCGGTCAGCAGCGCCGCCCACACCGGCAGATTGCCCGAAGTATCGTTGGTCACCAGCCCTTGCAGGAAGCCGCGGACGTCCTCCCCCGACAGACGGATGAGGGCGCGGTCGTTGAGGGTGGTATTGGTCATGGCGATAATCTAGGGACGCCCCAGCCAAAACCAACCCACAAGTTGACGAGCCCGACCATGACCGACCGCCTGACGATCCGCCGCCCCGACGACTGGCACGTCCATCTGCGCGATGGCGCGATGCTCGATCATGTCGCGCAATATACTGCGCGCCAGTTCGCGCGCGCGATCATCATGCCGAACCTGTCGCCGCCGGTCACGACCGCCGAGGAAGGCGCGGCGTATCGCGACCGGATCAACGCCGCGGTGCCCGCCGGGCTCGACTTCGCCCCGCTGATCGTCGCCTATCTCACCGATCACAGCAGCCCCGACGAAATGGCGCGCGGTCATGCCGAGGGCATCTTCACCGCCGCGAAACTCTATCCCGCGCACGCCACCACCGGCAGCGCGCATGGCGTCACCGATGTCGCGAAGATCATGCCCGTGCTCGAACGGATGGCCGAAATCGGCATGCCGCTGCTCATCCACGGCGAGGTCACCGATCATGAGGTCGACATTTTCGACCGCGAGGCGGTGTTCATCGAGCGCACGCTGAAGGGGCTCGTCCGCGACCTGCCGGGCCTGAAAATCGTGTTCGAACATATTACGACGTCGGAAGCGGTCGATTTTGTGACGGCCGCCTCCGCCAATGTCGCGGCGACGATCACGCCGCAGCATCTCCACATCAACCGCAACGCGATGCTCGTCGGCGGCATCCGCCCGCACGCCTATTGCCTGCCCGTCGCCAAGCGCGAGCAGCACCGGCTCGCCGTCCGCGCCGCCGCGGTATCGGGCTCGCCGAAATTCTTCCTCGGCACCGACAGCGCGCCGCATGCGGTGCACACGAAGGAAGCCGCGTGCGGCTGCGCCGGCATCTTCAACGCCCCCTACGCGCTCGAATCCTATATCCAGGTGTTCGACGAGGAAGGCGCGCTGGACAAGTTCGAGGGCTTCGCCAGCGAACATGGCCCGAACTTCTATGGCCTGCCGCTCAACACCGGCACGGTAACGCTCGAACGCGGCGAGACGGTCGTTCCCGAGCGCGTCGGCGAGGTCGTTCCGTTCCATGCCGGCGAGACATTGGGCTGGCGGCTCGCCTCCTAAGCCGCCGGCATCATCCGGTCGGCGCGCATCTTGCGCCACATGTCGAAGCTGAACACCGCGATGCTGACCCAGATCAGCAGGAAGCAGGCTAGCTGCGCGGGCTTCAACGGTTCGTGGAAGACGAAGAGGCTGAGCAGGAAGGCGATGCTCGGCGCCAGATACTGGACGAAGCCGAGCGCGGCATAGCTCATCCGCCGCGCCGCGGTCGCGAACAGCAGGAGCGGCACCGCGGTGACGACCCCGCCCGCGGCGAGCAGCCAGCTGATCCCCGCTTCCGATCCGAAACCGCGGCCGTCGCCGAGCCAGATATAATAGGCCGCACCGGCGACGGAGAGCGGCAACAGCAAGGTCGTCTCGATTGCGAGGCCCGGCAGCGAGCCAACGGGCACGATCTTGCGGATCAGGCCATAGGTGCCGAAACTGAACGCCAGGGTCAGGCTGATCCACAGCGTGTCGAGCGCGCCCGCGAGCAGGATCGCGACGCCGATCCCGGCGATGACCACGGCAAGCGCCTGAAGCCGCGAGAGCCTCTCACCGAGGAAGATCATGCCGAGCATCACATTGACGAGCGGATTGAGATAATAGCCGAGACTGGCCGCGAGCACGTGGTCGGTGAAGATCGAATAGATATAGACGAGCCAGTTGAGCGCGATCAGCACCGAACTGACGAGCAGCATCCGCAGCACGCGCCAATCGCGAAGCGCCGCGAGATATTCGCCGATCTGGCGGCGGAAGACCATGATCAGGAAACAGAGCGGCAGCGACCAGACGATGCGCTGCGCCAGCACTTCGACCGGCGGAACGCTCGACAGGAGTTTGAAGAAGAGCGGAACGAAGCCCCAGATCAGATAGGCGCTGATCGCAAAGGGCAAGCCGCCCTGATTGCTCCCCGCGGGGGCCGCTGGCTGGTTCATGATCGGCTAGTCCGGCTGGATCAGATGATGCCGCCGCCGAGCATCAGGCGGATGACGCCGATGACGATGACGACGATGTTCAGGTTGCGCCCGCTCGTCTTGTCCGACATAGCGCCGAGCGCAAGACCGACGACGGCGAAGGGTATGATCACCCAGTTCGCCCAGCCGAGCAGCGGGATGAACGCAAAAACGGCCAAAACCAAGGCGATAGCGCCAATGACGAGCGATCCGATATTGAGCATGCCGGGATTGTTGCATGCCGCCGCCGATGCGGCAAGAGCCTTTCGGTTCGTCGATGGAAGCGCTCGGTTCGTCTTGTTGCCTTGGGTTCATGCAACGGCTTTGCAGCCCGGCTCGTTTTCCCATCGAAGCGCCCGGTCCTGTACAAGCGGGACGAGGCGCCGAGACCAGGAAAGGACTTTTTATGCGTAATTTCACCAAGGGCATGATGGGCGCTTTTGCTGCCGCCAGCGTCGCCCTGACCGCGCCTGCTTATGCGGGTATCGCGGCTCCGGCGAAGGCCGAAGGCTTCCATCAGCTCGACCAGTCGTCGAACTTCTATCGCAAGAAGGATCGCCGCTATTATGCCCGCGACGAGCGCGTCAATAACAACACCCGCGTGTGGCGCGATCGCGACGGCCGTTATCGCTGTAAGAAGGATAATGGCACCACCGGTCTGTTGATCGGCGGCGCGGTCGGCGGCCTCGCCGGTCACGAAATCGCCGGCGGCGGCGACAAGCTGCTCGGCACCGTTCTGGGTGCTGCCGGTGGCGCTCTGCTTGGCCGCGAGATCGACAAGTCGAAATATCGCTGCCGCTAGGGGCAAAACGCCAACCGTCTCGAGCGTGAGTTTGGACCCCTCCGCTCACGCACGCTGATGGCGAGGACGCCGGCTTCACCGCCGGCGTCCTCAAGCGTATCCCTTGCCCAAAGCCTCCTCTTGCCGCAGAAGTGTCGGCCAATTGCTGCGGGAGAATGAGGGTCAGAACCCTTTCATTGCGCGTTCGAGGTTTGAAGCGATTTTGTTCAGGGCCAGGAAGCGAGACGCAGGCATATGATCATATTCCAAGGCTCGCTGACGCAGCCATGGACAAAATCGATCAAATCCCGCAGGGACGCCGAAATGGCTTCGATCTCGGGCCCGCGCGGCCTTGCGGGTAGCGATGCTACCCGCTTCACCCGCCCGAACCCGATATCTTTGCCATTTCGACGCCTCGAACGTGCAATGAAAGGGTTCTGACCCGCTATGTTGAATGGCCCCCTGCTCGTCACCGAGCGGCTGATCCTGCGTCCGCCCGCGACCGAGGATTTCGACGGCTTTGCCGAAATGTGCGCCGAAGAAGACACGATGCGCTTCATCGGCGGCACCTGCCCGCGCTCGCAGGCGTGGCGCATGTGGTGTACGCTTGCAGGTGCCTGGCATATCCGTGGCTTTTCGATGTTCTCGGTGATCGAGCGCGCGACGGGCGAATGGGTCGGACGCCTCGGCCCGTGGGAGCCCGACGGCTGGCCCGCGCCCGAGATCGGTTACGGTGTGCGCGCCAAATTCGCCGGCAAGGGCTATGCGCTCGAAGGCAGCGTCGCGGCCTGCGATTTCGCGATTGAATTCCTGAAATGGCCCGAGCTGATGCACAGCATCGACCCCGCGAACACGCGCTCGCAGGCGCTCGCGAAACGGCTCGGCGCGACGAACAGCGGCCCGACCCGCCTGCCCCCGCCGTTTCAGGATGCGCCGGTCGATGCATGGACCCAAAGCGCCGACGCATGGCGCGTCAAGCGCAAGGAATTTCTGCCCGGAGCGTGAGCGAAAGCGCAAAAGCGTCTCGCTCCGAGACAGTTTTCCCCAAACAAAGCCTTGCCCGTTAACGCATTTTATTTGGGCCTTTTTGACCAGAATAGGGCATTCCCGGCAATGGATTAAGGGAGTGTTAGCGATGATGTTGCGCGGAAAATGGCTGGTTACCGGCTTGCTGATGGCGGCGGCACCGCTCGCCGGGTGCCGGGACAATCCCAACGCCAAGGCCGACCTCGCCCCGCTCGACGACGGGCTGACCAACGCCGACCCGGCGATCAAGGGTTCGCTCGAAGACAAGATCATGGTCGACCCGAAGCTTGCGGGCCAATCGAACAAAAATGCCGTGGGTCCGGGTAACCGTCCCATCGACGGCGGTGTTCCCGGCGTCGCGGGCGGCAAGGCCGCGACCGTTGCGGAAGCCAGTGCGGCCCTTGCAGCGGGCAAGTTGCTCTCTGCACCGAAAGCTCTACCGTTCGAGGCCGGATGCGACGGCTGCGAAGCCAAGCAGCGCCCCGTGACGATTGGCGCGCTCGCGCGCGACCAGCAAAAGGGCGGCTGCGACGCCAAGCTGACCTACAGCAACGCCTGGGCCGATCGCCTTCCCGCCGCGTTCAAAGTCTATCCGCGCGCGACGCTGCGCGAAGCCGCGGGCATCGCCGGCGGCAAGTGCAACATCCGCGTCGTCAATTTCCAGACCGCGGCGTCGATGCAGGCGGTGCTCGACTATTATCACACGATGGCGATCCGCGCCGGTTACACCAGCGACCATCGGATCAATGGCAACGAGCATATGCTCGGCGGCACGAAGGGCGATCTCGCCTATGTGCTGATGATGCGCCGCGACGGCGCGATGACCGACGTCGATCTGGTGGCGTCGGGAGGGAAGTAAATTGATCCTCCCTGTGCCGAAGGCATGGGGAGGTGGCAGCGCGAAGCGCTGACGGAGGGGCCATGGCGCGACGTCGCGGCCCCTCCACCCTTCGCTTCGCGAACGCTCCCCCTCCCCATCGCTTCGCGACAGGGAGGATATAGAAAAAGACCCCGGGGAGAGGGATACCCCGGGGCCTTTTTCATTGCTTGCGTGACGCGCAAGTGGTCAGATCTTGTCGCCGAGCGCGCCTTGGACCTTGCCCTTCAGATTCTGGGCTTCGCCCTTGCGCTCCTGCGCTTCGCCTTCGGCGCGAAGGCGCTCGTTGTCGGTCGCCTTGCCGGCCGCCTGCTTCGCATTGCCGGCGGCTTCGTTGGCGATGCCTTTCGCCTTTTCGGTGAATTCACCCACGGGGTTTCTCCTTGGTTTTCAGAGGCGGGAGGGGCTCGCCTCTTGCCACACCAACGGATCGCGGCAACGTTTGTTCCGGGTACGAGGCAAAGCGTTCGAGGCAAGGGACAGTCGGTCGGTCGGCATAATTGTTCTTGATACGTTCCACGCCATTGCGTACTGCATCGGCCCGCGCGATGGCTGAGAGGAAAAGATGGCGGTGAAACTCGAACCCGGCTGCATGATCGAAGACGCTGATCTTTCGGGCGTCGACTTTGCCGAAGTCGATCTGGCCGGCGCGACGCTGACGAAATGCGTGCTGCGCGACGTGCAGTTTACGGGAACCTGCCTGCAGGATGCTCGCTTGGCCCAGGTCCGCCTGATCCGATGCCGCTTCGCGAATGTCGATCTGCGCGATGCGATTTTCGAGGATTGTTCCTTCATCGACGACGCAGGCCACGTCGGCGCGCAATTCGCCTTCTCGCGTCTCGATCAATCGCGTTTCAGGCGCTGCGACCTTTCCTTTGCCAAGATCGATCGTTCGACGCTGTTCGGGGTCGAATTCGATGGCTGCAATATGCGCGGCGCCGAGTTTCACAAGGCCGATTTCAGCCGAACCTTCGGTCGCAAACTCGTCAAGACAACAGCCAGTTTTCGCGGTTGCAACCTCGAGTTCGCCGACCTGAACGGCGTCCGGATGCCCGATTGCGAGCTTTCGAACTCGAATTTTCGCGAAGCGGTCCTGTTCGATTCCGACCTTGAAGGCGCTGACCTGCGCGGAAGCGATCTTGTCCTCGCGCTCACCGCCGGCGCCAAATTCGCGCGCGCCGACCTTCGCGGCGCGGATGTCGCCGACCTGAACCTCAGGGAACTCGCGACGCTCGAAGGCATGATCGTGTCAGCGGGCCAGCAGCCGCATCTGCTGGCAGCCATGGGCCTCGAAGTCTATCCGGACTGAAGGGCTTAGATGAGCCCCGCCAGCGGGCTCGACGGATCGGCGTAGCGCCGAACGCCCATGCGCCCCGCGAGATAGGAATCGCGTCCCGCCTCGACCGCCAGCTTCATCGCGCGCGCCATACGGATCGGGTCTTTCGCTTCAGCAATCGCGGTGTTCATCAGCACGCCGTCGCAGCCGAGTTCCATCGCCACCGCGGCGTCGCTCGCCGTCCCGACCCCCGCATCGACGAGCACCGGCACCGAGGCGCCTTCGACGATCAGGCGGATCGTGACGCGATTCTGGATGCCGAGGCCCGAGCCGATCGGCGCGCCCAAAGGCATCACCGCGACCGCGCCTGCGTCTTCCAATTGCTTCGCGGCGATCGGATCGTCGACGCAATAGACCATCGGCAGGAAGCCTTCCTTAGCGAGCACTTCGGTCGCCTCCAGCGTCTCGCGCATGTTCGGATAGAGCGTCTTCGCCTCGCCGAGCACCTCGAGCTTCACCAGATCCCAGCCGCCGGCCTCGCGCGCCAGCCGCAAGGTGCGGATCGCGTCGTCGGCGTTGAAGCAGCCCGCGGTGTTGGGAAGATAGGTGATCTTTTTGGGATCGATAAAGTCGGTGAGCATCGGCGCCGTCGGGTCAGAGACATTGACGCGCCGCACCGCGACGGTGACGATTTCCGCGCCCGACGCCGCGACCGCCGCGGCATTCTGCTCGAAATCCTTATATTTTCCGGTGCCGACGATCAGGCGCGATGTGAAAGTCCGGCCGGCGACGGTCCAACTGTCGATCTTGTCCACATTTAATCCTTATTCTGTACCACATTCGCGATGTCGCCGAGCGGATCGCGAACGAAAAACCGGCGGACGCCCCACGGCTCGTCGCGCAGGGCGTAGACTATCTCGTGCCCTGCCGCGACGGCCCGCGCATGCACAGCATCGACATCGTCGACACCGACCGAATAGGCGGGACGCAGCCCCGATGGATCCCCGGTCAGGATGCTGATCTGCGCCATCGGCTGGGTGCCCGAGCGATAGATGGTGATGAAATCCATCGCCATCGCGGTTTCCAGCCCCAGCACATCGTTGAAAAAGCCTTCGCCGGCCCGCGCGTCGCCGGCATAGCGGTTGGGTATGATCCGTGCGACCGGCATCAACCGCCCCCCACGAAATGCACGATTTCGAGCGCATCGCCCTCGGCGAGCGCGACCTCGGCGAGCGTCGAGCGCGGCACGATCTCGCGGTTGCGCTCGACCGCGACCTTCTTCACGTCGAGGCCGAGCGAGGCGACGAGGTCGGCGATGCTGCCTTCGCGCACCTGCCGTCGTTCGCCGTTGAGGATGACCGAGATCACTGGGGAATCCGCCTTGCTTTGCCTTTTGCCGAGCAGCCCATATAGGGGGAGCGCGCCTCCTCGCAACCGAAAGCCAAACCCTTGACCAACGAGCGTACCGACAAGCCGACCGTCTTTGTCTTCTCCGGCCCCAACCTCAACCTGCTCGGCACCCGCGAGCCCGAGATTTACGGGAACGACACGCTGAACGACATCCACGCGCGGCTCGAGGCGCAGGCGGACGAGCTGGGGCTGCGCGTCGAATGCCGCCAGACGAACCATGAGGGTGTGCTGATCGACTGGCTGCACGAAGCCTATATCGCGGGCGCCAAGGCGGTGCTGCTCAACGCCGGCGGCTATACGCACACCTCGATCGCGATCCACGACGCGATCCGGTCGATCAAGGTGCCGGTGATCGAGGTCCATCTGTCGGACCCGATGACGCGCGAGGAATTCCGGCACATCAGCTATGTCGGCATGGCCGCGGTGGCGCATTTTGCCGGGCATGGCGCGAACAGCTATACGCTGGCGCTGGACGCCGCCGCCCGTCTCTGACAATAGGGCGCATCAAAAACGGGGTCAGAGCGCCGCATCCAACGGCGCCGCAACAACAGGAAATATTCTCATGGGTGACCATAAAGACAATGGCATCAACGTCGATCCGGCCTACGTCCGCGCGCTCGCCGAGCTGCTCGACGACACCGGATTGTCCGAAATCGAAGTCGAGGACGGCGAGCGCAAAATCCGCGTCGCGCGCACGCTGAACGCCGCGCCCGTCGCTTACGCTCCCGCCGCCGCGCCGGTTGCCGCAGCCGCCCCGGCCACCGCCGCAGCGCCCGCTGCTGCCGCGGCTCCGGCCGCCGACAGCTTCGCCGACGCCGTCAAATCGCCGATGGTCGGCACCGTCTATCTCTCGCCCGAACCCGGCGCACCGAATTTCGCCGCGATCGGTTCGGCGGTAAAGGCCGGCGACACGGTCCTCATCGTCGAGGCGATGAAGGTGATGAACCCGATCACCGCGCCGGCGTCGGGCACGCTGAAGGCCGTGCATGTCGAGAACAGCCAGCCGGTCGAATTCGACCAGCCGCTGTTCACCATCGGCTGATCAAAAAAATGGCCATCGAAAAGCTCCTGATCGCCAACCGCGGCGAGATCGCGCTGCGCATCCATCGCGCGTGCCATGAAATGGGCATCAAGACCGTCGCGGTCCATTCGACCGCCGACGCCGACGCGATGCACGTCCGCCTTGCCGACGAAGCGGTGTGCATCGGTCCGCCCGCAGCGAAGGACAGCTATCTCAACATCCCCGCGATCATCTCGGCCGCCGAAATCACCGGCGCCGACGCGATCCACCCGGGCTATGGCTTCCTGTCCGAAAACGAGCGTTTCGCCGAAATCATCGAAGCGCATGACATGATCTTCGTCGGGCCGAAGCCCGAGCATATCCGCACGATGGGCGACAAGGTCGAAGCGAAGCGCACTGCGGTCGCGCTCGGCCTGCCGGTCGTTCCGGGCTCGCCGGGCGCGGTTACCTATGGCGAAGAATGCCGGAAAATGGCCGAGGAAATCGGCTATCCGGTGCTGATCAAGGCCGCATCGGGCGGCGGCGGCAGGGGCATGAAGGTCGTCCCCGACGCTGACAGCCTCGAAAGCCTGATGGGTCAGGCGTCGAGCGAAGCGGCGGCAGCGTTCGGCGATCCGACCGTTTACATGGAAAAATATCTCGGCAACCCGCGCCACATCGAATTCCAGGTGTTCGGTGACGGCCGGGGGACTGCGATCCATCTTGGCGAGCGCGACTGCTCGCTCCAGCGCCGCCACCAGAAAGTGCTCGAAGAAGCCCCGTCGCCGATCATCTCGGCCGAGGAACGCGCGCGCATGGGCAAGGTGTGCGCCGACGCGATGGCGGCGATGCACTATCGCGGCGCCGGCACGATCGAATTCCTATGGGAAAATGGCGAGTTCTTCTTCATCGAGATGAACACGCGCATCCAGGTCGAGCATCCAGTGACCGAAATGATCACTGGTTTCGACCTCGTCCGCGAACAGATTCGGATCGCGGGCGGATCGGACCTGTCGGTGAAACAGGAAGACCTGGAATTCCGCGGCCATTCGATGGAATGCCGCATCAATGCCGAGGACCCGCGCACCTTCCTGCCCTCGCCGGGCAAGGTTACCAATTACCACGCCGCGGGCGGCATGCATGTACGCGTCGATAGCGGGCTTTATGCCGGCTATTCGATCCCGCCCTATTACGACAGCATGATCGGCAAGCTGATCGTTTACGGCCGCACGCGCGAAAGCTGCATGATGCGGATGCGCCGCGCGCTCGAGGAAATGGTGATCGCGGGGGTCAAGACGAACATCCCGCTGCATCAGGCGCTGCTCGCCGACCCCGACGTCATCCACGGCGACTATACGATCAAGTGGCTCGAGGAATGGCTGGCAAAGCAGGATGAGGCGGCGAAAGCCTGACATCTATTCTTGCGACGGAGTGTGCGGCAGCTCACTTTAACTGCGGATGCTTTTTGGCTATGGGCTTTAACCATGGTCAAAAACTCCCCCTTTTCGGCGCGTCCAGCTGCGGCGCTTCTTCTTCCGCTGAGCCTGCTCGCGGTGCCCGCTTTCGCGCAGCCGGGGGTCAAGGAGGATTCGGTGATCCTCCAGCCCGACAAGGTGCAGGACGACGCCCCCGTGGTCGAAACCGCGGCCGAAGCGAATTTGCCGAGCTGGTCGAAGCAGAATGCCGAGGCGCTGCTGGTATCGATCGAGGGCATCGGCGCCGAAGGGCTGTTCGCGAAGGATTATAGCCCCGATGCGCTCGCCGCCGCGATCATGAGCGGCGATCAGGCGCGGCTCGACAAGACCGCGACCGATACCTTCCTGCTGCTCGCGACGCACCTGCGCGACGGGCGGACGCCCAATGCGGCGCGCAAGCAGTGGTTCATGGTCGACAGCGATGGCGACAGCGAGCCCCTGCTGTCGCTGCTCGCCGCGGCGCTCGGTGCGGGAACCGTCAGCGAGACGCTCGCGACGCTCGACCCCGTGCATCCCGATTTCGCGGCGCTCAAGGCGTCGCTCAAAAAAGCGAAGACAACCGCCGACGCCAATGCGATCCGCGTCAACATGGAACGCTGGCGCTGGATGCCGCGCGCGCTCGGCGAACGTTATGTCGTCAGCAACGTCCCCGAATATCTGACGCGCGTCGTCCATGGCGGCACGATCATCGCGACGCACAAGGCCGTCGTAGGCAAGTCGGCGACCCCGACGCCGCAGCTCAACCCGATGGCGACGGGCATCATCGTCAACCCGACGTGGACGCTGCCGCGCAGCATCATCAACGAAGGCATCGGCGCCACGATCGCGCGCAACCCGGCAGCGGCGCGCGCGCAGGGCTATACCTGGACGGGCAGCGGCAAGACGCTGTCGGTCGTGCAAAAGGCCGGCGCGAACAACGCGCTGGGCGTGATGAAGATGGAGATGCTCAACCCGCACGCCATCTATCTGCACGACACGCCGTCGAAGGGCGCGTTTGCCGCCGCGGCGCGTGCGTTCAGCCATGGCTGCATCCGTACCGAGCGCGCCCTGCACTTCTCGGGCCTGATGGCAGTGATGTTCGCCGGGAAAAGCCCCGAAGAATTCGGCGAGGCGATCGCCAGCGGTGCGACGACGCGCTTCGGGTTCGAGAACCCCTTCCCCGTCTATGTCGCCTATTGGACCGTCATTCCCGACGGCAAGGGCGGCACCAAGAAGCTCGCCGATATCTATGGCCGCGACGCGCCCGTCGTGGCGAGCTTTTCCCAGCCCGGCCGCCCGACCGCGACGATCATCGCGCCGACGCCGCCCCCCGTGGTCCCGACGGTGACGACGACCGCGCGTGTCACGACGCCGGGGACCAGCGGCATTTATTGAGCAAGAACACTTAGGCGACGGCTCCGAATATATCACGGCAAGCGGTAGCGGCTCGGCGGAACGCCGAGCACGCGCTTGAACATTGTGGAAAAATTGCCCGGACCATCATAGCCGAGATCATAGGCAATCGACGTCACCGGCTCCCCCGCCGCCAGTTTCGGAAGGGCAACCGACAGGCATGCCTGCTGGCGCCATTCGGCAAAGCTCATCGCCGTCTCGCGCCGGAAGAGCCGGGTGAAGCTGCGGCGGTTCATTCCCATGGCATCGGCCCATTCATCGATCGTCGCAGCCGCGTTCGGCCGCTCGAGGAAGGCGTGGCATCGCCTTGCGAGCGCGGGATGCGACGGAAAGGGAACCGCCAGCGGGATCGGCGGCGCCGCGTCGATTTCCGCCATCAGCAGATGCATGACCAGCCCGTCGCGCCCGGCGACATCATATTCGGGCGTCACATGCGCGGCGGCGGACAGCAGGTGGCGAAGCAAGGGCGACACGCCGACGACCTGACACTGGAACCCCCGCCCGGCACATTCTCCGGGTTCGACGAGAACGCTGCGCGTCTGCACCGCCCCCACCATGCGCACCGAATGCGGCGTGCCGCCGGGGATCCAGACCGCACGTTCGGGCGGCGCCACCCAGGCGCCCGAGGGTGTGCTGACCGCCATCACGCCGCTCGCGGCATAGAGAAACTGGCTGCGGCGGTGCCGATGCTCGGCCAGCTCGAACGAGTCCGGATAATCGTGGCCGATCGCAATGACCGGCCGGGCCACATGATCATTCTCGTCGGGATAAAATTGCATCATGTCCCACTCGCAGAAATGATTGGCTCATACAAGCAAGCGGGAAATAAACACCCTTGCTAGAGGCGCGCTTCCCGAAAAGCGAAAGACCCGATCGTGACCGATTCCGCCGCCAGCCTGCCCGCCTCCCCCGATATGCTCCCGCCCGCCGCGCCGCGTCAGGACGGCCCCAAGCTCGTCGTGCAGATCGTCGGCGCCGTCGCTTTCGCGCATCTTCTGAACGACCTGATCCAGGCCGTGCTTCCGGCGATCTACCCGATGCTCAAGGAAAAATATCATCTGAGCTTCGGCCAGATCGGCTGGATCGCTCTGATCTATCAGGTCACCGCCTCGCTGCTGCAACCATGGGTCGGGCTCTATACCGACAAGCGTCCGCTGCCCTATCTGTTGCCGCTGGGCATGATCGTCACGCTCGCCGGCGTCGGCGGCCTCGCGATGGCGGACAGCTATTCGGCGCTGATCCTCGCCTCCGCCGTCATCGGCGTCGGGTCGGCGACCTTCCATCCGGAGGCATCGCGCGTCGCGCGAATGGCGTCGGGCGGCCGCTTCGGCACCGCCCAGTCGGCGTTTCAGGTTGGCGGAAACACGGGTTCCGCCCTCGGCCCCATCGTCGCGTCGGCGATCATCCTCCCGTTCGGACAGACCGCTGTCGGCTGGCTCGCCTTCGTCGCCGTCGCGGCGATCTGGGTGCTCTTCGGCGTCACGCGCTGGAGAGTGCAGCAGAGCCGGACGCAGGCCAGCGCCCCCGCCGCCGTCCATGCCTCGCCGTACAGCCGCGGCGAAATCATTCGCGCGCTTTCGGCAATCGGCATCCTGATGTTCGCGAAGTTCATCTACATCGGCGCCTTCACCAACTATTTCACCTTCTACCTCATCGAACGCTTCGAGCTGACCGCGCGCGAGTCCCAATTCTATCTCTTCTGCTTCCTCGCCGCGATCGCGGTCGGGACCTTCGCCGGCGGACCGGTGGGCGATCGCATCGGCCGGAAAGCCGTGATCTGGGCGTCCTTCCTCGGCGTCGCGCCCTTTGCGATGATCCTGCCGCACGCCAATCTTTTCTGGACGGCGATCTTCGCCATTTCGATCGGCCTGATCATGTCGTCGGCGTTCGCCGCGCTGGTGGTCTATGCACAGGAACTCGTCCCGGGCCGCGTCGGGCTGGTGTCGGGGTTGATGTTCGGCCTGATGTTCGGGATCAGCGGGATCGGCGCGGCCGGGCTCGGCCAGCTTGCCGACCTTTATGGCATCGTCTGGGTGTATAAATTTTGCGCCTATCTGCCCCTGCTGGGCCTCGCGACAATCCTGCTACCGCGCTCCGACGAGCATCGACGAACCATCTGAATAGAGGTTCGTCGAATGCGCGCATCGCCGGGGTGGCTGGTGGAAGCGCTTAGTCCGCCGTCTTTGGCAGTGGCCCGCTGATCGAGCTCGCGCGCCGCAGATTCTCCATGCCCGGAAGCGGGTCGGAGGGCGGCAGTTCGAACGGCCTGGGCATCGGCGGCGGCACGCTCAGCCGGTCGGCGAACAGCAAGCGCCCCGGCCCGAGCTTGTAGAGGATCATCGGCAGCAGCTCTTCGCCGAACACGAAGCAGCCTTCGCTGCGCCCCAGCTTGCCCTGCGTCGCGATCAATGCCGGATCGGCGTACCAGGCGCCGTGCACGACGATCGCGCGCTGGTCGGCCGAATAATTGTCGGGCTCGAGTCCCGCTAGCCGCATCGACGATCCGTTGGCGCCCCAATAATAGTCGCTGGTGCGATACGCGCCGCGCGAGGTCGCGAGCGAGCCCATGCGGTTCGAGAAATTTTTGAGCCAGCCGTCGTGCTGCGGGTCCGATCCGCGGCCGTGCGTCACGGGGAACATGTCGACCTTGCCCGCGACCATATCGACCAGCGCAAAGCGCGGGCGCGACGACGGCAGGCCGAAATCGACGACGCCGACGCGGTCGCTCTGCGGGATATTGCGTCCCTGCATCCCGAGCTGCTTCTTCGCCACGGCGAGATAATCGACCGGCGGCGGCAAAGGCGCCACCGGCTGCTGAATCCAGCCCGGGAGTTGTGCGCGTGCGGGCACGGCGGCCATCGCCCCCGCCCCAGCCATCGCTGCCAACATCGCCCGTCGATCGATCAATTCATTCACTTGCAACCCAACCCCGCATTGGCCGCCTTTTACGGTCCTTCGACTTTGCATAAGTCGTGTGTTGGCCGCGAAAGGCAAGCTGATGGTTCCCCTTCATGCGGGAAGATGTGCCATATATGCCATGAATAGCGAGTTTACGCTGCTGTAAGGCTGCGTTAGGACACGCGCCATGAACGCGACCATCTGGCACAACCCCGCTTGCGGCACCTCGCGCAAGACGCTGGCGATTCTTCAGGAAACGCCCGGCGTCGCGCTGACGGTCGTCGAATATCTGAAAAACCCGTACAGCGCGGACAAGCTGCGCCAGCTGTTCAAGGACGCCGGGCTGACCGCGCGCGACGCGCTGCGCCTGCGCGGCACCGATGCCGAGGAACGCGGATTGAAGAATGCAAGCGACGACGCGATCATCGCCGCGATGGCCGCCAACCCCGCTTATGTCGAGCGCCCGATCGTCGAAACCGATAAGGGTGTGCGCCTGTGCCGCCCGCAGGATTTGGTGCTCGAGATTCTTTGAATCAGTCGACTTCTATGGGGTGGTGAGTTGCCATCCCCATTTTCGTCATCCCCGCGAAAGCGGGGACCCAGTGCATCCGTCGGCTGGCCGAGCCCTGGGTTCCCGCTTTCGCGGGAATGACGAGGTATTAGAAGCGCGGCGTCGATTATGGTCATGGGCCAATAGCTAGGCCGCCGCGATCCGCCCGCCCGCGATCCGGAAGCGCGTCACCGGCCCCGGCATGTCGTCGAACAGCGCCGCCTCGGTCCCAGTCAGCCACGCCTGCCCGCCCTGCCCCGCCAGCCGCTCGTAGAGCGCGCCGCGGCGCAGCGGGTCGAGGTGCGCGGCGACCTCGTCGAGCAGCAGCACGGGCCTTTGAGCACGCGCGCGCGCGACGCTGTCGCTATGCGCGAGGACGAGCGAGAGCAACATCGCCTTTTGCTCGCCGGTCGAACAGCGCGCCGCGGCGCGGCCGGTCGCGGCGTGGACGGCGGAGAGATCGTCACGGTGCGGTCCGGCGGTCGCGCGCCCCGCGGCGGTGTCGATGCGGCGGCGGGATGCGAAGAGCGATTTGAGCGCCTCGACGTCGTGCGGCGCCGCCCGCGCGGCACCTTCGCTGTCGACCAGTGTCAATAGCGGGCGCGCGAAGGGTGCGTCGGGCTGGCCCGCGAGTTCGGCCGATAGCCCCGCGAGCATATTCTGCCGCGCCGCATCCATCGCCGCGCCATGTTCGGCGAGCTGCGCTTCGAGGCTCGTCAGCCATTGCTGGTCGGCTTGGCCCGGATCGGCGAGCAGTTTGCCCCGTGCACGGAGCGCCGCCTCATAACGATTGCTGTGCTGCGCGTGCCGCGGGTCGAGCGCGAGTACGAGGCGGTCGAGGAAGCGCCGCCGGTTGCCCGCGGTCTCGACGAACAGCCGGTCCATCGCGGGGGTCAGCCACAGGACCGCCAGCCAGTCGCCGAGCGCGGTCGCGGCGGCGGTCGCGCCATTGATGCGTACGATCCGCCGCCCGGGCTGCGCGGCCTCGATCCCGGTTCCCAACGCCACCGGCGCGAGCTCGGCACCCGCCTGAACCTCGGCGAAGACGGCAAAGCCGCCGCCCGCGCCGTCGCGCACCATATCGGACAACGCCGCACGACGGAGGCCGCGGCCGGGCGCGAGCAGCGAGATCGCTTCCAATATGTTGGTCTTGCCCGCGCCATTGTCGCCGTGCAGCGCGACAAGCCCCGGGGCGGCCGCCATGTCCGCGCCGGCATGATTGCGAAAATCGGTCAGCGAAAGGCGGGTCAGCGTCATCTGCCTGTCCGCCTACCCCAGCCCCCCGCGCGATTCCAGTCCGACGCCGCGCATAGTTCCGTTGAATATTTTCCGACGAGCGGGAATTTTCACCACCTTGGCGCATTTTTCGCGACGAAATAATCTGTCGCAAACCCAAAAACCCCACTTAACCGCCAATGAATGAAATTGGCACGGTCCCTGCAATAGTGTCGACATCCACCGGATGGCCCGGAATGGAAGGTTCAAGGAAGGAAAATATCATGGCCCATTTCAATGTCGACTCGTTCAAGAGCTACGCGATCGCCGCCGTTGCCTCGCTTTACTGCTCGATGATGTTCCTCGCCGCTGTCGGCCCGAACGCTGTGCACTTCGGCGGACTGGTCGCCTGACCAGTCCCCTAACCCGCCAATAACGCCGGCCCGAAGGCCGGGATCGAAAGGAAAGAAATGAAACAGGGTTTTCGCAAGAATCGTCGCGACGGGATGATTTTCGGTGTGTGCGCCGGGATGTCAGACCAGTTCGGCATCGACGTCTTGTGGACGCGCGTCGGCTTTGTCGCCCTGACGCTTTTGGGCTTCGGCCTGCCTCTGCTGCTGTACCTCGCCGTCGCGATCCTCGCGCCCTAGGACAGCCAAGGGCCGGACGCCTTAAGGGCGCAGTCGCACCGGCCCGCATATTCCCAGGACCAAGGGCTCACCGGCCACCCCGGTGGGCCCTTTTCTATTTGTCGGCTAGCGACCAATTGCAGACTCCAACACTCGCGTCACCCCGGACTTGATCCGGGGTCCCGCTTGATGTCGCAGTCTGCCGACGCCTTTTAAAAGCGGGATCCCGGATCAAGTCCGGGATGACGAAGGGTAAGGATCCCACCGTCCGCTCTCGGCTCCAAAGCCGCCAAAGAAAAAGCCCCGCCGGATCGCTCCGGCGGGGCTTGTCTTTTCAGGCTGTTACCCGGGAACGGGGGTCAGGCTTACGCCTCCTCGTCCTTGATCAGGTAATCGCCGGCATCGGCATCGCTGCCGTGGGTCTCGCCTTCGACGACACCCAGCGGATCGTCACCGATCGCAGCTTCCGGGCCCTGCGCCAGTTCGGCGGCATGCTCTTCGGCAGCGGTCGCAGGCGCAATCAGATGCTCCTGGTTCGCGGCGCGCATGGAGGCGCGCAGCGCGGCATCCTTGCTCGACGCGGTGACGCGAACGCGGTTCATGGCAGCGCCGGTGCCCGCCGGGATGAGGCGGCCGACGATGACGTTTTCCTTGAGGCCCTGCAGCGAGTCGATCTTGCCCTGCACCGAAGCCTCGGTGAGAACGCGCGTCGTCTCCTGGAAGGATGCCGCCGAAACGAAGCTGCGCGTCTGCAGCGACGCTTTGGTGATGCCGAGAAGGACCGGACGGCCCTCCGCAGGCACGCCATTCTTCGGCAGCTTGGCGTTATATTCCATCATCTCCAGATAATCGAGCTGTTCGCCCGGCAGCAACGTGGTGTCGCCGCCCGCCGTGATCTCGACCTTCTGCAGCATCTGGCGAACGATCACCTCGATGTGCTTGTCGTTGATCTTCACGCCCTGCAGTCGATAGACTTCCTGGATTTCCGCGACGAGATATTCGGCGAGTGCTTCCACGCCCATGACGTCGAGGATGTCGTGCGGGTTCGGCGAACCGCTGATCAGTGCGTCGCCGCGCTTGACCTGGTCGCCTTCCTGCACTTCGAGGACCTTCGACTTGGGAATGAGGTACTCGATCGAATCGCCTTCTTCCGGAACGATCGCGATCTTGCGCTTCGCCTTGTAATCCTTGACGAATTCAATGCGGCCGCTGATCTTCGCGATAACGCTGTTGTCCTTCGGAATGCGCGCTTCGAACAGCTCGGCAACACGCGGCAGACCGCCGGTGATGTCGCGCGTCTTCGACGCTTCGCGGCTGACACGCGCCAGAACGTCGCCCGCCTGCACTTCCTGACCGTCCTCGACCGACAACATCGTGCCGACTGCGAGCAGGTAGCGTGCCGCTTCGCCCGACTGGTCGTCGAGCAAGGTCAGGCGCGGCTGAAGGTCTTCCTTCTTGGCGCGGCCCGCCGAGCGATATTCGATCACGACGCGCTGGGCGATGCCCGTCGCTTCGTCGACCTGTTCGATCAGGGTCTTGGTATCTTCCAGATCCTGATACTTCACGACGCCCTGCTTTTCGGTGATGAGCGGCATGGTGAACGGATCCCATTCGGCAATCCGGTCGCCCTTCTTCACCTTCTCACCGTCCTTGTGCATGATCTGTGCACCATAGGGCAGCTTGTGCGTCGCGCGTTCGCGGCCTTCGGCGTCGATGATCGCGATTTCGCCCGAACGCGACAGCGCCAGACGGCGGCCGCGCTGGTCGACGATCGTCGCCATGTCACGATATTCGATCGTACCATCCGAAATCGCTTCGGCGTTCGACTGCTCGTTGACCTGCGCCGCACCACCGATGTGGAACGTACGCATCGTCAGCTGCGTGCCCGGCTCACCGATCGACTGCGCGGCGATAACGCCGACAGCTTCACCGATGTTGACCGGCGTTCCGCGCGCGAGGTCGCGGCCATAGCATTTTCCGCAAACACCCAGCACCGCTTCGCAGACCAGCGGCGAACGGATCTTGACCGACTGGACTTCGGCGTCCTCGATCCGCTGCGTCGTCGGTTCGTCGAGCAAGGTGCCCACCGGAGCGATGACATTGCCGTCCTTGTCGACGACGTCTTCGAGCGTGGTACGGCCGAGGATGCGTTCGCCCAGCGAGGCGATCGTCGAACCGCCCTGGATGATCGCACGCATTTCCATGCCGCGTTCGGTGCCGCAATCTTCCTCGATCACGACGCAGTCCTGCGACACGTCGACCAGACGGCGGGTCAGGTAACCCGAGTTTGCCGTCTTGAGCGCCGTATCGGCCAGGCCCTTACGCGCACCGTGGGTCGAGTTGAAATACTCGAGAACGGTCAGGCCTTCCTTGAAGTTCGAGATGATCGGCGTTTCGATGATCTCGCCCGACGGCTTGGCCATCAGGCCGCGCATGCCGGCGAGCTGCTTCATCTGGGCCTGCGAACCACGAGCACCCGAGTGCGCCATCATATAGATGGAGTTGATCGGGGCCAGACGGCCGGTCTTCGGATCCTTCGGCTCGGCGCGGATTTCGTCCATCATCGCGTTCGCGACCTTGTCGCCGCACTGCGACCAGGCGTCGATCGCCTTGTTGTACTTTTCCTGCTGCGTGATCAGGCCGTCCTGATACTGCTGCTCGAAATCCTTCACCAACGCACGGGTTTCGTTGACCATGCCTTCCTTCGACTCCGGGATGATCATGTCATCCTTGCCGAAGGAAATGCCCGCCTTGAACGCGTTGCGGAAGCCCAGCGCCATGATGGCGTCGGCGAACAACACGGTCTCTTTCTGGCCGGTGTGACGATAGACCTGATCGATCACGTCGCCGATTTCCTTCTTGGTCAGAAGGCGGTTGACGACGTCGAAGGGCACAGTGTGCGACTTCGGCAGGCATTCACCGATCAGCATGCGGCCCGGCGTGGTCTCAAAGCGCTTGAGATACTCATTGCCCTGCTCGTCGGTCTGCGGGACGCGGCTGATCACCTTCGTGTGCAGCGTGACCGCGCCGGTGAACAGCGCCTGATGCACTTCGGCCATGTCGGCGAGCAGCATGCCCTCGCCCGGTTCGCCTTCGCGCTCCATCGAGAGATAATAGAGACCCAGCACCATGTCCTGCGACGGAACGATGATCGGCTTGCCGTTCGCGGGGCTGAGGATGTTGTTCGTCGACATCATCAGCACGCGCGCTTCGAGCTGCGCTTCCAGCGACAGCGGCACGTGGACCGCCATCTGGTCACCGTCGAAGTCGGCGTTGAACGCGGCGCAGACCAGCGGGTGAAGCTGGATCGCCTTGCCTTCGATCAGCACGGGCTCGAACGCCTGGATGCCGAGGCGGTGAAGCGTCGGCGCGCGGTTCAGGAGGACCGGGTGCTCGCGAATGACTTCGTCGAGGATGTCCCAGACTTCCTTGCGTTCCTTTTCGACCCACTTCTTCGCCTGCTTCAGGGTCATCGACAGACCCTTGGCGTCGAGGCGCGCGTAGATGAACGGCTTGAACAGTTCGAGCGCCATCTTCTTCGGCAGGCCGCACTGGTGCAGCTTGAGTTCGGGACCGGTCACGATGACCGAACGGCCCGAATAGTCGACGCGCTTGCCGAGAAGGTTCTGACGGAAGCGGCCCTGCTTGCCCTTCAGCATGTCGGACAGCGACTTCAGCGGACGCTTGTTCGCGCCCGTGATCGTACGGCCGCGGCGGCCGTTGTCGAACAATGCGTCGACGGCTTCCTGCAGCATGCGCTTTTCGTTGCGGACGATGATGTCCGGCGCGCGCAGCTCCATCAGGCGCTTCAGGCGGTTGTTGCGGTTGATCACGCGGCGATACAGGTCGTTGAGATCCGACGTCGCGAAGCGGCCGCCGTCGAGCGGCACCAGCGGGCGCAGTTCGGGCGGGATCACCGGCACGACTTCGAGGATCATCCACTCGGGACGGTTGCCCGATTCGATGAACGATTCCACGACCTTGAGGCGCTTGATGATCTTCTTGGGCTTGAGCTCCGACTTCGTCGTCGCCAGATCTTCCATCAGATCGGTGCGTTCCTGCTCCAGATCGAGATTTTCGAGGAGCACGCGGATCGCCTCGGCGCCGATGCCGGCCGAGAAAGCGTCTTCGCCATATTCGTCCTGCGCGTCGAGCAGTTCGTCTTCGGTCAGAAGCTGGAACTTCTCGAGCGGGGTCAGGCCGGGCTCAAGAACGATATAGGCTTCGAAATAGAGGACGCGCTCGAGCTGCTTCAGCTGCATGTCGAGCAACAGGCCGATGCGCGACGGCAGCGACTTCAGGAACCAGATGTGCGCGACGGGCGCGGCGAGCTCGATGTGGCCCATGCGCTCGCGGCGGACCTTGGTCACCGTGACTTCGACACCGCATTTTTCGCAGACGATGCCCTTGTATTTCATGCGCTTATACTTGCCGCACAGGCATTCATAATCCTTGATCGGGCCAAAGATGCGCGCACAGAACAGGCCGTCACGCTCGGGCTTGAACGTGCGGTAGTTGATGGTTTCGGGCTTCTTGATTTCGCCGAACGACCACGAGCGGATGCGCTCGGGGCTCGCGATGCCGATCTTGATCATGTCGAAGGTTTCGGGCTTCGCGACCGGGTTCATGAAGTTGGTAAGCTGGTTCATATTCTAAGCTCCACTCTTCCCCCCTCGCCGTAGGCGAAGGGGGTGAGGAAAATCATTATTCGGCGGCTTCGGGAAGGGCATCCGGGAGATTGTCGGGATCTTCTTCCGCATAGGAAGACAGTTCGACATTGAGGCCCAGCGAGCGCATTTCCTTGACGAGCACGTTGAAGCTTTCGGGAATGCCAGCCTCGAAGGTGTCGTCGCCCTTGACGATCGCTTCGTAGACTTTGGTGCGGCCGATCACGTCATCGGACTTCACCGTCAGCATTTCCTGAAGCGTGTACGCCGCGCCATAAGCCTGCAGCGCCCACACTTCCATTTCACCGAAGCGCTGGCCACCGAACTGCGCCTTACCGCCCAGCGGCTGCTGGGTGACAAGCGAGTACGGCCCGATCGAACGCGCGTGAATCTTGTCGTCGACGAGGTGATGCAGCTTCAGGATATACATATATCCCACCGTCACCTTGCGGTCGAACCGGTCGCCGGTGCGGCCGTCGTACAGATCGACCTGACCCGACCGGTCGAGACCGGCGCGTTCCAGCATCGCCGACACGTCGCCTTCGCGCGCACCGTCGAACACCGGGGTCGCGAAGGGCACGCCCACCGAAAGATTCGAGGCAAGATCGACGACCTCTTCCGAGGTACGCGCCTTGATCTCGTCCGCATATTCATCGCCATAAGCGTGAAGCAGCGCTTCGCGCACCGCCTCGGGCGGGGCTCCCGCCTCGGGGTCGGGGTTCGCCATGCGCCAATCCTCGAGCGCCGCGGTGATCGTGCGACCGAAGCCGCGCGATGCCCAACCGAGGTGCGTTTCGAGAATCTGCCCGACGTTCATGCGCGACGGCACGCCCAGCGGGTTGAGCACGAAATCGACGTGCGTCCCGTCTTCGAGGAACGGCATGTCCTCGATCGGCAGGATGCGGCTGATGATGCCCTTGTTCCCGTGACGGCCGGCCATCTTGTCGCCCGACTGCAGCTTGCGCTTCACCGCGACGAAGACCTTGACCATCTTGAGCACGCCCGGGGCGAGTTCGTCGCCGCGCTGCAGCTTTTCGACGCGATCTTCATACTTCGCGCTGATCCGCTTGATCGCGTCGTCATACTGCGCCTTGATCGCTTCGAGGGCGGCCTGGGCATTGTCTTCGACAACGGCCAGCTTCCACCAGTCGGCGCGGTCGAGGTCGACGAGCATCTCTTCGGTGACGACGTCGCCCTTCTTCAGACCCTTCGGCACCGCGCTGGTCGCCTGACCGATGAGCAGTTCCTTGAGGCTCGAGAAGGTCGCACGATTGAGGATCGCGCGTTCGTCGTCGGCATCCTGCTTCAGGCGCTCGATCTCTTCGCGTTCGATCGCGATCGCGCGCTCGTCCTTGTCGATACCGTGACGGTTGAAGACGCGGACTTCGACGACAGTGCCCGACACGCCCGGCGGCAGGCGGAGCGAGGTGTCGCGCACGTCGCTGGCCTTTTCACCGAAGATCGCGCGCAGCAGCTTTTCTTCCGGCGTCATCGGCGATTCACCCTTGGGGGTGATCTTGCCGGCCAGAATGTCGCCCGGGCCGACTTCGGCACCGATGTAGACGATGCCCGCTTCGTCGAGGTTGCGAAGTGCTTCCTCGCCGACGTTCGGGATGTCGCGCGTGATGTCTTCCGGCCCAAGGCGCGTGTCGCGTGCGGTGACTTCGAATTCCTCGATGTGGATCGAGGTGAAGACGTCGTCCTTCACGATGCGTTCGCTGATGAGGATACTATCCTCGTAGTTGTAGCCATTCCACGGCATGAACGCGACGAGCACATTCTTGCCGAGCGCCAGTTCGCCAAGCTCGGTCGACGGACCGTCGGCGATGATGTCGCCCGCGCGGACGATCTCGCCCACCTTCACCAGCGGACGCTGGTTGATGCAGGTGTTCTGGTTCGAACGCTGGAACTTCTGGAGGCGATAGATGTCGACGCCGGACTTGCCGGGTTCGACCATGTCGGTCGCACGGATAACGATACGCGTCGCATCGACCTGGTCGATCACGCCGCCGCGGCGTGCCGCGATGGCTGCGCCCGAGTCACGCGCAACGGTTTCTTCCATACCGGTGCCGACGACCGGAGCCTCGGCCCGGATCAGCGGCACAGCCTGACGCTGCATGTTCGAGCCCATGAGCGCGCGGTTGGCGTCATCGTTTTCGAGGAACGGGATGAGCGATGCCGCGACCGAAACGAGCTGCTTCGGCGACACGTCCATCAGCGTGATCTGATCGCGCGGAGCCATCAGGAATTCGCCGGCTTCACGCGCCGAGATCAGCTCGTCGATAAAGCTGCCGTCGGGGTTGAGATCGGCGTTCGCCTGCGCAACCGTGTGCTTCTGCTCTTCCATCGCCGAGAGGTAAACGACGTCGGTCGTGACCTTGCCGTCGATGATCTTGCGGTACGGGGTTTCGATAAAGCCGTACTTGTTGACGCGCGCAAAGGTTGCGAGCGAGTTGATCAGACCGATGTTCGGGCCTTCGGGCGTTTCGATCGGACAGATACGGCCATAGTGCGTCGGGTGAACGTCGCGGACTTCGAAGCCCGCGCGTTCGCGCGTCAGACCGCCGGGCCCGAGCGCCGACACGCGGCGCTTGTGCGTCACTTCGGACAGCGGGTTGGTCTGGTCCATGAACTGCGAGAGCTGCGACGAGCCGAAGAATTCGCGAACTGCGGCGACAGCCGGCTTCGCGTTGATCAGGTCGTTCGGCATCACGGTCGACACGTCGACCGAGCTCATGCGCTCCTTCACCGCGCGCTCCATGCGGAGCAGGCCGACGCGATACTGGTTTTCGAGCAGTTCGCCGACCGAACGGACACGACGGTTACCGAGGTTGTCGATATCGTCGATTTCGCCCTTGCCGTCCTTCAGGTTCACCAGCTCCTTGACGACGGCGAGGATGTCGTCGCTGCGCAGCGTGGTGACCGTGTCTTCGGCCTCGAGGCCAAGGCGCATGTTGAGCTTGACGCGGCCCACGGCCGACAGGTCGTAACGCTCGGGGTCGAAGAACAGGCCGCCGAACAAGGCTTCCGCGGTTTCGCGCGTCGGCGGTTCGCCGGGGCGCATGACGCGATAGATGTCCGAAAGCGCCTGGTCGCGATCTTCGGCCTTGTCGGCCTTCAGCGTGTTGCGGATCCAGGGACCGGTGTTGTTGTGGTCGATGTCGAGCAGGACGAGCTTGTCGATGCCCGCGGCGTCGATCTTCTCGAGATTCTCGGCACTCACTTCGTCGCCGGCCTCGATGTAGATCTCGCCGGTCGACTCATTGATGAGGTCATAGGCCGAATAGCGGCCGAAGATTTCCTCGGTCGGGATCAGCAGCGTGTCGAGACCGTCCTTCGCGGCCTTGTTGGCAAGGCGCGGGCTGATCTTGTGGCCGGCGGCAAAGACGACTTCGCCGGTCTTGGCGTCGACGACATCGAACGCGGGCTTCGCACCGCGCCAGTTTTCGACCATGAACGGCACGCGCCAGCCATTCTCGGCACGCTCGAAGACGAGGCGGTCGTAGAAATGGTTGAGGATTTCCTCGCCCGACATGCCCAGCGCGTACAAGAGGCTGGTGACCGGCAGCTTGCGCTTGCGGTCGATACGGACGTTGACGATGTCCTTGGCGTCGAATTCGAAGTCGAGCCACGAACCGCGATACGGGATCACGCGCGCGGCGAACAGGAACTTGCCCGACGAGTGGGTCTTGCCGCGGTCATGGTCGAAGAGCACACCCGGCGAACGGTGCATCTGCGACACGATGACGCGCTCGGTGCCATTGACGAAGAAGGTGCCGTTCTCGGTCATGAGCGGCATGTCGCCCATGTAGACGTCCTGCTCCTTGATATCGAGGACCGAACGGGTGTCGGTTTCGCTGTCGACCTCAAAGACGATCAGACGCAGCGTGACCTTCATCGGCGCCGCATAGGTGATGCCGCGCTGACGGCATTCCTCGACGTCGTACTTCGGCGCTTCAAGTTCGTAATGGACGAAGTCGAGCTCGGCGGTGCCGGCGAAATCGCGGATCGGGAAAACGCTGCGCAGCGTCTTTTCGAGGCCCGAAACATAGCCGACCGAGGGGTCGGACCGCAGGAACTGCTCATAGGATTCGCGCTGAACCTCGATGAGGTTGGGCATCTCCACCGCTTCGTGGATGTTGCCGAACAGCTTACGGATTCGCTTGCTTGCGGTTGCTTCGAGGGCCTTGCCCACCGACTTCGCCTTGGTCGCCATAAGTGATTATCTCGCCTTACAAAAAATCAGGTCGCGAGCGCACCGACGCGAAAAAAGCCGCAGGCAACCGTCACCGGTTTACCGCAGCTTTTCAACGCTGTCGAAATCCCCGCCGCCCTATCCGTACAGCCCGCTGCGCAAAGTCAGGCTCTATCTCGGACGGTTGGGTATGACGGCCATATAGGATTTGGGGCGCGCGGTGTCAACGGGAGCGCGGCGAAGTAATGTCGTGAACGACGGCTTTAGGGTGGGAGGCTGCCATCTCCTCCCTTCGTCATCCCGGACTTGATCCGGGATCCACCGCAGCGTTGAAGTCATGGACCCCGGATCAAGTCCGGGGTGACGATGACGGAGAGGTCAGCCTTCGATCGTTAGCCGTCGTCGCCTAAAACACCCCCTTCAACAACGCCGCCGGGTTCCTGCGCAGCGCAGCCTCTTCGCCCGCCATATAATGGAAGATGCCTTTGAGTGCCTGTTCGGTCACCGACCGCGTCAGCCCGTCGCGCGTCAGTCCGGCCGAGGCCATCAGCTGGTTGCCCTTCGACAGCTGGTCGAGCTGGCGATAGGCGCCGACATTTTCCAACGCCGATCCGATCAGCGGCGACACTTTGGTGAACAATATGCTGCCCGCGCTCGTCTGCAGATAGCGCGTCGCTCCATCGTTTTTCGTCACCAGCCCCGGCGCGTCGGTCCAGCGCAGATTGTCGATCGCGGCGCGAAACACCGGCTTCGCCTCGCCCGCAGCCCTGCCGCCCGCGTCGTTCAGGCTTTTGGTCAGATTGCTCGTGAGCCCCAGCTTGTCGCCCATGCCAAAGAGTTTCGACGCCAGTTTTCCGCCGGCACCCGGCAACAGGATGCGCACTGCGGTATCGCGATAAAAGGCGCCCGGTTCCGCGAGCTTGTCGAGCGCGCCGTCGGACGCACCCGCGATCAGCCCCTTCACCCCACTCTTCGGCAGCTTCGCCATCGCCCACGGCGCGTGGATCAAAGCGAGCGTCCCGATCGCGCCGGTGAGCAGCATCCGCCGCGCCATCATTGCTTCGTCCGATTCCATGATGCGATCTCCACTGCCCAGCGTTCGATGACAAGCAGGCGAACCAACAGCTCCGTTGCCGGAGAATAACCGACCTAGTTGGATAAGCCCAGTCGAACATACGTCCGTCCGGTCGCCTTCAGTCCGCCAGTGTGGGCGACATCATATTCGAACCAGACAAGCCCCACCGTCCCGTTCAGTCGTCGAAGCGTGATTTCACCACTTGGCGCGAGAGAAACGCTCAACCGCCCTGAAAATTTGTCTGGTACGCGGATCGAAGTCACCTTCAGCTCGTTCCGGTCGACCCCGACAATTCCAATGCCCGATATCCCGCTATCATTGCAAAAGGGCGGGGAATTATTGCCATTGCCCAGCGAGCAATCCGCACGAAGAGTAACAATTCCACTTAACGCGATGCGGTCGATCGATCGCAAGTCGGTAACAGCCACAAGACTGTGCAAGACCAATACCGGCAAATAGGAATATGGCCGCGTCTCGATTTTCGGGGCGGGGATCTCCGCGAACTCGCGAAACGAGGTCAGCATCGACTCAATTGTAATTGAATCCGCATCGGCGGTTGAATTGCGCCCCATGATGACGTCGAGGATCGTGGGCAGCACCACAAGCCGATAACCATGCTGAACGTCGGCTGCACGCCGCGGTTCGGTCAAATACTGGTCTACTGCAGAACCATATCTCGCAAGGAGATCTGCAATGGCACGACGGGCATCCGGGGAAGCGAACCTCGTCGTCAGAGGCATATGCTCGAGAAGCGAGCGGATCGCCGATGCGTTATTCAGATCCACCCTCCCCGATCGGAACTGTTCGCCGATTGTTGCCTGAAAGGTGTCAAAAATAATGCTGGAATCGGGTTGCACGCCCTGATCAGATGGTCGGCTCAGCGGAGCCAAGGCGGAAAGCTTGAGATTATACGCTGTGACCCGTCTCCCGAGCGCTGCGGTGTCGGCATTGTTGCTCGACATCGCGGCGACCGCGGCAAAGCTCGATATCTCGCGAGCGCTCAGGCCCAGGCCGGTGTTCGCTGCCACCAAATCATCGTCGATGGACCGGAGCAACGTCGTGACGGGAGACAGGTTGGTCGCGCCTTTCGGAGCAGAGAGATACGCGAGATAGTATCCGCTGAGCATGTCGACGCCGACGGCTCGCATTGCGTCGGTCGGGTTCACCGTCACTTCTTTGCCGTCGTTACCGTCGATCGTCACCGGACCGAACTGGCCGGATGTGTTGGAGTACACATACACGTCCCTGAACACGGTATCACCGGACGGGATAACGTCGCCAAATACGCCATTCTTGTTGGAATCGAACGTCACAGTACCAATGATCGCTGCACCGGCCCCCACTGAGAAAACCGAGCCGGTTGGCGTGGGCGTGGGCGTGGGCGTGGGAGTTGGCGTCGGAGTGGGGGTGGGCGTCGGTGGGACTGTGACAGCCCCCCCGCCGCTCGAGCTTCCACCCCCTCCGCATCCTGAAACCATAGCGACGATTGAGACAGCCGCAATCGTCCGAAAAGCTCTGTAATTTAACATCCCGCCCCCGCATTTTGGATGGAACGCGCCTAGCAAGGAAGTGCTGGAATCTCCAAAAGATTTTGCCCTGATTTCGGCAGCCGCGAACAGCCTTCGCCGACAAACGGTGCGGGGGAACAGCCCCTTCGCTCGAAACCCGATACTAGGCCGCGCTGCGCAGCCGGTTCCGCCCTTCGCGCTTGGCGACATAGAGCGCCTTGTCGGCACGGTGCAGCAGTTCCTCGACGTCGGCTTCGCCGTCATAGACCGCCAAGCCGACGCTGATCGTCGCGTTCGGGAGGTCGTCTTCGGCAGCGGTTCCGGCCTCGACCGCCTTGCGGACGCGCTCGGCGACGATTTCGGCAGCTTGCGCGCTCGAACGCTGGAGGATGCAGACGAACTCCTCGCCGCCGATGCGGCCGAGCATGTCCGCGTCGCGAAGCGCCGCCTTGGCGCGCTGGGCGACGCGGCGGATCACATCGTCGCCGACGGCATGACCGTGCGCGTCATTGATCCGCTTGAAATGGTCGATATCGAAAATCGCGACCGCAAGCGGCGCACCATGGTCTCGCGCGCCGGCGAGCGCCTTTTCGAGCGACGCCAGCGTGTGGCGGCGATTGGGCAGTCCGGTGAGCATGTCGGTATTGGCGACGCGTTCGGCCGCGCTGCGCGCTGCCTCGAGAATGCGGGCATTTTCGACCGTTTCCGTCACGTCCTGGACGGTGCCGAAAATAGCGGCCGCCTTGCCGCCCCGGCCCGTTTCAATCGAGCCGTGCGATTTGACGTGCCTGATCTTGCCGTCGGCGCGCAATATCCGTCCCTGAAATTCGAAAGGCTTGCCGGTCCGCACGGCCTCCGCCAAAATCTTGCGCACCGCCAACCGGTCCTCGGCCACATATTGTTTGACGCTATAGTCGACGTCGACCGGTATGCCGGGTTCCAGTCCGTGTATGCGATAGCTCTGATCCGACCATGTGATCGTCCAATGGACCAGGTCGACGCGCCAATGCCCGACCAGCGCCGCGGCCTCGGCCTGAAGCAGCCAGCGGTTGCTCTGCTCGAGCCGCCTCGAAAGCCGCCGCTGCACGACGAGCAACGCGGCGAGCGGCAGCGCGACGACCAGCATCGACAGCAGGTAGAATTGCAGGAAGAATATCTTGACCTTCGGCTCACCGTCGATGGCCGCGATCGGGCCAAAACCCTGCGCCGTCAGCAACGAAGCGATGATCGTGACAATCAATATGCCGGCGGCGGCGCCGAACGGCCCGAGGCGGTAGGATGCGACAATGACCGCCACATAGGGCAGGAAATTGACCGGAAACTGCGATTGCGAAAAGCAGATAGCCGTGATTGCGGCGGCGCCCGTCAATATCGCCGTCGCTTCGGTTTTCATGCCGGCCGGCGCATTGCTGAACGCATTCGACACGATAAGCCGCGCGAGCATGACAATTGGCGGGGTGACGATCAATATGCCGAGCGCGACCGTCGTCAGCCAGGACAGGAAAAAATCGAAGCCGGTGCCGGCAAATAGTGTCGCTATGCCCGCGCCAACGAAACTTGCAGCCAGCGCAGCGCCGCAGAAACGCACGACATCGCGCGGCGCCGTAAAGGATAGTTCGCCGGGTTCGCGCCGACGCAACAGCCACAGCGCGACGGCGGCCTCGACGCCATTGGCGAGAACGAAGGCGGCCGACATCGCGAACGCCGTGCCGCCGAGCATGTTTGCGGCCATGCTGGACGCCGCCATGCCAGTGAAGGACGCGATCCGCCAGCGCGCGGGCATGAGGAGGAGAAGGGCAAGGAAATAGCCGCTGGGCGGCCACACCGCAGCGATATTGTCTGCTCCCTTGGTCGCATACAGCGACAGGCTGGCCAGCAGGAAATATCCCGTTGCGGTCAGCAGGAGCCAAAAGATCGCTTCGACTCTGGGGGGCAGCGACCGGGTCATGCGCCCAGATAACCAAAAACCGGAAAAGAAACCGCTAAATTATGCCGGCTGTGTCTGCCCCCCGGTCGCGCCACACGATCGGGCGGCCCTCAGCCGACCCCGCCAAAGGTCAGCCCGACCACTTCGGCGACCTTCGCCTCGTCCCAGTCGATGCGCCGGTCGAGGATCAGCATCGCGAGGCCATGCACCAGCGCCCACGCATGGAGCGCCGCGGTATCGGGGTCTCGGGCGCCGGGAAGCGCCTCGCCAACCCCGGCGCGGAGCAGATTATAGGCAACTTCGCCGCCATCGCCGCCCTCCTTGCGCTCGGACATCTGGCGCGTGAAGCTCAGCCGGAACAGCGCGGGTTCGTCGTGCGCGAAGCGAACATAGGCGATACCCGTCGCCTTGAACCCCGCGACCGCGCCGCCCGCCTTCAGCCACGCCTGCGCCTGCAGCGCGCCGAGCCGCCGCAGCCCTTCGTCGGCGAGCGCGTCGAGCAGCGCCTCCTTGTCGGGGAAATGCCGGTACAGCGCGGTCGCGCTCACCCCGACGTCGCGCGCGAGCGCGCGCAGCCCGAGCTCGGCGCCGTCGCCTTCTTCCAGCCGCTTCAGCCCCGCCGCGATCACCGCCGCGCGCAGATCGCCATGATGATAAGCGCCCGCCGCCTTCGCGCCGTCGCTTTTTATGTTGACACTGTTATCTTTGCTTGCCATCATGTTGTCACTGTAAACATATCGAGTCGTCCGCACAAGCCCCCCGCCCCGCGGCGCTTCTCCAACATCCGTAAGGAGCAATATCATGGCAAGCAACGTCGAAACCCTGATCCGCGGTGCGGTTGTCAAAGGCATCGGCAAGGTTGCCGACTTCAACCGCAAGCGCCTGCCCCGCCCCACCGACGCGCATCCGTTTCTGACGGGCATCCACAAGCCGATGACCGAAGAGGTCACGCTGGAAGAATTGCGCGTCGAGGGCGATATCCCCGCCGCGCTGACCGGCCGTTACCTGCGCAACGGGCCGAACCCGGCGGCCGCCCCCGATCCCGCCAGCTACCACTGGTTCACCGGCGCCGGCATGGTCCACGGCATCCGCATCGAAGGCGGCAAGGCCGACTGGTATCGCAATCGCTGGGTCCGCGGCAGCGAGGCATGCGCCGTGCTCGGCGAGGAATTGCCCCCCGGCCCGCGCGCCGACGGTAACGACGCGCCGAACACCAATGTCGTCGGCCTTGCGGGCCGCACCTTCGCCATCGTCGAAGCCGGCGGTAAGCCCGTCGAGCTCGGCTATGAACTGAACACGATCGCACATAACCCGTTCGATGGTACATTGGCCGGCGCCTATACGGCGCATCCGCATCACGACCCGCTCACCGACGAAATGCACGCGATCACCTATCGCGGCGACGAACCGAACAAGGTCTGGCACGTCGTGCTCGACAAGGACGCCCATGTCATTCGCGAGGAAGCGATTGCGGTCAGCGACGGCCCGTCGATCCACGATTGCGCGATCACCGAAAATTACGTGCTCGTCTTCGATCTGCCCGTCACTTTCTCGATGAAGATGCTGCTCGGCGGCTATCGCTTTCCCTATGCGTGGAACGACGCGCATCAGGCGCGCGTCGGCCTCCTCCCCAGGAAAGGCAGCGGCGACAGCGTCATCTGGGTGCCGGTCGAGCCCTGCTATGTCTTCCACCCCGCCAACGCCTATGAAACCGCCGACGGCAAGGTGATCGTCGACGTCGTTGCGCATGAGACGATGTTCGCGATTTCGAAACGTGGCCCCGACAGCGAGAAGTCGCGGATGGAACGCTGGACGATCGATCCGGTCGCCGGAACGACCACCCGCACCGTCATCCACGACCATGCGCAGGAATTCCCGCGCTATGACGAACGGTTGACGACGAAGCCCTATCGCTACGCCTACACGATCGCGATCCCCGATGGGAAATCGGCCGAATGGGCGCTCGCCGACACGCGGCTGTTCAAGCACGACTTGGACAAGGGCACGACCGCCATCCACGATTTCGGCCCCGGCCGGCATCCGGGCGAGTTCGTCTTTGTTCCGCGCAGCGAAAGCGGCGCCGAGGACGACGGTTGGCTGATCGGGCTGGTCGTAAACATGAATGACGAAACGACCGCGCTCGTCATCCTCAACGCCGACGACTTTAGCGGGTCACCGCAAGCTGTCGTGCACCTGCCGCACCGGGTTCCCCCCGGCTTTCACGGGAACTGGGTCGCGGATTGACGATATCGGGGCGCTTCATCAGCGCCTCGGTCACGCGCAGCGACCTTTCATTATCGACATCGATCGCGGTCGCCCCGTTGCTCACCAGCAGCGGGGCGATTTCGACGTCCAGATGGCGCGAAATCCGCTGGAAGATGTGGTGGATCGGACCGAGCCCGAAGCGGAAACGGAGCAGGTTGATCAGGCCGAATGCCTGCATCACGCGAAACGGCTTCTTGACGAACTGCCCGCCGCCGCGAAACGCCTCTGCGGCGCGGAGCGCGTTCGGATGGCCGAGCCAATAAGCGTTGCAGTTCGATACCGCGACGTCGGAAAACTCGTAAAAACGCCGCTGGCCTTCGGGATGGACCGCCAGCACATCCTCACGCCGCGCCAGTGCGACCCCGGCATCGGCGCCGAGCCGCATCGCCTCGGCTTCGATCTCGGCGATCGTCGCGGGGGTCAGCAGGCAATTGTCGGCGGTCGTGACGAGCAGCGGGAAGCTGGCCATGCCCGCGACCGCGAGGACCGAATCCGCCAGATTATCGGCCGCGGGAACGACGATCAGCCGGTCGCCGAGCAGGTCGACCACCGGGTCTTTCAATTCAGCGAGCAGCGCCGCATGATGCGTCGAAACGAACATCTGCCGCGCATTGCTGTCGGCCGCACTTTCCAGGACATGCGCAATCATCGGCCGGCCGGCGACCGGCACAAAGCATTTGTCGCCGACGCCATATGCCTCGGCGAGCGCATCGACCGCCCCGGGGCGGCGGCCGGCGAGGATCAGGATCGAACCGCTCATGCGGCGTTCCGCCGCGCCGCGGCGGGCGCAATCTGGCGAAGCATGCTTTCGGCGACGATCGTTTCGATCAGCGCCGCGTGGGAGAAGCCCGCAGCGACGGCCGAGCGCGAGAACAGTTTTTCGGACCAGAGATTGCAGTTGAGATTGACCTCGAGCAGCCGGACGTCGCCGGTCGTATGATCGACGCGAAACTCGAACCGGCCATAATCGAACGGACGGAATATGTCCGTCATCCGCTTTGTATAGTCGATAATCCGTGCCGCGATCGCCGGATCGTCGAACCGCTTGATGCGATATCCGACGCTGCCGACGAGGTCGCGCTTTTCCTGATAGGTGCGCAGCTGCGTCGGATCGTCCTGCTCGAAAATCATCATCGGCAGCATCGCTGGCTCGCCATCCAGCGTGATCACGGGCACCTCGATGTCGCCGCCGTCGATAAAGGGTTCGACGAGCGCATCATGGTCGAGCGCGTGGATTTCGGCGACCGCCTGCGCAAGTTGCACGCGGTCGTGTGCATCGCGCACGCCCCACGACGCCGAGCTGTTGTTCGGCTTGATCACCCAGCGCCGCGCCGGCGGGCAGCGCGACACATCGACGGGCGCACCGCGGCGGAACAGCACCCAGGGCGCGGTCGGCACGCCGCGCGCCGCGGCCTCGAGCTTGGTCAGATGTTTGTCGTCGGACAGGCCGCGCACGATCGGCGAAGCGCCAAGATATGGCAGGCCATGCTGGTTGCAGAGCAAGGGCAGCAGCATTTCGGAATTGAAGAAGCCGCCGCGATTGAGCAGCGGAAAGACGAAATCGGCGGCGGGCCGGTCGAACAGCGCGGCATAGCTGTCGGCGATCAGCAGTTCGATGCCGATCCCCTCGAGCGTTTCGCGCATTTCGCGGTGGTAGGGCGCGTGATTGCCGTCATCGGCATGCAGCCCGCCAGTCCAGCGCGCATGCTTGGCGATGAACAGCAGCCGCTGCGTTTCACGCAGCTGGCTCGGCAGCCGGGTCGGGGCAAGGTCGGTGGTTTTCATGCGCGGCGTTGATCACGCCCAGGTTGCGCGGGAATGACGAATTGGTGACCCGCGCGACACCAAAACGCAAAATCCCTGTCATATTGAAGCGCATGCCCTTGGAAATGCGCGCTCGCGGAACCGGCCGGGCGATCGGTTGCACCGGTCCGCCCGATCGCAAAAATGGTGTCGCTGCACGACCAGCTGCACCTGAATCCTCGCCGCGCCGTTCGGCAGCCACGGCTCATCCCGGAAATCACATTGCCCGAGCAGCATTTTCGGCAGGTGGCTCGTTCGTCCTTCACTATGACAAGAAATATCGCCCTCTCCCGCCCCGCCATGAGCGCGATTGCCGCGTTCCTGGTTCTTTCCACCCCCGGCGCTTTTGCGCAGGAAGCCCCGACCGTTACGATGACCCCGCCCGTCGCGGCGCCGACCCCGCAGACCCCGCCCACGGTGCCCGAACCGAGCACCACTGCACCGGTCGCAACCCCGCAGACCGCACAGCCCGCCGCGCCCGCCCCGGTTATCCGCGTTCCGCTGGACATCCCGGCCGAAAAGACCGCTCCCGCACCCAAGGCAGCCGAACGCGCCGCTGCGCCCGCCCCGGCGCGCGCCGAACGCGCGGCACCGCGTACGCGCTCTGCAGCACCCGTAGCAGCGGCCGCCACCCCTGCCGCGGCACCCGCCGCCGAGGCTCCCTTGATCGAGGAAGCCACGCCGATCGCCGCCCCGATGGCAGCGCCGGCCGAACCGATCGCCGAGCCCACGCCGCTGCCCACCGAAACAGCGAGCACGACCGGCGATGCTTTCCCGTGGGAGATCGCGGGTGGCGCAGCCGCGCTACTGATCATCGGCGGTGCCGGATTGGCATTCGCCCGTCGCCGCCGCGTGGTCGGCGAGGAAGCC
The DNA here is from genome assembly GCF_052044915.1 of Sphingopyxis sp. 22461. Taxonomy (NCBI): domain Bacteria; kingdom Pseudomonadati; phylum Pseudomonadota; class Alphaproteobacteria; order Sphingomonadales; family Sphingopyxidaceae; genus Sphingopyxis; species Sphingopyxis sp. 22461. Next base: position 174,089 of record NZ_JBQENY010000009.1, read on the forward strand.
ACCGTCTATGACTATGAGCCTGCGCCGCGCACTGCAGCCGAGCCGGTGACCGGCGAAACGCAGCCGTGGATCACCCCCGCCTATGCCCCGCCCGAAGAGGAAGAAGTCGCGCCGCGGACGGTTCCCGCCTTTGTCGCCGCGCCGAGCGGAAGCATGGGTCGTCACGAAGCGATGGCGATGGCCGGGCCCACCGATGACAATCCCTTTGCGACGCTCAGCAAGCGGCTGAAGCATGCGCGTTTCCTCGATCGCCAGGAACGCACCGCCTATGACGAGACGCTCGGCGCGCAGAAGGACATGACCCGCAAGCCGGTCAGCGCTTGGGAAATCGCCCAGCGCCCTGCCCCGGCGACGCAGGAACAGGATGTGCGCCGCCCCGAACCCGCGCGTGTCCGCACGTCGACCAGCTTCCGCCCGGGCTATTCCAAGAGCTGAGCGCCCGATCATCCGCGGTGGTCCCCTCACCGCATAGAAAAAGGGCGGTGCCTCGCGGCGCCGCCCTTATTCTTTTTCGCTGGAACCCGGCCGGATGATCCGGCCGGAACCCATCCAACCGAATTACTTCAGTTCGACGGTGCCGCCGGCAGCGAGAATCTTGGCCTTCAGCTCTTCAGCTTCTGCCTTGTTCACGCCTTCCTTGATGGCCTTCGGTGCGCCTTCGACGAGTGCCTTGGCTTCGCCCAGACCCAGGCCGGTGATCGCACGGACTTCCTTAATCACGTTGATCTTGTTGCCGCCGTCACCCGTCAGGATGACGTCGAATTCGGTCTGCTCTTCAGCAGCCGGGCCAGCAGCGGCAGCAGCCGGAGCGGCAGCAACAGCAGCGGCAGCCGAAACGCCCCACTTTTCTTCGAGCAGCTTCGACAGGTCAGCCGCTTCGAGGACGGTCAGCGCCGACAGTTCTTCAACGATCTTTGCAAGATCAGCCATGTTCATTCTCCATCAGAACCGGGATATCCCGGTAGTAAGTTTAAAGGGTTAGTTCGAAATCACGCTGCTTCTTTGGCGGCATATGCGCCAAAAACCCGCGCCAACTGGCCCGCCGGGGCTGCGGCAATCTGCGCAACCTTGGTGGCCGGAGCCTGCACCAGACCGATGATCTTGGCGCGGAGCTCGTCGAGCGAGGGAAGCGAAGCAAGCGCCTTCACGCCATCTACGTCGAGGACCACGTCGCCCATGCCGCCACCAACGATTTCAAGCTTGTCGTTGGTCTTGGCAAATTCCACGGCGATCTTCGCAGCCGAGACCGGGTCGGTCGAGGTTGCGAGGGCCGTGGGACCGGTCAGCAGTTCGCCGATACCGGTGTAGGACGTGCCATCGAGCGCGATTTTGGCAAGACGGTTCTTCGTGACGCGAAAGTCGGCCCCTGCATCGCGCATCTGCTGGCGCAGCACCGTCGACTGAGCGACGGTCATGCCGAGGTTGCGGACGACCACAACAGCAGCAGCTGATCCCAGCGTAGCGTTCAGCGAGGATACGGCTTCGGCCTTTTCCGTACGATCCATGCCTATACTCCACTCATCTGCCCGGATGCGCGAGACGCCGAAACGCACGCGCCGCCGGGCGGCTAACACACGCAAATGCCGGCGCGAGCCAAGGCTCACCTGCATTTGCGCAACGATGTCCGATGGGGTCGGTCAAGACGCGTCGCCTGATCAAACAGGCGGGCGACCGAAAAAGACTGTTCCCCGTCTCGGCTGGAAATTAAGAAGGGCAAATCCCCTTCACCAACTGTCTCGGACGGAATTGCCAAGGCCAAAGCCCAGACAACACGGGGGCGCTAATAGCGTCGATGGGCGCAGAGTCAAGGTGTGATAGGGACTGCCCTACCCCTCATCGTCACCCCGGACTTGATCCGGGGTCCATCGAACTGTCGCCCAGTAAATGGATCCCGGATCAAGTCCGGGATGACGATATTAGGAATGGCGGCTCTCTAGCTAAAGCGGAAAGGAAACTTGGCGCGGGTGCCGCGCTTCCCTATGGCGCCGGCATGATCCGGATCCGTCTCTCGACACCCGCCGATGGAGAACGCGCCGTCGAGATATGGCGCGACGCCGTCGATGCGACGCACGACTTTCTGACGGCCGAAGATCGCGCCGCGATCGAGGCCGAAGTCCGATCCTTCCTGCCCGCAGCATCGCTCTGGCTCGCGGTCGACGACGACGACCGGCCGGTCGGCTTCATGCTGCTCGACGGATCGAGCATGGAAGCGCTGTTCATCGATCCCGCATATCGCGGGACCGGTGTCGGACGCGCGCTGGTTGCGCATGCGCTGGAACGCCATCCGGTGCTCACGACCGAAGTGAATCAACAGAATGAGCGAGCCGCCGGCTTTTATGAGCGCCTGGGTTTCGTGCCCACCGGCCGGTCGGAGCGCGATGGCCAAGGGCGGGCCTACCCGCTGATTCACCTGCGCTTCGCGCGCCAAAGCTGATCGCCCCGCATTTCTGTTGATAATTTTTCCCGAAGCCCCTTGCGCATCTTTGCTTAAGATATATCTTAGACGCATCTAGAATCACTCTAAGGAACGAAAATGATATTATATTCGAAAATGGATGGCCGCGGTTGCGGCGGGCGGCATGCGATGCATCGCGGCGGACGCGGCTTTGGCCACGGGTTCGGGCATGGCTTCGGCGGTGGCCGTCGCGGCGGCGGCCGGGGCGAGCGCGGCGAGCGCCGCCGGATGTTCGATGGCGGCGAGCTGCGGCTCGTATTGCTCAAGCTGATCGCCGACGAGCCGCGTCACGGCTACGACCTGATCCGCCACATCGAGGAGCTGACCGGCGGTTCCTATGCGCCGAGCCCCGGCGTCATCTATCCGACGCTGACGATGCTCGACGACATGGGCCTGATCGAAGCGCAAGAGAGCGACGGCGCGAAAAAGCTGTTCGCGATCACCGACGCAGGACGCGCCGAACTCGACGCCAATAGCGAGATCGTCGAAGCCGCGATCACGCGCCTGACCGCGGTCGGGGAAGAGACGCAGCGCACGGACTCGGCTTCGGTGCGCCGCGCGATGGGCAATCTGCGGCAGGTTCTGATGAACCGGCTCGGCGACCGCGATCTCGACAATGCCGCGTTGCACGACATCGTCGCGCTGATCGACGAGGCGGCGCAAAAGATCGAGCGGCTGTGATGAGCAGCGCGATCGCCAGCGTGCCCACGAGCCACGCGAGCAAATATCTGCAGCAGCTGTGCAAGCATTGGCAGCACAATCTCGTCGTCGAATTCACCGCAGACCATGGCACCGTGACCTTCCCCAAGGATGCGCGCGGTGCCGAATGGACGAGCGACGCGCTGGTGACGTTCGATGCCGGAGCCGACGCACTGTCGGCCCGCATCGACGCCAGCAGCGCCGAGCATGTCGAGGCGATGAAGGACGTGGTGGCGCGCCACCTCGACCGCTTCGCCTTTCGCGAGGCGCCGTTGACGTTCGACTGGCAGGCGGTTTGACCCTCTTCCCTTCGTCATCCCGGACTTGATCCGGAATCCACAGTGCCCTCGCCGGAAGCACGGCACATGCCGTCATGGACCCCGGATCAAGTCCGGGGTGACGATGGAGGACGTGCCGATGGTCACAGATGCGGCAGATTATCGTTTTTCGATATTATCGATTGACGATAAGAAAGACTCGAAATATATTGTTCTTCGATAAGCAACCTATCGGAGAACGATATGCCTGTTCCCAACAACACCCTGCTCGGCGCGGCGCGCGGGCTGCTCTGGCTGATCCTTGGATTGATCGTGGCGTCCGCGCTGCTCGTCGTCGGCGTCGCAATCGCACTGATCGTCGCCTGGCCCGAGGTCATGGAAGGCTTTCGCGGCAGCCCCGAATTCATCGACGTCACGACGCTACGTTTCCCGGTCGGCGTGCTGATGCTGCTGCTCTTCGCGATCCTTGCCGCGGCAGCCTATATGATCCGCCAGTTCCAGGCCCTCGTGGCGAGCGCGGCGCGCGATCCCTTCGTCCCTGCCAATGCCGGGCGGCTGCGTCGGATCGGATGGGCGCTGGTCGTCACGCAGTTGCTCGCAATCCCGCTCCAGTGGACCGCCGGCAACATCGCGAAAGCGGGCAGCGCGTTCGCCGACATGGGCGGCATCTCGCTCGGCAATCTGCTCGCGATCCTCCTCGCCTTCGTCCTCGCGGCGGTCTTCGAACAGGGCACAGCGATGCGCGACGAGCTGGAAGGGACTGTGTGATGGCGATCGTCGTGAAACTGGACGACCTGCTCCACGCCAAGCGGATGACGCTGACCGACCTGTCGGACCGCATCGGCATCACGCTGGCCAATTTGTCGATCCTCAAGACCGGCAAGGCGAAGGCGATGCGCTTCTCGACGCTCGAGGCGATCTGCACCGAACTCGATTGCCAGCCCGGCGACTTGCTGGCGTTCGAAGCCGACAGCTGAACAGAGCACGGCGAAACTCGGCCCCGCTCCGCCTCCCCGGTCGGAGCGGGGCCTTTTCTGTTTGCGGAACGCACGGTGACTATGACACGTTAGAAGGACGGCGGCCCCTTCCGGCCGCCTTTGCCTTGAAAGGAAACTTCGTGTCCGATGCCCCGGGGCTGCTTTGCCCGACCTGCCGCGTGAACCTGACCATGTCGGAACGGCAGGGAATCGAGATCGACTATTGCCCCCAATGCCGCGGCGTCTGGCTCGATCGCGGCGAGCTCGACAAGATCATCGAGCGCAGCGAAGCCGCCAGCACCCCCGCGCCCGCGCCGCGCGCATCCGCTCCTCCCCCGCCGCCACAGCAGCAGCCCGAGTATCGCGAGCGCGGTTATGACGACCGCCATTACGGCGGCAAGCCGTACAAGAAGAATTACAAGAAGAGCTTCCTCAGCGAATTGTTCGACTGATCAGCCGACAATGGCGTGTCGGCGGGCGTAGAGGAAATAAACAGCCAGTCCGCCGACATTCCACACAAGGAACCAGAGCTGTGTCTGCACCGGCAGGCTGAAGAAGAGATAGATGCAGCCGAGCACCGCGATACCGCCGACCACCCATGGCAGCGGCGTGCGGAAGGTACGCGGCGCATCGGGCGCGCGGCGGCGCATGATCAGCATGCAGATCGAGACCGCGGTGAAGGCCGCGAGCGTGCCGGCGTTGGCGAGCGCGGCGAGTTCGCCGAGCGGGATGAAGCCCGCGAGCACCGCAACGACGAGCGCGGTGAAGATCGTGATCCGCACCGGCGTCCCGCGCGACGACAGCTTGGCAAGGCTCGCGGGCAACAGCCCGTCGCGCGCCATGGTGAAGAAGATGCGGCTCTGGCCATAGAAAAAGGCGAGGATGACCGTCGGCAGCGCGATGATCGCCGAGACCGCGAGATATTGCGCCGCGAGCGGGCTGCCGAGTTCGCGCAGGATCAAGGCCAGCGGCTCGGGGCTGTTGGCGAAGCGCGTGTAGGCGATCGCACCAACCGCGGCGACCGCGACGGCGATATAGATGATGACGCAGGCGAACATCGATCCGACGATGCCGATTTTGAGATCGCGGTCGGGGTTCTTGGCTTCTTCGGCGGCGGTCGCGATCGCGTCGAAGCCATAGAAGGCGAAGAAGATGATCGCCGCCGCAGCCATCACGCCGCGTTCGACGCCGTCGGGCCCCATATGCTTCGCAAAGCCATAGGGGCTGAAGGGTTCGAGATTGGCGGCGTTGAAGGCGGGCAGCGCGACCGCGACGAATACGACGAGCGCGACGATCTTCACCAGCACGAGGATCGCGTTCAGCGTCGCGCTTTCGCGTGTGCCGACGAGGAGCAGCCCCGCGACCACCGCGATGATCGCAATTGCCGGCAGGTTGACGATGCCGCCGAGTTCGGGTCCCTGCATCAGCGCCATCGGGAAGCCCGCCCACGCCTGTAGCAAGGGCGCGGCATAGCCCGACCAGCCGACCGCGACCGCGCTCACCACGAGCGAATATTCGAGGATCAGGCTCCACCCGACGACCCATGCGAGAAGCTCGCCGATCACGACATAGGAGTAGGTATAGGCGCTGCCCGAAGCGGGGATCATCGTCGCCATTTCGGCATAGGCGAGCGCGGCGCAGGCGCAGATCAGCCCCGCGATACCGAAGGACAGGATGACCGCGGGGCCCGCCTTGTCGGCGCCGACACCGATCAGCGTCAATATGCCCGTGCCGACGATCGCCCCGACGCCGAGCGCGATCAGGTGCGGCCAGCCCAGCGTCCGCGCCAGCGTCTGCTCGCCCTCCCGCCGTTCCGGAACGATCGGTTTGCGGCGGAACAGGCTGTCGGTCATGCGGTGGGCTCCCCTGGGGCGTTATGCTGTGCTTTGCGCTGCTTGTAAGCAGCCGGAAACGCAGCGCAACCCCAGCCCAACATCGTCATTCCCGCCTTCGCGGGAATGACGAAGAATTAAAGCAGCGCCTCAATCGCTTCCGCCAGCTTCGCGTCGCGCTCCGACAATCCGTCGGCGTCGTGCGTGGTCAGCAAAATATCGACGCGGTTGTAGACGTTCGACCATTCGGGATGATGGTCCATCTTTTCGGCAATGATCGCGACGCTTGTCATGAAACCAAAGGCTTGCGCGAAATCGGCGAATTTGAACTGACGCGTGATCGCATCGCGTTTCGGTTCGTGCGTCCATCCGGGAAAGCGGCCGAGGAGCGCGCTGCGCGCTGCATCGTCGAGTTTCTGTACCATCTTCTTTCTCCCGCTGGTCAATGTGTCGCGCTCGCCATAAGGAAGGGCGCGATGAGCGACAAGTCTGCCCTGCCCGATTTGACTCCTGAACTTCCCGGCGGCTGGACCGGCGGCGCACCCGACGCCGATGCGCTGTTCGCGATGGCCGAGGCGGCGCTGGCGACGATGCCCGCGGTGTTTGCCCCGCATATCGAGGGGGTGGTCGTCTCCATCGAGGAATTCGCGGACGATGAGGTGCTCGCCTCGCTCGATATCGAACATCCTTACGAGCTCACCGGGCTTTACGAAGGCCGCCCGCTCACCGAACGCAGCATCGGCGAAAGCGGCGGCATGCCCGACCGCGTGACGCTCTATCGCATCCCGATCCTTGTCGAATGGATCGAGACCGGCGAGCGGCTCGACACGTTGGTGCGGCATGTGCTGATCCACGAGATCGGGCATCATTTCGGCTTTTCGGACGACGACATGCACGCGCTGGAAGATATGGCGTGACCGGACTGTTGCGGCTCGACAGCGTCGCGTGCATCCGCGGCGACCGGCTGCTCTTCGAAAATCTCTCGTTCGCGCTCGGACGGGGCGACGCGCTGTGGCTGCGCGGCCCCAATGGCGCGGGCAAGTCGAGCCTGATCCGCCTCGTCGCGGGGTTGCTGCGCCCCACCGCGGGAACCGTCGCGCGCCGCGAGCGGATTGCACTGATCGACGAGGCGGCCGCGCTCGATGCCGAGCTCCCGCTGCGCCGCGCGCTCGATTTCTGGGCGCGGGTCGATACCGTCGATGGGCATGCGGTCGACCGCGCGATGGACGAGATGGCGCTGGCGTCGCTCGCCGAGGTGCCGGTATCGATGCTTTCGACCGGCCAGCGCAAGCGCGCCGCGATGGTGCGTGTGATCGCGAGCGGCGCGCCGATCTGGCTGCTCGACGAGCCCGCGAACGGCATGGACGATGCGGCGCAGGCGCGGCTGGTCGCTGCCATCGCAAAGCATCGGAGCAACGGCGGGGCGGTGCTGCTCGCGTCGCACTTTGCGCTCGGCATCCCCGATCTGGCGGAACTCGACATGGGTGCGCTCACTTGACCGCGTTGATCGCCCTCTTCTGGCGCGACCTGCGCCGTGCATGGGGCAGCGGGGCGCTGTGGTTGCCGGTGCTGTTCTTCCTGCTCGTTGCGACCGCCTTCCCATTCGCCGTTGGCCCCGACGCGCCGTTGCTGCGACGCGCAGGCGGCGGGATGCTATGGGTCGCGGCGCTGCTCGCGGCGCTGCTGCCGATCGACCGGCTGGTGCGCCCCGACAAGGACGCGGGCGTGCTCGACCAGCTTGCGGTGCGCGGTTTTGCCGACGAGGTCGTCGCGGCGGTGAAAATTGCGGCGCATGCCATCGGTTTTGGGCTGCCGCTGATGATCGCCCTCTTCCCCGCCTCGGCGCTGCTGGCGCAGGACGCGTCGCGCGTCGAACTGCTCGCGACGGGGATCGCCATCGCCATTCCGGCGCTCGCCTCGCTGGCGGTGCTGAGCGCGTCGCTGACCGCGAACCACAAGGGCGGCAGCGCGATCGGCGGGCTACTCGTCCTTCCGCTGGCGGTGCCGATGCTGATCTTCGGCGCCGGGATGCTCGACCCGTCGGGGCGCGGCGCGATCAAACTGCTCGCCGCGACGAGCCTGCTACTCACCATGATCGGACCGTTCGCGGCGGGCGCGGCGCTGCGCGGCTTGCGCGAATGACCCGCCAGTCGCTCGCACATATCGCGCTCGTCGTCCGCGATTATGACGAGGCGATCGACTTTTACGTCGGAACCTTGGGCTTCACGCTCGTCGCCGACGAGTATCAGCCGGCGCAGGACAAACGCTGGGTGCTCGTCGCGCCGCCCGGAAATCCGCCGGGCGGTGCAACGATCCTGCTGGCGCGTGCTGCCACCGAAGAGCAGGAGAAGTTTATCGGCGATCAAGCGGGTGGACGCGTTTTCCTGTTCCTGCAGACCGACAATTTCTGGCGCGACTATCAACGCCTGCTAGACAAGGGTGTGCGGATCGAGCGCGATCCGCTCAAGGCAGACTATGGCACCGTCGCGGTGTTCCTCGACCTCTATGGCAACAAATGGGACCTGATCGAGTTTCGCCAGCCGGAATGAAGGTTCGCGGACGTCAGCGGCCGTTGGCATCCACCATGAAAACGTCGACTTTGCCCCGCGATGCGGGATCCCATCCAGCCAATAGCGCGGCGCGCACGCCGTTCGCAGCGATCGCATCGTTCATTTGCGGGCGCTGCCGTTGCGGCGACCCGGTCACGCGCTTCGGCATCGGAAACTCCAATATCGCGGCGCGCGATGCGCCGATGCGTTGCAGCGAAACGGTCATGCCGCGCCAGCCATCGGCGGTGCACCACTGGGGTTCGCGCTGAAGCGCCCATTCATAGGTCTGGCCGTCGACTTCGACGGCGCCTGAAAGATCGCGCTTGTGAAGCATGGCGCGACCTTATCAGCGCGGCGACCGCGCTTCATCCCGAAAATCGACCCGCCCATAAGAAAAGGGCCGGAGTTTCCCCCGGCCCTTCCCTAATTCGTTAGCGCTTCGATCAGGCGCCGGTCACGTCGGCCGTATCGACCTTCACGCCAGGGCCCATCGACGACGACAGTGCGATCTTGCGGACATACTTGCCCTTCGCGCCGGCCGGCTTGGCCTTGACGATCGCGTCGACGAAGGCGTCGAAGTTCTGGCGGAGCTTTTCCTCGCCGAACGACAGCTTGCCGAGGCCGGCGTGGATGATGCCGACCTTTTCGACGCGGAATTCGATCTGACCGCCCTTGGCGGCCTTCACGGCTTCGGCGACGTTCGGGGTCACGGTGCCCAGCTTCGGGTTCGGCATCAGGCCCTTCGGACCCAGCGTCTTGCCGAGGCGGCCGACGATGCCCATCATGTCCGGCGTCGCGATGACGCGGCCATAGTCGAGGTTACCCGCGAGCATGTCTTCCATCAGGTCTTCGGCACCGACCTTGTCGGCGCCGGCGGCCAGCGCCTTGTCGGCATTGTCGCCGCGCGCGAACACGGCAACCTTGACGTCCTTGCCGGTACCGGCGGGCAGCGTCACGACGCCGCGGACCATCTGGTCGGCGTGGCGCGGATCGACGCCGAGGTTCATCGCAATTTCGAGCGTTTCGTCGAACTTGGCCGAGGCCAGCTCGCGAACGGTCTTCAGCGCTTCGTCGACGGTGTGCAGCTTGAGGCTGTCAACCTTGCCCTCGAGGGCCTTCTGCTTCTTGGTCAGCTTTGCCATCGGTTCAGCCCTCCGTCACTTCGAGGCCCATCGAGCGCGCGCTGCCCTCGATGATCTTCGTTGCCTGTTCGATGTCGTTCGCGTTGAGATCCTTCATCTTGATCTCGGCGATTTCGGCGAGCTTCGAGCGCGCGATCTTGCCACCGCTGATCTTGCCGGGCTCCTTCGAACCAGCCTTCAGGTTCGCGGCCTTCTTGATCAGATAGGTTGCCGGGGGCGTCTTGGTGACGAAGGTGAAGCTCTTGTCAGCGAACACGGTGATGATGGTCGGGGTCGGGGTGCCCTTTTCCATGGAATCGGTCGCGGCGTTGAACGCCTTGCAGAATTCCATGATGTTCACGCCGCGCTGACCCAATGCCGGCCCAAGCGGCGGCGACGGGTTGGCGGTGCCGGCGGGCACCTGCAGCTTGATGTAGCCGCTAATCTTCTTAGCCATGATGGCCTCCTATCTTTCTGTCGGCCCGCCGTTTCCGGCGAACCTCAAAATTAGCGGTCAAGCAGAAGGGCATCACCCCTTCCTCCCGCGCGGAATCACGCCCTTATCTGACGCGAAGCGGCGCCCCTACTCCGGCGTGGCCAAAAATGCAAGGGCGGCAGCCAGTCGATTCGAGAATTCGGCGGAAAACTGCCTAACTTCACGCGCAAATCGCTTTTTCCGCCGACCGGTATCACCATCATCGAAGCACAGCGGCGCAAAATAGGACAGCGCTTATTCGGCCGCCGGATCGTAGCGGATCAGCCCTTCCTGCACCGCCGAGGCGATCAGCGTGCCATCGCGGCGATAGATGCGCCCGCGGTTGATCCCGCGCCCGCCGCCGCTCCAGTCGCTGTCCATGACATAGACGAACCATTCATCGACGCGGATCTCATCATGGAACCACATCGCGTGGTCGAGGCTGGTCGAGAACAGGCCGGGCGTGTCCCACGTCATTCCGTGCGGCATCAGCGTCGTCGAGAGCAGCCCCATGTCCGAGGCATAGGCGAGCAGCGCGCGGTGGATCAGCGGATCGTCGCCGACGGGCGAAGAAATGCGGAACCATTCATATTGCATCGTCGCCTTTTCGGACGGCGGCGGGCGGAAGGCGCGGACCTCGAACGGGTGCATACGCGCCATATGCTCGATGCGCCGATCGCTGATCTTGGGATCGACCGCGATGAAATCGGCGAAGTCCCAGCATTCCTCGGGCGGCAATATGCCCGTCATCGGAATCTGGTGCGACAGGCCTTTCTCGGGCGCCTGGAACGAGGCGGTGAGGTTGAAGATGACCTTGCCATCCTGGCGCACGACGACGCGGCGGTTGGCAAAGCTGCGCCCGTCGAAGTCGCGGTGGACGCGGAAATGCAGCGGCTTCGCCTCGTCGCCGCCGCGCAGGAAATAGGCATGGAGCGAATGGACGGACTTGCCGGGATCGACGGTGCGCGCCGCGGCGACCATCGCCTGCGCGATCACCTGCCCGCCAAAGATGCGCTGGCGGCGCGGCTTGGTGAAGGCGGGGTAAGTGAATTCGTCAGGCTCGTCCGCGGCCTCAAGATCGAAGAGGTGGACGATATGCCGGACGAGCCGTTCGCGATCGACGCTGGCGTAGATTTCGCGCGCATGGGCGGCACGAGCCTGCATCTCTTCGGGAGTGAGGCTCATGACGCGTTCCATTCAGCGGGTTTCGCGCGCGCCCAAAGGCGCGCCGCGATATTATTTGAAGCGTTCGACCTGTTCGAAGTCGAGTTCGACCGGGGTGGCGCGACCGAAGATCGACACCGACACCTTGACGCGTGCCTTTTCGAAATCGAGTTCTTCGACCAGCCCGTTGAAGCTGGCGAAGGGACCGTCGAGCACCTTGACCTGATCGCCGATTTCGTAATCGACGCGGATTTCCTGCTTCGGACGCGCCGCGGCTTCTTCCTTGCTGTTCAGGATGCGCGCGGCTTCGGCTTCGCTGATCGCCTGCGGCTTGCCCATCGAACCGAGGAAGCCGGTGACCTTCGGCGTGTTCTTGACGAGGTGATAGACATCGTCGGTCATCGTCAGCTTGGCGAGGACGTAGCCCGGGAAGAATTTACGCTCGGCCTGGACCTTCTTGCCGCGCTTCACCTCGGTGACGGTTTCGACCGGCACTTCGACCGCTTCGACGAAATCGGTCAGGCCCATGCGTTCGGCTTCGGAAAGCACCGAATCGCGAACCTTGTTCTCGAAACCCGAATAGGCGTGAATGATGTACCAGCGCGCCATGTGTATCCGTATCCTGTCCCTGTAACCGCGGGCGTTAGCGCGCGAGCGACGTCAGCCAGCTGACGATCGCGTTGAAAACCGTGTCGACGCCGAAAAAGAACAGCGAAAGGATCGTCGTCATGATCAGCACCATGATCGTCGTCTGTACCGTTTCGCGGCTGGTGGGCCACACGATCTTGCGGGCTTCGGCGCGTACCTGATTGATGAACTCAGCCGGGCTGGTCTTCGCCATGTCGATCGTCCTGTCTTTTTACGTCAATGATCCGGGCCAGATGGGTTGCCGCCCCCCACGCGTCAAGCGCGCTTGGGGCAATAGTCCGCCCACCCTCCCCGAGCGTGTCGGCGAAAGGCGGAAGGAAAACGGCGCATCTGTCCGAATGAAAGCGGCCTTTACTTGCGCGCTGCGGCGATTGCAAGTGCGGGGTCAGGACCCGCTAATTGCGCGGTCGAGGTTTGCGGCGATTTTGTTCAGGGCAAGGAAGCGATGCGCAGGCATATGAATATATTCCAAGGCGCGCGCTGACGCGGCCATGGACAAAATCGGTCAAATCCCGAAGGGACGCCGAAATGGCTTCGATATCGCCTCCGCGCGGCCTTGCAGATGGAACCACCATCCGCGGCGGCCACGCGAAGACGATATCTTCGCCATTTCGACGCCTCGACCGCGCAATTAGCGGGTCCTGACCCCAGGGCGGGACAGCGCGCGCTGCATCCAGAGCAGCAGCCCCGCCATGACAATCCAGCTGAGTGTCGGCTGGAGTGCGAACAGCAAGTGCAGTTCGCGCGCGGCGGCCTTCCCGTTCTGCGGATCGAAGCCGACGAGGTCGAGCAGAAGGTAGCTGACCGCGATCGCCGCGGCGACGCCGAATTTCTGCATCAGGTTCAACAGCGCGAAGAGAAAGGCCGACCGGTTGCGGCCGCAGCGGGCGGCATCCCGCGGGATCAGGTCGGCGAGCATCGAGTAAGTGAAGAGCAATCCGACGAACCCCGTCCCGAGCATCAGCGAGAAACCGACGGCCTGCGCGAGGCCCTGCGGTTGCTGGAACAAGGTCGCAACGAGCAGGCTGGAGATCAGGAGCCCCATCGCAATCATCATCGGCGGCTTGCCGAAGCGGCGCGCCAGAAAGGTCCACACGGGCGACGCGAAGGCCCCGCCGATGAAGCTGGCGAAGAGCAGCACCGCGCTCTGCGCGTCGAGATCGAGCACCGCGGCGGCGAAGAAGACGAACAGCGAGGTCAGCGATCCAAAGGCGAAACTGTTGAGGAACTGCACGCCGAGCAGCAGCATCAGCGGCGGGAAGGACAAGGACGCGCGGATCTCGTGCCGCCAGCCGATCCCGGGTTCGGCCACGACCGCACGCAGCGGCACGCGGCGGATCGCAAAGAGCGCGATCGGCGCCATGAGCAGGAAAAGGCTGGCATAGGCCATGATCCGCCCCTGCAGGCTGAGCCCCGGGATCAGGAGCTGTGCCGCCGCGGGGGCCGCAAAGGCGAGGATCAGCGCGACCTTCGCGAACCAGTCGCGCATCCCATAAAGAAGCGCGCTGTCGGCGGGCGTGCGCACCAGTGCCGACCCCCACGACAATTGCGCAACCTCGTAGATGCTGTAGCTCGAATAAAAGAGCACCATCATCAGGAAGAGCGCCGCGAAGGGCAGCCGGTCGCCGACAGTCACCAATGCGAGCAGCAGCAGCGCCAGCGGCACGATCGCGAGCAGCATCCAGCGCCGGTGCGCGCCGAGCCCGGTGCGCACGCGATCGATCATCGTGCCGATGAGCGGATCGACGGCGCCGTCCCAGATCGTGGTCAGCGAGAAGAGCAGCCCGACGAGCGCCACCGAAATCACGCCGCCCTCGGCAATATATGGCGGCAGGTAGACGCTGAATGGCAAGCCCAGCATAACCGTCGGCCCTGCCGTCGCGGCGTAGGCGGCAACCGTCCGCGGACGCAACGCCGGGGCTTCGTCGGCGCGGGCGGCCGAAGGCAGGGCAGTACTGGCCAATGCGCGATGCTCCCGAAACAGGAGCCGGCACGCTTTCAGTTATTGACAGTCATGTCAACAGGTCGCGAGGCGCGCAAGCCCGCGCTAACGGATGTTGAAATGGGTCAGGAAAGGCTGGAGCCGCCAGTCGATTTCTTCCGGGTCGAGCCATTCGTCCTCGATCCCCATCAGCGTGCTGAGCATCGAATCGCCGACGACGATATCGAAAAACAGCCGCGCGGCCGCCTCCGGACGGTCGATGTCCGCCTTGCCGGTCGCCGCCCATTCCGCGAACAGCTCGATCAGTTCCTCGAGCGCGGGCACGTGCAGGTCGCGGTAAATCTGCATCGCGAATTCATGGTCGCGCAAACTCTCGGATATCAGCATGCGCATCAAGGCCACGGCATGCGGCGATTCCATCAGCTCGCTTTGGCGGTGTGCGTAGCTCTTCAGAATTTCGACGGTCGACAGTCCCCGGGTCGCGTCGTCATCGAGCGACCGCAGCATCGCCTCGTCGCACCAGCGCGTCGCGATCGCGCGAAGCAGCCCCTGCTTGTTGCCGAACAATTCATAGAGCGTCGCGAGCGAGCCGCCCGAGCGCTTGACGATTTCGGCGAGGCTCGTGCGCTCATACCCCTGTTCGAGGAACAACGCCTCGGCGGCATCGAGGATCGCGCCCTGCCGCCGTTCGCGTGGTGATAGCCTATCCATTTGACATAAGGCCGATTCCGACATGCTCATTTTTTATCCCCCTCCCTTGCGTTTTTTTGTAATTTAAATTACATGGCGCTTCAACGCAAGCTTTCGCGTATAAACAAATCCCGCACAACTGCGATTTTTTCAGGGGTCCATATGAGTCGCGTACGTCCTCTTGCAAGCGCCGCCGGCGCTGCGCTGGCGCTTTTGCTGGCCTCCTGCTCGTCCGAAGCGCCGCCGGCACCGCCGCCGCCCGAAGTCAATATCGTGACGGTCAGCACCCAAGCGGTGCCGAACGTCATCGAGTTGCCCGGTCGTGTCCAGGCGTATCGCACCTCCGAAGTGCGCGCGCGCGTCAATGGCATCGTCGAGCGTCGCCTGTTCAACGAAGGCAGCTATGTCCGTGCCGGGACTCCGCTGTTCCGGATCGACCCGCGCGAATTGATCGCGACCTCCAATGCGGCGCGCGCCCAGCTTGCCCGCGCGCAGGCCACAGCTGCGAACGCGCGGCAGGTGGTCGGCCGCTATCAGCCGCTGCTCGCCGACCAGGCGATCGGCAAGCAGGAATATGACGCCGCGGTCGCCGCGCAGCGCACCGCCGAAGCCGATGTGCAGCAGGCGCAGGCCAATCTGGAATCGGCGCGCCTGAACCTAGGCTATGCGTCGGTCGCGGCGCCGATTTCGGGACGCGCGCGCCGCGCCGAAGTCACCGAGGGCGCGCTCGTCAGCGCGGCCTCGGGCACGCTGCTGACGACGATCGAACAGATCGACCGCGTCTATGTCAATTTCGGGCAGTCGAGTTCGGACCTGCTCGCGACGCGCCGCGAGATGGGCTCGGGCAAGGTGAGCGCGCCGCAACTCGAGCGCGTCGAAGTCCAGCTGATCCTCGAGGATGGCACCGCCTTTCCGGTCGTCGGCCATCTCGACTTCCTCGACCTGTCGATCGACGAGGCGACGGGCACCGCCGCGCTGCGCGCCGAATTCCCGAACCCGAATGCGGCGCTGCTGCCCGGCCAGTTCGTGCGTGCGCGCATCTTTGCGGGCAACCGCGCCGACGGCGTGCTGATCCCCCAGCGCGCGGTCAAGCTGGCGGCCGACAATGCCAGCGTGATGGTGCTCGATGCCAAGAATATCGCGACCCCGCGCCCGGTGAAGCTCGGCACGATGGTCGCGGGCCAGTGGGCGATCCTCGACGGGCTGAAACCCGGCGACCGGGTGATCGTCGACGGACTGCAAAAGGTGCAGCCGGGCCAGCCGGTGCGCGTTGCGCAGCCGAAGGGAACGGCCTCGACCCCCGCGGCGAAGCGCTGACCTGACATGACACCCCGCTTCTTCATCGACCGGCCCATCTTTTCCTGGGTCATCGCCATCGGCATCCTGTTGTCGGGCATCATCGCGCTGCGCGGGCTTCCCGTGGAGCAATATCCGTCGGTGGCGCCGCCATCGCTGACGATCGGCGTCACCTATCCGGGTGCCGACGCCAAAACGCTCGAACAGAATGTCACGCAGGTCATCGAGCAGGAACTCAACGGGGTCGAGGGCTTCCTCTACATGGCCTCGACCAGCGAATCGAACGGCACAGCGTCGATTAACCTGACTTTCGAGGCGGGGACCGACATCGACAATGCGCAGATGGAAGTACAGAACCGCCTGCGCCGCGTCGAGCAGCGCCTGCCCGAGGATGTGCGCCGTCAGGGCATTTCGGTCACCGAGGCCAATTCGGGCTTCCTGCTGATCGTCGCGATCACGTCGAAGAGCGGCAACACCGACCCGATGGAGGTCAACAACTTCGCCAACACGCGCGTGCTCGACGAGCTGCGGCGTGTGAACGGCGTCGGCAACGTCCAGGCTTTTGCGCCCGAATATGCGATGCGCATCTGGCTCGACCCGCAAAAGCTCGCGTCGTATAATCTCTCCGCCGCCGAAGCGCTGGGCGCGGTGCAGGAGCAGAACAGCCAGACCCCGGGCGGCCAGCTCGGCGACCAGCCGATCGCCAAGGGCGCGCAGCTCAACGCCGTGATCACGACGCAGGGCCGCTTCACCAAGCCCGAACAGTTCGAAAGCATCATCCTGCGCGCCAATCCCGACGGGTCGGCGGTCACGCTCGGCGATGTCGGCCGCGTCGAACTGGGCGCGGCGAGCTATCTCTTTTCGTCCGAACTCAACGGCAAGCCGATGGCGGGCCTCGCGGTCCAGCTGACCCCCGGCGCCAACGCACTGTCGACCGCCCAGGGCATTCGCGACCGGATGGCCGAGCTGTCGAAGGGCTTCCCGCCCGACATCACCTGGTCGATCCCCTACGACACGACACCCTTCATCAGCCTGTCGATCGAAGAGGTGGTGAAGACGCTGGGCGAAGCGATGCTGCTCGTCTTCCTCGTCATGTTCCTGTTTCTCCAGAACTGGCGCGCGACCGTCATCCCCACCGTCGTCGTTCCGATCGCGCTCGCGGGCGCATGCCTCGGCCTGTGGATGTTCGGTTTCTCGATCAACGTGCTGACGCTGTTCGGCATGGTGCTCGCGATCGGCATCCTCGTCGATGACGCGATCGTCGTGATCGAGAATGTCGAGCGCATCATGAACGAGGAGCATCTGTCGCCCTATGACGCGACGGTGAAGGCGATGAGCCAGATCACCTCGGCGATCGTCGGCATCACGCTGGTGCTGATCGCGGTGTTCATCCCGATGGCGTTCTTCCCCGGGTCGACCGGCGGCATTTATCGCCAATTCTCGATGACGCTCGCGATCTCGATCGCCTTCTCGGCGCTCCTCGCGCTGACGTTGACGCCTGCGCTGTGCGCGACGCTGCTGAAGCCGCACGACAAGACCGAGCGCAAGGGCCGCATCGGCGCATTCTTCGACCGCTTTTTTGGCCGTTTCAACGAATGGTTCGGGCGCACGACCGACCGCTATCAGGGCGGCGTCGGCAAGATGCTGGCGACGCCGCTGCGCTGGCTCGGCGTGTTCGCCCTGATGGTGGCGATCACCGCATTGCTCTTCACGCGCCTGCCGGGATCGTTCCTGCCGCAGGAAGACCAGGGCTATCTGGTGACCGTGATCCAGGCGCCCCCGGGCGCGACGACACAGCGCACCAACGAGGCGACGAAGCAGGTGAAGGCCTTTTTCGCCGAGCAGCCGCAGGTCGCCAATGTCGTGACGGTGAACGGCTTCAGCTTCTTTGGGCAGGGACAGGCGAACGCGATCATGTTCACGCCGCTGAAGCCTTGGGAAGAACGCAAGGGCGACGGAGACAGCGCCGACGCGATCGCGGGCAAGGCGATGGGCACCTACGCGAACATCAAGGAAGCCTTTGCCTTCTCGCTGAGCCCGCCGTCGATCCCCGAACTCGGTACGTCGAGCGGCTTCACCTTCAAGCTGCAGGACCGCGGCGGCAATGGGCGTGACGCGCTGATCGCCGCGCGCAACCAGATGCTCGGCGGCGCGATGCAGAGCAAGCTGCTCGCCAACGTCCGCCCCGAGGGTCAGGAGGACGCGCCCGTGCTGAAGGTCGACATCGACCGCATTCAGGCGCGCGCGCTCGGCCTGTCGATCGGCGACGTCAACGCGACGCTCGCGATCAGCTTCGGCAGCGCCTACGCCAACGACTTCACCCGCGAAGGCCGCGTGCTGCGCGTGCTGCTCCAGGCCGATGCCGCGAGCCGCATGACCCCGCAGGACGTCCTCGACCTGCGCGTGCGGAGCGCGAATGGCGACATGGTGCCTTTCGGATCGTTCAGCACCGCCGAATGGTCAGCCGAAGCCCCGCAGCTCCAGCGTTATAACGGCTATCCCGCGATGACGATTTCGGGCGAGCCCGCGCCCGGTCAGTCGACCGGCGAGGCGATGGCCGAAATGGAACGGCTCGCACAGCAGCTCCCTACGGGCTTCTCCTTCGAATGGACCGGCATCTCGTACGAAGAGAAGCAGTCGGCGGGCCAGATCGGCATGCTGCTCGGCCTGTCGCTCGTCGTCGTCTTCCTGCTGCTCGCGGCACTTTACGAAAGCTGGTCGGTGCCCGTCGCGGTGCTGCTGGTCGTGCCGCTCGGCGTTCTCGGCGCGGTGCTCTTCTCGATGCTGCGTGGGCTGTCCGCCGACATTTACTTCAACGTCGGCCTGATCACGATCATCGGGCTCGCCGCGAAGAATGCGATCCTGATCGTCGAGTTCGCGATCGAGCAGGAGGCCGAGGGCAAATCGACGCTCGACGCGGTGATGGAAGCGGTCAAGCTGCGTCTGCGGCCGATCATCATGACCAGCCTCGCCTTCATCCTGGGCATGGTGCCGCTCGTCATCGCGAGCGGAGCCGGTGCCGCCAGCCGCATCGCGGTCGGGTCGGGCGTGATGGGCGGGATGATCGCGGCGACCTTGCTCGGCATCTTCTTCATCCCGCTTTTCTATCTCTCGGTGCGCAAGTGGATCAGCCGCAAGCGGCCGCCCGCCCCTGCCGAAAAAGGACATCATGAGGAACCCGGTCATGCGTAACCTGATCGCGCTGCTCGCAGCGACGACGCTCGCCGGATGCGTCAATATGGCGCCGAAGCACGAGCGTCCGGCGCTGCCCACGGCACCCGCCTATCCGGCCGAGTTCGCGGGCGATGTGACGCTCGGGCAGCGGGCGACCGAGGTCAGCTGGCAGGACTTCTTTGCCGATCCGCAACTCGAAGTGCTGATCGCGCAGGCGACCCTACGCAACCGCGACCTCGCCGTCGCGGTCGCGCAGATCGAGGAAGCGCGCGGGCTGTACCGCATCCAGGACGCCGACCGCCTGCCGACCGTCGGCGCCAGCGCCGCCGCGACACGCACGCGCGGCGCCTCGTTGACCGGACCCGGGACCGACACGACCAATCGCTATTCGGTCGGCGTCGGCGTGACATCGTTCGAGCTCGATTTCTGGGGGCGCGTCAAGAATCTGTCCGAAGCCGCGCGCAGCCAATATCTCGCGACCGAGGCGGCCGAGCGCGCCTTCCGCCTCGCGCTGGTGCGCGACGTTGCCTCGACCTATTTCGCATCGCGCGGTGCCGAGGAGCAGATCAAGCTCGCCGAAGCCACGGTGACGAGCCGCAAGGAAGGGTTGCGGATCGCAAAGCGCCGCCTCGACGCGGGGGTGACCTCGGCGCTCGACTATCGCCAGTCCGAAACGCTGCTGACGCAGGCCGAGACGCAGCTTGCGAGCCTGAAGCTCGGTAAGGCGCAGGCCGACAATTTCCTCGCCGTGCTGACCGGCGGACCGGTGACCGGCCCCCTGCCCGCGCCGCTGCCGCTCGTCGCGCAGAGCCAGTCGCCGACGCTGACCGCCGGGCTGCCGTCGGACCTGCTCGTCGCGCGGCCCGATGTCGTCGCCGCCGAAGAGCGGCTGCGCGCCGCGCGCGCCAATGTCGGCGCCGCGCGCGCCGCCTTCTTCCCGTCGATCTCGCTGACCGGCAATCTTGGCTTCGCCTCGGGTTCGCTCGACAACCTGTTCAGTAACGATGGGTTCGGCTGGAGCTTTGGCCCGTCGATCAGCCTGCCGATCTTCGATTTCGGGCGCAACAAAGGCAATTTAACCGTCGCCGAGGCGCGCGAAAATATCGCCGTCGCGACCTATGAGCGCACTGTACAGGGCGCATTCCGCGAAGTCGCCGACGCGCTCGCCGGGCGACGTTATCTGGCCGACCAGGTCGAGGCGCAGGAACGCGGCACGCTCGCGCAGCGGCGGATCGCCGACCTCGCGCGCAAGCGGTATCGCGAAGGCGTGTCGACCTACCTCGAGGTGCTCGACGCCGAACGCAATCTGTTCGCCGCCGAACAGGCGCTGATCGAGCTGAGGCGCGCGCAGGTTGACAATCTGGTGACGCTGTATGTCGCGCTGGGCGGCGGGTTGGTCGAGCGTCGCTGAACCGCGACGCTCGAACCTTTACCGCGCGATTGCCAACGCGGGCAGGCCCGATCCCGCGCTCGCCAGTTCGCGTTCGGCCTGCTTGAAACCGTAAGCCGGAACGATCGCGTCGGCACCGGCGGACACATCGGACCAGCGCGCGACGAGCTGCTCGCCCGCATCTTCCGCCGCGCCGACATAGTGCCCATTCGACAAGGTCACATCGGCCGTGGCGAAATGCCCCGCCCCCGCGCAAAGGATCGCGCGGGTCGGCGCGTCCTCGCCGACAAGCGCGAGCAGCCCGGGGCTGACGAGCGCAGGATCGAGCAGTTCGAGGCTGGCGTCGGCAAGCACGCCGTGCGTCATTTGCGTCGCGGCCGTGGGCGCGAGGCTGTTGACGCGGATGCCATATTTCTCGCCCTCGATCGCCAGCGTCTGCATCAGGCCGACGAGCGCCATCTTGGCGGCGCCATAATTCGCCTGCCCGAAATTGCCCCACAGGCCCGACGACGAGGTCGTCATCACGATGCGGCCATATTGCTGCGCGCGCATCATGTCCCACGCCGCCTTGCAACAGATCGCGGCGCCCATCAGGTGCACGTCGACGACCAATCGGAAATCGTCGATGCTCATCTTGGCGAAGCTCTTGTCGCGCAGGATGCCTGCGTTGTTGACGAGAATGTCGATGCGTCCCCACGCGCCCTGCGTCTCGTGAACCATCGCACCCACCGCGGCCTCGTCGGTCACCGAACCCGCAACCGCCAGCGCCTCGCCGCCATTCGCGAGGATTTCGGAGACAACCTGCTCGGCAGCGGCGATCGCGAGGTCATTCACGACGACGCGCGCGCCCCGTTTGGCGAGGTAGAGCGCATGCGTGCGGCCCAATCCGCCCCCGGCACCGGTGACGATCGCGACCCGGCCGTGCAGCGGCAATTTGTCATGTCCCATATCAATCTCAATTCACTATCTAGTGAGTTAATATATTGAGCAAGCGAAAGGCGAAAGGAGCGAGCCCGTCCTTCCGCCTAAGCCTTCTTGTTGCAGATTTGCAGGAAGCCCGCCGCCATGAACGAAGCCATGCGCGCCTTGATCGCTTCGAAATCCTCGGACTTGCAGACGCCGCCCGACAGCTTGTCGATGCGCCCGGTGCGCGCGAGCGTGACCATCAGCGCGCCGGTGACGAAATGATAGCCCCAGAAAATGTCTTCTTCGGCACAATCGGGCAGCGCGCGCTTCAGAAGGTCGATCAGGCGGAGCACGACAGGGTCGAAATGGCTGTCCATCAGCTCGGCGCCCCATTCGGGGGTGTTGGCGACCTGCGCGCCGAGCGCGCCGTAATTCTTCCAGCCCTCGCCGCCGTGGATATAAAGATCGAGGTCGGTGTCGAGAAAGGCATGGAGCGCGCCCTCGACCGTCGGCTTGCCGCCCGTCGCGCGGTCATATTCGTCGAGCACCTGCATTCGCCTGGTGCTCGTCACCACCGCGCGGCGCGCGAAGACGGCGTCGAACAGCTTCCTCTTGTCCTCGAAATAATAGTTGAGCAGCGTGTGGTGTACGCCGACGCGCTTCGCGACATCCTTGAGCGTGACGCCGTGCAGCCCGTGCTTCGAAAAGAGATACTCGGCTTCGTCGAGGATCTGTTCCATCGTCTCGGCGCGCTGTTCGGCCTTGGTCGATCGCCGACGCGTTTTCGCCTGTTCTGTCACTCGTCCGACTTCCAATTTCTGTTCCGTTGCCGCCCCTGCCGCAACGTCCCCGTGCCGATCAACCCGCGCCATGGTCGTTCCGCAAGCGAATCTTATCGATTTTTCCGGTCGGCGCCAGCGGCATGGCGGCAAGGCGCACGACGGCGTCGGGAATCCACCAGGGGGCGACGCGGCCCGCAAGCGGGGCGAGCAGCTCGGCGTCGCTGATTTCCACGTCCGAACTGAGTTCGACGAGCAGCACCGGCCGCTCGCCCCATTTGGGATCCTCGCGGCCGATCACCGCGGCGAGCGACACCTGCGGCAGCGCGCCGACGACGGCCTCGATCTCGGCGGGGTTGATCCACTCGCCGCCCGATTTGATTAAATCCTTGGCCCGGCCCGTGATCGACAGATTGCCGCGCGCATCGATCCGCGCGAGGTCGCCGGTCGCGAACCAGCCGTCGTCGTCGGTCGCGGACTCGGCTTGCCCCAGATAGCGTTCGACCACCGCCGATCCGCGAACGCGAAGATGCCCCTCGACCCCGCGTTGTTCGGGGAGCGGCGCGCCCGCCGCGTCGGTGAGCAGCAGGTCGACGCCGATCGCCGGACGCCCCGACACCGATGCGGTGCGCAGAGGGTCGTCCGGCGGCGCGATCGTGCCGAGCGGCGACAGTTCGGTCATGCCCCAACTCGTCTGCACGGTGACGCCGAGCCGGCGCTCGATCCGCTCCATCAGCGCGGGCGCCATTGGCGCGCCGCCGACGATGATGCGTTTGAGCGACGACAGTTCGCCGCCCGCAGCCTCGATATGTTCGACGACGCCGAGCCATACGGTGGGAACACCGACGCCGACCGTCACGCCCTCGGCCGCGATCAACCGCGCGAGGCTTGCTCCGTCGGCCTGCCGCCCGGGAAGGACGAGCTTGCCGCCGACCGCGGGCAGCGCAAAGGGCAGCCCCCAGGCGTTGGCGTGGAACATCGGCACCACGGCGAGCACGGCGTCGCGGTAGGTGAAGGCCATCACGTCGGCCTGCAACGCGCGCAGCGTGTGCAGGAAGCTTGCGCGGTGCGTGTAGGTCACCCCCTTCGGCGCGCCCGTCGTTCCGGAGGTAAAGCAGAGCCCGGCGGGCGAACGCTCGTCGAAGCCGCCCCATGAGGTTCCGCCCGGCGCGCCGGCGATCAGCGCTTCGAGTTCGCGGAGCGGCGGCGCGGCGGCGGGCCAGTCGCCCGCGGGCCCATCGATCACCAGTACCTGCCCGATCGCCGGCGCGCGCTCTACGATCGACCGCGCGAGCGGCAGCAGGTCGGCGCTGACGATCAGCAGCTTCGCGCCCGATTGCACCGCCATCGCCGCGAGTTGCGGCGCGGTAAGGCGCGGATTGAGCGTGTGGCAGACCGCGCCGATTCCCATCGTCGCATACCATGCCTCGACATGCGCCTGGCTGTTCCAGGCGAGCGTCGCGACACGGTCGCCCTCGCCCGCCCCGAAGCCTGCGAGCAGCGACGAGATCGCAAGGCTGCGGTCGCGGAGCATCGCGTAGCCGATCCGCGCGATGCTCCCGTCCTCGCGCGCGGTCACGACTTCGGCGTCGCCGTGCCAGCGCGCCGCGTGATCGAGGAATTTGTCGAGGGTAAGCGGATAATCCTGCATCATACCGTGGTTCATGGACAGTTTGCGCCCTTCACGAGGATGGGCGAGGCGATACCGCTGTTCCAGTTCCACGGCTGATTACCCGCGGCGCGGCGGCGGCACATCGCGGCTTCGTGGAGGGCATACATTCCGGGCATCAGCCGCGTACCGGGACGCGGGACATCGGCGAAGGCCATGAAGGCGGCGTCCTTGCCATAAGGGCGCCACGCCGCCTGCCCCGCCGCCTCGGGCTTGCCCGTCCTCGCGAAGGAGACCCAATAATCGCCCATCGCGTTGGCGAATTTACGCTCGGCGACGGTATCGGGGATTTTGGGCCAATAGGGCGGCGTGTCGCCGGCGGTGCCGAATATGAACGGGATTTCGGCGGCGTGGAAGCCGTGCAGTCCGGCCTCGCTCGCCGCCGGATAGCCATGGTCGAAGAGGTAAAGATAGGCTGGCTGGCCGAGCGCGGTCTGCTTGATCGCGAGCCGTTCGGACGTCCAGCCGTAAAGCGCATCGCGCGGCGTCGCGAGGATCGTTTCAGCGAGATCCTTTGCTGGATAGAGTTTGAGCCACGCGTCGGCGAGATCGCCGTAGCGTTCGCGGATCGCGGCCTCATAGGCGGCGGCATCGGCGGGGACCGGCGGCGCGAGAACGCGCAGCGAGCGGATCTCGCCGATGTTGAAGCCCGCGATCATCGGCACCGGCGCCTGCTCGCCGCGATCGAAGATGTCGACGAGCTGGCCCGGCAGGATCTTGCCGTCGACGGTGCCCCACGGGAAATAACCCGCCTTGGCAGCGCCGTCGGTCAGTTGGACCGGATCGACCTTGCGCAGCGCCGCGATGTCGGCGGCGCCGAGCGCGGCGGCGACCCGCTCGCCCGTCGCCTCGGCGGCGGGTTCGCCGTGGCGCGCTTCCTTGAGCGACGGGGTCGAGATCATATAGGCGCTCTGCGCGATCGCCTTGTGGAACAGGCCGCGCGCCTTTGGCGAGGCCATCAGATACATCACGCTGAGCGCGCCCGCGGACTCGCCCGCGATGGTGACATTGGCCGCGTCGCCGCCGAATGCGCCGATATTCGTCTTCACCCATTCGAGCGCCGCGATCTGGTCGAGCAGCCCGTAATTGCCCGACACACCATCGGGCGATTCCGCGCTGAGGCCCGGATGCGCCATATAGCCGAGCACGCCGAGGCGGTAGTTGATCGACACGACGATCGCGCCGCGCGCGGCGAGTTTCGCGCCATCGTACATGCCCTCGTGGCTGTAGCCGGTCGCGAGTGCACCGCCGTGGATCCACACGATCACCGGCGCATCTTTCGTGTTTTCGGGCGCCCATATGTTGAGCGTCAGGCAATCTTCGGAAATCTTCGCGGGCGGATTGGCGTAGATGTGCACCGCCGTCGGGCGCGGCTGGATGCAGGCGGCACCGAAGCTCTGCGCCTTGCGCACGCCCTGCCATGCGGGCAGCGGCTGCGGGGCTTTCCAGCGGAGCGGCCCGACCGGCGGCTGCGCGAAAGGGATGCCCTTGAATTCGCGGACCTTGCCGACAGTCTTGCCCTCGAGCGCGCCCGCGGGCGCTTCCACCACCGGGCTAGCGGCGACGGCGGGCGCCGCCATCAGAAGCCCGGCCGCGGACAATGCAGTGCTTAATTTCTTCATGCTGCCGACTCCTGCCGGTTGTCCTCTCGACGCAGCCGCCGCGCGAGCCAGAGAAAGAGCCCGATCGCGATCAGATAAAAGGGCGTCAGCGTGTACAGCGCCGTTTGCAGCCCGTGGAGGTCGCCCTGCGCCTTGAACCAGTCGCTGGCGAAACCGACCCATGTCGGCCCCAGCCCCAATCCGATAAAGTTCATGATGAGCAGCAACAAGGCGCCCGCGAGCACGCGCTGGTTCGGCTTCACTTCCTCCTGAACCAGTGCGACCGAAGCCGAGAGGTAGAAATAGTTGAAGATCATCACGACGGTGAGCAAGGCGAGCGCCAGCGGCCAGCCCGGCGCCCAGACGAAAGCGACGTAAAAGGGCATCGCGACCACAAGCGAGAGCGCCGGGGCAATCGCATAGCCGGCGCGCGATTTGCGCACCATGCGGTCGATCACCCGGCCCGAGACGATCATCCCGCCGCCCATGCCGATCAGCAACACCAGCGCATACCATATCGCGACGTCGCCCAGCTCCATGCCCTTCTCGCGCATCAGGAACAGCACCGCGAAATTGCCGAGGCCATAGGTCACGAACTGCGTCGCGCCGCTGCCCAGCGCCGCGAGCATCAGGATCGGATGCGAGAGGAACATGCGTACCGTCGGCCAAAAGGCCGCCTTGTGGTCGGCGGGTGCGCTGGCAGACGAAGCCGCCAAATCGGTGGCCCCGCGCTTGGGCTCGCGCACGGTCAGCCACACCGCCAGCGCCGTCACGATCCCGATCACGCCCACCGCGATGAAGGGAATGCGCCAGCCGAAACGTTCGGCGATCGCGGCGCCGAACGCCACCCCCGCCGCCGCACCGATCGCCGGGCCGAGGTTGAAGATGCCGAGCGCCGCGGCGCGCTTGCCGGGCGGATAGGTATCGGTGATGATCGCATAGGAGGGCGGCACGCCGCCCGCTTCGCCGAAGCCGACGACCATGCGCGCCACCACCAGCTGCGTATAATTGGCGGCCATGCCGCATGCGACGGTCGCGCCGCTCCAGATCGCGCACGCGGCCGACAGCACCCCGACGCGGCTGGTGCGGTCGGCAAACCAGCCGACGGGGATCGCGATGAAGCAATAGAACATCGCGAAATAGAGCCCGCTGATCAGCCCGAGCTGCCCGTCGCTGATCTGAAGCGCGTCCTGGATCGGTTTCGCGAGGATCGAGAGCAGCTGCCGGTCGAGGAAGTTCAGCACATAGACGAAGCAGAGCATCCCCAGCACGAAGGTGGGATTGCCCCCCGGCCGCGTGGACGCTGCGGCCGGGGAGAGGGAGGCTTCTGCATCCGCCATCGCTTAGAGCCCGTAGCCGAGGCGAATGCCGAAGGTACGCGGGCGCATCGTGCCGAAGCGGCTGTTCAGAAAGGCTTCGGGGTGGATGTAGGTGATCGAATGATCGTCGAAGAGGTTCTCGACATAGAGCTGCGCCGAAATATCGCCCTTCTTCAAACCGAAGCTGAGATTCACGTTGCTGTAGGCGTCGGTCTTTCCGAACGTCGCGAGCGGCACGTTCGGCGCGCCCGGAGTGTTCGGGAAGCTGCTGTTATACGCGCCGATATGCTGCGCATTGACCGCCAGCATCGCGTCGACGTCGCTCGCGAGCTTGAAGCTGTACGACATATAGGCCGAGCCCTGGATACGCGGTGCCGACAGGCGGTGGCCGAGCACCGCGCCCGAAATCGCCGCCTCGGCGGGCGACAGCTTGGTGATCTTGGAATCGTTGTAGGCGCCGTTGAAGCCGATCGACACGCCGGTCGCCGGGATCACATTGACCTCGAACTCAAAGCCCTTGCTGCGCGCCGCGCCGATGTTGGTCGCGAACTGTACCGAGTCCGACACGCGGTTCGCCTGCGCCTGGATGTTGCTCCAGTCGATCAGGTAGAAAGCGGCGTTGATGCTGACGCGCCCACCCAGCCAGCGCCCCTTCGCGCCGACCTCATAGCTTTCGAGACTGTCCGACGTCGCGCCGAAGGGGATGACAATGTCGTTGGCATCGACGACGCTCGCCCGGCCGGCAAAGGCGTTGACGATCGGCGCGCGGAAACCGGTCGAGAAGGTCGCATAGGTGGTGAGCGTCTCGCTCGGCTTGAAGGTCGCGCTCGCCTTCCACGACGGTTTCGATCCCTTCGCTTTCAAGCCAGTGACCGCGGCATAGGGCGTGAACGTCGTGAAATTGACCGGGAGATAAGCCCCCGTGGGACCTTTCAGTCCGGCAAGAGCCGCTTGAAGATAGTTCAGATTGAAGAAGCCCGGCGCGGTCGCGAGATAGCCGCCCGCCTCGGTAAAGCCTTGCGCCGAGGTCTCGCCATAGCGCATGCCGCCCGTCAGCCAGAAATTGTCCGAGAAACGATAGGTCAACTCGCCGAAGCCCGCGAGTTCCTTGCTGAGCGAATGCGTATATTGCTTCTGATAATATTTGTCGGGCAGACCCGTCATGTTGCGCTCGGCCAGAAACGCGGGGTTCGAGCGGTAGAAATAATCGACATCGCGGCGGCGATCGAGATAGAAGCCGCCGATCACGAACTGGAACGGGCCGTCGAGCGTCGATGCGAGGCGCGTTTCCTGAACGAAAACCTTGTCATAGCCATCGGCGTCGAGACCGAAGGCGATCGGCGCACCGGCGAAGGAACCGGGCTGGAACGTGCCGGCGAGATCGACATAGAAACGCTGCTCGAAATCCGAATAGGTCGACGAGCTGGTGAGCTTGGCGAAGTCGAATTCATAGTCGATCGTCGCATTGGCGATCAGCTGCTTGCCGGTGAAGCGGTCGGGCTCGTCCGAGACGCGTTTGTTGCGGCCGAGTGACGGGCTGGTCAGCGACGAGTCCTTGGGATTGCTATATTCATAGGAGCCGAGCAGCTTGATCGACAGGCGATCGGTCGGGCGCCACAGCAAGGTCGCGCGGCCGCCATAATCGATCAGCGTGTTCGAATTCTTCACGCCCGTCCCGACATTGTCGAGATAGCCTTCCTCGTCGCGGTAGAAGCCGACGACGCGCAGCGCGAGCTTGTCCTCGACCAGCGGGACATTGACCATCGCATTATAGCGCTGGCGGATCGAATCCGATCCGGTCAGCCCAATATCGACGAGCGCCGAGACGTCGAAATCGTTGAGGTCGGGGCTTTTCTGCAGGATGCGCATCGCGCCCGACAGCGAGCCCGAGCCGAACAACGTCCCCTGCGGCCCGCGCAGGAATTCGACGCGCTCGACGTCGAACAGGTTCGGGTCGACGACGGTCGTGTTGCCGATCGTCGAGACCGGAAGCTCGTCGATATAGATGGCGACCGAGCTTTGCAGATTGGCGTTATAGCCATTGGTCGCAATGCCGCGCGCAGTGAAATTGTTGAAGTTCGCTGTCGGCTTGTTGAGCACGACGCCCGGTGTCTCGCGCCCGATGCCTTCGTAGCCGACGATGCCCTTTTCGGTCAGCTCTTCCTGCGAAAAGGCCGAAATGCTGATCGGCACGTCCTGAATGCGTTCGGCGCGGCGCGTTGCGGTGACGATGATGTCATTGCCGCCCGGCGCCTCGTCGGCCTGCGGCGCGGTTTCGGCCGCATCCTGTGCGGCGGCGCCCGCCGGGATTGCGAAAAGCGCGCCCGCGCATACGGACGCAAACAGCTGAACCCTCATTTTGCCCTCTCCCAAAAGTCGCCGCTCGATCGCCGGCATGGCGCATTCATGGCAGCGGTTCGATGGCGAGTCAACATTCACTCTCACGAGTGTGAATGAAATTAAAAAACGGGCAAGGAGGAGGGCGTGGAAGGTATGCGAAGCCCAGGAGACGAAAATCATTCCGGTCCGAGTACCGGCGTTGCTATGTCGGCGCCGAACCGCGCGCCAACGCGCGCGCCTGAAACCCGGAAAGCCGCAATGACTCAAGAAACCCCTGCCCTGCTCAAAGATATTCTGGACCCGCAAGCACTGCAGACGATCGGCGATGCGGGGGTGACGGCGTCGCGACATTTCGATCGCGCCGCCTTTTTGTCCGCGGCGTCGGACGGGCTCGATGCGTTGTCGATCATGGAGCGCGTGCGCCATATCGCCGACGCGCTCCGTGCCGCGCTGCCCGGCGATTACCCGGCGGCGCTCGATGTCGTCCGCGCGATGGCGCCGCGGCTCACCCATGGGTTTCAGGCGATGGCGGTCACCGAATATGTCGCGCGCTATGGCCTCGATGATTTCGACCGGTCGATGGACGCGCTCGCCGACCTGACGCGCTTCGGCACAGCCGAGTTTGCGATCCGCCCGTTTCTGGCGGCGGATACGCCGCGTGCGCTGGCCGTCATGATGCGATGGGCCAGCAGCGAGGACGAGCATGTCCGCCGGCTCGCGAGCGAAGGCGCACGCCCGCGCCTGCCGTGGGCTGCGCGCGTCCCTGCGCTGAAGGCCGACCCGACGCTGGCGGCGCCGATCCTCGAAATGTTGAAAGCCGATCCGAGCCTGTACGTCCGTAAATCGGTCGCGAACCATCTGAACGATATCGCCAAGGACCGGCCCGACTGGCTGCTGGACCGCCTTGCCGAGTGGCCGCAGGATGACGCGCGCACCGTCTGGATCGTTCGCCACGCGCTCCGCACGCTGATCAAGAAGGGCGATCCCGCCGCGCTCGCGCTGATTGGGGTCGGCCATGGCGCCGCGGTACGCGTGCGCGATTTCAGCATCGCCCCGCCGGCCGTCCATCTTGGCGACCGGATTGCCATCACGGCCAGCCTTGCATCGGATTCATCCGAAAATCAGCGGCTCGTGGTCGATTATCGCGTCCATTATGCGCGCGCGGGCGGCAAGAGCGCCGCCAAGGTGTTCAAGCTGAAAAGCTTCGAACTTGCGGCGGGCGAGTCCGTGCCGCTGGGCATCAGCCAGACAATCCGCGACTTTACCACCCGGCGCCATTATCCGGGGCGGCACGAGGTCGAGTTGATCGTCAACGGGCAGGTGATGGCAACCGCGGCGTTCGATATCCTGCCGGCGGACTGATCCCCGCGGGCGGCGTTGCCTATCCGGGTGGCGGCGCGGTGGCGGCCTCGGGCGGCGGGCGCCCTTCCTGAATCGTCGGACGCCCCTCCGACATCGGCAGGCGCAGGTCGATCCGGCTGCCGTTGATTTCGGTCGTGATGACCGCATCATTGCCCTCGATGCCGATGCGCGTCCGGTCGCCGATCGGGATGTCGCCGATGTCGGGAATATCGAGCGGTTCGACGGGGCCGGTCGGATCGACCACCTTCTTCGGTCGCGGCGCCGCCTTCTTGCCCGATGCCTCGGTCATGAAGTCGCGCCAGATGCGCGCCGGCAGCCCGCCGCCAGAAATGCCCTGAAGCGGCGTATTGTCGTCGTTGCCGATCCACACGCCGACGACGAGGCCGTTGGCGTAACCGACGAACAGCGCGTCGCGATTGTCCTGACTGGTGCCCGTCTTGCCGAAATTGGCCTGCGGCAGCCGCGCGGCGCGGCCGGTGCCGCGATTGACCGCGGCGCGCAGCATTTGCTCGATGTCCGCATGCTCGCGCGACCCGAAACTCGACGGGCCCGAGATCAGATTCTCGAACCAGCCCTTTTCCTCCGCCTCGAACGCATGCGGTTCGACCGGATAGCTGTTCGCCGCGACTGCGGCATAAGCCGCGGTGAGTTCGAGCAAGGTCATGCTCGACGTGCCGAGCGCGAGGCTGGGGTCGCCCTTCGCCATCGGCGCGGTGACGCCGAGGTCGCGCGCCATGTCGATGACCTTGTCGTCGCCAACCTCGCGGAGCAGGCGCACCGAGGCGACATTGCTCGACGAGGCGAAGGCGTCTTCGAGGCTGATTTCCTTCGAATAGGCGCCGCCCGAATTTTTGGGACGGTACGAGCCGGTCTCGATCGGGCTGTTGTCGATCATGTCGTCGGGGTCCCAGCCGGCGCGGAGCGCGGCGAGATAGACGAACAGCTTGAAGGTCGAGCCCGGCTGGCGCCGCGCCTGCGTCGCGCGGTTGAAAGGCGATGCGGCATAATCCTTGCCGCCGATCATCGCGACAACCTCGCCATTCGGGCGCATCGCGACGAGCGCGACCTGCGCCTTGCCCAGCCCCGCGCGCCCGGTCACGCGGCGCGCGACGCCTTGCAAGCGCGCGTCGAGCGTCGTCGCGATCGTCTGGCGCGAATAGCCGACATCGCTGAGCTTACGCGCCGCGGGCAGCGCCCAGTCGGCGAAATAGGTGCCGGTGGGCAGCGTGTTGCGGCTGCGCACGTCGATGCGCGGGGTGCGAAGCGCTTTCCGCTCCTGCTCGGTGAGATAGCCCGTCGTGACCATCGCGTTCAGCACCAGCTTCATGCGCTTTTCGGCGAGGTCGGGGTTTTTGGTCGGCGCGAGGCGCGACGGCGCCTGCACGAGCCCCGCGAGCATCGCCGCCTGCGCGGGGGTCAATTTTTCGGGCTGGCGGTAGAAATAATGGAGCGAGGCGGCGCGCAGGCCATAGGTGTTGTCGCCGAAATAGGCGTTCGAGAGATAGCGTTCGAGGATCTCGTCCTTGCTGAGCCAGGCTTCGAGCCAGAAGGCGATCAGCGCCTCGCGCGCCTTGCGCCCGAGCGTGCGTTTGGGCGTCAGGAAGGTGAATTTCGCAAGCTGCTGCGTGATCGTGCTGCCGCCCTGTGTGCGTCCGCCGGTGACGTTGCTCCACACGGCGCGCGCGATGCTGCGCGGGTCGACGCCCCAATGGGTGTAAAAGCGCCGATCCTCGATCGCGAGGAAGGCGCCGGTTACATGTTTGGGCAGATCCTTTGCCTTCACCGGCGTGTCGACGATCGCCCCGATGCGCGCGATCGGGGTGCCGTCGGATGCGAGCAAGGTGATCTGCGGTGGTGCGATCGGTTCGAGCGATTTCGAGAGCGGTGCGGTGAGCGCGAGCCAGCCGACGAGCAGGATGAAAGCCACGCAGAAGATCGCGAAACCGCGCGAAATGCGGCGCATCCATTTGCGCCCGCGCGTCTCGGGCACAATGGGCGGCGGCTGGGCTGCTATATCGGCGAACGGACCACCCGGCGTCACGGCGAGGGTGGGATCGGGGCCTTCGGGTTTACGGAACCATTTCATGCGCAACGCCCGTATTACAGCCCCAACACAGCATAAGCAATTGCGTTATATGGTGCGTCCGATCGGCCCTATTCCTCAAGAAGAGCAGCGACTTGACCGACCCGCCGGGGTAAGAAAGGAAAAAGCCGCGCCCAACCGGAGAGCGATGACATGAGCCATGCAGCCACCCGCTATTGCGACCTGGTGATGAAGGGCGGCATCACAAGCGGCATCGTCTATCCGAACGCCGTCCTGGCGCTTGCGCGCGATTTCCGGTTCAAGAATATCGGCGGGACATCGGCCGGCGCGATCGCCGCGGCGGCCACCGCGGCGGCAGCGCTGGGCGACCGCAAGCATGTCGCATCGGGATCAACTACCCCCTGCCCTCCGACGCTCGGTTTTGCGGGTCTCGAACGCGTCGCGGCGCAGCTGTCGTCCGAGGGCTTCATTTTCGGCCTGTTCCAGCCCGCGCGCGGCGGGCGCAATGCCTATCGATTGATCGTTACTCTCGCCGGGAATGCGGGGGTGCTGCGCAAGGCCTTGGTGGCTGCGGTGGCGGTTGTGGCGATCGCGCCGCTCGAAGCGCTGCTTCTGCTCGGCCTGTTCGTTGCGGGCGGGTACTGGCTCGCGGGTACGGCCGGCGTCGCCGCCGTGCTGTTGCCGTCGGCGATCTGCGCTTATCTCGGCGCTGCGATTGCCGCCGTTTTGCGTGTTGCGCGCGTCACGCGGCGCAATCTGCTCGGGCTTTGTTCGGGCCTGAGCGTGCGGAAGGATGGCAAGCCGGCGCTGACCGAATGGCTGCACGAGGTCCTGCAATCCTTGTCGGGCAAGGACATCGCCGAACCGCTGCTGTTCGACGATCTGTGGGCCGCGCCGCGTTATCCCGGCGAGCCGAGGACCGAAACCGCGATCTCGCTCCAAATGATCACGACGGGCGTCTCGCATCACGAGCCGCGGACGCTGCCCTTCACCGACGCGTCCTTCTGGTTTCTGCGCGAAGAATTCGACCTGCTGTTTCCTAAGCCGGTCGTCGATGCGATGGTGGCGATGGCGGGGTCGCCCGATCGGGTCGGGGAAAGGGATTATTACCGCCTGCCCGGCAAGGGCCGGATGCCGGTGCTGGTGGCGATGCGGATGAGCCTCAGCTTCCCGCTGCTGATCAGCGCAGTGCCGCTGCACGAGCCCATGGGCAGGCGAACGCTCCGCGGCGAGACCGAGGGAGAGGCACTCGATGACGGCGAGGACACCAAGGAGACGACGCTAAGCCAGAGCACCGACAGCCTCGCTACCGGCGGCGAGGCGCCGCTCTCCTTGATCGAAGGTTTCCGCATCTGCTGGTTTTCCGACGGCGGCGTTTCGAGCAATTTTCCGCTCCACCTGTTCGACGCGCCGCTGCCGCGCTGGCCGACGTTCGCGATCAACCTCGTCTATCCGCAAAGCAGCGACGATCCGCAGGTCGAGAATCCCGAACCCCGGAATCCGCGGGACGAGGCAGAGGCGGCCGTGTGGCTTCCGCTGCACAATAATCGCGGCTGGCAACGCAGCTATAGCTCGATCGCGCGGCCGCTCGCGCTGGCCGAGGTGTCCGGCTTTGTGTTCGGGATCATCAGCACGATGCAGAACTGGCGCGACCTGTTGCAGTCGCGCGCGCCCGGCCAACGCGACCGGATCGTCCACGTCGCGCTCGACAAGGTCGAGGGGGGCATGAACCTCGACATGTCGCAGGACATATTGGACAGCATTTCGTTGAAAGGCACGGTCGCGGGCGAGCGGCTGTATCAATTCTCCTTCGACAATCATTATTGGGTGCGGTGGCGGAACGTCGCCTCGGGCCTCCAGCGCTATACGATCCGGATCGCCGCCAGCGCGAAGGTCGTTCCGCCGATCCCGGCGTATGAGGCGGCCTTTGCGACGGTCCGCACGGGAACGCCCCCGCCGGTTTCGTATAAATTCCGGTCGGCCGAAGCGCAAAACGCCGCGCAGACGCTGTTCACCGACCTGGTGGCGCGCGGCGAGGATTGGGACGACCTTGGCCCCGACCTCAGCGACGGGACGCCGCGGCCGCTCCCCCAGATGCAGATCACGCCGATCTATTAGTTCGCGGGATCATCGCGATCCTGCTGCGGCGAGGGCTGATCGTCCTTCTTGATGAAGCTCATCTTGCCCTGCGGCTCGAGGATCGCCCACGCGACCTCGGACATCCGTCCGATCCCGGCGAGCCGCATTTCGGACAGGATCTCGTCGCGCGTCAGCCGGTCGCGCCGCAGATTTTCGGTCACGATTTCGCCGTCGCGCACGATCACGCGCGGGGTGCCTTCGAGCAGGTCCTTCGCACGCGGGAACAGATAGGCGGTCCAGCTGAGCACCAGCGCCCAGAAGGCGAAGGTACAGATCGCAAGCGTCGCGCCGGTCAGGCTGAAGTCGTTGTGCGTCACGCCCTGCTGGATCAGGTCGCCGAGCACGACGAGCACGACGAATTCGAACGGCGTCATCTGGCCGAGTTCGCGCTTTCCGAGCAGCCGGATCAGCAGGAACAGGATGAAGAACATCACCGTGGCGCGAAGGACGATATCCATCAGGGCAGCACCTTGATGCGGAGCGGCATCACGCCGATGCGCCGGCTTCCGTCAAAGACCGCGATATCGCCGCGGGTCCCCGCGAACAGCGGCGGGTTGATCTGGCCATCGATCTTGATGTGGAGGCTGTCGCCGGCGTCCAGCGGGCCATAGGAAAAATGAAAGCGGCCGTCCTTGAAACTCTCTTCGGCGGGCGCCGGGATCATCGTGTTGACGGTCATGTCGTGCCAGAGCGCGGGAGACACCGCCACCACCGCATCGTCCAGCGGAACATCGGCCGTCAAAGTGATGTCGGTTTCAAAGAACTCGCCGTTGCGAATGATCGTCGGCGTTTTCACCGTCAGGCGCGCATCGCCCAGATCGGCCGTGCGCGGCGGGCTCGGCTGCCCGCCCGCGAAGCCGAGGCCCGCCGCCAGCAACAGGCCGCCAAGGACGAGGATCGAAATCGGGCTGGCGTGCCGGTCCCACAGGCGTTGGTGCGATGGCCTGGCGTCGAGTCCTTCCAGCGCCTGCATCCGATCCTCCAGCCTGATCGCACATGCCCCGCGGCCGCAACAGCCGAGGACGCCCGCCTCATCAGAGACAGGCGCCTATTGGACGCTTGGCGCGGCAGTTCGTTCCGCCGTCGCCCTGCACTAAGCGGGCGCTTGCCCTCCGGCCGGGCCGGCATCGGCCCATCCCGCTTCGGTCGCCTCGAAGCGCGATCCGGTCTCCAGCGTACGGTGCACGGGGCAGCGATCGGCCACGCCAAGCAGTTCGGCATGCTGCGCTTCGTCGATCGCGCCCTCGATCTCGACGCGGCGGCTGAAGACATCGGGTTTCTCGGCGCCCTTGTCCTTCCGGTGCGTCACGCCGGTGCGGATCCGCTCGACCGGCCATCCCTTGCGCTCGGCATAGAGACGCAGCGTCATCGTCGTACAAGCGGCGAGCGCGGCGGAGAGCAGGTTGAAGGGCGTCGGGCCCGACCCCAGACCGCCGGCGCTCTCGGGCTCGTCGGCGATGAAGGCCGCCTTCCCTGCGCGCATCGCGAGCTGGAATTTGCCCAGCCGTGTTTCCTCGGCCTCGGCATCGAACTGGCTGGCGGCGGTCGGCGGCATCGCGGGCAGGTAGCGCCCGGCCCAGGCCGAGATCATGTCGGCGGCGAAATCGGCGTCGCGCGCATTGCTGAGCAGATGATCGGCGCCGTCGAGCGAGACGAAGCTCTTGGGATGCTTGGCCGCGAGATAAAGGCTGGTGACATTCTCGATCCCGACCACCTGATCGAGCGGCGCATGGAGGAGCAGCAAGGGCCGTTTCAGCGCGGCAACGCGCGCGCCCTGATCCTGCTCGCGCAGATTTTTAACGAACTCCTTGCGGACGGTGAAGGGCCGGCTGCCAATCGCCACGACGCCGCTTCCTTCGTGCTCGATCTTCGCCAACCCTGCGGGATCGAACTGGTGGAGCGCATGTTCGACGTCGAACGGCGCGGCAATCGTCGCGACGGCGTGGATTCCGGGCAGCGACCCCGCCGCGGCCAGCACCGCCGCGCCGCCAAGGCTATGTCCGACGAGCAGCATCGGAGGCATGCCCGCGGCGGTCATCGCTTCGGCAGCGGCGACCAGGTCCTTGACATTATGGCTGAAACCCGACGATCCGAAATCGCCTTCGCTGGCGCCAAGCCCCGTGAAATCGAACCGCAGCACGCCGATGCCCGCCCCGGCCAGACGCCGCGAAATCCGCACCGCGGCCTTGTTATCCTTCCCGCAGGTGAAGCAGTGGGCGATCAATGCCCACGCCCTGGTCGATCCGACGGGCAGTTCGAGCCGGCCCGACAGGCGGTCGCCGGCGGCGTTGGGAAAATCGAAGGGGCGCGTCGGCATCGGGATCTCCGGTCGCTGCTGGCATGCTCGGCCCTGCGTAGCACAAAATGCCAAGAGGCAAGAGATGCGTGGCGGGGCAGTCAGTCGAGCATCTTACCCGTCCCGCTCCCTTTTTCCCGCAGGCCAATTATCCGTTCGCGAGCGTATCGCGCGCGACGCGTTGCAGCGCCGCCGCCTGCGCGTCCGAGAGCCCCAGCTCGTCGGCGCCCTTTTCCTTGGCGCCGAGCGTCGTCGGATCGATGCCCGTGATCGCACCGAAGGTCACGAGCGCCGACAGATAATAGCCCGCGACGCTCGCGTGATAATGGTCGTACGCCCACAGATCGAGCTGGCCATAACCGATGCCGTCATAGGGATTGGGATCGGCGACGCCGTCCGCCATCGCGCGGTTCCATGCCTGGCCGACCGGCACAATACCCGCCACGGACGGATTGGCGGATCGTGCGCGGTCGGCCGCGGCGCGGAGGTCATCGGCCATCGCCGTCACCGGCTTTCCGTACCAATGACCCCCGGACTTGTAGGTCTGGTCGGCGCGCGTCCATGCTGCCGCGAGGCGGATATCGACCGCAGGATTGCGCGCCTTGAACAACGCGGCGAGCCGGCCGACATTGCGCATATAGTCCGCGGGATCGCCGGGCTTGGCGCGGTCGAGCGTACTGAATTCCTGCAGCACGACGATGTCCCACGACCGGTCGAAGAGCTGGCGCCGCTCGTCATAGTGGAAACCCAAGGACTTGCCGCCCTGCGTTTCGAGGCTGACGCGGTAGTCGAGCCCCGCCTGCTCGGCGAACAGCTTGAACAGCGCGGGTACGCCGCCATAGCCCGCATTGTTGAGGTCGGTGACCGACCCCGCGCGCCAGTTGCGCGCCGCCGAGTGCGCGCCCTGCGTGAAGCTGTTGCCGATGAACAGGATCGTCTTCGGCGCCGCCTTTGCTGGAGCGGAGGAGGTCGCGCCGGCGGCGGTCGGCGCGGGCGCGCTCTCCTTTGCCGCTGCCGCCGGCGCGACGGCGAGCGCGGCAGCGCCGATCAGGAACCAGATGCCGTGCCCGTATTTCATATCAGAACTCCGTGGTGACCGAGGTGTACCAATAGCGGCCATAGGGGCTGTAGAGCGACCCCAGATAACCCTCCGACGACAGCGGCGGCTTTTCGTTCGTGATGTTGCGTACCCCGACGCGCCAGCGCATGTCGCCGCCGAGACCGCCCGCGTCCTTGATCCGCACCTGCGCATAGAGATTGCCGGTCAGCTGCGACTTGACGCGCCACGGGTTGCCGTCGGCATCGACGAACGCCGTTTCGTCGACCGCGCCGGTGTAGCGCGCGAAGGCGCCGACCTGGAACTGCCCGAGCGACCATCTGAGCGACGCGGTGCCGCGCCATTTCGGACGGCCGTTGGCCTCGATCAGATTCTGGGTCTCGGGCAGCGGCGTCGCGGCGTTGATGTCGCCGGCTTCGCGCGCGGCGACAAGCTGATCGACCGCGTCGCCCGGCGCACGCGAGAATTTGAGCAACCGCGTCGCGTTGACCGAAAAATCGAACTTGCCGACATCGGTCTTCGGCGATTGCCAGTAGAAGGCGAAATCGAGCCCGCGAACGGTCTGCGGCTGCAGGTTGATGAACTGGTCGCGCACCGTCGTGATCCGTCCGACCGGCGTGATGCCCGTTCCCGCGAAATTGGCGATATCGTCAGCGTTGGCGGCATCGCGAATGACATTGGGGTTCGACGATCCCTGGAGACGGAGCAGATAGTCGAGCGCCACCGCGGTATCGTTGCCAAGGATGCCGACGATACCCTTCTGCTTGATCGACCAATAGTCGACCGTGAAGGTCATGCGCCCGAGATCCGCCGGAATGAAGGTCGGTTCAAACACCGCGCCAAGGTTATAGTTGCTACTCTTTTCGGGCTTGAGCTCGGGATTGCCCGAAACGCGGCGCGAATAGCCGACATTGTTGCCGCACTGCGTGAAGTTGGCGATCCGGCCGGCGCGCAGGTCAACCTCGCAGCGCAGGAAATCCTGACTGGTCGCAAGGCGCGCATATTCGACCGCGTTGACCTGTTCGAGGTTCGGCGCACGGAACCCCTGCGAGAAGGAGCCGCGGAGGCGGAACCCGTCGACGACGTCCCAAGCCGCGGCGACCTTCGGCCGCGCGACGCTGCCGAAATCGCTATAATGTTCGTAGCGGCCCGCAAGCTGTACGTCGAAGCGGCGGACGAGCGGGATATTCATCTCCTCCGACACCAAAGGCACCGCGAGTTCGGCATAGCCGGCCGCGACCGTCCTTTTGCCATAGGTGTCGGGATTGTCGCTGACCGCCGCGGCGTCGCTGATCGTCACCGCGCCCGACACGGCATCGACGAAGGGACTCGATCCATCGACGGCGGAATCGCGATCGTCGCGCTGCGTCTCGCGTCGCACTTCGAGGCCGAAGGCGACGCCGACGTCGCCGCCGGGCAAGGCGAAGAGATCGGCGCGCGAGGCGCGGAAATCGCCCATCGTCAGCGTCGTTTTCGAGGCGCGCCGAAGCTGGAAGGTGATCGCGTCGATCGCCGCCTGCGAGCTGGGGGTGCAATCGCCCGAACTCAGGCTGTCGACGCAGCCGCCGTTGAACGGGTTATACGCGTCGGGGGTCGCGAGCGCGAGGCTCCGCTGGAGCGCCGAGCTGCGCACCGCGAGGCTGCTGTCGACCGCCGAAGCTTCGGAATAGACGAAGGCGCTGTCCCATTTGAAGCCGGCAGCCTCGCCGCGGACGCCGATCAGACCGCGCAGCTGCTCGCCGGAAACTTTCACCGCCTGCGGCCCGGTATCGACGAAGCGATAGGTGGTGAGCAGCACCGGCAGGCCCGCGGCGGGCACATTCATAAGCCCCGGGATGCGGTTCGGATTGGGCTGGCCGTTGATCGTCGCCGCGCCGAAGGGATTGTAATAGTTCGACGCTGGGATCCAGATCTGGTTGAGGTTGATCACCGGCGGCTGGATGCGCGTCGTGTTCGAGCGGTAATAGCCGAACTCGCCGAACAAAGTCAGGTCGTCGGTCACGTCGTAGTGCCCGTTGATGAAGGCGTTATAGCGCTTCACGCTCGGCATCACCGTCGTTCCGACCGCCGTGTCGTAGCGCAGGTCGCGAAACGCATTGTTCGTCGCGAGCGCGGTGTTCACGAGGCAGAGGTCGGCGGTCAGCGCCTGCGTGCATCCGCCGAGACGCGTCGGGCGGACGGTGAAGGAACCCGCCGCGGTGGTGAGGTTCGTCGTGCCGCGCCGCGGTCGGCCGCCGGTGACCGGCACCTGCAGCGCCGGCCATGCCCCGCGCGTCGCGCGCGCGTCGGGGGTGGTCGAGTCGGCGAATCCCGGATAGTCGGCGAACAGCGGGCGGAGGTTGGCCGAGGCGGTGAAATCCTGATCCTCCGCACGCAGCGCCGAGCGGTCGGTATATTCGAACGAGAGGGTGATATTGCCGCGGTCGAAGCTCTTGCCCGCGAGGATATTCCCCTGGAATTCGCGCAGGTGCGTGCCTTCGGCGCCGCCATATTGCGCCTGCATCCGGAGGCCGTCGTAATTGTCCTTAAGCACCGTGTTGACGACGCCCGCGACGGCGTCCGAGCCATAGAGCGCCGCGGCGCCATCGAGGAGCACTTCGAGCCGCTGCAGCCCCGTCGTCGGGATCGCGTTCGAGTTATAGCTGAGCACGGGCACGGTGCCGGTGTCCGACAGGCCCTGGCTCGCAGGGTGGGTGACGATGCGGCGGCCGTTGAGCAGCACCAGCGTGTTGCCGACTCCGAGCGAGCGGAGGTTGACCGAACCGACATCGCCGCGCGCGGCATTGCTGGTCTGCGCATTGTTGCCGGGGTTGAAACTGACGTCGCCCATCTGCGGGATGTTGCGGATCAGCTCGTCGCCGCTGACCGCACCGATCGCATCGAGCTTGTCCTGATTGACCACGACCACCGGTAGCGCCTCGGTAACGCGCGCGCCTTCGATGCGCGTGCCGACGACAACGATATCGCCGGCGGTTTCGCCATCGGGCTGCGGCTCATTGGCATCGGCGGCTTCGGCGGCCGGACCGGTTTCGGCCGTCTGCGCCTGCGCGGGTGCGCCCGCGAGAAGGCAGATCGCCGTGCTCGCCAGCAGCATTGTTCCAAAACTGCGCCTCATCATCATTCTCCCCAATTTTATTGTTTGAATTTTTGTGTCTTGTTGATCTCAATCGCTGTCGGTCTCGACCGGCGCCGCCGCGAGCGGTGCGGGCTCGCTGCTGAGCGCGCGGTTCAGCGCATCGCGGTCGAGCGCATTTTCCCACATCGCGACGACGATCGCGGCGAGCGCGTTGCCGATGAAATTGGTCAGCGCGCGGCACTCGCTCATGAAGCGGTCGATGCCGAGGATCAGCGCAAGCCCCGCGACGGGCACCGTCGGCACCGCGGTCAGCGTCGCGGCAAGCGTGATGAAGCCCGCGCCGGTAACCCCCGCCGCGCCCTTCGAGCTGACCATCGCGACGAGCAGCAGCGCGACCTGGTCGCCGAGGCTGAGGTCGATACCCGTCGCCTGCGCGACGAAAAGCGCCGCGAGCGTCATATAGATATTCGTGCCGTCGAGGTTGAAGCTGTAGCCCGTCGGCACGACCATGCCGACGACGGATTTGGCGCAGCCCGCTTTCTCGAGCTTTTCCATCAGACTCGGCAGCGCCGCCTCGGACGACGAGGTGCCAAGCACGAGCAGCAGCTCGGCCTTGAGATAGGCGATCAGCCGGAAGATCGAAAAGCCGCAGAGCCGCGCCATCCCGCCGAGGACAACGACCACGAACAGGATCGAGGTCAGATAGAAGGTCGCGATCAGCGCGCCGAGATTGACGAGCGATTCGACGCCATATTCGCCGATGGTGAAAGCCATCGCACCGAACGCGCCGATCGGCGCGAAGCGCATCAGCATGCCGACGAGGGTGAAGAAGACGCTCGAAAGCTTTTCGAGCATGCCGAGCACCTGCGCGCCGGCGGCGCCGGTGTGCGACAGCGCGATGCCGAACAGGATCGCCGCGAACAGCGCCTGCAGGATCGAACCCGAAGTGAGCGCCGAGACGAAGGTCGTGGGAATGATCGCGAGCAGGAAACCGACGAGCGAGGTGTCGTGCGCCTTCGCATCATATTCGGCGATCTTGGCGACGGCGTTCGGATCGAGCGTGCTCGGGTCGATATTCATGCCCGCGCCGGGTTGCACCACATTGGCGACGATCAGCCCGATGATCAGCGCGAGCGTCGAGAAGAAGAGGAAATAGGCGAAGGTTTTCGCCGTCAGGCGGCCGAGCGTCTTGCCGCTGCCGACCGATGCGATGCCGGTCGAAACGGTCAGGAAGATCACCGGGGCGATGATCATCTTGACGAGGTCGATGAAACCCTTGCCAAGCGGCTGGAGCTGGACGCCGATTTCGGGCCAGAAATGGCCGAGCAGCACGCCGCCGGCGATCGCCGCGAGCACCTGCACATAAAGATGCGACCACCACGGCCCGGACTTGGCCGGCGCGTGCACCGCATTCATGTCGATCGTGGCTGCCACCAGCCTCTCCCCATATTTTGCGTCCGGCTCGACGCGAACCGGGGTGTTTCCCGGCCGATGTCTAAAAATAGGGGCGGGAAGGAATCATCGTCAAACGCCGCAGGATATCCAATCAACCTATTGTTATTATTTGAATATGATGGGCACAGCGCTCCACATAACTTCAAGTTTGTGCGAAATACCGCATACGATCCCGAACATTTGTGCAATAATCCGCACATGCCCCTGCATAGCGATTCGTCCCCAATCGGCCCCCACGGCAACCGCCGGCGCCTGTTCGTCGCGGTGGCGGCGGGGCTGGCTATCCTGCTCGTCGCGGCGTTCGGCCTCGCGCAATGGGCCGCGGGCCGCGCCGGTGCACAGGCCGACGTCGAGGCGCGGCAGAATGCGCGCGCGCACGCCAGCCTGCTCGAAAGCGAGCTGCAGAAATTCCGCCTGCTGCCGCGCGTGCTCACCGAATTCCCCGACGTCCGCGCCGCGCTCGCCGACAAGAGCGATGCCGCTTCGCGCCGGCTCGACCGCGAACTCGAACAGCTCGCGGCGCGGACCGACGCCACGGTGATCTATGTCATCGATGCGGGTGGGACGACGATCGCGGCGAGCAACTGGCGCGCGCCGACGAGCTTCGTCGGCGAAAATTACCGCTTTCGTCCCTATTTCCAGGGCGCGATGCGGAGCGGAGAGGCCGAGCTGTTCGCGCTGGGCACGGTCAGCGGTCGCCCCGGCCTCTACCTCGCGCGCCGCGTCGATGTTGGCGGGCGCCAGCTTGGCGTGATCGTGCTCAAGGTCGAGTTCGACAAGCTCGAAAGCCGCTGGGCGGACTCAGCCGCGGCGACGCTCGTCACCGACGCCGCCGGGATCGTCGTGATGAGCAGCGAACCGGCCTGGCGCTTCCGCTCCTTCGCCCCCATTTCGGCCGAGACGCAGCAGCGGCTTCGCGCGACGCGCAGCTATGGCGATGCGCGGCTCGATCCCTTGCCGGTCAGCCGCACCGGGGACGGCATCCGCGTCGGGGGAGACCTGTTCCGCGAAGCCAACGAGCGCGTCTCTTTCCCCGGCGGCACGCTCCGCCTGCTCCAGCCCGCCGAGCCCGCCCGCGCCAGCGCCAATGCCACTGCGCGCGTCGCGTTCCTCGTCCTGCTGATCCTTGTCGGCGCGGCGATCATCACGCTGCTCCGCGTCGTCGAGCGGCAGACGCTGCGGCAGGCCGCGCACGAGGCGCTCGAACGCGAAGTCGCCGCGCGCACGCGCGACCTGCGCACCGCGAACGACGAATTGCGCCTTGCATCCGACCGGCAGACCGAAACCGATCGCCGCTATCGCGCCGCACGCGAGGAACTGGCGCAGGCGAGCCGCCTCGGGTCGATCGGCCAGATCACCGCAGGCGTCGCGCACGAGATCAACCAGCCGATCGCGGCGATCCGCACCTTTGCCGAAAACAGCCTGCGCTATCTGGAACGCGCGCAGCCCGACAAGGCGCGCGGTAACCTCGACACGATCGTCGAACTGACCGCGCGCGTCGGCGCGATCACCAACGAGCTGCGCAATTTTGCCCGCCGCAAACCCACTCCGCTCGGCCCCGTCCCGGTGCGATCGGCGATCGACGGCACGCTGCTCCTGATCGGCGACCGGCTGCGCGCGCAAGGCATTGCACTCGACGTCGCCATCGAAAATCCCGCGGCGGCGGTCCACGCCGACCGCGTCCGGCTCGAACAGGTGCTGGTCAACCTGCTGCAAAATGCGGTCGAGGCGGTGCAAGGCGTGAAAGATGCGCGCATCGCGCTCCGCACGCACGGCAGCGACCCGGTCCATATCGACGTCTGCGACAACGGCCCCGGTGTTCCCGCCGAGCTGTTGCCGCAGCTCTTCACCCCCTTCGTCACCGGGCGCCCCGACGGGCTCGGGCTGGGGCTCGCGATCGCGAGCGATATCATGGCTGAATTTGGCGGCACGCTGACCCTGATCCCCTCGCCGCTTGGCGGCGCAGGGTTTCGCCTGACCTTGAGGCCGGCATGAGCTT
Organism: Sphingopyxis sp. 22461; assembly: GCF_052044915.1. Lineage (NCBI taxonomy): Bacteria > Pseudomonadati > Pseudomonadota > Alphaproteobacteria > Sphingomonadales > Sphingopyxidaceae > Sphingopyxis > Sphingopyxis sp. 22461. The sequence goes on from NZ_JBQENY010000009.1 coordinate 218,821, forward strand.
CTTCACCGGCGAGCAGACGATCTTCTTCGTCGACGACGATGCCGCGCTGCGCGAGGCGAATGTCCAGACGCTCGACCTCGCAGGACTGGCGGTCGAGGCATTTCCCGATGCGCAGAGCGTATTGCCGCGTATCGAAACGGGCTTCTCGGGGATCGTCGTGACCGACATTCGCATGCCCGGGATGGACGGGCTCGAACTGCGCGCCGCGATCCACGCGATCGATCCCGACATCCCCGTCATCCTGATCACCGGCCACGCCGATGTCGCGATGGCGGTGCGCGCGCTCCACGACGGCGCCTTCGACTTCCTCGCCAAGCCCTTCGCCGCCGATCACCTCGTCGGCATCGCGCGCCGCGCGCTCGCGCACCGCGCGCTGATCCTCGACAACCGGCGGCTGACCGCGGCGGCGGCGGCGATCGACAGCCCGCTGATCGGGGAAAGCCCGGCGATGGTCCGGCTCCGCGAGACGATTACGCAGCTCGCGCAAGCCGATATCGATGTGCTGATCGAAGGCGAGACGGGGACGGGCAAGGAACTGGTCGCGCATATGCTCCACCGCCAGAGCCGGCGGAGCCCGGCATCATTGGTTGCGGTGAACTGCGCGGCGCTGCCGCAGGAGCTGGCCGAGGCCGAATTGTTCGGCAGCGATCTGACCGACCGTGCGACGGGAAAGCTCGGTCAGGCGGGGCGCATTCGTAGCGCGCACCGCGGCACATTATTCCTCGACGAGATCGACACGATGCATCCGTCGGTGCAGGCGAAGCTGCTGCGCGTGATCGAAGAGCGCGAGGTGCAGCCGATCGGCGCCAGCGCGCCCGAACCCGTCGACCTGCGCGTCGTCGCGGCGACCAAGACCGATCTGATGGACGCCGTGCGCAGCGGCGATTTCCGCGAGGATCTCTATTACCGGCTGCACGTCGTGAAGCTGCGTATCCCGCCGCTGCGCGAACGCCGCTCGGACATTCCGCAAACCTTCGCCTTCTTCCTCGACGAAGCCGCGGCGAAGATGGGGATGGCGGGGTTCCGGATCGACGACGGCATCCGCCGCCACCTTGTCGAGCATGACTGGCCGGGCAATGTCCGCGAGCTCAAGAATTTCGCTTACAGCGTCGTGCTCGACCTGCCATCCGACCCCGGCCTGTCGGCGATGCCCGCCGACGCGCCGCTCGCCGAGCGGGTGCGCCGGTTCGAAGCGACGATCATCCATGACACGATGGCGCAGACACGCGGCAATATCGCCGAAACGATGGCGCGGCTCGGGCTCCCGCGAAAGACGCTCTACGACAAGATGCAGAAGCTCGGGATCGATCCCAAAAGCTTCCGCGCCTAGTTTGCTGCCGGCTTCCCCTGCGCTGCAAGCACACGCAAGATATTGCCGCTCCACATCTTCTCGATATCGGCGTCCGAATAGCCCGCGGCCTTCAGCCGCTCGGTGACCTTGGGCAGCGCCGAAATATCCTCGATTCCCGGCAGCCCGCCGCCGCCGTCCCAGTCGGCGCCGAAGCAGATATGGTCGACGCCGCCGACCTCGATCGCGCGCAGCACCATCTTCATATAGGCATCGAAATCGGCCGCCCAGAGCTTCTCGGTCTTGTCGAGTTCGCGCCATTGGCGGTTGAGATCGACCTGCTCGGCGGGGGTGATCTGGCCGATCCGCTCATATTTGCCGAACAGTTCGGCGCGCGCCGGCGACATGTTCATTTCCGACATGAAGATCGTCGAAATGCACATCGCGCCGCCCTTCGCGGCGAGCGCCTTCAATCGTCCCTCGTCGAGATTGCGCGGGTGGTCAAAGGCCGAACGCAGGCTCGAGTGCGAGAGCAGGATCGGATATTTCGACAGCGCCAATATCTGGTCGAACGCCGCATCCGACGAATGGCTTGCGTCGATGACGATGCCGAGACGGTTCATCTCGGCAACCCACTGCTTGCCGAGCGGGCTCAGCCCCTTCCAGCGCCCCTCGCCCGTGGCGCTGTCGGCGAACTGATTGTCTTTCGAATGCACCGGCCCCGCGAGACGAAGGCCCTTGTTGTAGAATTCCTCCAGCAAGGACAGGTCTTCACCCAGCGGATAGCTGTTCTCCATCGACTTGAAGGCGATCAGCTTGCCTTCCTTGTTCAGCCGCAGCGCATCGGCCGCCGTCAGCGCGGGCGCGATCGCATCAGGATATTTCGCAATGGTGCGATCGATCAGGTCCGACCGCTTCCGCGCAAACGCGAGCGCATCGGCATAGCCCTTCGCCGTCAGCGGCCCCTGATCGGTGTAGATGGCGAAGAAGCCGCCATCGAGATTGCCGTCTTTCATCCGCGGAATGTCGAGCTGCGCCATGTCTTCGGCGAGCGCGTGACGGTCGGCGAAGCTCCAGCCCGCGCGCTCGAAATGGAGCGGCGTGTCGAGGTGGGTGTCGAGCACGAGCATGCGGCTGTGCAATGGCGCTTCGGGTGCCTTCGGCTTGTCGCCGCCCGGCGAACAGGCGGTGAGCGCGGTTGCGGTCAGCAGAATGGCGAAACGCTTCACTTTTTGTCCTCCACGGGCTTCAGGTCGAGATCGTGATAGTCCCAGCTGAAGTCGGCGATCTTGCTCACCGCCTTCATCGTCACGCCGGTGATCTTGCCCTCGGCATCGAGCGCGAAGGTAACATAGGCGGGCTCGATCGCCGGATCGTCGAAATCGGTGACGAAGCTGTCATATTGCCAATGCTTGAGCCGCCCCGCCATCCGCGGCGTCGAGGTAAAGTCGATCGTCAGGCCGGTCGATGCCTGCCCGATCACGATATCGCCATACCAGGGATCGCGGTAGCGGCCGGCATAGCCCGCAAGCGCAAGCGACGGGCCCGACTTCGCGGGCGACGCCTTGGACTGTTTCAGAAACTCGACCCCGCCCGCGAGCCGCGACTGATACCAATCCTCCCATTTCTGGGTCCAGCCATAGTCGGGCTGATCGAGATAATGGTCGAGCAAATCATAGGTGAGGCCGAGCAGCATGCCGCTGTCCTCGCTGTTCATCATGATCGCGAAGCCGACATTTTTGTCGGGGATCATCACGACACGCGTGATCGAACCGAAGACCCCGCCGCCATGCTGGATGATGCGGTGACCGCGATAATCCTGAACCTGCCAGCCGAGGGCATAGGCCTGCTGCGTCGGCTGCGCGGGCTTGAGCTGCTCGGGAAGCGGACTGATCGGCATCGGGGTCACCGGCGCCCACATTTCGGCCGCCTGCTTTTCGCTGAACAGGCGTTTGCCGTTCGGCAGCGCGCCATGCGCGAGCTGGATCTTGAGCCACGCCGCCATATCGTCGGCGCTGAGCGCGAGCCCGCCCGCGGGCGCACCGTTGCGGCCGAGCTCGTCGCGCTCGTTGAGCGCCGCCTGCGGGCCGAGCCCGCGCAGCGCGCCCGACAGCCGCGCGTGCGGCCATGACCGGTTCGGAATGCGGAAGCGGTCTTCGCTGTCGCTCGTCGCATTCTTCATCCCGCCCGCACGCAGCACGCGCGCGCGGATGAAATCCTCCCATGTCTGCCCGGTGACTTCCTCGATCAGCTGGCCGGCGACCGCGTAGAGGATATTGTCGTAGGCATAGGCCGAACGGAAACTCGTCTGCGGCTTGAGATAAGCGACGCGCTCGACGGTCTGCTTGCGCGTGAGGTGCGTGCGCGGCACGAACATCAGGTCGCCCTGCCCGAGCCCGAGCCCGCTGCGGTGGACGAGCAGGTCGCGGATCGTGATTTCGCGCGTGACCCACGCGTCATACATGCGGAACCACGGCATATGCTTGATCACGGGATCGTCCCACGCAATCTTGCCCTCGTCGACGAGGATCGCGAGCGCGGCGGCGGTCATCGCCTTGCCGGTCGATCCGGTCTGAAAGATCGTCTGTCCATCGACCGGCGCGCGTTCGCCGATCTTGCGCACGCCCCAGCCGCGCGAGAGGGTGGTCTTGCCGTCCTCGACAATCGCGATCGAGACGCCCGCGGCGCCGACCTTCTTGCGCAGCACCTCGACGCTTTCGCCGATATCGGCGGGCGGTTCGGCCCATGCGGGCACGGCGACCGACAGCATCAGCGACAGGGCAAGCAGGCGTTTCATGGCAAAGCCTCCATATGGGGAGCGGTGGACGGACGCAGCAGGCGCCACGTCCCGATGGTGATAAGCGGCAGGACAAACACCGCCAGGAACAGCCAGGCGAGGAAGCGGTATCCGCTCGCAATCAGGTCGACGAGGCCGATCTCGCCCGCGACGAACATGCAGCCGGTGAGGATCACCGCGCCGATGACCGCGCGCGCGGCGGGGGTGAGCGGCGGCCGGCCGCGACTTTCGACCGCGCCCGAGATACGCTCGTTGATCGCATGGACCGACCCAGCACCGCTTTCGAGCAATGCGGCGAAGATCATCACCTGAAACAGGACATGGAACCCCGGCACCGTCATCTGGCGGAGCAGGAAGTCCGACGGCAAGGTCTCGTCGCCGATCGCGGGATAGAAGGCCATCATCGCGACGAAGAAGAGGATCGCGGGAAGCATCGACAGCGGCCCCGCGATCAGCCCGGCGACGACGGCATCGCGCTGGTTCCGGAGGTGGCGCAGCACCGGCAGGATCACCACCGCGCCGACGATATTATAGCTGGCATAGGTGAGCCCGCCCGCCATCCAGTTGCCCGACGGCGGCGGGGCGTTCGCGAAGCCCTGTCCGATCAGCCCGCCAAAGCTGGCGAGCGCGAGGATCAGGAACAGCCCGTAGACCGCGTAGAGCAGGATCGAGACATATTTGAACATCTGCTCGACCGCGCCGGTGCCCCACGCGGTGACCCCCACGATCGATACCGCGAGCAACACCACACCCGCGAGTTCGGGCCAGCCGAAGGTCGCGGCGCCGATCGCGCCCGCAGCAGCGCCGAACACCGCGAGGATCAGGACGACGAAGATGATGTAGGCGACCTCGAACGCGACCCATGCGGGGCCGAGAAGCCCCTTGAAAAAGCTGCGATAATCATAGGCGCCGAGTTTGAGCGCGAGCGCGAAGGTCAGCGCCGCGACGACGCTCCAGATCAGCGTCGCGAGCAGCATTGCGGACAGCCCGCCCCATGGCCCCGAGGGCACGAAATATTCCGCCAGCTCGCGCCCCGTCGCATAACCGCCGCCGATGATGACGGCCTTCAGCGCAAATCCGGGCAGCAGGTAGCGCTGGAACCAGCTCGACCCGCTGCCCGTCTCGCCCACACTCACGCGAGAATGCTTTCGACGAGCGCGTCGAACGCCGCGCCGCCGCGGATCGGATCGGCGACCGGAAGTCCCAGCCGATGCCGTTCGGCCGCCATCAGCGCTTCGGCCGCGTCCGCGTCATAGCTCGACGTGTTGAAGCTCACGCCGCCGCAGCGGATCGCGGGATTGGTCCGGCTGCCGAGGCGGATCGTCATGTCGATGACCTCCTCGACCGAGGGCAAGGCAAAGCTTTCCATGCCGAGGATCACCTTGCGCGTCGGGTCGTGACAGACGACGAACACGTCGGGCTGACTGCCGTGGAGCAGGCCGAGCGACACCGGGGCGTAAGCGGGGTTGAAGATCGACCCCTGCCCCTCGATCACGTCCCAATGGTCCGCGGGCGCGTCGGGGCTGAGCATTTCGGCCGCCCCCGCCTCGAAGTCCGAGATCACGGCATCCATCGGCATGCCGCCGCCCGCGATCATGATGCCCGTCTGGCCGGTCGCGCGAAAATCGGCATCGAGGCCGCGCGTCACAAAAGCGCGGTGCAGCGCGAGCGCGGTATATTTCTTGCCGAGCGCGCAGTCGGTGCCGACGGTCAGCAGCCGCTTGCCGGTCCGCTTTCGTCCCGTCCCGACGGGGATTGCGGGCGGCGGCGTGCGGATGTCGATCAGCCGCTGCCCCGTGCGCGCAGCCGCCTCGACAAGCACGGGAACGCTCGTCAGCTTGGTGTGGAGCCCGTTGATGATATCGAGTCCTGCCTCCATCGCCTCGACGAGCACCGCGACCCATGCCGCGCCGATGATGCCGCCCTGATTGGCGACGCCGATCACCAGCGAGCGCGCGCCCGCTGCCCGCGCGTCGGCGGGCGACAGGCGCGGCAGGCCGGTCGAAACGGTGCACCCGTCGATCGCCCATTCGCCCGTGCAGCGATCGCCCGCCCAGTCGGCCAGCCCGAAAGCAGTCTTGGCATAGGCCGCATTGGTCGTGTCGCCGAGGAACAGCAGATAGGGCTGCGGCAGGGTCAGGCTGCCCTCCAGCCTGCCGATAGGCGCGTTCATCGTGTCCAACTCCAATTCGCTCAGAAGGCCATGTCGAGCGCAACGCCGATCGTCCGCGGCTGTAGCGGCGAGATCGCAAGGAAGCTCGGCCGGTTGAGCCCGTCGGCGAGCGTCGAACGCGCCATCTCACCCTTGTTGTCGAACAGGTTGCGCGCATAGGCGCGCACTGTCCAGTGATCGCCCAGGGTCACCGAGGCGTTGAGGTCGACCGACGTATAGGCTTTGGCGCGCGCGACAAGCGGATCGCTCTCGACCAGCGACAGGCGGTTGCCCGCGTGGCGAATGCCGGCGCCGAAGCTGCCCTTGTTGCCGCCGCCGAGTTCGAATTCATAATCGGCGCGCAGCGCGCCGCTGAACTTCGGCACCGCGGGCAGCCGGTCGCCCTTGGCACCGCTGATGTCGGGCACATCCTCGCTGAGCGTCGCGTCGGTATAGCTTCCCGTCGCGCTGATCGTCAGGCCGGGCGCGGGGCGCAGCGCCAGGCTGCCTTCGAAACCCTTGCTCGTCGCCTTGCCGCCGTTCGCGCCGCCCGACACGCCGCCGAACGCGCGCGTGACCTGGATATCGGTCCAGTCCATCCAGAAGAAGGCGGCGTCGACGGTGAGCATCCGGTCGGCGAAATCGGCCTTCAAGCCGACCTCATAGTTGGTCATGCGATCGGCATCGACGCTCGGCGGTACGTTGGGGACGATGACGTTCGGGCCGCCGGGACGATAACCCGTCGCGACGCGGGCATAGAGCATCGCATCCTCGTTGATGTGGAATTGCGGGCTGACCGAGAAGGTCCAGACGCTTTCGGCGGACTCGCCCGGATCATTGGCGGTCGGGACGATCGCACCCGAACTGATCTGGGTGAAAGTCTGTTCGTTGCGCGCCCAGCGGAGGCCGCCCGTGACCTCGAACTGCTCGGTCAATTTGAAGGTGGCGTTGGCGAAGACCGCATATTCCTTGTAGGTCGCGGGCAGTCCGACGATCGCCAGCGGATCGAGCGGCACGATCGGGTTTCCGGCCATGTCGAACGAGCGGACGAGCTGCGCGTTGCTCGTCTCCTCGTCGGTAAAGAAGCCGCCGATCAGCCATTCGAAACGCCCGCCGCTCGGCGAGGCGAGCCGCACTTCCTGCGTCCATTTCTTGAGTCCGAGGTCGAGCGAGAAAGGCGTGATGCCCGGCGGAATCGCGCCATTGGTGAGCAATGGGAAGAGCACGCCGAATGCATAGCTTGCGTCCTGCACCTGCGCGCTTTGCGTCTTGCTGTACGTCGTTGCCGAGGTCAGCGTCGCGGCGCCGAAATCATAGTCGATCGTCGCCGAATAATAGTCGAGATCGATGTCGTAGGATTCGGGCACATAATTATTGTACGAGTGGCCGTTGCCGAGCCGCTTGCCCGTGAGATCGGCGGCGTAAATGCCGTTGCCGTCGGAATCGAGCGACTGCCAGATACCGGCAAGCTTGACGCTTAGTTCGGGGGTCGGGGTCCACAGCAGCGCGGCGCGGCCGCCGCGCTGTTCATAGTCGTTCTGGTCCTTGATCCCCGCATTGTTGACGCTGTCGACCCAGCCCGGCGTCTTGCGCCACGCAAAGCTGCCCGAAATCGCGAGCGTGTCGGTTGCGATCGGCGCGTTGACATATACCTGCCCGCCCCAGCCAAGGCTGCCCGCATCCTTGATCGTGAAGCCTTCGACGCCCGCGCGGACCTTGAACTCGCGCGTGTCGGGCTGGACGGTCACATATTTGACGAGGCCGCCGATCGAACTTGCGCCATATAGCGTGCCCTGCGGTCCTTTGAGCACCTCGATCCGTTCGAGGTCATAGGGCATCAGGTCGATCGTGAACTGCCCGGCGCGATTATAGATCGCGCTCGACCCCACCGGCGCGTCGTCGAGATAGATGCCGACCGTCTGCGCCGAATTGAGCGGCGCGACGCCGCGCAGCGTGATCGTCGTCTGCCCCGGCGTGCCGCCATTGCTGACGTTCATGCCCGGAACATAGCCCGCATAATCGACGAGCGAGGCCGAGCCCTGTTCCTGCAGCGCCTCGCCGCTGACGACGGCGATCGAGATCGGCACATCCTGTACATTCTGCGTGCGCTTCTGTGCGGTCACGACGATTTCGCCGCTCGCCTCGACGGCGGCAGCGTCCTGCGCCTGCGCCGGCATAGCGGCGACGACCGCGGCGATGCTTGCTGCAATAAAGAGTCCCTGTTTCATCGTCTTACCCCCAGACTTGGGCCAGCAGGCGGCGGAAATTGCCACCGAGCACGGCCCGGATGTTTTCGTTGGAATAGCCCCGTCGAATGAGTTCTTCGGTGAGATCGAAGGTCTTGAGCGGATGGTCGAAGCCGTCGATGTCGATCTTGTCGCGGAAGGCGTAGCTGCCCTTGTAACTGCCTTTGAGCGCGGCATATTCGTCGGGCTTCATATCGTCATAGCCGTGCAGATCGGCGTCCGAGCCGATGCCGACATGGTCGACCCCGACGAGCTTCGCGACATGATCGATATGGTCGGCCATATGCCCGACATTGGTCGGATCGCTCGTGCGAACGAACATGCGAACACCGGTGATCCCCATCACGCCCCCCTTCGCCGCGAGCGCCTTGATCGCCGCGTCGGTCTTGACGCGCGGGTGGTCGACCAGGGCGCGGGCGTTGCTGTGCGTGATCGCGATCGGTCCCTTGGCGATCTCGATGGCGTCCAATGTCGTCTTGTCGCCGCAGTGCGAGACATCGACCAGCATGTGCTGCTTTTCCATCTCGGCGATGATCGCGGCGCCATAATCGCTGACGCCGCCGTCGACGCGCTCGGTGCTGCCCGATCCGATGCGATTCTGGCTGTTATAGGTCAGCTGCGCGCAGCGCAGGCCAAGCCGGCGGAACAGCGCGACATCGGCGACCCGCTCGAAATGTTCGGCATTCTGGATACCCATGATGACCGCGCATTTCTTGTCGGCCTTGGCGCGGTCGAGATCGGCGACCGTGTCGACCAGCGTGAAGACATGGCTGTTGCGCCCGGCAAAACCCTGCCAGCCGGCGAGGAATTCGAGCGCCTGCGCCTTCGCGTCAGGACCGCCGAGGCCGTAAGCGTTGTGAAAGCCGGTGATCCCCGATGCCCGGAACTCGGCCGCTTCGGCGTCGGTCAGCCGGTGCGCGACATAATTCTCGTCGAGCGTGATCTTGAGCGGCGCGAGCATGTCGATGACGAGCGACGAGGCGACCAGATCGACCGCGCGGCGCGAGTAGCTCTTCCCCGGCGCTGCGGCAAAGGCATAGGCGCCCTTGTTGATCATCGGCGCCGACACAGCGACACCCACCACGCCCGCGAGTGCCGCGCGGCGCGTAATCTGGAACGACGCCGTCATCCCAACCTCCCTCTTTTATAGTTTCAATTTATACTATTGTCCTAATCGGAAAATTGTCAACCGGTTTAGGACATAAATTTGTCATTATCCCCAAATTTCCGCCGGGCAATGGATCATGCCGTCGCGATAGCTGACGCCCGGATCGCGATCGCGCGCAAGGAAGGTCGGCCCGTCGAGGTCGACGATGTCGCAAAGCTGACCGACGAGATAGGATGGCGCCATCGACAGGCTGGTGCCCATCATATTGCCGACCATGACGTCGAGGCCGAGCTTCTTCGCCTGCCGCGCGATCGCCAGCCCCTCGGTCAGCCCGCCGCATTTATCGAGCTTGATATTCACCACGTCGAAGCGGCCGACGAGCGACGCGGTATCGGCGAGCGACAGCGCGCTTTCGTCGGCGACGAACGGCAAGGGGCGCTTCAATCCGTCGAGATCGGCCTCGCGCCCGCGCTTCAGCGGCTGTTCGAGCTGCGCCACGCGCGCCGACACCAGCACGGGCAGCAATTCGGCGAGCGTCGCGATATCATAACCCTGATTGGCATCGACCCCGATCCACGCGTGCGGCCGCGCGGTGCGGATCGCGACGACGCGCGCGATATCGTCGGCAAGATCGCCGGTCAGCTTGACCTTGATCGGGGCATCCGGATCGATCGCGAGCGCGGCTTTCGCCATCGTCTCCGCACGATCGGCCCCGAGCGTCAGCGTCGAGCGCAGCGCCTGGGGCGGGCTTAGGCCGGCGAGTTCCCATACCGGGAGCCCCGTCTGTTTGGCCTCCAGGTCCCAGAAGGCGCAGTCGAGCGCGTTACGCGCACCGCCCGGGGGAAGGAGCTGTTGCAGATCGTCACGCGTTGCGCCGTCTTCGATCGACCCGCGCACGCGCGTCGCCTCTGCCAGCATATGGTCGATATCGTCGCCGAGATAGTAGACCCCGGCGCCCTCGCCGCGCCCGACGTGCGTCCCGTCCGAAAGCTCGGCGACGAGCAGCGCGGTTTCGGTGAAGACATGCCCCGAAATGCGAAACGGCTGATGGTAGGGAAAACGCTCGACCCGAAGGTCGAGCGTCAATTCCCGCATGCGCTGCGTCGCCATCAATAGACCATCCCGAAGCCATAGAGATGGAAGACGAGCGTCACCCAGACGAGGACCAGCGCGGCGAGGATCAGCAGTACCGCGCCGAGTTTCATCGTCCAGCGGCGCTTGTCCTTGATGCCGAGCCACAGGTGCCAACCCGCCGTCGCGAGCAGCCCGAAGGCGGCGAGCGGCGTCAGGATGCGCAGCAGGTGGATCAGCCAGTCGAGCGGGCCGCCGAGGCTGCCGATATCGGCCGAGAAGGCCGCGATCAGCCCGATCCAGCCGGCGAGCGCGCCGAGCGCGAGCCAGGCGAAGATCCGCGACAGGCGGTAGGCGCGCCGCGCCTTGCCCTCGAGCGCGAAGTCCGCCTTGAAGCTGCGGCGTACCAGCGCCCGCACCGGCCACGCCAGCGCGGCGAGCAGGATGATGCCGAAAGCGAAGATCAGCGCCGGGTTGAGCCACGCGGCATTGACGCTCGCCGGGGCGGGTTCGAACACCATGAAGGGCGAACCGCCATCGACGCTCCAGCGCACGACGCGGCCGTCCTTGACCTCGGCGGCAACACGCTCGCCGGTGCCGGTGTCGCGCCATACGAAGGGCTCGACCTCGACCCAGTCGCGTGCGCCGGCACCAAGGCCGTCGAGCGCCGGCAGCGTGATCTTGCCGTCCTCGGTCAGCGAGATCGTCAACTGGCCGAGCAGGCCGAACAGGCTGGCAAAATTGGTGAAGCTGCCGCGGCTGCTGACATAATGGCCGACCATCATTTGCGCATGTTCTTTGGCGGTTTTGGCGTCGACGGTACCGGGCTTCTCGCTGCCGGGCAGGTAGCGATCGGCGAATTTGTGGAACAGCGCGCTGCGGATCGCGCCCGCATCGCCCTGCGTTCCCGCGCTGTTCATCGAGATATAGACGCCGATGTCGGCGTCGGGGAACAGCCACAGATAGCTATGGAACCAGACGGTATCGCCGCCATGCGCGATCGCGCGGTGGCCGTTGACCCATTGTTCGTAGAAGCCGAGCGCCATGCTGTTGAGCGGGCCGACACCGGGCGCCTTGAAATCATGCATCTGCTTCGCGGTTTCGGGCTTCAGTAGGCCCGCACCGTCGTTCAGATGCGCGATCATGAACTTGCCCATATCGGCGCCGCTCGCCGACAGGCTGCCCGCGGGTGCCGGGACCACGATCTCGAACGGCTTCGCCTTTTGCGTGACGTCGGGATAGCCCTTTGCCATATGCGGCGCGAGATGGGCGGGCAGCGGCTGGCGGAAGGTCGAATGCGCCATGCCGAGCGGCTTGAAGATATGATTGTCGACATAATCGTCGAAATCCTCGCCGCTCACCCGCTCGACGATATAGCCCGCGAGCGCGGTCGCATAGTTCGAGTAAGCGGGCGTCGTACCCGGCGCGAAGACGCGGTCGGGCAGCGCGAGCGGCATCTGCTTCTTCAGCGTCATCACCGCTTTGGGATCGCTGCTGATCAGATGGCGGATCGATTCCTGGAAACCCGCGGTGTGCGTCATGATGTTGCGCATCGTGACCGGCTTGCCCTCATAGGGCGGAATCTTGAAATCGAGATAGGCGTTGACGTCCTTGTCGAGGTCGATCTTGCCCGCCTCGACCTGCTGCATCACCGCGGTCCAGGTGAAGAGCTTCGACACCGATCCCGGCCGGAACAGCGTGGTCTCGGGAAGAACCGGCGCGCGCTTGGCGACGTCGGAGAAGCCATAGCCCTTTTGGAGCACAACCTGATTGCCGCGCACGACAACGACGACCGCGCCCGGGATGCGCGCGCGTTCGAGCGCATAGGGCAGATAGCCGTCGAGCCAGGCCTCAAGATCCTTGGCGTCGAGCGTGACCGGCGCCGTGGCGGTTCTTGCAGCTGGAACGGCGGCAGTTTCGACTTTCTTCACGGTGGGCGCGGGCACAGGTCCCTGCGCCGCCAGCGGCAGCGCGGCAAAAGCCGCCAGCCCGATCATCGCCTTTCGGATGAAACGCATCGCTTTCCCCTTTTCATTGTCGCGGCCTGTCACATCTTGCAGCAAGCCGCGCGACCCCTTACCAAGGGACCAACATCTATTGGCCCGATAGGGACATAATGATCCTGATTGGAAAATTGTCAAATATGGAATGGAAAAATTAATGGCTGATCGCGGAGCCCCGCCAACGCTCGGCACGGTGATGAAGAGCATTCGCTCGCGAAACGGCTGGACGCTCAAGGAAATGAGCGCGAAATCGGGCATCCCCGTCTCGACGCTGTCGAAGGTCGAGCACGACCGGCTGACGCTGAGCTATGACAAGCTCCAGCAGCTCAGCCAGCGACTCAACATCCGCATGTCGGACCTGTTCGCCGAGGATGACGAAGATACGGCCCCGCGCGTCACCGGCCGCCGCAGCATCGGCACGATCGACCAGGCGGTGCGCGTCACCACCGACAATTACGACTATCACTATCTGTGCACCGACCTGCGGCAAAAGCGGATGATCCCGATCATCACGCGAATCCGCGCGCACAGTGCACGCGAATTCGGCGATCTCGTCCGCCATCAGGGCGAGGAATTCATCTTCGTCCTTGAGGGCGAGGTCGAGATTCACACCGAATTCTATGACCCCGTCGCGCTGAAGACCGGTCAGGGCATCTATCTCGATTCGTCGATGGGCCACGCCTATGTCGTCGCTGAGGGATATGAGGAGGCGCTGGTTCTCGGCGTCTGCTCAAGCGCCGACGACGGGCTGATGGACAGCCTGATGAGCCTGCACGGCTGACACCCCAGATCACGGAGAAACTGATGGCATCCCACCGGCGCTTCGCACCTTCCTTCATGCTGCTTTGCAGTTCGATGCTGGTATCCGCATCGGTGGCCGCACAGGCGCCCGCCTACGACCTCATCATCCGCGGCGGGACGATCTACGACGGGTCGGGCAAAGCGCCGGTCGTCGGCGACGTCGCGATCAAGGACGACCGTATCGTCGCGGTGGGCAAGGTCGACGGCACCGCGAAGACCGAGGTTGCGGCCAAGGGCATGGCGGTCGCGCCGGGCTTCATCAACATGCTGAGCTGGGCGACCGAGTCGCTGATCGCCGACCCCAAGAGCCAAAGCGACATAAGGCAGGGCGTCACGCTGGAGGTAATGGGCGAAGGCTGGTCGATGGGGCCGGTGAACGCCAAGATGAAGGCGCTGGAGACCGAACGCCAGGGCGACATCAAATTTCCGATCGAGTGGACGAGCCTCGGCGACTATCTGTCCTGGCTCGAAAAGCGCGGCGTTTCGACCAATGTCGCGAGCTTCATCGGCGCCGCCACGGTGCGCGTCCACGAACTGGGCGAAGGCGATGTCGACCCCAATCCCGAGCAGCTGGCGCGAATGCGCGCGCTGGTGAAGCAGGCGATGAACGAAGGCGCGATGGGGGTCGGCAGCTCGATCATCTATGCGCCGGGATCCTATGCCGAGACCGACGAACTTGTTGCGCTGACGAGCGAAGCGGCGAAATGCGGCGGCATGTATATCAGCCACATGCGCTCCGAAGGCGACCGGATCGAGGAAGCCGTCGACGAGCTGATCGACATCTCGCGCCGCTCGGGCGCGCCGGCCGAAATCTATCACCTCAAGATGGCGGGGCGCAGCAATTGGGGCAAGCTCGATACAATCGTGAAGAAGATCGAGGACGCGCGCGCCGAAGGGCTGAAGATCACAACCGACATGTACACCTATACCGCGGGCGCCACCGGGCTCGATGCCGCGATGCCGACGTGGGTGCAGGCAGGCGGGCTCGAGGAGTGGATCAAGCGGCTGAAAGACCCCGCGATCCGCGCGCGCGTCGCCGCCGAGATGAAGCAGCCGGGCAGCGACTGGGAAAATCTCTATTTCGGCGCGGGCGCCGACAAGATGATCCTGTCGGGGTTCAAGAATGACGCGCTGAAACCGCTGACCGGAAAGACTCTCGCCGAGGTTGCGGCGATGCGCGGCAAAAGCCCCGAGGAGGTCGCGATGGACCTCGTCGTCGAGGACGGCTCGCGCGTCGGCACCGTCTATTTCCTGATGTCCGAGGACAATGTGCGGAGGCAGATCCAGCTGCCATGGATGAGCTTCGGCTCCGACGCGGCATCGCAGGCGACCGAGGGCGTCTTCCTGAAATCGGGAGCGCATCCGCGTACCTATGGCAATTTCGCGCGGCTGCTCGGGCGCTACGTCCGCGACGAAAAGCTGATCCCGCTCGAACAGGCGGTGTATCGCCTCACCACCCTGCCCGCGACCAATTTGGGCATCAAGGATCGCGGGGCGCTGAAGCCCGGCTATTACGCCGATGTCGTGGTGTTCGACCCGGCGACGATCGGCGACCGCTCGACCTTCGAGAAACCGCATCAATATTCGGTGGGGATGCGCGACGTTTTCGTCAACGGCGTTGGCGTGCTCCGGAACGGCGAGCATAGCGGCGCGACGCCGGGGCGCGCGGTACGCGGTGCGGGCTTTAATCGCTGCAGCTAGGCGGCGAGCAAGCGCCGCTGCTCGGCGGGTGATTTGAACAGGAAATCATGCGGCAGGCCGAGGCGGGCGCTCGCCTGACAATGCGGCGCGGTGCGATCGACGTGACGGTCGGCCAGCCGGCCGGCGATGCGCAGCGCGGTGCGGTCGAACCGCGTCAGATCATAGCGCGGGCCGAGTTCGAGCTTGCGCCGGATATGCCCCGGAAGCAGCGACACAGACGCGCGCGCGATCGCGCGATGCAGGAAACGCGGCACGCCCGGCGCGGCGCGGCCCGACTGGATAATATCGAGAAATTCGAGGATGATCGGATGCGGTTCGAAGCACGGTTCGAGTTCGTCCATCATTGCCATGAAGGCATCGACAGTGGGTGGCGTATGCCGCGCCCCGAACTCGCGCCCGATCGCATCGCCATCGGCCATGAAGCGGTCCTTGTCGGCATCGCTGATCCGATGAACGAAACGGTCATAGGCCATCAGGAAGCCATAAGAAGCGGTTGCGGCGACCCAATCGAGCAATACCGGATCGAGCGCGCGATATTTCGTGCCGCCGGGCGTCTCGCCCTTCACCTTGCCATGCATCCGGTTCACCTGCCCGATGACGGCTTTCGCGCTGCTCGCGGGGCCATAGCAGGCGAGCATCGCGACGAGCCCGGTGCGGCGCGAGCGGCCGATCGGGTCGGCCTTGTAGGTCGAATGGTCCCACACCCCCGATCGGATACGCGGCTCGGCGAATTCGAGCAGCACCGCAGCGATCCCGCCGATGCCGAGCGCGATCGGGTTCTTGTAGATACGCCACTGGACGCTGTCGGGCGCGAGCAGCGCGGGCTCGCCAAGGGGCGCGGCGAAATCGATCGCCGTCCCGAGATACTCATCCTGCATCGGCAGTCGCGCCATTCATTGCCTCCGGTAGAATGCGACCATTTCTATGCATCCCGTCATCCCGGCGCAGGCCGGGATCTCAACGTCGCGTCCTGATGCAAGGTCGAGATCCCGGCCTGTGCCGGGATGACGAAAATAGGTCTATATGCTAAAAGTCGTAACCCAAAGTCAGGCCATAGGTTCGCGGCTGGTTGGCGAAACGCACCACGACGTTGGCGTTGCTGGCGACCGCCGACCAATAATATTTGTCGAACAGGTTCTTTGCCCACAGCGACACCGACCAGCCGCTTTCGTCCTTCAGGCCAGGCTCGCGTTGACCGTGCCATAGGCATCGACCTTGTAGAGATCGAGATCCTCGAAGATGGTGTTCGACTTGCTCTGGTAACGCGCGCTGACCGCGCCCGTCAGGTTGACCGTGTCGCTGACCGGCGTGTCGTAAGCGAGCGTCAGGCTGCCCTGGAATTTGGGGCTGTAGATGAATTCGGCGCCGTCGAAATTCTGCGGCTGTCCCGCCGCGTTGGTGCCGTTGTAGTCGTTGATCCGCGTTTTCAGATAGAGCGCATTGGCCGCGATCGTAAGGCCGGTCGCCGGGCGGATCGTCAACTCGCCCTCGACGCCATAAGCCTCGCTGTCGGGCACATTATCGAGCCGCGAGAGCGCGGTGTAGATCGGGTCGGCAAAATAGGTGCTGATCTGCTTGTCGCGATAATCATAATAGAAGGCCGAGAGATTGGCCTGCACCGCGCGGTCGGCGAGCGTCGCCTTCACGCCGACTTCGTAGGCGGTCAACTTTTCCTGTTTCACCGGCGCATTCTGGCGCGCGAGGTTTGCGGCGTTGATCGGCGTCGTCCCCGATTTATAGCCGCGCGACACCGAGGCGTAGAGCAAGGTGTCGTCGTTCGGCGACCAGTCGAGCGCGACGCGCCAGGCGACGTTGTTTTCCTTGAGCAGCGACTGCACCTCGCCGAAGGTGCCCGTCGCGGGGTCGAAGGTGTTGCACTGCCCTTGTGAAATCTGCGGCGCGAGCACGCCATAGGTTTGCAGATAGAGCGCGCGGTTCACGACGTTGACGTTGGGCAGCATATTGCCGTTGAAGTCGCGCGAGCAGCCGTTGTAGCGCTGTTTGTCCTCGGTATAGCGCACCCCGACGGTGAGCTTGAGCTGGTCGGTCAGTTCGGCATCGGCGTTGCCGAAAATGCTCCAGGTCTTGGTGCGGATGCGCCCGAAATCCTCATAGGTGCGAAAGGCTTGGCTGAGCTGGAGCGGCGTATAGCCGCCCGAGTTGAAGATCGGGCTGGCGAGAAGCGGCGCCCCCGCCGCGCGGATCAGTCCGACGTTCGCGTTCTGGCCAAGCATCGTGCGGTTGGAATCGATGATGCGGTCGTTCGCATAATAGCCGCCGACGAGCCAGTTCACCGCGCCCGCCTCGCCCTCGACATGCAGCTCCTGCGCAAAGCTCTTGATCCGCCCGACGGTGTTCTGGAGCAGGATTTCGAACGGCGCGCCGCTCCAGTCGGAGAGCGCGTTGCGCTTGAAGTCGTTGTAGCTGGTGAGCGAAACGAGCTTCGCCGTCTCACCGATATCCTGGTCCCAGCGCAGCTTGAGACCCCAGAAACGATTATCCTCGGCGAGCGGGCCATCGAGACCGAGCCCGGTGCCGATATCGGCCGAGCGCGACGCTTCGGGCGCCCAGTCGGCTTGGCTCGCCTTGGTCGGGAAATTGTTCGCCAGATAAGTGGCAAGCCCCGCCGCGTTGAAGAAGCGCGAGTTGCTGGTGCCGCTGACCGGGTTGGTCGCGGGGGTGAAACCGATCCCCTGCCCGGCAACGGTGTCCGACTTGTTGCGCCAATATGTGACCGACAGATCGAAATGCGTCCCCGGCGCGGGATCGATCGCGAGCGACCCGCGCACGCCATATTTCTCGACCTCGCCGAGCCGTTCGCCCCGCGTATTGCTGACCTGCCAGCCCTTGTCGCTATTCTCGCTGCGGAACGCGATGCGCGCCGCGATTCCCTCGCCGAGCGGGCCCGAGATGTGACCACCGATATTATACGTCTGATAGTTACCGAGATCGGCCTTGATGCTGCCCTCGAAGCTGTCGGTCGGTTTGGCGGTGATGAAGTTGATCAGGCCCGCGGTCGTGTTGCGGCCATAGAGCGTGCCCTGCGGCCCCTTGAGCACTTCGACGCGTTCGAGGTCCATGACCGGGCCGGTGTTCATGATCGGATAGGCGTAGGCGACTTCGTCCACGTAAGTACCGACGGTCGAGGTCGAGGAGAGATTGATCGTGTTGAAGCCGATCCCGCGCAGCGTATAGGTCGGCACGCCCTGATAGCTCTGCGAGACGGTGAAGCTCGGCGCCACCGTTGTCAGGTCGCGCATGTCGGTGACGCGGAGGTTTTCGAGCGTCGCGCCGTCGACCGCCTGAATCGCCATGCCGACGTCGTTCATCGATTCGGCGCGGCGCTGCGCAGTGACGATGATGTCGCCTTCGGCCGCGACCGTATTGGCGGGCGCTTCCTCGGCGGCGAACGCCGGCACCGCCAGGGCGAGCCCCATCGCGGAACCCGCGCCCCGGAAAATACGCATTGCCTTCATCACTCATCCTCCCTCAAACGGCTTGTCGCGGAGCTCGTCTTTGTGCGAGCGTCGCGCGAAACCGGACCGTGACAAAACAGAGGATTGCGGCCGGACGAACAAGCTGACACCTGTGTCAGGATAGCGGAGGGAAAAGCGGAGCATGGATCATCAGCGCGAATCCTGGGCGGAAATGCCCGCGCTGATTGCAGCGGTGCAGGCAGCGGGCGACAAGATCGGCCTGCCCTTCGTCGCGGCGCAGGCCGACCTCGGCGACCCCGAACCGATGAGCGACGAGGCGGGTCGCCCCTATGCCGAAACGAGTTTCCGATGGGTCGACCCGAACTATGCCTATTGGCGCGACCGCAAGCTGGCGTTGCAACTGGCTTTCCTGACCGCGGCGCGGCTGGTCGCGGAGCCCTTCTACTACAGCGACGGACATCTCGGCACATGGCGGCCGACGCGCCTGCTTGACGAGGTCGACTGCTCGCAGGCGAAAAACACGCCCAATTTCGGCGAGGCGATCATCGCGCCGGTGCATCTGCCGCGCGGGCTGGTCGGCGCCGTCTTCTGGTGCTCGCGCGAACCCGTCGGGGTCGAGGCGCTGTTCGCAAAGCACGCCGGCGACTTGCACAATCTCGCGCTCAAGCTCGTCGCGTCGCACAATGAAGCGCGCGACCGGCCGCGTAACGCCACCGTGCCGCAGACGCTGACCCGCCGCGAGGTGCAGTGCCTGCGCTGGGCAGCGGCGGGCAAGACCGACGGCGAGATCGGGATCATATTGACACTGTCGGTATCGACGGTGCGGTTCCACCTGCGCAACGCCGCGGCAAAGCTCGGCGCGACCGGGCGCGCGCAGTCGATCCAGATCGCCGCCGGGCTCGGCTTCGTCGGCGCACGCGCCGCCTGATGCAGGTGCCAGCTTGGCCCCGCCTCACCGCGACCTACAAGTCCGGGGCATGGACATGCTGAACGACCCGGCGCTGACCGCCTTTCGCGATGAGGTGAGCACCTTCCTCGCCGCGCATCTGCCCGACGATATCCGCCGCGGTGCGGCGCGTGCGACAAGCGTCTTTATCGATCCCGACATCTCGCTGCCGTGGCAGCGCATCCTCCATGCCAAAGGCTGGGCAGCGCCCGACTGGCCCGCCGAATTCGGCGGCCCGGGATGGAGCGAGATCGAACGTTACATCTTCGCCGCCGAGTGCGCGCAGGCCGGGGCACCGAACCTCGCGCCGATGGGTCTCAAGATGGTCGCCCCGGTGATCATGCATTATGGCAGCGCCGAACAGCGCGCGCATTATCTGCCGCGCATATTGTCGGGCGAGGATTATTGGTGCCAGGGCTTTTCGGAGCCCGGCGCGGGATCCGACCTGGCCGCGCTGCAACTGCGCGCGGTGCCCGATGGCAGCGATTATATCCTGAACGGGTCGAAGATCTGGACGACGCACGCGCATTTCGCCAACCGCATGTTCGCACTTGTCCGCACGTCGAACGAAGGCAAGCCGCAGGCGGGGATCAGCTTCCTGCTGCTCGACATGGCGACGCCGGGGATCATGGTCGAACCGATCCGCACGCTCGCGGGCGACCATGAATTCAATCAGGTCTTCTTCGACGACGTCCGCGTCCCGCAGGCGAACCGGCTGGGCGAAGAGAATGAAGGCTGGTCGGTCGCGAAGCATCTGCTGACTTTCGAGCGCGGCGGCAAATATGCGCCGGGGCTGATCGGACGGCTCGAACGGCTGCGCGCGCGCGACGACATCGAGCCGGTGCTGCGCGCGCAGCTCGACCGCGAGGCGGTGACGCTGAAGGCGCTGCAGGCGCTCGAGATGAAGGCGATGCGCGGCGTCGGCGGCAGCGCGGCCCTCTATGCCTCGGCGCTCAAGATACTGGGGACCGAGACCGCGCAGCGCATCGACACATTGGCGTGCGAAATCGCGGGCCACGCGGCATGGGCCGACGCCGACGGGCAGACGCCCGCCGAGCTGGCGGTCGCGGTGCCGCGCTACCTCAACGACCGCGCGGCGACCATCTACGCCGGATCGAACGAGATCCAGCGCGACCTGATCGCAAGGACGATGCTGGGTTAGGCAGCCGCCTCGGCAAAACGCGCAAGATGACCGGCGCGCGGGCCGAATGCCGCCGCAATCGCGAGCGCGCGCTTGAAATGGCCGCCGAGGTTGAGCTCTTCGGTCAGCCCCATCGCACCGTGGATCTGTACCGCGCTTTCGCCGACGATGCGCACCGCGTCGCCGACCTCGATGCAGGCGGCGCTGACCGCCTGGGCGCGGTCGGCGCGGTCTTGATCGACCGCGAGGATCGCTTCCTCGGTCAGCGCCGCCGCCTTCATCGCCGCGAGTTGCATGTCGGCCGCGCGGTGGCGCAGCGACTGGAAACGCCCGATCGGCGTGCCGAACTGCTTGCGTTGGCCGAGATAATCGATGCTGTCGGCAATCATTCGCTGCATCAGGCCGACCGCTTCGGCGCAGCGCGCCGCAAGGATCAGGTCGTTCGCATAGTCGGCCGAAAGGCGCGCGGCGTCACCGCTCGCGAGCGAAGTGGTGTCCCCCGGCTTGAGCGTGAAGGCAAGGTCTGCCGAGACGCTGCCGTCGTGCATGATGCGATGCCGCTGTTCGACCTTGTCGCCATCGGCGGGGATGAGCAGCAACGCCTCGTCGCTCGCGAGGAGAAGCAAATCGGCTTCGGCTGCCCCGGCAACGAGTGCCGCGCTGCCGCGAGCCAGCTCGCCGTCGACGACGGGCATCGCTGCGGTCGAAGCCGTGCAGACGATGGCGATCCGGCGGCCGCCCACCGCAAGATCAGCCAGCGCCGGATGATCGGGCACGACCCGCGTCAGCAGCGCCGTCGCCGCGACGTGCGAAAGCCAGTCGGCGCCCGCGAGTGCCGGCCCCAGCTCGGCCATGACGACGGCGATGTCGATCGGACCGCCGCCGAAACCGCCAGCGCTTTCGGGCAGCGCGAGGCCGGCTAGCCCGAGCGACTCCGAAAGCTCGCGCCAGCCGGGACGCGCATTGTCGGCGAGGAAGCGCTGGATGCTATCACGCAGCATCTGTTGCTCGTCCGAAAGCGGCAGGTCGAGTTCGGCCATGTCAGATCGCCGGCCCGGCGGTATATATGTGCGTCATTTGCTCTCCCGCACCTGTCCTGCAACTTGCCGAGCCGCGGGTCTAGCTGATTGGCGTAACAGGTCGGGGGCAGCGATCGGCGCACGCCATATACTTAGTAATAAAACTATTGCATGGGGCCGCATGCACAGTGCGATACGAGTCGAAGATCAAATGCACGGGCAGCGGGCGGGATGAACCCGATCTGGCTTCCCGCCTCGCTGTTTGGCGGCCTCTTCCAGGCGTGGCGCACCGCGCTCCAGCAGCGGCTTCGCGCCGAGCTCAGCGTCAGCGGCGCGGGGTTGGTTCGCTATCTGTACGGCCTGCCCTTCGCACTCGTTTTCGCCGCGATCTGGCTGACGATCCAGCATGATGCGATCCCGGCGTTCGGCACCGCTTTCGGCGGTTTCGCGGTCGCCGGGGCGGTCACCCAGATGGCGGGGACGATCCTGCTCATCATGGCGTTCGGGCATCGCGGGTTCGTCGTCGGCACCGCCTTTTCAAAAACCGAAGCGGTGCAGGCGGCGCTCGTCACCGCGCTGTTCCTCGGCGAGCGGCTGCCGCTGCTCGCGTGGATCGGGATCGTTGCGGGGGTTGCTGGCGTGCTGGTGCTCGCGCTGGCCGGACGCGGGGTTTCAGGGCGTGAGATATGGCGCGCACTGGGCCAGCCCGCCGCGCTGTGCGGGCTCGGCGCGGGATCGATGTTCGCGCTCGCCGCGATCGCTGTGAAGCTTGCGACCGCCGAGCTCGATGGCGTCGACCTGATCGGTTCGGCACTCGTCACGCTCGTTGTCGTCATGGCAATCCAGACCGGCCTGCACCTCGCGTGGGTTTTGCTGCGCGACCGCGACACCGCGCGCGCAGTTTGCCGCACATGGCGGAACTCGAGCCAGGTCGGGCTGTTGTCGGCGCTCGGTTCGGCCTGCTGGTATATCGGCTTCGCGGCGGCGCCGGCGGCACTGGTGCGCATCGTCGGACAGGTCGAGGTCGTCTTCACGATCGGCTTCGCGCATTTCTACCTGCGCGAGCCGGTGCGCTGGCACGAGATCGTCGGGCTGCTGCTCGTCGTCGCCGGCGTGATGATGGCGCTGCTCGCGACCTTCTAGGGAAAGGCGGGCGCCTTGCTGACCATCGCCGGGAGCGGACGGCCCATCACGCCGGTGAGCCACCCGGCCGCCTCGACGACCCGCGGCAGCGTCACGCCCGTCCCGATGCCACTCTGTTCGAGCATGTAGATCACATCCTCGGTCGCGACATTGCCCGCCGCGCCGGGCGCGAAGGGACAGCCGCCGAGCCCGCCGAGCGACGCATCGACCGTGGCCGCGCCTTCGTTCACCGCCGCCCAGACATTCGCGACGCCGGTGCCGCGCGTGTTGTGGAAATGGACGCGCACGGGCAGGTCGCCGACCGCCTCGCGCACGCGGCCCACCATCTCGGAAACCTGCGCGGGCACGCCGACGCCGATCGTATCGGCGAGCGCTATTTCGCGTGGGGAAGCATCGGCGGCGCGCTTCGCCATTTCGACGACGCGATCGATCGCGACCTTGCCCTCGAACGGGCAGCCGAAGGCGGTCGCGATCGTGATCTGGCCGCTGCGCCCCGCCGCTTTCGCCAGCGCGACGATCTCCATCGCGGCGGCGAGCGATTCGTCCGAACTCTGCCCCTGATTGCGGATGCCGAAACTGTCGCTCGTCACGCACACCGCGCCGAGTTCGTCGATCCGCCCGGTCGCCAGCGCGCGCTCGGCGCCGCGGCGGTTGAGCACGAGGCCGATATAGGTCACATCGTCGCGGTCGGGCAGCATCGCCACCAGCTCCTCGGCGTCGGCGAGCTGCGGCACTTTCTTCGGATTGACGAAGCTCGTCACCTCGATACGGCGGACGCCATAGTCGATCGCGCGGCGGATCAGTTCGAGCTTGTCGGCGGTCGACACCACGGCCGCCTCGTTCTGCAGCCCGTCACGCGGGCCGACCTCGACCAGTTCCACGGCATGATATTTCAACATCTTGCGTCCCGATTATCCCGAGTCATTTAGCAGGTTGAAAATTACATAGCATTCTAAGTATACAAAGGCCATGGGCGAGGCAGGTCGTCTTACCAGAGTCGGCCGCGAAAGGAACGATATGAGCGAGACGGGCAGCGGGGGCGCGCTGGAAGGCATCAGGGTCGTCGAGATGGGGCAGCTCATCGCCGGTCCCTTCTGCGGCCAGCTTCTCGGCGACATGGGCGCCGAGATCGTCAAGCTCGAACCGCCGGAGACCGGCGACCAGATGCGCAACTGGGGCCAGGGCGACAAACCGAGCTGGTGGCGCGTGATCGCGCGCAACAAATATTCGGTCGCGGTCGATCTGCGCAGCGAAGAAGGTCAGAAGCTCGCACGCGAACTGATCGCCAAGGCGGACATATTGATCGAGAATTTCCGTCCGGGCACGCTCGAAAAATGGAATCTCGACCCCGCCGAGCTGCGCAAGACGAACCCCGGGCTGATCGTCGTGCGCGTGTCGGGTTACGGCCAGACCGGCCCCTATTCGTCGCGCGCCGGTTTCGGCGGCATCGGCGAGGCGATGGGCGGGTGGCGCGGCATCGTCGGCTTTCCCGACCTGCCGCCTGCACGCATGGGGGTCTCGATCGGCGACACGCTCGCCGCCACTTACGGTTGCATGGGCGCGCTCGCCGCCCTCCACCACCGCAGCAAGACGGGCGAAGGCCAGATCGTCGATTCGGCGCTCTATGAAGCGGTGCTGCAGGTGATGGAATCGACCGTGTCCGACTATTCGGCGAGCGGCACCAAGCGCCGCCGCACCGGGTCGACGCTGCCCGCGATCGCGCCGTCGAACGTCTATCCGTGCAAGGATGGCGAATATCTGATCGGCGCCAATCAGGACGGCGTCTTCGCCCGCCTCGCCACCGCAATGGGGCAACCCGAACTCGCGAGCGACGCGCGTTATGCGACGCACCGCGCGCGCGGGGTGCGACAGGAGGAACTCGACGCGCTGATCGGCGAATGGACGAGCACGCTGACGATCGCCGAACTCGAAGCGAAGATGGTCGAAGCGGGGGTTCCCGCGGGTCGCGTCTTCGATGCCGAGGACATGATGGCTGACCCGCATTTCGCCGCGCGCGATGCGCTGGTGACGGTCGCCGACGACGAGTTCGGCGAGGTCACGATGCAGGGGGTGTTTCCCAAATTGTCAGCGACGCCGGGCAGCGTTCGCCGCCCTGCCCCGCTGACGGTCGGACAGGATAGCGCCGACGTACTGAAACGCTGGCTTGGACGGGAGGCCTGACGCGATGATCACCCTATATGGCGGCCCCACCCCCAACGCGCGCAAGATCGCGATTGCGCTCTTGGAAATGAGGCTCGAATGGCGGCTCGACTATATCGACATCCTCGCGGGCGATCAGCTGACGCCCGAGTTCCTCGCGCTCAATCCGAACAACAAGACCCCGGTGATCGTCGATGACGAAGGGCCCGGCGGCGCGCGGTTTGTGTTGTGGGAAACCGGCGCGATCCTGCTCTATCTCGCCGAAAAGACCGGGCGTTTCATGCCGACCGACCCGGCGGGGCGCGCGATCTGCTGGCAATGGCTGATGTTCCAGGTGTCGGGGGTCGGCCCGATGTTCGGGCAGGAAGCGCATTTCACGCACTACGCCAGGGATCGACACGAATATGCCATCGCGCGCTACAGCCGCGAGGTCGACCGGCTGATGATGGTGATCGACAAGCGTCTCGGCGAGACCGAGTGGCTCGCGGGCGAGGATTATACGATCGCCGATATGGCAACGCTACCCTATCTGCGCCGTCAGCTGATCGAAAAAGCCGGGCGTTTTCCGAACGTCGACCGCTGGGGCGCCGCGATGCTCGAACGCCCCGCGGTCGCCGAGGGGATGACGGTCGGCGTCGCGCGTGCCGAGACGATCGAGGGCGGGCTGACGGGCTTCACCGACGAGCACCGTGCGATCCTGTGGGGCGACCGCCAGCACGCCAAGCGCTGAAGCGGACTGCCCGCTTGGGGTGGGAAGTTGCCATCCCATTTTCGTCATCCCCGCGAAAGCGGGGACCCAGAGCGTCCGTCGGCTGGCCTAGCCCTGGGTCCCCGCTTTCGCGGGGATGACGAAGTAAGAGGTGGAGCGGCAACTAGCGGTCGAAAGCAGACACTTGGCCGATCCCTCGACTTCAATCCCCCTTCACCGCCGAATGGTTCGCGTCGCCGAACATGTTCGACCATTCCTTGTCGTCGAGCTTTTGGTGGCGGCCGACATATTTGGCCGGCGCTTTCAGATCCTCGCGCGCCATCGCACGCGCCACCGCCGGGCGTTCGCGGATCCGTTCGAACCAGCCATGCATCGCGGGCCATTCGTCGAGGTCCATGCCCATGACAAAAGCCGACGCGCGACCCGGCCAGATCGCCATGTCGGCGATCGTATAATCGTCACCCGCGACATAGGCGCTTTTCTCCAGCCGCTTTTCGAGCACGGTGAGGAGGCGCTTCACTTCCTTTGTGTAGCGTTCGACCGCATAGTCCTGCCCCGCGGGCGCATAGCGCAGGAAATGACTCGCCTGCCCGCCGATCGGTCCGAGGCCCGCGACCTGCCAGGTCAGCCATGACAGGGTTGCCGCGCGCGCCGCGCCCGACGCGGGCAGGAAGCGCCCGCTCTTCTCGGCGAGATATTGCAGGATCGCGCCCGACTCGAACACGGTGATCGGGTCGCCTCCGCCTGCCGGATCCTGATCGACGATCGCGGGCAATTTGTGGTTCGGGTTGATGCGCCCGAACTCGGCGGTCAGCTGGTCGCCGTCGAAAATGTCATAGGGAATGACGCGGTAGGGTTCGCCGATTTCCTCGAGCATGATCGCGATCTTCTGCCCGTTCGGGGTCGCCGAATAATGGAGGTCGATCATTTCAGAGTATCTCGTAGATGACATGGCGCACCCCGAAATCGGTGCGTTCGCCGACGCCGACCGCGAGCACGCCGTTCAGCCAGCCATATTTGGCGCGCGCGGTTTCGAACACCGGCGCGATTCGCAGATAGTATCGCGACGGGTCGGCGTCGGGGACGGCGGGATCGATGAAGGTCGCGCGCACATCGTCGGGAATGATGTTGCGCCCCGTGTAGCTGAGGTAAATGAGCTCACCGTCATCGGTCTGCCACACCGCGCGGGCATCGAAGGTACCGACCGAAGCATCGTCGCCAAGCCGCCCGCTGCGCGACCAGTTCCCGCCGCCGGGTAAAACTATACCATTGATACGCGGACCGAAAAATCGGCCGCCGCTGATATAGCCGAGCCGTTGGTCGCCGAACGGCGACGCGCCGATGCCGATGATCCCGCCCCCCACCTCGAACTCGACGGTGCACAGATGGCGCGTAGCGAGTGCGATCGGGGCGGTCTGCGTATTTTCTTCGTTCATAATGCGAATCCTCTTCCTGCCTATGGACAAGCATAAAACCATTAGTATACTAAGGGTCAATCAGATTGACGGATCGGAAGGCTTTCCGGGACCGCGACGATAAGCTCTATGGGAGGGTGAAGATGAAGGCGCATAACCAGTTCCTGCTGTCCGGCGTGGCGGCGATCGCGATGCTAGCCAATGCCGCACCGGCGATGGCGCAGGCAGCCCCCGCCGACACGGCGGACGTCGACGACAGCAATGCAAACGAAATCATCGTCACCGCCCAAAAGCGCGAACAGAATCTGCAAAACGTGCCGATTTCGATGGAAGTCGTCAGCGGCGCCAAGCTCGCCGAGTTCAACACCAGCGATATCAAGGCGGTGATGAACTACACGCCGAACGTCTTCGTTCAGTCGACCGCGGGCAACGACGTCATCTATATCCGCGGCTTCGGTTCGCCGCCGGCGAACTTCGCGTTCGACCAATCGGTCTCGCTCTATGTCGACGGCATCTATGCCGGCCGCAACCGGCAGGCGCAGGCGCCCTTCTTCGACCTCGCGCGCGTCGAGGTGCTGCGCGGGCCGCAGGGCGCCTTGTTCGGCAAGAACACCGCCGCGGGTGCGGTCAGCGTCGTGTCGGCGGGTCCGACGAAGGATTTCGAAGGCGCAATCACCGGCCTTTACAACTTCGACCACAAGGGCACCGATTTCTCGGGCTATCTGTCGGGGCCGATCAGCGACACGCTCGGCGCGCGCTTCGCGTACAAGATCGTCAACCAGGACGGCTATATCTATAACCGCGCGACCGATCACGACGATCCCGAAATCAAGTCGCAGCTGCTGCGCCTGACCGTGAAGTGGGAACCGTCGAACAATTTCGATTACACCGCGAAGGTCGAGTACGGAAACCGCGAAGTCATCGGCGGCATCACCGTGTCGAGCCCCCTGACCAGCGGCCAGGATCCGCAGACCACGCGTTACCTCGATCGCTCGGCACTCGGCGACGAGGGGAACAACAACAAGTCGGTGATGATCTCGGGCGTCGGCAACCTCGCGCTCGGCGACTTCACGCTGACTTCGGTCACCGGCTACAGCTGGTTCAAGTCAAAGATCGTCAACGGCTTCGACCAGACGATCCCGAACAGCGGCGGCGCCATTGTTCCCAATTCGGTGTACAATGCCTTCCCCGAACGCTTCGACCAGATTTCGCAGGAAATCCGCATCCTGTCGCCGACGGGCAAGACCTTCGAATTCATCGCGGGCGCCTATTACGACAAGTCCGATTACACGCTGGAGCAATTTCAGGGCTTCAACATCGCGGCGCTCAACTATTTCGGCCGCATCGACAGCCTCTTCCGGCAGAAAGCCGAATCCTGGTCGGTCTTTGGCCAGGCGACATTTAACATCAGCGATGCGTTCCGCGCGATCGGCAGCCTGCGTTACAGCCACACCAAGAAGGACGGCGATTTCGCCTCGCGGCTCGTCTATGGCCCCTTCGCGCTGCGCCCGATCTCGAGCGCCACGGGTTCGATCAGCGAAGGCAATGTCGACCCGTCGGTGACGCTGCAATATGATATTGCGCCGCGCATCATGGTCTACGGCACCTGGGGCCGCGGTTCGAAGTCGGGCGGCTTCGTGTCGAATACGCTCGGTACGACGAGCGCGACCTTCACCTTCGAGCCCGAACAGTCGGAGAATTTCGAGGCGGGCATCAAGTCGACACTGTTCGACGGCAAGGTCGTCGCTAACCTCTCGGCCTATCACACCAAGTTCAAGGACCTTCAGGTTTCGGTGTATCAGCCCGCAATCTCGAGCTATCTGACCGGCAATGCCGCCGCGGCAACGTCGAAGGGCCTCGAAGGATCGCTCAGCATCTTTCCGACCCCCAATTTCGACATCAGCGCGTCGGCCGCCTATTCCGATATCAAATATGACAACTATCCCGGCGCGGCTTGCCTCGCCAGCCAGCCGTTGTCGGTTTGCAATCCCGCACAGACCGATCGGACGCAACCGAACCACGTCGCGAACAATAACCTGGCCGGTTACCCTGTTGCCTATTCGTCGAAATATACGGGAAGCGTGACGGCACACGCGCGGTTCGACCTGTCGAGCGATCTGAAGTTCGATGTCACCGGCGTCGCGTCGGCGCGGTCGAAATATTTCAACTCGGACAACCAGAGCCCGATCTTCGGCGTCCAGAACGGCTATGTGAAGCTCGACCTTCGCGTCCAGCTCGCCGACCAGGACGACCGCTGGCACGTCGCGCTCGTCGGCAAGAATCTGACCAACGAAAAGACGGTCGGCAGCGCATTCAACCTGCCGTCACCGATCACCGCGGCGCCGCGCGCGATCCTCTATCTCGAACCCACGCGCAACATTTCGGTCGAGGCCGGGATCAAGTTCTAGGTTCGAATATGATGTCCCAGGGATCGGCCGCGATCGAAGCTTTCCTCGACAGGGAAGCGGCGATCGCGGTCGTGACCTGTGTGAAGGGGTGAACCGCGCGATGATCGACGTCTATTTCACGCCCACGCCGAACGGCCATAAAGTGTCGATCATGCTCGAAGAGGTCGGGCTGCCGCACCAACTGCTCGCGATGAACATGCTCGAGGGTGATCATCTCACCCCCGAATATCGGCGCATCAATCCCAACGGCCGCCTGCCCGCGATCGTCGACCACGAGCCCATCGGCGGCGGGGCGCCTTTGCCGGTGTTCGAGAGCGGCGCGATCCTGCTGTATCTCGCCGAAAAGAGCGGGCAATTGCTTCCCGAAAGCCCGCGCCGCCGATCGCAGGCGCAGCAATGGTTGATGTGGCAAATGGCAAGCTTCGGCCCGATGCAGGGACAGGCGCATCATTTCATCCGCTATGCGCCCGAAGGACAGACCTATCCGGTCGAACGCTATCGCAACGAAACGCTGCGCCTGCTCCACGTCCTCAACGGCCGGCTGAGCGAGGCCGACTATCTCGCCGAGGAATATTCGATCGCCGACATTGCCGCCTGGCCGTGGACGCGCGCGATCCGGGCGATCGGGCTGACGCTCGACGATTATCCCGCGGTCGCCGACTGGTTCGCCCGCATCGGCGAGCGGCCCGCGGTCATCGCGGGGACCGACGTCAAGAATGCCGCGAACCTGTCGAGCGCGCGCCCGGTGCTGACCGAGGAACAGTGGTCGAATTTGTTTGGGAAGAATATGCTGGAAGCGCCGGCGCGCTAGTCATCTCAAATTTCGTCATTCCCGCTTTCGCGGGAATGACGAAGGGTGGTTATACGGTGTCGGCATGCCCCCACTGATATTCGACCTTGCCGCCGAGCCGCCGCACCGCGACCCAATCACCGCCGGCAAGGCTGTCGTCCTTGATCAGCGCCATGACGCCGCCCGCGATATCCTCGGGCCGGCACGCCTCGTTATTCGCGAGCACCGCCTTCATCCATTCGGACTTGCCGCCCGCCCCCGTAGTGTCGAGGATCGGCGTATCGACCAGCCCCGGCAACATGCCCGCGACGCGGACATTGCATTCGTCCTTCAACGGCGCGCAGCAGCGCGTGAACATCATCACCGCCGCCTTGGTCGTCGCATACATCGCGTCATAGAATCCGGTGCCAAGCGCCACCGTCGACACGGTGTTGACGATCACCCCGCCGCCGCGCTGGCGCATCGCCTGCACCGCAATCTGCGTCGCCGCGACGAGCGAGGTGATGTTGACGTCGATGATCCAGCGGATGCGCGCGGCATCGACGTCGGGAAATTGCGGCAGGCCCGATACCACCCCGGCATTGTTGTGCAGAATGTCGACGTCGCCATGCGCACGGAACCAGGCTTCGGTCGCGGGAATGTCCGACAGGTCGAGTGCGTGGGTGCTCGCCCGCGCCCCCGCCGCCTCGACCAGCCGCGCGGTCTCGGCGAGCCCCGCTTCGTTGACATCGACCAGCGCGATCTCCGCCGCGCCGCGGCTGGCCAGCATCACCGCGGTCGCGCGGCCGATTCCGCCCGCCGAGCCCGTCACAATGGCGGTTTTGCCGTTGATATCCATCTCTTCTCTCCCGTCGATCTTGTCGTTACCGTAAAGCACGTTGACAGATAAACTTAAATACCTAAGTATTTTTGGAACGAGAAGACTCGTGCGTTTTTGGAGAGTGTGATGACAGAGGCGACTGCCCTCGATGGAGGCGCCATAGCGCCCGACCGCGGCCTTGCCGTGCGCCGCAACGTCGCGCTAGCCATGCTGTTCGTGGTCGGCACGATCAACTTCGTCGACCGGCAGCTTCTGTCGGTGCTCGTCGAACCGATCCGCGCCGAAATGGATTTCAGCGACACGCAGTTCGGTCTGCTCACCGGCCTTGCCTTCGCGCTCTTCTATGCCGCGATGGGGGTGCCCGTCGCGATGATCGCCGACCGCTGGAACCGCGTGAAGCTGATCGGCATTGCGTGCGTCGTGTGGAGCGGGTTCACCGCCGCGTGCGGCTTTGCATCGAATTTCTGGCAGCTCGCACTGATGCGCTTCGGCGTCGGTGCGGGCGAAGCGGGCGGCACCGCGCCGTCGCTGTCGGTCATCGCCGACTATTATCCGCCGGCGCAGCGCCCGCTCGCGATCGGTATCTTTACGCTCAACGGCCCGTTCGGCGTCTTTGTGGGCGCGACCTTCGGTGCCTGGGCTGCCGCGAACATCGGATGGCGCAACGCCTTCATCCTGATCGGCATCGTCGGCGTCATTGTCGCGCCGATCCTGATCTGGCTTGTCCGCGAACCCGCGCGCGGACAGATGGACGTGCAAAAGGCGGCCGACGAAGCCCTGCCTTTTTCGCAGAGCCTTGCGATGTTCTGGCGCCGCCCGTCGCTCCGTATGGTGATGATCGGGAGCGGCCTCGCCGCCTTTACCAGCTATGGCATGCTCAACTGGATTCCGGCCTTCCTGATGCGGACGCAGAAAATGCCGCTCGATGCCATGGCGACCTATTTCGGCCCGGCGGCGGGCATCACCTTCGGCATCGGCATCCTCGGTGGCGGCTGGCTGGTCAGTCACCGCGCGAAGGTGTCCGCGCGCGCCTATGGCACCATTCCGGCGCGCGCGACCGCCGTGTTGATCCCGACCTTCATTGCCGCGCTGCTCGTCGACAGCTGGCAGCTCTCGCTCGCGCTGATGCTGATCCCGATGGCGGCGTGCACCGCCTATGTCGCGCCCGCGCTCGCGCTGGTGCAGAATCTCACGCCGCCGCGCAGCCGCGCGACCGCCGCCGCGGTGCTGATGCTGATGTTCAACATCATCGGCCTCGGGCTCGGTCCGCTGTTCGCCGGGATCGTCAGCGATAGCCTGAAACCCGATTTTGGCGACGGCAGCCTCAGATGGGCGTTGATGGCGCTGATGCCCTTCGCCGCCGCGGCGGGGATCGCGCAGTTCCGCATGACGCGTTATCTCGAGAAGGATTTCGCCGAATGACCGATGTCGCGGGGAAGACCGCCTTCATCACCGGCGGCGCGAGCGGAATTGGGCTTGCCACCGCCAGGGCGCTGGCGGCCAAAGGCGCGCCGGTCATCCTCGCCGATATCGACGGCGCGGGCGCCGATGGTGCGGCCGAAACCCTGCGCGCCGAAGGCGCGAACGCCCTCGGCCTCCAGCTCGACGTCACCAGCGAGGACAGCTGGGCGGCCGCGGGCGAACAGGCGCGTGAATTCGGCCCGGTGCGCATCCTGTTCAGCAACGCCGGGGTCGGCGGCGGATCGGGGCCGTTCGAGCAATATGACACCGACGTCTGGCGCTGGAACTATGCGGTCAACGCGCACGCGCATCTTTATGCTTGCCGCACCTTCCTCGGCGACATGAAGGCGTCGGGTGAGCCGAGCCACCTCATCCTCACCGCATCGATGGTCGCGATCGTGCCGCCGCCGATCTCGGTTGCGTACATCAGCTCCAAATATGCCACGCTCGGCATCGCGATGGCGCTGCGCAACGAACTCGCCGAAACCTGCGTCGATATCTCGGTGTTGATGCCCGGCATGTCGGCGACGCGGATTGTCGAGACGACGCGCGACCTGCGCCCCGTCGAGGTCGAGGTCGGCAAGGCTGCGGCGACGAGCCAGGCGATGCAGGGCGTGCTCGCGGGCGGCATGTCGCCCGAAAAGATCGGCGCGCGCGTCGTCGACGCGATCGAAGCCGGCGACTATTGGATCTTCACCCACCCCGAATGGAAGGCGATGGCCGAGCTGGTGACGCAGGATATGCTGGCGTCCTTCGGCTCCTCGGCCGATCCGGCGTACCGGGGTGACGATATCGACGGGCTGATCGCCGCAAACGGCGGCCGCATGTTCGGCGCCAAAGCATAAGGAGAGAGACATGGCCGAAGAGAACGATATTCGCGCAATGGCGCAGCGCTTTTTCGACGCGATCGAGGCGGGCGACATCGAGACGATGCAGAACAGCTTCACGCCTGACGCCGAAATCTGGCACAACACCGACGAGCTGATCGTCACCCCGGCGCAGACCGCGCAGACACTGACCGGCATGGTCGCACGGATCAAGGACCGCGAATATGCCGAGCGCCGGCTGACCACCTTCCCCGGCGGCTTCGTCCAGCAGCATGTGCTGAAGGGCAAGCGCGTCCACGACGATGGCGCGGTCCGCCTGCCCTGCGCGATCATCTGCCAGGTCGAGGGTGGCAAGATCACGCGCCTCGACGAATATTTCGACAGCGCGCATGTTGTCGAATTCCGCAAATTCGCGAACGCCTGAGGAGACTCCCCATGCCCGTCCTGCGTCAGGTTCCCCGGTCGGAAGTCACCGACGAGACCGTCCTCGCCTATTACAACCGCCTGTTCGGCGAGCGCGACCCTGTTGCCGAGCCCGGCACCGCGACCGGCACGCCCGGCGACTGGTGGACGGTCTTCGCGCTGTCGCCCGATATCTTCGAACATGCGGTCAAGGGTTTCGCCGTCTATCGCAACCCGGCGCGCACGATCGATCCGGTGCTGCGCGAGCTCGGGCAGACGCGCGCGGGCTGGGTCAAGGGAAGCCAGTTCGTCTTCTCGCAGCATTGCAAGTCGCTCCGCGGTCTTGGCGTCAGCGAGGAGAAGATTGCCGCCATCGCGCACTGGCAGGTTGCCGATTGCTATGACGAGCAGGAGCGCACCGTGCTCGCCTATGCCGACTGCCTTGCACAAGCGAGTGGACGGGTGCCGCTAGAAGTCTTCGACAAGCTCAAGACCTTCTGGAACGACGAGCAGATTTTCGAGTTCACCTACATCACCTGCCTCTATGACATGCATGCGGTGATCACCCGCGCGCTGCGCATGGAATATGACGCGCGCGAGGACCCGATCGTCGAGGTCGCGGCGCCCGAAGGCTTCAACGCCGCCGACTTTCTCAGCGCCCCGCGCCCAGCCAACGGATGAGTGGTTACGGCCCGCCTCAAGTCGTCGCGACCGGGCTGCGCTTTCCCGAAGGCCCGGTGCCGATGGCCGGCGGCTCGGTGCTGCTCGTCGAGATCGCGCGCGGCACGCTGACGCGCGTCCTGCCCGATGGCAGCCTGTCGGTTGTTGCCGAACTTGACGGCGGTCCGAACGGCCTCGCGATCGGGCCCGACGGCGCGGCCTATGTGTGCAACAATGGCGGCTTCGAATGGATCGAGGCGGGCGGCCTGCTGTTCCCCGGTCACGCCGCGCATGCCGAGGCGTGCGGGTCGATCCAGCGCGTCGACCTGACCACCGGCGCAGTGACGACGCTTTACGACAGCTTCGAGGGCGAGCGGCTCAAGGGGCCGAACGATATCGTCTTCGACGAGGAGGGGGGGTTCTGGTTCACCGATCATGGCCAGGTGCGCGACACCGGCCGCGACCATGGCGCGATCTACTACGCCGCCGCCGACGGATCGAAGATCAGCCGCCAACGCGCCGACATGATGGGGCCGAACGGCATCGGCCTCTCCCCCGACGGCAAGACGCTCTACGTCAGCGAGACGATGACCGCGCGTGTCTGGGCGATGGACATCGCGGCGCCCGGCGAACTCGCGCCGCCACCACCGTGGGCACCTGGCCGGTTCGTCGGCACCCCGCCGGCCTTTCGTCTGCTCGACAGCATGGCGATCGAGGAGAGCGGGCGTATCTGCGTCGGCACGATGTCGGGATCACCAATATCGCGTTCGGCGGTGCCGATCGGCGCGATGCTTATATTACGGCGTCGACGACGGGGACGCTGTATCGTGTCCGCTGGCCGCGCCCCGGGTTAACCGTCAACTAAGTTGACGGTTAACCCGCAAGATGATAAAGAGACGGGGAGAGGGTAAGATGAAATTCTATAACAGCGTTGGCCCCAACCCGCGCGTCGTGAAGCTTTTCATGGCTGAAAAGGGTATCGAGATCGCCGAGGTCAGCGTCGACCTGCGCGGCGGCGAGAACCGGCGCGCGCCATATAATGTCGATGTGAACCCCGCCGGACAGACCCCCGCGCTCGAACTCGACGACGGCAGCTTCGTCTGCGAAGTCACCACGATCTGCGAATATCTCGACGAGCGTTTTCCCGAGCCGACGCTGATCGGATCGACGCCCGAAGAGCGCGCCACGACGCGCATGTGGACGCGCCGCGTCGACCTCAAGATTTGCGAGCCGCTGACCAACGGCTTCCGCTTTGCCGAGGGCCTGACCTTGTTCGAGTCGCGGTTGCGCTGCTTGCCCGAGGCTGCGGAGGGATTGAAGGCGACCGCGCAGGACGGGATCGAATGGCTCGACGCCCAGATCGCCGGGCGCGAATTCATCGCGGGCAACGCGCTCAGCCTCGCCGACATCATGCTCTTCGCCTTCCTCGATTTCGGCACGACCGTCGGTCAGCCGATCGACCCTGCCTTCACCAACATCGTGCGCTGGTACGAGCGGATGAAAAGCCGCCCCAGCGTCAACGCAAACTGAACCACAAGGAGACGGATCATGGCTGCATCAAATAGCGAATTCGAATTCTGCGGGGTCAATCACCTCGCGCTCGTATGCAAGGATATGGCAAGAACGGTCGAATTCTACCGCGACACGCTCGGCATGCCGCTGGTCAAGACGCTCGACCTGCCCGGCGGACGCGGCCAGCATTTCTTCTTCGACATAGGCAATGGCGACAGCCTCGCGTTCTTCTGGTTTCCGAACGCACCCGAAGCGGTTCCCGGCATTTCGGCGCCCGAGGCGCTGCCGACACGGGGCAATTTCATGTCGGCGCACGGATCGATGAACCATCTCGCGATCAACGTCCGTGCCGACAAGTTCGACGAATATTACCAGCGGCTGGTCGACAAGGGCGTCGAGGTGACCCCGATCCTGAACCACGACAATTCGCCGACGCAGTCATCGCCCGAGATGAACGACGACGTCTATGTCCGCTCGGTCTATTTCTTCGACCCCGACGGCGTGTGCCTCGAGTTCGCGGCGTGGACCAAGGAATTCGACGAAAGCGACGTCGCGCACGATCCGGTGCAGGCCGACGGCACGAAGCGCGAAGGCTTCATCACCGGCCGCAGCCCGGTGCCCGCCGAATAGACATTCCCAAAAGTACACTGGGAACTCCTCCTGGACCCGGCCTTTTGGCCGGGTTCTTTTTTGCGTGGAGGCTGGCGAGTTGGCGACCAATAGCCGAGCTCTCTTTCATCGTCACCCCGGACTTGATCCGGGGTCCCGCTAGAAGTCGAAGCCAGCCGATGCCTCAAAAAGCGGGATTCCGGATCAAGTCCGGGATGACGAAAGAAGGGGGCGGCAGTTCACCACCCTGAGCCGACATCCCGGCTACCCCACCGCCCTGTCACGCCCTTCCCAATAAGGCGCGCGCAATTCGCGGCGCAGCACCTTGCCCGACGGGTTGCGCGGCAAGGTCTCGATGAACTCGACGCTCTTGGGAATTTTATACGCGGCGATCCGTTCGCGCGCCCAGGCAACGACATCGGCAGGGTCGAGCGTCGCGCCCGCCGCGGGCACGATCAGCGCTTTGACGCTCTCGCCCCATTTGTCGTCCGGCACGCCGATCACCGCGACGTCGGCGACCCCCGGACAGCCCATGATCGCGCTCTCGACCTCGGCCGGATAGACATTCTCGCCGCCCGACACGATCATGTCCTTGATGCGGTCATGGACGTAGTAGAAGCCATCGGCGTCGCGATAGCCGACGTCGCCGGTGTGGAGCCAGCCGCCCGCGAGCGTCTCTTCGGTCGCCGCGGCGCGGTTCCAATATTCCTTCATCACGATGCCGCCACGGATCGCAATCTCGCCGATCTCGCCCTCGCCGAGCTCGCGGCCATCGCCGCCCAGGATCGCCATCGCCGCGCCGGGCCAGGGCTTGCCACACGAGGTGAGCTTGCCGGGCAGGTCGTGCGCGCTCGGCGAAAGATAGGAGCCGCCGCCGGCCGACTCGGTCATGCCGTAAAATTGCACGAAGTCACAGCCGAAGGTCCCGCGCGCGCGGCGCAATACATCCTCGGCAATCGGCGACGCGCCATAGGCGATCGACTTGAGCGCGGGATAGGCGCCGTTGTTCGCGTCGGGCTGGAGCAGCATCATCTGGATCATCGCGGGTGCGAGGAAGGCGTGCGCGACATTTTCCTCGCGCATCATGCGCACCGCGTCGGCCGCCGTGAAATCCTTGACGAGCACAAGCCGCCCGCCCTGCGCGAGCCCCGAAAAGCTGACGTTCGTGCCCGCGACGTGGAACAGCGGCATGACGATCATCACCGTCTCGTCCTCGCCATAAGCAAAGCCGTCGACCTCGGTCGCGGCCTCGAGGAAGGTGCGGTAGTTGGCGTTGGTGAGCACGACACCCTTCGGCAGGCCGGTCGTCCCACTCGTATAGAGCTGGAGCACATCGTCGGTGAGCTCAGGCGGATCGGCGAGCGGGGCGTCGGATGCATCGCCGAGCCAGGCATCAAACGGCTCGAACGCGGGGTGTTCGCCATAAAGCGCGATCAGTTTGGGCGGCGACGCCAGATCGGCAACCGCAGCGAGCGCGCAGTCGAAGAAATCCTCGCCGACGAACAGCAGTTTCGGTGCGGCGTCGCCGAGGATGAAGCCGATCTCGGCCGGCGCGAGGCGGCAGTTGATCGGCGCGAAACAGGCGCGCGCACGCGCGGTGCCAAAGAAGAGCGGATACCAGCTGTCATGGTTCTTGGTCAGCGCCGAGATGCGGTCTCCCGGCGCGATACCCGACGCGATCAACGCATGTCCGACGCGGTTCGAGCGCGCGTCGAGCGCGGCAAAGCTCGTCTCGCGCCCCCCGAATTTCACTGCAGTCGCCTGCCCCCGCGCCCGCGCCTGCGCCGCGGGAATATCCGCCAGCGTCCGGATGGCCTCCAGATCGATCATTTTGCTCTCCCAACCGTCGTTTCGACTTGAATTAGATAGAATACTAAGCAAATGTTTGGCCAGCCCAAAAATGAGAGGAATGGCTTTGTTCGACCACCCCATCCTGCCGACAACGATCGTCGGAAGCTACCCCCAGCCTGACTGGCTGATCGACCGCGAGCGGCTGAAAGCCAGCCTGCCCCCGCGCGTGCGCGCCGAGACGTTGTGGCGCGTCCCCGAACCCTGGCTCGCCGACGCGCAGGAAGCCGCCACCTTGATGGCGATCCGCGATCAGGAAGAGCTCGGCATCGACATCATCGGCGACGGCGAAATGCGCCGCGAAAGCTATTCGAACCGCCTCGCGACCGCGCTCTCGGGGATCGACCGCGAAAAGCATGGTACCGCGGTCGACCGCACCGGCAATGCGAACCCGGTGCCGCTCGTCTCGGGCCCCATCCGCCGCGTCGCGCCGATCGAGGCGCAGGATGCCGCCTTCCTCCGCCGTCATTCGACCAAGCCGGTGAAGCTCACCCTGCCCGGCCCG
Organism: Sphingopyxis sp. 22461; assembly: GCF_052044915.1. Classification (NCBI taxonomy): domain Bacteria; kingdom Pseudomonadati; phylum Pseudomonadota; class Alphaproteobacteria; order Sphingomonadales; family Sphingopyxidaceae; genus Sphingopyxis; species Sphingopyxis sp. 22461. The sequence continues at coordinate 257,800 of NZ_JBQENY010000009.1, forward strand.
TTCACGATGACGCAGCAGGCCGAGAACGGCTATTATCCCGACGCGCGCGCGCTCGCGATGGACTATGCCGATGCGGTCAATGCCGAGGTGAAGGATCTGTTCGCAGCGGGCGTCGACGTCGTCCAGCTCGACGAACCCTATCTGCAGGCACGCGCTGCCGAGGCGAACAGCTATGCGATCGAGGCGATCAACCGCGCGCTCGACGGCGTCGGCGGCACGACCGCGCTCCACATCTGCTTCGGCTATGCGATGGTGCATCATGGCGCGGGCGCGACGGGGCCGAAGCCCAAGGCCTATGACTTCCTCGCCGAACTTGAGGCGTCGGCGATCGACGTGATTTCGGTCGAGGCGGCGCAGCCCGGGCTCGATCCCGCGATCCTTGCCGAACTCCCGACCAAGACGATCATGTACGGCGTGCTCGACCTGTCGATCCCCGAGGTCGAAACGCCCGAGGTCGTCGCGGGCCGCATCCGCGAGGCGCTGCGCTATGTCGACGCCGAGCGGCTGTGGATCGCGCCCGATTGCGGGATGAAATACCACAGCCGCGAGCATAGCCAAGCGAAGCTCAAGGCGATGGTGGATGGGACCGCGCTGGTGCGGGCGGAGTTGAAGTAAAACTCGTTCGTCATTCCCGCGAAAGCGGGAACCCAGCGATCCGACGTTGCAACTGGGTTCCCGCTTTCGCGGGAATGACGAGGTTATTGATCCACGAACGCGGTCAACAACGGCACCACAACCTCCGGCGCCTCGACCGTCGGCAAATGCCCTGCCCCTGCCACAACTTCGAGCCGCGCCCCCGGGATGGCCCCCAGAATCTCGTCATGATGCGCGCGGCTGGTGATGCCGTCCTTCTCGCCCCAGATCAGCAAGGTCGGGACCGCGATCTCGCCGAGCCGCGGGCGGCTGTCGATGCGTGCCATGATCGCGCGCTGCTGCGCGAGGAAGGTGTCGGCGCCGGTATCGGCCGCCATCTGCCGCGCGATACCAAGCAAGCGCGCGTCGCTGCGCTTTTCTTCCGGGAACAGGATCGGGATGCGCTCCTCGACCACCTGGTCGAACTGGCCGCTTTCGACGAGATCGATATAGCCCTGCCGCCGCGCGGTCTGCGCCGGGCCGTCGGCCGACGCCAGTGTCGAGATCAGCGCAAGCTTCGCCACGCGTTCGGGCGCGCGCCGCATCACCTCAAAAGCGACGAAGCCGCCCATCGCGTGCGCGATCAGCGCGAACCGCGGCGGCGCATTGTCGAGCAGGCGCTGCGCGAAGCCCTCGATCGTGTCGTCGCTGCGGTTGTCGGCGACGGTCACCTCGCGATCGCCCCAGGCATCGAGCAACGGCTGCCACACGGCGTCGGTCAAAAGCTGACCGGTTATCAAAACAATAGGGAGAGACATTAGACCACCTGATGAAGAAGGGTTTCGCCCGCCGCGAGACGGCGGCAATTTTCGTGCGCGACCGTCAGGCTGCGCACAAGCGTTTCGGGCGTCAGCCATGCGATATGCGGCGCGAGCACGACGCCCGGCAAACCGAGCAGCGGATTGCCGCGCGGCAGGGGTTCTTCGGCGAAAACATCGAGGCCCGCGCCGCGCAGATGGCCCGAGGTCAGCGCCTCGACCAGCCGCGCCTGATCGACCAGCTCGCCGCGCGCGGTGTTCACAAGCACCGCGCCCTTCTTCATCGCGAACGGATCGACGCTCGCGCGGGTCTCGTCTGTGAGCGGCATGTGCAGCGAAACGATATCGGCTTCGGCGATCAAGTCATTGAAAGAACGATATTCATATGGGCAGTCACGGCGATTGCGCGCGGTGTAGACGACCTTCGCCCCAAGCGCCGCCAAGACCGGCGCGAGCAGCTGCGCCGAATGGCCGAAACCCACCAGCCCGACTGTCCGGCCCGCAACCTCCCCCACGCTGTCGAGTTCGGACAGGTCGGCCGTCCACCCCTCGCCCGCGCGCGTGCGCGCATCGAAAAAGCAGGTGCGACGCAGCACCGCCATCATCAACGACAGCGCCATTTCGGCGACCGCCTGACTGTTGGTGCCGGGCATGTTGCACACCGCGACGCCATGACTGCGCGCCGCGTCGAGCGCGATCGTGTTGACCCCGACGCCAAGTTTCTGGATCAGTTTCAGGTTCGGCGCCGAGGCGATGAATTCCGGGGTTACGGGCGTCAGGACGTGGAGCAGCGCGGTGATTTCCGGCGCCACCGCGTCGAGCGGCGCCGCCTCATCGACATGCACGACGCCGCCGGGGCCGAAGATCGCATCGACGGCCTCACGGAATCCCGGGCTCGGCCGGGCGTGGAGGACGATCATGCCGCCACCCGGCCGATCGCCCCCGCAAAAGCCGAAAAGCCCGCAAACACCGCGTCGCCGCCCATCGCTTCCTCGATCCGCAACATCTCGTTCCACTTCGCCATGCGCTCGGAGCGCGTGAAGCTGCCGACCTTCAATTGCCCGGCGTCCCAGCCGGTCGCGAGATGCGCGATGGTGACGTCCTCGCTCTCGCCCGATCGCGCCGAGACGATCGCGCCCCAACCGCGCCGGGTCGCGGCGTCGAGCGCCGCCTTCGCCTCGGTGACCGTGCCGACCTGATTGACCTTGATCAGCGCGGCGTTGCACACCGCCGCATCGCCCGCGCGTTCGACACGCGCGGCGTTGGTGACGAGCACATCGTCGCCGATGATCTGCACCTTGTCGCCGATCGCAGCGGTGACCGCCGCCATCGTCGTCCAGTCGTCCTGCCCCGCCGGATCCTCGATCGACAGGATCGGATAGCGCTTCGCCCAGTCGATAATGCGCGCCGCCATCGCCTCGCCCGACAAGCGTCCGTCGTCGAGCGCGAGATTATAGCCGTCGGCATCGCCCAATTCATTCGCCGCGATGTCGAGCGAGATGAACACATCCTCGCCTGCGCGGTGGCCGCTCGCCTCGATCGCCTTGGTCAGCGTGCCCAGCGCATCCTCGTTCGACGCGAAATTCGGCCACCAGCCGCCCTCGTCGGCAACCCCCGAGAGCGGGCCCTTGGCCTCCATCAACTTGCCCGCGGCGCGATAGACATCGTCGGTGATTTCGAGCGCGCGGCGGAAGCTGCCCGCCTTCGGGCACATCACCATGAAATCCTGCACGTCGGTGCGCCGCCCCGCATGCGCTCCGCCGCCGAAAATCTGGATTTCGGGGAGCGGCACGCGCACCTTTTGCCCGCCCGCGAGATAGCGCCACAGTGGTTCGCGCGCATCCGCCGCGGCGGCGTGGAGCACTGCCATTGACACCGCGACGACAGCATTCGCGCCAAGCCGCGCCTTGTTGGGCGTATTGTCGAGCGCGCAGAGCGCCGTATCGATGGCGGCCTGATCGCGCGCATCCATGCCCGTGATCGCGCCCGCAATCTCCGATCCGATTCCCGCTACCGCGCGATTGACGCCAAAGCCGCCGAACGCTGCACCGCCGTCGCGCAGGTCGATCGCTTCATGCGCGCCGCGCGAGGCACCCGCGGGGGCGATCGCCCGGCCGACCGCACCCGATTCCAGCACGACCTCGGCCTCAACGGTGGGCCGACCGCGCGAATCCCAGATCTGGCGGCCGGTGACAGAGGCGATACGCGAAGTCATACAAGGTTCCTTTTCCAGTTGGCGACGAGCACGTCGATCGGCGACGGCGCGACAATGAGTGTCCGTGCCTGATCGCGCACGATGCGCTTGTGTTCGGGGTCGGTGAGATATGGTGCGGGCGACTTGCCCTCGACGCGCGCGAGAAGCAGCGCCGCGGTGAGCTTGCCCGCGCGGAGCAGCAGGCCATCGACATCCTCCCAATCGACCGCCGAGCGATACGCCGCAACGAGCGCCGCAGCGGCTTCGTTCAGCCGGGCATCGCCCGACCACACAGCCTTCAGCAGCAGATGCGTCGTGCAGAAGGCGACGTCGAACGCCGGGTCGCCATAAACGGCGCATTCGGCATCGAGAAACACCGGACCGTCGCTGCTGACGAGGATATTCTTGGGGCTGACGTCACCGTGGACGAGCGCGATCTTGCGCGACGATAGGTCGTCGGCAAGCGCGCGCAAGACCGGCGCCAACTCGGCGTCATGCTCGGCGACGTAGATCAGGAAGGGATCGACGCGCAGCGCGCGGAACATCGCGTCGTTCGGAAAGGCATCGCGGTCGGCCGAATTGTTCGCTGTCGCGGCGTGGACAGCCGCAACCCCCCGGCCCACAGCGGCGGCGAAATCAACATCGACCCGCCCGGCCATCAGCTCGTCCTTCCACACCGGGCAATCGGGGAGGAAACGCATCGCGAAGCCATAGCCGGGCAGTTCGGCGAGCACCTCAGGTGCCATATGCGCATCTACCCCGCGCGCGCGCCGCAGCCAGCGCACTTCGCTCTGGCCGCGTTCGATCGGCGCGTGCCATTCGGCGGCGACGCGAAGCTGTTCGAGCGGACGTTTGACGACGATCGGGCCCGACGGTGTCTCGACCTTCCATACGTCGCACGACACGCCGCCGGTCAGCGGTTCGAGGACGACATCGTCCTCGCCCACCAGCCCGGCGCCGCGCAATCCTTCGATGATGTCGGCGTCGGCCGTCACGTCACAGCTTCTCCCGGATCCACGCGCCGACGAGGTCGGCGGCGTTCTGCCGTTCTTCGATCGAGTCCTCGAAGTAATGCGCGCCGGGGATCAATTCGAGCTTCTTGTCGGTCGAGCCGAGGAAATCGAAGATCTTGCGCGCGTCGCTCGGGAATACGCCGGTGTCGGCGGTGCCCTGTACGACGAGCGCGGGCGTGTCGTGCTTGGCGAGGTGCCGCTGCCCCTGACACGGCGAGGTTTCGAGGCTCCACATGTTGAGCCACGTCTTGATCGTGTTCGCGCGCCCGATGCTCGGCGTGCGGTTCGCGATCGCGGGGTCGCCGCGATAGCACCAGTTGGGCTTGCGGTCCGACGGGTCGATCGCGGGATCGACGCAGCGGATATCGCCCCAGCACCGGAACATCGGGAAGATGCGATCGGGAATACCGGCATCGTTCAGCCGTTTCAGCTCGGCCTTTGCCCAGTCGGTGATGCGCTGGTTGCGCGCGCGCTGCGCGGCGCGATATTTCGCGATGAAAGCGTCCGAATAGGGCGGGCCGTTGTCCGGGTTGAACGGGTCGAGTTCGGGGTCGGTCAGCGTCGGGTCGTTTTCGTCGATCACCGACGCGTCCATCCAGTCGGTGAGCACTTCAGGGCGCCCCTGATGCGCATTGAAGCTGATGTAGAGATCGCCCTTGATCAGCGACGCCAGCGCATCCTGTCCGACCGAGGGCAAACGGTCGGTCAAGGTCGGCGCGATCGCTTCGGCCTGATAGGCGCCCATCAGCGATCCGCCGCCCGAATTGCCGAGAATGACGATCTGCTCGACCCCGGCCTCTTCTTTCAGCCACTTCAACCCAACGCCGATGTCGAGCACCGCATGTTCGAGCAGGAACTGATCCTCGACCCCGCGATAACGCGTATTCCAGCCAAGGAAGCCGAAACCCTGCCGCGCGAAATAGGGCGCGATATAATGTTCGGCGAAGTCGACATTATAGTGGGTCGCGATGATCGCGACCTTCGGCCGCTTGCCCGCCTCGGTCCAATAGATGCCCTGGCACGGGTGCCCGCCCGCCTGAATGCGCGGCGCCGTTGGCGACACCAGCCCGACAAATTGCGCGTCCAGTCCTTCGATCCCGTTCGGGTCCATCATAGTCTCTCCTGTTTATGGTTATGGTCAGCGGGTGACGTCAAAAGGCAGCTCGTATCCCTCAAGTCCCGCGCGGATCGCTTTCTTGTCGATCTTGCCCGTCGGCCCCAGCGGGATTGCCGCGACGAACAGCACGTCGTCGGGCATCCACCATTTGGCGATCTTGCCGTCGAGGAAGGATTTGAGATCATCGGCGGAGGCGTCGGCGCCCGGCTTCAGCTGGCACAGCAGGATCGGCCGCTCGTCCCATTTCGGATGCGCGACCCCGACGACCGCGGCGTTGGCGACGGCATCATGCCCCATCGCGATATTCTCGATCTCGATCGAACTGATCCACTCGCCGCCCGACTTCACCACATCCTTTGCGCGGTCGGTGATCTGCATATAGCCTTCGCCATCGATCGTGCTGACGTCGCCGGTGTCGAAAAAGCCCTCATCATCGAGCACGTCGCCGCCCTCGCCGCCATAATAGGCGCCCGCGATTGTCGGCCCCTTGACCATCAGCCGCCCCGGCGTCTTGCCGTCATGCGGCAGACGGTTACCCGCGTCGTCAACGAGCTTCATATCGAGACCGCAGAGCAGCCGGCCCTGCTTGAGCTTATACGCCATCTGCTCGGCGTCGGATTTGGCCGCGACCGCGGCATTGGGCACCGACACCGTGCCGAGCGGCGAGGTTTCGGTCATGCCCCAGCCCTGAATGACATCGACGCCATAATCGTCGCGGAAGGTGCGGATGATCGATTCGGGACACGCCGATCCGCCGATCGTCACGCGCTCCAAAGTCGTGAAGCGCTTTCCATTTTCCTGCATATATTGCAGCAACATCTGCCACACTGTTGGCACGGCGGCGGAATAAGTGACACCCTCCTGCTCGATCAGATTGTAGATCGATTCGCCGTCCATCCGTTGCCCGGGCAAGACCAGCTTCGCGCCGACCGCGGGGGCCGAATAGACGACGCCCCACGCATTGGCGTGATACATGGGCACGACGAGCAGCACCGTGTCGCGCGCCGACAAGCCGAGCGCGTCGCGCTGCAGGGTCATCAGCGCATGGATATAGTTCGATCGGTGCGAATAGAGCACGCCCTTGGGATTCCCAGTCGTGCCGCTGGTGTAGCAAAGCCCGCACGCGGCATTTTCGTCGAAAGCGCCCCAATCATGTTCAGCGGAATGCCCCATGATCCAGTCGTCGAAGGCGACCGCCGGAAAGCTCGTCTGCGGCAACGAAGCGCGGTCGCAGAAAAAAATCACTTTCTCGATCGACGGCACCTGCGGCAGCAATTGCTCGACGAGGTCGGCGGTCGCGGGGTCGGCGATCAGCAACCGGTCGCCCGCGTGGTTCGCGATATAGGCGATCTGTTCGAGAAAGAGCCGCGGATTGAGCGTATGGAGCACCGCCCCCATCCCCGCCGCGCCGTACCAGGCAGCAAGGTGCCGCGCGCCGTTCCACGCCATCGTCGCAACGCGGTCGCCGGGCCTGACCCCTTCGGCCGCCAGCGCGTTCGAGACGCGCTTTGCGTCGGCATGAACGTCGGCCCAGCTCGAACGGGTGACGCGCCCCTCGGCATCGCGCGACACGATCTCGCGCGCCCCGTGCCAATTCGCCGCATGATCGATGATCCGGTCGACCGTCAGCGGCACATTCTGCATCAACCCGTCCATGCGACTCTCTCTCCATTCTCGTTACAATAGATAGTATGCTAAGTATTTTGCCTTTGCAACGCCGCTCTGCCTTGCTTCGCTCGCCCTGCTCTTCTAGCTTGCTGACGTCGGCACCCCGCCGGCAACAGGGGCATATCATAGCGTCCATGCGCACCAACCAGCTTATCATCGCGCTTTTCCAGCGCTTCTGCTGGCTCGACGAAGGGCTTCAGGCACGGCTCCACGACCATGGCTGGCCCGACGTCAACCGCCCGCAATCGATGGTGATGACGAATATCGTCAGCGGTATCGTGCGTCCGTCGGACATTGCGCGCAACCTGGGCATATCGCGGCAGGCGATCCACAGCACGATCAACCAGATGGTGAAGCTCGGCATCGTGCAGATGGACGTCGATCCCGCCGATCGGCGCCACATGGTCGTGTCGCTGACCGACCTCGGCGCGCGCATGCGCAAGGACGCGCAGCGCTCGATGGACGATCTCACCGCGCAAATCGCGGCCAAGCTGGGACAGGACAAGTTCGACGCCCTGCTCGCGGCGCTCGAGGCCGACTGGGGCGACAATATCGACCGCCCTGTCGCCGCCCCGCGCCGTTAGGGTCAGGACCTAGGCCGACAGCGCCTTCGCGACCGCGATCAGCCGGCCGGCGGTCATTTCGACCAGCGACGCCGGCAGCGCCTCCTTCAAGCTGCCATCCTCGGCGAAGGCGGCGTGCGCGTTCGGCACCAGCACCTGTTCGGGGATCACCAGCATCTGGATCGTCGACAATATCTGGCGTAAATGCATCAGCCCGCGGAGCCCGCCGAACGGGCTGATCGACGCCGACATGATCGCCGCCACCTTGCCGCGATAGGCAGTCAGCGCGACCATGCTCTCGTCGCCGGTCGGGCGCGATGCCCAGTCGATTGCGTTTTTGAGCAACGGTGTGAGCGAGCCATTATATTCGGGGGAGACGAACAGCAGGCCGTCCTGCGCGGTGAAGAGCGCCTTAAGCTTCAGCGCGTCGGACGGAAAATCGTTCGCCTCGCGCGCCGCCGAATAGAGCGGCAGGTCGAACGCTGCGAGATCGACCCGCGTCACGCTTGCGCCCTGCGCTTCGAGACTGGCCGCGGCGACCTCGCCCAATGCGCGGTTGAACGATCCCTCGCGGATGCTGCCGACGATGACGGCGATGCTGGTCATTTTCCCTCCCGGACAATATAGTTAGAATGCTAACTTATTGTCCGGGTGCGCGGCAAATGCAAGCGATCAGGCCTTGATGTCGGAAAGCACCGCGAGCTTGCGCGTTTCATCGCCAAGATTGTCGATGACGCGGCGCATCAGCCCCTGCAGCACCTCGACCTCTTCGTCGGTCATCCCCTTGGTCGCGATCTCGTGAATCTCGGCGTTCATCGGCGCGAGGATCAGTTCGAGCTTTTTCGCATGCGGCGTCAGGTGGATGAAAGTCTTGCGGCGGTCGTCGGCGGTCTTCCTGCGCGTGATCAGCCCGGCCTTTTCCAGCCCCTTGAGCGCGACGACCGTTGTCGGTTCGCGCATCCCGACGCGTTCGCTGAGTTCGCGCTGGGTGATGCCGTCCTCGCGCCACAGCTGGCGCAGAAACCGCCACTGTCCTGCCGAGACGTCGTGCGTCAGCGTGCGGCGTTCGAGCAGCCGCGAAAAGGAGCGGAAGACGACGCGCGCCAGATAACCGATGCTGTTTTCAGGATCGGTATAATATTCGGCGGGATGTCGGTAATCCTGTGGTTTCTTTGCCAAAATCCTGCTCCCCTGTCGCGGTCCCCGGCGCCGGGCGCTGACCCGCGCGATTGCGAACCTTAGGACACGAAGATTCGCGCGGCAACTGTCTTCATCGCCATCCTGCGCCGTATCGCCCTTCCAACCCCGCGATAATGTTGGACAAGATCGGCCGACCCATTTACTTAGAATACTAAGTTAATGGAGGCGATGTGCAAAAATTTACCCGGATGAAAGCGGTCGCGGCCCCGCTGCCGCTCGCCAATGTCGACACCGACATGATCATCCCTGCGCAATATATGAAGTCGCTGACCCGCACGGGCCTTGGCAAACATCTGTTCCGCGAGCTGCGCTTCGTGGACGATGGCAGCGAACGCGGCGACTTCATCCTCAACCGGCCCGCCTGCCGCGAAGCCGGGATTCTTGTCGCCGACCGCAATTTCGGATGCGGATCGTCGCGCGAACATGCGGTATGGGCGCTCACCGATTTCGGCATTCGCTGCGTCATTGCGCCAAGCTTCGGCGATATCTTTGCCGGGAACGCCCGCAAGAATGGCCTGCTGCTGATCCGCCTGCCCGACGCAACATGCGCGCGGCTGCGCGACGAAATCGCACTCGCCCAATATGCGCCGGTCGAGGTCGATCTGGATGCACAGCAGATACGGCTCGCGTCGGGCGAGGCGATCGATTTCGCGATCGATCCCGATGATCGCCGAATCCTGATGGAGGGGCTCGACGACATCGCCCGCACGCTGCGCCACGCCGATGCGATCGCGCGGTTCGAAGCCGCGCTCTAGAGTCTGACCCTAGCCGGGCACTTCGGGCGCCGCGATGCAGCCCGCAATCGCGCTCGCCGCCGCGAGCGCCGGGCTCATCAAATGGGTGCGCCCGCCGCGCCCCTGCCGGTTCTCGAAATTGCGGTTCGACGTCGCGGCGCAGCGCTCGCCGGGCTGCAGCCGGTCGGCGTTCATGCCGACGCACATCGAACAGCCGGGCTCGCGCCAGTCGAACCCCGCGTCGCGCAGGACGCGGTCGATCCCCTCTTCCTCGGCCTGTCTTTTGACCAGCCCCGAGCCCGGCACGACCATCGCGCGAACATGCGGCGCGACGCGGCGGCCGCGCACGACTTCCGCCGCGATGCGCAGATCCTCGATCCGGCTGTTGGTGCAACTGCCGATAAACACGCGGTCGAGCCGCAATCCGGCGATCGGCACGCCCGGCGTCAGGTCCATATAGGCAAGCGCGCGTGTCGCTGCGCCGCGCGCTTCGGCGTTCGTCAGCGCGGCCGGATCGGGAACGCGTCCGTCGATCGCGGCAACCTGCGACGGGTTTGTGCCCCAGCTCACCATCGGCCGGACATCGCGCGCATCGACCCGCATTTCGCGGTCGAATAGCGCCGTATCATCGCTTGCGAGGGCCGCCCAGCGCGCGCGCGCGGCATCCCACGCCTTCCCCGTCGGCGCCGCGGGCCGACCCGCCAGATAGGCGAAGGTCGTCGCATCGGGCGCGACCAGCCCCGCGCGCGCGCCCATTTCGATGCTGAGATTGCACAGCGTCATCCGCGCCTCCATCGACAGCGCCCGGACGGCTTCGCCGGCATATTCGACGACATGCCCCCCCGCGCCGTCGACGCCGATTACGCCGAGCAGGTGGAGCGCGAGATCCTTGGCATGGACATGCGGCGCGAGCACGCCATCGACCGTCACGCGCATGTTGCGCGACCGGCGCTGGCGGATCGTCTGCGTCGCCAGCACATGCTCGACCTCCGACGTGCCGATCCCGAACGCCAGCGCTCCGAATGCGCCATGCGTCGACGTGTGGCTGTCGCCGCAGACGATCGTCATCCCCGGCTGCGATCGTCCCTGTTCGGGCCCGACGACATGGACAATCCCGCCGCGCGGATCGCCCATCGGGAAATTCTCGATCCCGAAATCACGCGTGTTGCTGACCAGCGCTTCGAGCTGCGCGCGCGCTTCGGCATCGGCAACCCCGGCGGGGCCCGCCGCCTGCCCCGCCGTCGGCACATTATGATCGGACAAGGCGAGCGCGCGCTCGGGACGCCGCACCGCGCGCGCCGCCGCCGCCAGCCCGGCGAACGCCTGCGGCGAGGTCACCTCGTGGAGCAGGTGCAGGTCGATATAGAGCAAAGTCTCGCCGTCATCCTCGGCGACGGCGTGCGCATCCCATATCTTGTCGTAAAGCGTGCGGGGCCGGTTCACAGTTTCCCGATCGTCTCGCGCCGCGGCCCCATATATCCGAACAGGTAGGCGGCGACCTTTCGCATCTGGATTTCCTCGGCGCCTTCGGTGATGCGGTATCTTCGGTGGTGGCGGTAGATATGCTCGAACGGCTTGTGGCGCGAGTAGCCGATGCCGCCGTGGACCTGCATCGCGCGGTCGGCGGCCTCGCAGACGAGGCGGTTCGCCCAGTAATTGCACATGCTGACCTTGTCGGAGAGGGTGCGCTCGACCTCCTTGTGCGGCGTATTGTCCATGTCCCACGCGGTCTTGCGGATCAGCAGGCGCAGCATCTCGGCCTGCGTCGCCAGCTCGACCAGCGGGAACTGAATCGCCTGGTTCTTCGCCAGCGCCTCGCCGAACGGCTTGCGTTGCCGCGCGTACTTCACGCTCTCCTCGATGCAGAACACCGCCGCGCCGAGCGAGCTCGCCGCCTGCCGGATGCGGTTCTGGTGAACGAAGCTCTGCGCGATCGACAGCCCGCCGCCCTCGGGGCCGAGCCGCGCCTCGTCGGGCACCCACACGTCGCTGAACGTCATCCTCGGATGGTCGGTCGGCATGTTGAACGTCCACATATATTCGTCGACCGTCATGCCCGGCGTGCCGGTGGGGACGAGCAGGCAGGTGATGCCCTTCGCATCGCCGTCGTCGCCGCTGGTGCGGCAGAAGGTCGCGCAGTGCGTCGCGCTGTGCATGCCGGTGATCCACATCTTGCGGCCGTCGATCCGCCAGCCGTCGACGCCATCGCGCGTCTCCCTCACCGCACGCGTCTCCATATGCGTCGCGTCGCTGCCATGGTCGGGCTCGGTGAGCCCGAACGCGGTGCGGCGTTTCCCTTCGAACCCGCCGAGGATAAATTCGGCCTTCTGCTCGTCGCTCGTCGCGAACTGCTCGAACATCTCGACGAACGGGAAGTTGCCGACGATGCTGTGCTCGTTCTGCAGGTCGTTGTGGAGGCCGAGCCCCTTCGCCGCGAAGTGCTCGCGGATCACCGCCATCCAAAGGTTGCTGCCGTCCTTGCCGCCGTACTTCTTCGGCGCCGAGAAGCGCCAGTGGCCCGCGGCGTCGGCCTTGCGGGTGGCTTGGCGCAGCAGCGCTTCCCACTCCTCGCGCGGCAACCCCTGATTGTCCCAGTCGGTGCGCGCATGCTCGCGCCGATGGTCGAAGAAGCGGATATTGTCGTCCGCCAGCTCGAGCGGTTTGATCTCGGCCTCGATAAAGGCGTCGAGCTCGTCCAGATACGCCTGCAAGTCGGCGGGCATCGCAAAATCCATGTCTCTCTCCCTGTTCCGTTATCCGCGCCACGCGGCGCGCGCCGCAGCGAGCGCGGCATATTTGGGGCTGTCGATCGCGCATTTGTCGAGCACGGCGCGGCGCAGCTTCGCGAGCAGGCCCGGCTCGGCGAGCGTCGTGGTTCCCGACAGCAGCGCGGCAGCAAGCTCGGCATCCTCGGCGCGCACCCCGGCATCGAGGTCGCGCAGCACGATGCCGAGCGCGTTCATCGCGACCACCGCCTCGAACTTGGCGTGCCCCTCAGCCTGCGGCTTGATCGATCCTTCGATCCAGTCGCGCACCGCCTGCACGATCTCGCGGTTCGTTGGCTCGCCAGCGGGTTCCGGTACGACCGGCTTCGACGGTGGCAAGTCCCGCGCCCGCTCGGCCTCGGGCGCCTCGTCTTCGAGCAGGCACACCAGATCGAGCTCCTGCTCCGCCGTGCGCCGGCCGATGACGACGCGCTCGACCGTCCGGTCGGCGCCGCTCCGCCACATCTGCCCCATCTGCAGGCAGCCGAGCGCCCACCACAAGGTGCGATAGATCAGCCAGAAGCGGAAGCGGCCCCTGTCGACCGTCACCCCGCCCGCCGCCTCATAGGCCGCAAAATACTCCTCGAGGCTGCCGACCCCGAACGCCGGTTTATCGAGCGCGCCGAAGCGCCACACCGTCATGCAGCCGAACGCGAGGTCCTCATGCGCATCGCCGCGGTGCGCCAGCTCCCAGTCGAGCACCGCCGCCAGCCCGTCCGCATCGACCATGACATTGCCCATGCGATAATCACCATGGACGAGCACCGGATCGGCGGGCGCGGGCAGATGCTCCTCGCACCATCTGATCGCCAACGCGATCACCGGGCGGTCGCCGCCGTACGACAGGAAGCGCGCGCGCAGCTCCGCCAGCGCCGTCGCCGTGTCCATCAGCGGGATCGCAGCGGGCACGCGGTCCAGCGGGATGCTGTGGATGCGCGCCAGCTCGCGGCCGAGATCCTCCAGCAGCGACGGCGGCGGACCCGCCAATATCTTCGCCGGCGACACCTCCGCCAGCACCCGCCGCATCACATAGCCCGTGCCTAGGCCGTCGGCGTCCGT